>JAZRAI010000001.1:0-10583 GCA_045634455.1 Acutalibacteraceae bacterium
AAAAAACCAAAAAATTTAAAATTATCTGTCTTATAAGCTAAATCTGCCGTATCAGAAATTCTTGCGGTTAAAAGACCGAAATCCATTAGAAATACATTCTGTTCTCGTCAAATTCATCGAGCATTAATTCGCCCATCATATCAACACCGTCGGGAACGATAAGAAATGTACCCTTTGAAATTTTACGCATATTTCCATGATTAGCGTATGTAGCACCACTTAAAAAGTCAACAATTCTGCGAGATAAATCGCGGTCGGCAGTTTCAAGGTTTAATACAACTGTCTTTTTGTCGTTTAAATGGTCAGCAATAGCAGTTACATCATCATATCTTTCAGGCTTAACAAGTACAACCTGCATCTGATTCTGACTGTAAGGAACAGTTTTAGACTTGCCACCTACAACACGTGGTGCAGACTCACGCTTAACGGGTGCTGCTTCGCGCTTTTTAGCTTCCTTTTCTACTATCTCCTCTGCCTCGGACTCGTAATCATCCTCGTCCGGAATAACAAGAATATTTTTGATTTTTTCAAAAACTCCCATTTTTATAGCTCCTTTTAAAAAATTTATTTATTGTATATGCGCTTACCGAAAAGCGCAGTACCCAAACGAATTATATTAGCCCCTTCTTCAACGGCAATATCAAAATCGTCCGACATTCCCATAGAAAGAAACTCCATACTACTATTATCTATTTTTTTATCCCTTATGTCAACAAATAGTTTGTACATTTTTTGAAAATAAGGGCGATTATCCTCGCTTTTTTCACAAATTGGCGGAATTGCCATCAAGCCTTTAATTTTAATGTTAGGCAAAAGAGCAATTTCTTTTAAATTTTCGATTAAATCCTCTGCGATAAAACCGCTTTTCGAGTCTTCTTCACCAATATTAACTTCAAGCAAAATATCCATTGTAATGCCAAGCTTTACTGCCTGCTTTGAAATTTCGCGTGCGAGTTTCACAGAATGTACCGATTCAATCATTTCAACCTTATCGATAATATCCTTAACCTTATTTGTTTGAAGGTGACCGATAAAATGTTGTTTTACCGCTGATAAATCAGAATACTTAGACAAAAGCTCCTGCACCTTATTCTCTCCGATATAAGAAATACCTTTGCTTATTGCATAATTTATAGTATCGCTATCAACCGTTTTGGTGGCAGCAAGTAAAATTACATCCTTACGTGATTTATTAATTTTTTCAAGTGAATTATCAAGTCTTGACAACACGACTAAATAGTTACTGTCAAATTCCTCATGAGATAATTTTTCCGTCATATAGATTTTTCCCTTTCACAACAACCTCATCGTAAAGTTTTAAGCCTTGCTCATTTTCAGAGATTTTTTCACAGATAATATAATTTTCGGTTTTAAAAACAATATTAATCGGAATAAATTCAAGCTGCATACCGTTTTTTACATAAACTCCTCTTTTAGCATCTACAACGCGTAAGGACTTTCTTGGAATTTTAAGACCGCTATACTGTTTTTTAATAACCGTCATAGGACCGCTTCTCATAGTAGCCAATTCGCTGCTCATTTGGTTGCAGGAAAAAATTATAACCGCCTTTGTTGAGGAGGAATTAGAAATATTAATCTTTTTAACCGTTACAGGCAATTCAGGTGAAGTTTTAATGGCGGTTTCAATGGTTAGTGCTTCACCCTCTTTAAAGCTCAGAGAATCGTTAATATCAACCTCTGCCACAATATACCATTCGTAATCAGAAACAATTTTACCTATAACATTGCTTTCATTATTCTGTGGCTTTGCCTTACTTAAAAATTCGTAAGTAAGATTTTCTAATTCGATATCGGTAAACACCTTTTCGTAACCATCTGTTTTAGAAACAAAATAGCCCGATTTAGATGCCGAAATATCACCCATAGGTTCAGGCAATTTATCAGATAATTTTTCAAGTTGTGCATTCAAATCATCTAACTGAGCAGAAAAATCAATATTTACACCAAGAGCTGCCTGCTTTCTGTTAAGTGCAGACAAAAGTCCCTCAGCAGATGATTTAACACCGTCAAAATTAGAATCCGCAGTTGATAAAATCAACTCATTAATTTTAGTATCAACCTTGGCAGATATCACATCAAGGTTGACTGCATCCATATCATTATAGCTTAAAATATCTTTGATATCGGCAATTTTTGCTTTAAGAGTATCGATTTCAGTTAGAGTTATTGAGGAGTCCTCAGACTTATAAATATTTGCAATAACTCCGCCTTTTGCCACTCTGCCGCCATCGTTTACAAGAAAATGCAAAACGCCGTCCTTTTCAGCAGAAACAAGGGTTTCATTTCTGATTATAAGACCTGTAATATTGAGTCCGTCAGTTACTGTATCGTAAATGGCAGTTTCGGTTTTAATTGGATTATACACGCCTGAAATTAAATGGTGTGACAGGAATATCAATGCAAAAACGATAATTAGAATTCTCAATACTACCGAAGTCTTCACGCCTTATTCCTCCTTCAAAAAATTTATTGCTAAATTAAGTGCTTTATCTAAAAATTGAGGTTCTAAATCAGGATAAAACCAATTTATTCTCTCATCACGTCTAAACCAAGTTAATTGACGCTTGGCATAACGTCTTGTCTGCATTTTAAGGTTTTCGACAGCAACGGGCAAATCACATTCGCCATTAAAATAGGGAAACAATTCTTTGTGACCTATTGCTTGAAAACCGCCTTTATTATTTGCCTTTTGAAAGGTTTTATTAGCCTCTACCAAAAGCCCGTTATTAATCATAATATCAACACGCGAATTGATTCTCTCATAAAGCTTTTCGCGGTCAGAATAGGTAATTCCAATAACTAACGGGTCTATAAAACCATCACTATTATGAGAATTTTCATTCTGATAACTTTTAGTATTACCCGTAAGATAATAAACTTCAAGCGCGCGAATAATTCTTTTCTTATCGTTTCTGTGTAGCTTTGAGGCGGCATCGCTGTCAATTTTACTTAGCTTTTCAAGCATTGCGTCGGCGCCTAATTCCGAAAATTCTGCCTCTAACTTTTCTCTTAAAGAATAGTCATTATCTGCTTCGATAAACTCAGTATTATCGAGCAAAGAATTAATATAAAGACCTGTACCTCCAACCACAATAGGTACTTTTGAGAAATTTGCAATTTCCTTTATTTTTTGACGTGCAAGCTTTACATAGTCTGCAACAGAAAACTGCACATCGGTATCAAGAAATTCGAGCAAATGATGTTTAACACCCTGCATTTCGGCAATATCAGGTGCGGCAGAAGCAATATGTATTCCTTTATAAATCTGCATTGAATCGGCAGAAATTATTTCACCGTTTAATTTTTTTGCCAATTCAATAGAAAGGCTTGTCTTACCCGAAGCGGTAGGTCCTACAATAAATATTGTTTTTATCTTGCTCATTGTATTCTACCAAACTGTTTCTCAAGCTCACGCTTTTTAATTTCAAAAGCTACGGGTCTGCCATGCGGACAATACATTACATCGTGATTATTTAGCACCTTTTCGGCTAAGCTCTGCATTTCAAGAAGTGTTGTTTTACTACCCGCCTTAATTGCTGCCTTACAGGCAACAGTATGAAACAGGTCATCTTGACGTTGTGTTGTGATGCTTCCTGATTTCATAATTCCCTCAGCTATTTCAGAAACAACCGAATTTACATCCTCATCAGTTAAAAAGGACGGTATAGCCCTTACTATTACAGAGGAATTTCCAAAATCATCAATTTCAAAGCCACTATTTAAAAGCAGGTCGGTGTTATTTATAATAGCATCATATTCATTTGGATTTAATGTAACCGAAATCGGAGTTAAAAGTTGTTGAACAGAAATCTCAACACTGTCTTTTAAAGAATTAAACAAAATGCGTTCATGAGCCGCGTGCTTATCTATAAGATAAACGCTCTCGCCCATTTCTGCTACGATATATGTATCAAAAACCTGACCGATTACTTTAATTATCGGAGCCTCATCGATTACTTTTTCGAAAACAACTTGAGTTTTTTGTGGTTCAATAATCGGTGTTTCGATTATAGCTTTCTCATTAATAACAGGTTTAGTTTCGCTACCGTCAGGAGCTACAACAGAATAATTTTTAGTGAAATCAAAAGGTTTGTTATCACGCAAAACCGACTTATTTTCAAAAGTATTTACAATAGGTTTAGAATTGTAAATTTTTTCAGCTATTGTCTTTTCTGCAATCGGTTCTTGCTTAAATTCAGTCTTTACAGCGTTTTCAAAAGGATTAAAGGGTTTGTTTGCTATCTTAATTTCAGGTCGTGTATCACGGGCAAAAAGGGCATTTTTAACAGCAACATATACTGCCTCAAAAATCACCTTTTCATCCGAAAAACGAACCTCTGTTTTAGCGGGATGCACGTTAACATCAACCGTATCAAGCGGAACAGTAAGATAAAGAACAAATGCCGGAAATTTACCTACCATTGTAGTATTTTTATAAGCTTGTTCACAAGCGGCAACAACCGTACCCGAACGCACAAGTCTACCATTTAAAAATGTGTATTGACTATTTCTTGTGGGCTTAGCAGAAACCGGCTTTGAAATAAGGCCCGAAACGGTAACTAAACCTTTATCGACAGAATTTACCTCAATTAAGGTTGATGTAAGTTCTCTGCCTAAAACAGAATATACTGTACCCTTAACATTTCCGTCGCCCGCGGTAGAAAGTGTTACCTTACCGTCGCGAATAAGCTTGAAGGAAATTTCAGGATGAGAGAGAGCAATTCTGTCAACAACGGCAGAAACTGCATTCGCCTCAGAAACATCCTTTTTAAGAAACTTCATTCGAGCCGGTGTATTGTAAAAAATATCGCGGATTATTATTGTAGTACCAACAGGACAACCCGATTCCTCATATATTTTTTCCGCACCGCCCTCAATTACATAGTGAGTGCCGAAATCAGCATCTTTTGTAGCGGTCAGCATTTCCACGCGTGAAACCGAGGAAACTGCCGCTAAGGCTTCACCGCGGAAACCTAATGTGCCGATAGCATCAAGATCGGAAGCGTTAGTAATTTTACTTGTGGCATGACGCAAAAATGCCGTTGGAACATCTGAAAATGCTATACCACATCCGTTATCGGTAACGCGCATATAGGAAATACCGCCGCGATTAATTTCAACAGTAATGGCAGTAGCCCCTGCATCAATTGAATTTTCAACTAATTCTTTTATTACGGAAGCAGGGCGTTCAACCACCTCACCTGCGGCGATAAGCTCAGCCACATTATTGGGCAACACTGTAATTTTAGGCATTTTTGCACCTCACATTCTAAATTAAAATTAAATAGATTTTGCTTTGTTAGCAATATCGAAAAGTATTTGCATTGACTCAATAGGAGTCAATGTGTTAACATCAATAGCCTGAAGTTCCGACATAATCTCTTTTGCAGACATCATATCAAGCGGAAGCTGTAAATCAGGATTTTGTGCGGTTTTATATGTAACAATACCCTCTGTCTCGGTTTTCTTTAATATTTCCTTTGCACGCTCAATAACCGATACGGGTATACCGCCTAATTTTGCAACCTCAATACCGTAGCTATCATCAGCACCGCCACGGACAATTCGGCGCAAGAAGGTAATATCGTCTCCCCTTTTCTTAACAAGAACATTATAGTTCTTAACACCTGTTAGCTCATTTTCCATTTCGGTAAGCTCGTGGTAATGAGTAGCAAAAGGGGTTTTAGCACCAAGCTTCTTTTTATCTACTACAAATTCAAGCACAGCTCTTGCTATTGACATACCGTCAAAAGTAGAAGTACCTCTACCGATTTCATCAAGAATTAACAAACTATGCTTAGTTGCGTTTTTAAGAATATCGGCAACCTCGCTCATTTCAACCATAAAGGTTGACTGTCCCGATGCCAAATCGTCCGACGCACCGACACGTGTGAAAATTGCATCAACTATTCCGATTTCGCAGGATTCAGCAGGAACGAAACATCCCGTTTGAGCAAGCAAGGTGATAATTGCAACCTGACGCATATATGTGGATTTACCCGCCATATTTGGACCTGTAATCACTGCACAACGTTCATCCTGCATATTAAGGAAGGTATCATTTGCAACAAACGGAGTTTTAATCACCTGTTCTACTACCGGATGTCTACCATTTTTAATCCTGATATTACCGCTATTATTGATAAGCGGTCGGCAAAAGCGCTCGGTAGCCGAAACACTTGCAAAAGAGCAAAGAACATCAAGTGACGAAATAGCAGCGGCAGTTTTTTGGAAACGAACAAGCTCGTCCGCAGTTTTTTGCCTGATTGCGTTAAACAACTCATATTCAAGTTGGAAAGAACGGTCTTTGGCAGTAAGCATACGCTTTTCGAGTTCCTTTAATTCCTCAGTAATAAAGCGCTCGGCACCTGTTAGTGTTTGCTTTCTTATATAATCCTCAGGTACTTTATCAAGAAAAGAATTTGTAACCTCGATATAATAACCAAAAACCTTATTGTATTTAACTTTAAGATTTTTAATGCCGGTACGTTCTCTTTCTCGGTACTCAATATCGGTTAAGAAATTAGTACCGTCAGTCATATCGTCTCTTAAAACGTCAAGCTCGGTATTATAGCCTTTTTTAATAATTCCGCCCTCTTTTACAGTAAGCGGTGGGTCCTCGGCAATGGCATTTCTTATAAGGGACGAAATATCCTCAAGAGTATCAATTGAAACATATATTTCCTTTAAAGCTTTACAAGAAACATTTGTAAGTAATGCCTTAATCGGCGGAAAACGCTCGGCAGTTGCGGCAATAGCATTTAAATCACGAGCCGTAGCAGAGCCGTAAACCACCTTAGTCATTATACGTTCAATATCACGAATACCCGAAAGTGCTTCTGCAAGTTCTCCGCGTAATACTGTATCGGAAACCAATTCCTCAACAGCATTTTGGCGGTGAGTAATTTGAGTGATATTGGTAAGCGGATTTAAAAGCCATGAACGGATAAGACGTTTACCCATAGGCGTTTTTGTCTTATCAAGAACCCATAATAGCGAACCTTTTTTGGATTTTGTTCGCATAGTCTCTGCAATTTCAAGATTTCTGACCGCAGTCATATCAAGACGCATATACTGACTGTCGGAATAAATTTCAACCTTGTTTACAGAAGTCTTGCCTGTAATTCCGGTTTCATAAATATAGTCAAGTGTAACGCCCAAAGCGGCAGCTGTGGGAGAGCCTTGCTCTATACCTAAATTTTCGGTACTTAATACAGAAAAATGAGAAAGAATTCTGTTTTCTGTATTTTCGGGTAAAAAGTTTTCTTCACTGCGTGTTGTTACAAGGCAATCAAGGCCATTATCAATAAGACGCTGTAAAGAAATAAGCTTATTATAATTTTTCTCTGTTATCAAAATTTCGCGCGGTTTAAAACGTGAAATTTCCTCAACAATTTTAGCTTCTGTTTTTGTTGACGGTATAAAGGTTGCTAAACATTCACCGGTTGAAGCGTCACAAAAACAAAGTCCCGCACCGTCTTTTGTATAAGCTACTGTGGCAAGGTAATTATTTTTTCCCTCGTCAAGCATACTGTCCTCAATTACAGTGCCAGGCGTTACAACCCTTATAATTTCTCGCTTTACAAGTCCCTTAGCAAGTGCAGGATTTTCGGTTTGCTCGCAAATTGAAACCTTATAGCCTTTTTCAACAAGACGGGCAATGTAAGCTTCGCAAGCGTGATAAGGAACGCCACACATAGGTGCTCTTTCCTCTAATCCGCAGTCTTTACCCGTAAGAACTATATCAAGCTCACTGGAGGCGGTTTTTGCATCCTCGAAAAACATCTCGTAAAAATCGCCCACTCTGAAAAAAAGCAAGCTATCCTCGTTTTGAGACTTGATATCCAAATATTGTTGCATCATAGGTGAGAGTGCCAAAAAACCACCCCTTTCAAAATAATCAATTAATTAGTGACATCCGCCACAAGTAGCGCAAGAACCTGTGCAAGCTACTGTATCGCAGGTCTCAGGGTCCTCACCGTCAAGAGTTTTTGAAATTACAGTATTAATTTCGTTTACAAGTGAATCCAGTTCAGCCTTTGCGGTGTTATACTCAACCATAGCAGGTGAAGACATAATCTTGCCGTATACATCGCGAAGCTTTTGATTTAATTCCTCAATCTTTTTGTCATCCTTATTATCTGCAGAAACTGCATTTTCAAGTTCCATACGAACAATGTTAAATTCACCGATAGCAGCCTGAAGCTCTGCATCGTTATCATTAGCAAGTCTTGCCTTTGCATAGCGAACAAAACGCTCGTCAGCCTGAATTGCTTTTCCTAATTCTCTAACACTTTTAATTGCATCCATTTTAAATACCTCTTTAAATTAAATTTTAGTTCCCATATAGGAGCCGTTGTATGAATCAATCCTCACATCGGCAAATTGACCGAGCAAGGAATCATCCGCTTTAAAAATAACTGAAACAGTACCATTTGTACGACCGATTAAATAACCTTCGGTATCAGCCTTAGCCTCGCACAAAACCCTGAATTCTTTGCCGATAGTGTTTTTAATATTCTTTTCGGCAATTTCTTCTTGAAGAAGTAAAAGCTCGTCAAACCATTTTCCTTTTTCCTCGCGGGAAACAGGGTCAGGAAGCTTTTCGGCGGGAGTGCCGTTTCTGGGAGAATAAATAAATGTGAAGAGTGACGAAAACTGAACCTCTTTAACAAGGCTTAATGTCTCTGCAAAGTCCTCATAAGTTTCACCGGGAAAGCCAACAATAATATCACTTGTAAGGCTAACATCAGGTATTCTCTCTTTTGCCGCTTTTATAAGAGATAAATATCCCCCACGGTCATAATACCTGTTCATTAATTTTAGAATTCTGCTGCTGCCGCTTTGGAATGGCAAATGCAGATGACGGCTGATTTTTTTGCAATCCTTAATAGTATCAAGCAACTCTATTGTGCAGTCCTTTGGGTGAGATGTCATAAACCTTATAACAAAGTCGCCCTCGATATCATTAATCATACGAAGAAGCTTTGCAAAATTAATTCCGTGAGCTTCACCCTTACCGTAAGAATTAACATTTTGACCAAGGAGGGTAATATCCTTATACCCTGCCTTAACCATAGCTTTTGCTTCTTCCAAAATCTTATACGGATCACGGGAGCGTTCTCTACCCCTGACATAAGGTACAATACAATAAGTACAGAAGTTATTGCAACCATACATTATCGGAAGCCAGCCTTTATACTTGCCGTCACGAGAAATGGGAATATCCTCAACAATAGGCTCATTTTGAAGTGTTCTTTCAAATATACGCTTAGAGCCATTAATTCGTTTATAAATAAATTCGGGCAAGCGATGAAAAACCTGAGTACCCATAACCAAATCAATATACGGATAGCTTTTTTTAATCTTTTCAGCAACAATTTCCTGTTGAGCCATGCAACCGCAAACGGCGGCAATCAGCTTTGGATTAGCCTTTTTTAAAGCCTTGACCTTACCGATATTACCATAAACCCTATCCTCTGCGTGACCGCGAACTGCACAGGTGTTAAAAATTATAAAATCAGTCTCGGTTTCGTCATCCGTTAAAATGTAACCCGCAGATACAAGCATACCCTTTAACTTTTCCGAATCGCTTACATTCTGCTGGCAACCAAAGGTTACAACTGTGGCTTTGGGAGAGTAACCATAATAACTCAAAAGCTTGTCCCTTAACGCTGTTATATATTTAAATTGCTCCAAATACTGAGAATTAACATCAGCTATGTTTTGCAAGATAAAATCTCCTTTATACATGATTAATACATTTTATCATAAACCATAATCTTTTTCAAGTCTTTACGTACTATTATTTTAAAATATTTTATAATATATATAATAAAATATATTGACATAAAGTTAACGATTGTTGTATAATGTTTTGATGTAAAAATTTGTCGAAAAGAGGCGCTCTCTATGATTAACAGAAGCATTAAAAAATTAGTTGATTACGGCCTTCAAACGGGCCTTATTACAAAGCGTGATGAAATATATGCAACAAACAGAATTCTTGAAATTTTGAACATAACAGACTTTTGCTGTGAGGAAAGCTTTTCTGATGTGAATTTAGAAGAAACTTTGCAGGAATTACTTGATTTTGCAGTAGAAAGCGGGCTTATTGAGGATACAATTACTCACCGCGATTTATTCGATACAAAGCTTATGTCTGCGCTTATGCCCCGTCCTTCTGAGGTTACAGATAAATTTTACAAACTTTACGAAGTATCCCCAAAAGAAGCCACCGATTATTTTTACAAGCTTAGTTGTGACAGTGACTACATAAGACGTTACCGCATTAAAAAGGATATGAAATGGGTAACTGCAACCGAATACGGCGATATTGATATTACAATAAATCTTTCAAAACCCGAAAAAGACCCAAAGGCAATAGCTGCTGCAAAGACCGCAAAGCAATCAGGCTACCCAAAATGTCAGCTTTGCCGCGAATGTGAAGGATATTCGGGCAGAATTGATTTTCCAGCACGTCAAAACCACAGAATTATTCCAATCACAATAAACAACAGTGATTGGTGTTTCCAATATTCTCCTTATGTTTATTACAATGA
>JAZRAI010000002.1:0-65208 GCA_045634455.1 Acutalibacteraceae bacterium
CAAGAATAGTGAAAGGAGGAGTTTAAGTGAAGGATTATAAAGATATTGAAAATACAAGATATATTATCAGCAGAGTTTTTGCAGAGAATAAAACCACCGCTATGTTAATTGAACAGCGTGTGAAAGATATAAAAAATAATGTGCCGTCACTTGAAAGAAACGGCACAATAATGTATAATAATTTTAGTGGTTCGATTCAGTCGAAGGAGGGACTATGAGAGTCGAACAAAATAAAATTGCTTTTGCTTATTTTAGGTTGTCCCGAGAAGAAGCACAGAAAAGTGAATCATCAAGTATTACAAACCAACGTATGATCGTGACCAAATATTGCGAGCAAAATGGTATCAATCTTGTTCGTGAGTTTGTGGATGACGGTTATTCGGGCGGTAACTTTGACCGACCGGGTTTTCAGGAAATGATGCGTGAACTTGATAGGGGATTAGCTAATACGGTAATTACCAAAGATCTATCCCGTCTTGGCCGTGATATGCGAGAGTCGAGTTATTATGCCGAGCAGTTTTTTCCTGAGCACGATGTCCGTTACATCGCAATTGCTGACAATTTTGACAGTGAAGATGATAACGTGATGGCACCTTTCCAGTTTGCTATGAACGAGGTTTATCTGCGTGACGGTTCACGAAAGGTTAAGGACGTTCTTAGAACTAAACGTCAAGACGGTTTGTATTGCGCTTGTCCGCCTTATGGATATAAAAAGGCGAACCGCAATAAAAATCAACTTGTACCCGATGAAGTTACTGCACCTGTTGTGCAGAGAATTTTTAATGCTGCCGCAAACGGTGATTCATCAAGAAAAATAGCGCAGGATTTGAATAATGATGGCGTTATTCCACCGCTTAAATATCGTGTGCTATATCGAGATGAATTCAGCGAAGAGGGTGCGGCCAGAGCTTCAGACCTTTGGAATTATACAACGGTTAAACGTATATTAAAGAACGAAGTTTACCTCGGTCATACAGTTCTCGGTAAAACCAAAAAAGCAAGTGCAAAGTCGAAAAAGAAGGTTGCTATCCCACAAGAAAGATGGGCGGTAACCGAGAATACTCATGAAGCATTAATAAGTGAAGAAATCTTTCAAAAAGCTCACGATAATATGGGTAAGGGCACTCGAAATTTTCAGAAGTATGACCACGTGCGAAAGAGCATTTTTTCTGGTGTTGCATACTGTGCACTTTGCGGGCACGCACTGTGTTCTTGCGGAACGGTTTACAAGGGTGAGCGTGAAAAGTATTGGTATCTTTCCTGTATTAACAAACGCAAGGATATCAATGAACCCTGTAAAGGCACAAGAATTCGCTATGCTGACCTTATAGAGCTTATAACGGAAGATTTGAACTCCTTGATTTCTCTGACAGATGAAGAGATAAATGTAATTGTAGAGCACATTATGCAAGAGGAGAATTCCGACAAGGCGGTTAAGATGCGAAAAGTCCGCCGTGAAAAGATCCAGGGCAGACTTGGTATTATCGATAAGATTATTCCTAAACTTTATGTAGACAATGCAGAGGGGAAACTCGATGATGATCGATTAAGCTCAATGGTTGATGATTTGCAAAAGGAATCGGTTGCAATCAAAAAGGAACTTTTAGAGCTTAGTGAGGATGCAGAGAGAACCAGCAAAAGCGATAATTACAAAATGTTCTTTGAACTCACAAGACAGCATACCCATATCGAAACGCTTGACCGTGATACCTTGCTCACATTCGTTGACAGAATTGAGGTTGGTCCTAAAATTCTGCCCGAGGGTAAGGTTAAAGCAAGTCACAGAAACTCCGAGTTTCAGCAAGGGATACGGATATTTTACAAGTTCGTGGGTGAAATGAACGAAATCAACAAAATTTAATAAATATGTAATAAAACTCAACCGTTTTAAGATGGGTGGGGTACACCAACCTCGTTAGCAGCTTCCATCTTAAAACGGTTGAGAGCATCTTTTGCCTCAGGTACTACATTCTTAGCCATTGTGATTTTCTCCTTAAATATTTTTGCGTTTGCAATATTATCATTTGAAGTTGCGAAAGAAATATTATAGGAAATTTTTGTTTTATTTTCTGTTTTTTTACATTCTTTCAAAAGGGGAATTTAATTATTAAACGATATTTATCCGTCGTAATCTTCAATAGCTAAGAGTGCTTCTTCCTTTGTGGGGAAAACTATTCCTGCTTCAAGGCGTCGTCGGTCGGTTATAGGCAAGTTATCTATTGTAATGGTTCCGTAAACTTCGACAATTTCGTCGCCTTTATACAGAGCTACATTATTTCCGTATGAGTAAAGAACCCACTTTGTTGGGTTCTGTTTTTTTGTTTTAACCGCAAAACTTAGTGCTATTATTATTGCACTCAGGCATACTGTACAGATTATAACTATACTGTAAAGCAGAGTTCTTTGCTTTTTTTCCATAAAATCACTCCCAAAAATATTTTTAACGACTTAAAAGATTTTTATGCAATAAGAGTAGCAATTTATACTTTTTTATGCAAAATGAGAGTGAATTATTCCTGCAACACAAAAATAAGTAGTATAAAAAAATAAAGCCAAGGTTTTTACCTTGGCTTCTTAAAATTTATGCGGTTAAGTAATATTTAACTAATGACTGAAGTAATGTATCTCGGTCAATTCGTCTTATCAAATTGCGGGCGTTATTATGGGTTGTGATGTAGGTTGGGTCCTCAGATAAAATGTAGCCGACGATTTGATTTATTGGGTTATATCCTTTTTCTTTAAGTGCATCATACACCGTAACCAAAATATTTCTGATTTCCTGTTCGGTTTGGTCACCTATTGAAAAGGTCATCGTTCTGTCATTCATTAATAACACCTCTTTGTTTTTAGTTAGTATATTATTATTGTATACTGAAATTACAAAAAATTCAAGTATTATTTTCGAAGTGACGCGCCGATTGCTTCAAGCTTTTTAATAATCTTTGAATTTACATCGTCAATTTCGGTATCTGTAAGGGTATGGTCTGCTGAGCGCAGGAACACGCTATAAGCAACACTCTTCTTGCCCTCGGGAATTTGAGCACCCTGATAAATATCAAACAACTCAATTTTTTCAAGCAGTCTGCCTGCACCTGATGATATGGCTTTTTCAATATTGCCAACAGGACAGTCGGCATCAACTAACATTGCAAAATCGCGCTCAACGGCGGGGAACTTCGGAAGCGGTTTATAGGTGGTCTTGCGTTTTTCAATAGCAAGCAGAATATCAAGCTTAATTTCTGCAATATAAACCTTTTCTTCTATGCCGTAGCTTTCTGCAACAGTAGGATGTAACTCACCGAATGTACAGAACTCCTTATTGTTAGCTTTAACTAAAGCCTGTCTGCCGGGGTGTAAATAAGGTTCAGTGCTTCTCTCATACTGGGTATGCGCGCCCATAACAGAGCAGATAGCTTCAATAATACCCTTTAAGGTAAAGAAATCCTCATCCTTACCGTAAATACCGATGCTCATTGTGGGTAATTCATCCGGTTGTTCGGTAAGAGGTAACTGTTTTGCTACAAAACGTTTGCTGATTTCAAAAAATCTACCGCTTGGAATTTTCTTATTAATATTTGTTGCAAGAACGGTCAGCATACTTGTGGTAAGCTGTGTTCGCATAGTTGAATATTCGTCACCCAATGGGTTGATGATTTTAATCTGTTTGCGTCTTTCATCATTTTCATCTAAAAGCAAAGTATCAATAGCCTTAGATGCGATAAATGAATAGGTTGCAATTTCAAAACACTGAGCGCCTGTTAACAGCTTCTTGATTTTATTAGTTTTAATTCTTTCGGGGAGTAAGCGGCCGCGTGTAACATTACCGCGCATAGATGTTCCTACAATATGGTCATAGCCATATATACGCATAACTTCCTCGGCAAGGTCGGCTCTTCCCTCAATATCATCACGTATAGAGGGAATACGGCAGGTGATTTCGTTTCCGTTAATTGTGGTAGGTAAGCATAAGGAATTCAGAATTTCAACTATCTTTTCATCGGGAACGCTAACACCGATAAGCTCCATAATTTTATCAGTGGTAACGGTAATAATCTTGTCCTCGGGAAGTCCGTTGTTGCAGTCGATTACACCCTCAATAATGTCACCTGCATCAAGTGCATATATAAGGTCCAAAGCACGGTTTGAAGCATATTCCACATTGATAATGTCTGTGCCGCGCTCAAATCTGCCACTGGCTTCTGTGCGGATACCCAAAGCACGGCTTGTATGACGAACATTGTCACGCTTGAATTTTGCAGATTCCAAGAATAAATCCTTGGTATCGTCCTCAATCTCACTTTCCTTACCGCCCATAATACCTGCAAGGCATGAGGGCTTATTGCCGTCTGCAATTACGAGCATATCGGGAGTTAAAGTGTAATCCTTACCGTCAAGAGTTGTTATGGTTTCGCCTTCAACAGCGTTTCTTACTATAATCTTTTTATCTTCAAGGTCAGCAAGATTAAATGCGTGCATGGGCTGACCCGTTTCAAGCATAACAAAGTTTGTAATATCAACAATATTGTTAATTGGTCTCATACCCGAAGCTAAGAGTGCTTTTTGCATCCAAACGGGAGATTCTTTTATTCTTAGATTCTTTACAACTCTGCCTACATAACGCGGGCAAAGCTCATAGTTTTTAACCTCTACACTTATATGCTCGTTAATATCGCCGCCAACTGTTTTGAAGTTTGGCTCGGGCATTTTGAATTTTGTGCCGAGAACTACGCCGATTTCCTTGGCAACACCTAAAAAGCAGTTGCAGTCAGGACGGTTTGCGGTAATCTTAAAGTCGATAATATAATCATCAAGACCTAAAACCTCACGCATATCAGTACCGATTTTAACGTCATCTTTTAAAATCAAAATACCGTTTACCGAAGCACCCTCATAATCAGCTTCGGTAAGGCAAAGCTCCTCACCTGAGCAGAGCATACCGTTAGAGGGAACACCACGGAGCTTACCGTTTACAATATGTGCTCCGCAAGGCAGATAGCTATCGTTTAAAGCGGCGGGAACAATGTCGCCTTTTGCTATATTCTGAGCACCTGTTACAATTTGCACAAGCTCGTCCTTGCCTATATCCATTTGGCAAATCTGCAAATGGTCGCTATCGGGATGAGGCACTACCTCGGCAATGCGGGCAGCAACTACGTTTATAAGGTTGTCGCCCTCTTTTTCGATGCTTTCAACCTCGAAGCCTGCCATAACCATTTTATCGCACAATTCCTCTACGGGAACATTTATATCAACATAATATTTTAATGCGTTAAGTGAAATTTTCATAATTTATTCCCCCCTTATATTAAAACTGCTCTAAAAAGCGCTTATCGTTTTCGAATAAAAGACGGATATCGCTTATTTTATAGCGTGTAGTGGTAAGTCGGTCAAGACCTATACCAAAGGCAAATCCGGAATATTCATCGGGGTCAATTCCGCAACTTTTAAGTACATTCGGATGTACCATACCTGCGCCTAAAATTTCAATCCAACCGCTACCTTTACATACACGGCAACCCTTTCCGCCACATTCGCTGCAAGTTACATCAACCTCAACCGAGGGCTCGGTGAAGGGGAAGAAGGAAGGACGGAACTTAACCTTTGTGTCACTTCCGTAAATTTCGTGAGCAAACTGCTCTAAAACGCCTTTAAGGTCGCACATGGTAACGCCTTTATCTACTACCAAGCCTTCAATTTGATGAAAAACGGGAGAGTGTGTTGCGTCAACCTCATCGGCACGGAAAACACGGCCAGGGCAGATAACGCGGATAGGGGGCTTGCGGGTTTCCATAGTTCTAATCTGTGCAGCAGAGGTCTGAGTTCTAAGCAATAGATTTTCTGCCAAGTAGAAGGTATCCTGCATATCACGTGCGGGATGGTCCTTAGGAACATTTAAGCATTCGAAGTTGTAGTGGTCGGTTTCAACCTCAGGACCGTCAACAACATCGAAGCCCATAGACTGAAAAATATCAATCATATCGTCAAGCACGGTATTAAGCGGATGAAGTCTGCCTGTTTTTACTGCCTTTGCAGGCATTGTGATATCAATAGTTTCAGCCTTTAATTGCTCTTCAACTGCTTTTTTCTGAAGCTCATTCTTTTTGGAGGTAATTAGTTCCTCTACCTCAGATTTTGCTTCGTTTACAAGCTGTCCCATTTTCGGGCGCTCCTCAGGGGAAAGACTGCCCATCTGTTTTAGTATAGCGGTAAGTTCGCCTTTTTTACCCAAATATTTTACTCTTACTGCTTCAATTTCTGCTTCGCTTTGAGCCGCAGCTACTGCTTCTTTAGCTTCAAGCGTTATTGCATTTAATGCTTCTTTCATAAAAATCCTTCCTTTACAAAAAAATAAAGCCCGCCCCATAATAAGGGACGAAGCTGTAAAAAATCTCCGCGGTACCACCCGTATTTTGTCTCATATAGAGCCAACACTCTTTAAACATATAACGGTGTTACCCGTCGGCACCTACTAAGTTTTCAGCACCGCTGCTCGAAAGGGAACTTCGGCAAGTCCTTATTCTACATCTGTTTTCAGCCTATGACAGATGCTCTCTAAAGAATGGATTTTGCTTACTTTTCTTTGTCATCGCATTTACTTTTAGTATTTTATCATTATTTTCTGAATTTTGCAAGTATTTTTTATAATATAACAGAAAATTTAATTATTGAAATTTGTGTTTCATGGTGGTAATATAAAATCATGAAAAATAAGGTGGCAAATTTTATGAATTTTAAACGTTTTTTAGCAGTTGTCTTATGTCTTTTGATTACTATTTTAAGTGTTTGCGGATGTGGCAAGAAAAAAGGCGATATTAAAA
This sequence comes from Acutalibacteraceae bacterium, assembly GCA_045634455.1. Taxonomy (GTDB): domain Bacteria; phylum Bacillota; class Clostridia; order Oscillospirales; family Acutalibacteraceae; genus UBA737. The sequence continues at coordinate 6,819 of JAZRAI010000002.1, forward strand.
AAGAAGGCGACAAGGTTCAAACAGCAACTGAGGATGAAACCTTAACTGTTTTGGCGATAGGTCACAGCTTCGGTAACAATTCGATAGAGTATGCACATTAAATAGCCGAAAACCTTGGTAAAAAGCTCGAGATTTCAAGTCTTTATTACGCTGGTTGTACACATGAACAGTATCTTGATTTTTACAAAAAAGATGAAGCGGTATTTACAGTTTATACAAACGGTGTTTGCGTGTAATTTTTATTTCCTGATATTGATGTGAGAAACACTACATATACAATAGACAGAATTTTTCCTGATACTGCAAATAACTTAAAGTCTATAATATACGATGTTGTTATGAAAAATTAAATTCAAAAATTATAAAACCTTTCTTTTGGCAAATAATAAAACCGAAAGGAAGGTTTTAAATATGGCTAAAAATGCAATGTCGTTTATAAAGGGAATGGGTGCCGGAATGGTGGCAGGTGCTGCTGCGGTAGTTGTGGGAAAGGTAATGCTAAGCGACCATAAGAATGTCACAAAGGGCTCTACAAAGCTTGTAAAAGCGGTAGGAGAATTTGTAGACGGTGTACAAACAATGTTCCACTAAAAAATTAGGATGAGAATTAATCTCATCCTAATTTTTTGCAAATATTTTTTTAACGGTAAGCGCAATAAAATATACACCCGCTGCAACAAATATTATTACAGCACCTGATGATATTGTAAAATTATAAGATATAAAAAGTCCAAAAATGCAAAATATTGCAGAAAGCAAGCTTGAAATTAACATTCTGAGACTTAATTTTTTAGTGATAAGAGAAGCGGTTGCACAAGGAGCAGAAAAGAGCGCAATGCAGAGTATTATACCAACGGCACGTATAACTACTACAATACTAAGAGCTGTTAGAATTAGTATTGCATATTCGTAAAAAGCGGTGTTAATGCCGACTACCGATGCAAATTCACTGTCAAGCATATATGCCTTTAAGTCATTGAAAAACATTAATGTAAAAAGAAACGTTATGCCTACTAAAATAAGCATAAGATAAATATCCAATTTTGTGACCGATAGAATATTGCCGAACAAATAAGCGTTCATATCAGGCGGATAACCCTCCATCAATGAAATGAAAATTACGCCAAGAGCCATTCCAAGCGACCAAAAAAGAGAAATAATAATATCGGCGTTGGCTTTCGTTTTGCGCTTTATGGTTCCAATAGCTATGGCAGAGGAAACCGAAAAAGCCGCTGCTCCTATAATAGGTTCAATTCCCAAAAGGTAACCGAGACCAACTCCGCCGTATGCTGTATGAGCTATACCGCCACACATCATAGTAAGCTTTTTTTCGGTTATAATTACGCCGATTATTCCGCATATTATACTTGAAAGAAGCGAAGCTACAAGTGCATTTGTTAAAAATTCGTATTTAAAAATATCGTTAAACATTTTTGTATTCCTTTTAAATATCTCTGCTTTTTGAATATAAAATTTCGTTTAGTTCTTGTGTAGAGGCAGGTTTTTTATTATATCTGACTGTTCGGTTTATACATATAACTCTTGTGGCACTGCTTGCAGCATTAAGGTCATGCGTGACCGCAATTACTGTTTTACCTTTTTTATGAAGCTTTAAAATGAGATTAAAGATTTTTTCACTTGAAGCTATGTCTATATTTGCGGTCGGCTCGTCAAGAATTATTATATCTGGGGAAGGGGCAACAGCTCGGGCTATCAAAAGTCTTGCAAATTCTCCGCCTGACAATTCGCCGATTTGACGCTTTTCAAAATCCTTTAATCCTACATCATCGAGAGCTTGCAACGCTAATTCATATTCCTTTTTAGAATATCTTTTGAAAGGGTTTATTCTCTTATTGGAAAAGGCGGTTAAAACCGCGTCTATACAGCTTACAGGGAAAGCTTTGTCAACCTCGGAAATTTGGGGCATATAGGTGATTTTAAGTGAATTATCAATTAAAATTTTTCCCTCAACAGGTTTTAAAAAGCCCAAAATTGTTTTCATAAGTGTGGTTTTTCCGCCACCGTTAGGACCAATTATTGCGACAAATTCACCTTTTTTAATTTCAAGTGATATGTCGTTTATCGCTTCAACTGTATTGTAAGAAACGGATAAATTTTCGGTTTTAAGTACTGTCATTATTTCATCGCCTTTGCAATGGCTTCTGCCATAACCATAATATTTTCGGGGTAATCGTAAGCAAGCGGGTCTAATTTATAAGCTTTTCCGCCTATTTCTTTTGCAAAACTTTTCGGAGTTTTATCGGAATTTTCGGTTTGGTAAAATATTGCTTTTATGTTTTCTTTTCTTGCAAAATCTATCATTTGCGCAAGTCTTTTTGCGGTGATTTCTTTGCCACTCTCTTCTAATGCGTACATTTTGAGAGAATATTCATCGGCAAAATAGGCAAAGGCAGGATGAAAAGCAATAAATTGCCGATTTTTTTTATGGGCAAAAAGGTTTGTGATTTCCTCATTAGCTTTTTCGAGTTTTTCGGTGTATTTAGTTGCATTTTCGCGGTATTTATCGGCCTTTTCGGGAATGATTTCTGATACAGCCTTTTCGATTTCGGCAGTGGCTGTTATCATTCGTTTGACAGATAACCAAATGTGCGGGTCTCGGTGTGAATGTTCACCCTCTGTCAGTTCGGGATACTTCTTGGATATCTCTTTATATAACTCAATTTTTTCGGTTGCGTTGTTAAGAGAAGGTATAATAAAATTTTCCTCCATAGGAAGTCCTAATGAAAAATAAATCCGAGCATTCTGCAATGACGAAATTTCCTTTGCCGATGGCTCATAGCTTTCGGGGGAAGCGCCTGCGGGCAATACAGTTATTACGTTTACTGTGTCACCGCAAATGCTTTCTACAATGTTTGCAATAGGCGGTATAGCTACTGCTATTGTGGCTTTTTCACTATTTATATTTTTTCCACTTTTACATGCGGTAAGCAATATCAGAAAAATAGAGAGCATAAAACAAAAAAGTTTTTTCATAAATCCTCCAATTTGCAAATAATTTGCAAATTATATTTTAAAGCTATTTTACCCGCTTGTCAAGAGAAAATGCAAATTACTTGCATTTTTAGTTTCGATAGGGTATAATGCTAAATGCGAGGTGTTTTAGAATGCAAAAAAGAGCATACAGCACTAAATCAAGAGCCTGTATTTTAAAGTATTTACAGGAAAATTCTGCAGTAGCGGTATCGGTAAATGATATTGTGGCGTTTATTGAAAAACAAGGGATAACCGCAAACGTAACAACTGTATATCGGTTTTTAAATCAACTTACCGAGGAAAAGCAGGTAATAAAATTCACAGACGAAAGCGGTCAAAAGGCAGTTTTTCAGTTAGCAAGCAGTGAAAAGGAATGCCATAAGCATATTCATATAAAGTGTGTCGGTTGCGGAAAAATACACCATCTTGACTGTGATTTTATGGATGAAATAAAGAAACATTTAAAAACAGAGCACGGCTTTGATTTGGTATGTGAACAAAGCGTGCTTTACGGAATTTGTGCAGACTGTAAAAAATAATTTTTATTTTTTGAAAAAAAGGGTTGCATTTTTGTTTGTAATTGTATATAATAGTAGTACACCAAAAAACAACTCAATATCGCGGAGTGGAGCAGTTGGTAGCTCGTCGGGCTCATAACCCGAAGGTCGTTGGTTCAAGTCCAGCCTCCGCAACCAAAAAATAAAGCACTTCTTTCGAAGTGCTTTATTTTTATCCAATCCGAAGGATTGGTATGTAATCTCGCGATAGCGAGGATGTAATCAGTTCGCCTTGCGAACTGTATGTCATCAAAGCGTGAGCTTTGTATGTTTTTATCTTCGGATTGATTACATACCGAAATAAATTTCGGATTACATACATTTCTTCGAAATGATTACATCCAACACTTCGTGTTGATTTGGTGGCGGATTTCTGCTATACTTTAATAAAGAGGTGAGAGTATGAAAGATAATCCGCTACTTAAATATGCTGAACAGTTAGCTGCTGAAATTGAAACCTTATGCAAATCTTTGGAATGCAAATACAATTCTAATGCGATTTTTCAAATTCGCAAATCTTCTTCAAGTGTCTTTGCTAATATTACCGAAGCTCAATATCCTCAAAGTTTACCCGATATGTTATCTAAATTCAAAATCGCACGTAAAGAATGTGTTGAAACAGAAAGTTGGTTAAAACTTTTATGTTCGAACAACTCTATTGAAGAAGAAACTTTCAAAAAGTATAGAAACCTTTGCGGAAGAATACAAAGAATGTTGACTTCTTCTTGCATTACAATTGAAAAGAAAATAGAGCAAAAATAATATATTCCCGTGTGTTGACATTTGACTTATTTGATGTTAAAATATAACTAACCTAAAATGAAAGTGAGGTGGACAAAATGAAAAGAAAAGTATTGATAAAATCAAAAGTCGTTTTGTCCGCTGTTAAATAAAAAGTTACTTCTTGGATGTAAATACTCTTGATTTTATCAAGAGTATTTATTTTTTAGGAGGAAATAGTGAATATTATTAAGTTAAAAATGAACGATAGCACTCATTATGATGCATTATATGATTTGATGGTTGAATATATTGCAGAAACGGATTCGCACCAAAACATTAAGACACCGAGGAAAATTATCCCTAATATAACAAAAAGTATGATCGACAAAATAGATGAAAACCGTTTATTGCAAATCGTATACGTCGAAGATGAACCGATTGCTTTTTGCTATGTTAAGATAGATAGAATTGGAGATAAGGGATATATTAGACCTAATTGGGGATATATAATGGAGTTTTTTGTAAAGAAAACACACAGAAGAAAAGGAATAGGTAAAAAGCTTGTTAAGCAGTGTGAAAAATTCTTTGAAGAAAAAGGTGTTAAAAATATTTGGTTGACAGCTGATGCAGTTACTGGTATTCCTTTTTGGTTGGCTTGTAATTTTATTGGAACAGGTGAATTTCCTTTAGAGAATAACCAACAAATAATGTCTAAAAAATTATAATATTGGAATTATCTCAGTTTTCAGGTGCATTTTATTCGTGTCATTAAGTTCAAAACACCCAAAAAGAAAGACGCCAAGATAGGCGTCTTTCTTTTTGCTATGGAAATTGAATTTGTATAGGTGTACATCTGGTTATGAGCCCGACGGACAAATAACCCGAAGGTAGTGAATGACAGTCTGATGAACTGTCAGAGCCTTGAGGTGACCGAGCCTCAGAGAGACCATTGATTCAAGTTCTGAATATACAAAAAACTCCAAACTCGATCTAAAGGTCAAATTTGGAGTTTTGGTGTTAGTATTCATAACAAATCTTAAACGCGAGGTGAGAATTATAAAAAAGTAGAACCTCAACTACGCGAATTGCGTGTCGAGGCTCTCGACTGGTGCACCTGACAGGACTTGAACCTGCAAGTCTTGCGACATACGGACCTGAACCGTACGCGTTTGCCAGTTTCGCCACAGGTGCATATTTGTTGCTACTAAAAGCACTTATAAATTATATCATAAAGACAAATAAAGTCAAGTGATATGTTTACTTTTAAATATAAAAATTCCACAAAGAGATAATACCTTTGCATTAAAAAAAGCACCTCGGCATATTGTGTAATACTATGAGTTTGGGGTGTTTTTAATGAAAAAGCTGTTATGTTTAATTTTATGTATTTGTATTTTTTCTGTTACTGCTTCGGCGAAAACTGTTTCAAGTGAATGTGAAATAGACGATATTGATGTACCGCTATCCTCTGTTACAACCAATGCTGCAATAGGTACTGTCCTTGATATTAAGGCGAAATCTGCAATTCTTATGGAACCCAATACGGGCAAAATTTTATACGAACAAAATGCCGACGAAAAGCTTTCTCCTGCATCTATTACAAAGGTTATGTCCTTGCTTCTAATTATGGAAGCCATAGACAGGGGGGATATAACGGAGGAAACATTGGTTACTACATCTGCTCACGCGGCGAGTATGGGCGGTTCTCAGATATGGTTAGAGCAGGGTGAGACTATGACGGTTGACGACTTATTAAAAGCAACTGTTATAGCTTCGGCAAATGATGCTTGTGTGGCGCTTGGTGAGCATATAGCGGGCAGTGAGGAAGGTTTTGTGGCTCTTATGAACGAAAAGGCTAAAAGCCTTGGAATGAATAGCACAACCTTTAAAAACTGCACAGGTCTTGATGCTGAGGGACATTTAACCTCTGCCTATGATGTAGCGATTATGTCGAGCGAATTAATAAAGCATGAGCTTATAAAAAAATACTCAACTGTATGGATGGACAGTCTCAGAGACGGAGAAAGCGAGCTTGTAAACACAAACAAGCTTATAAGGTTTTATAGCGGTGCTACCGGTCTTAAAACGGGAACCACAAGTATTGCAAAATATTGCTTATCGGCAACTGCCGAGCGTGACGGACTTTCTCTTGTGGCGGTAGTAATGGCAGGAGATACAAGCAACGATAGATTTGAAGGGGCGAAAAAACTGCTCGATTACGGCTTTGCAAATTATAGCTTTAAGAAAATTGAAGCAGAGCTTTCGAAGGGAGAAATTTCTGTAAATAAGGGCGTGGAGAAAACAGTTAAAATCAGAGCCGACGGGGAAGTTAACGCTTTACTTGCAAAGACTGACAACAAAAAAATTGTTAAATCCGAAAAGCTCAAAGCAAAAATCACGGCACCTGTGAAAAAAGGTGATTTAGTAGGCTATGTGCATGTTTATACCCAAGACAAGGAAATAGGAAAAATTAAAATTGTTGCGGCAGAAAATGTTGAAAAGCTTAGCGTATGGGTTTCAATGTGTCGAATTTTAAAAGGAATTTTTAAAATTTGAAAAACTTTTATAATATTGCAATATTTATCTTGAAAAAAGACAAGAAGTATTGTAAAATAGAATTAGGAAATACGGAGGTATAAAAATGGCAGTTAAGTTCAATTATTCCTATGCTAAGGATTTTATTCGCGATAATGACCTTAAAGGTCTTGAAAATCAAGTGCTTGCAGCACATAATACTGTAAACAACAAGGACGGCTTGGGCAACGATTTCTTAGGTTGGGTTTCACTTCCATATGATTATGACAAGGAAGAATTTTCCCGCATTAAGAAAGCGGCTGAGAAAATTCGCCGAGATACAGATGTTTTAATCGTTATCGGTATCGGCGGTTCTTATCTTGGTGCTCGCGCCGCTATTGAATTTTTAAAGGGACCCTATTACAACAATTTGCGTGACGGTGCTCCCGAAATTTACTTCGCAGGTAACAGCATAAGCGGTTCTTATCTTGCAGATATGTTAAAGCTTTGCGAAGGCAAGAGAGTTTCTATTAACATTATATCTAAATCGGGTACTACAACCGAGCCCGCAGTAGCTTTCAGAGTGTTCCGCAAGTATTTGGAGGAGCAGTACGGTGAGAAGGAAGCGGCAGAGCGCATTTACTGTACTACCGATAAGGCAAGAGGTACACTTAAAGCATTGGCTGACGAAAAGGGTTACGAGTGCTTTGTAGTGCCGGATGATGTTGGCGGCAGATTTTCTGTGCTTACAGCAGTAGGTTTACTTCCGATTGCCGCAGCAGGTGCTGATATTGACGCATTAATGAAAGGCGCACAAGCAGCTGCCGAAAAATTCAATGTAAGCGATATGCACAAAAACGATTGCTATACCTACGCAGCACTCAGAAATGCTTTTTACAGAAAGGGCAAATCGGTAGAGCTTCTCGTTTCTTATGAGCCTCGCTTTACTATGATGGCTGAATGGTTTAAGCAATTATTCGGCGAGAGTGAGGGTAAGGATAACAAAGGTCTTTTCCCGGCATCTGTTACATTCTCAACCGACCTACATTCTATGGGTCAGTTTGTTCAGGACGGCGCTCGCTTAATGTTTGAAACTGTTGTTACCTTTGACAACACCGATAAGGATGTTGTAATTGAAAAAGAGGATAACGACGGTGACGGACTTAATTTCTTGGCAGGCAAGACAATGTCATTTGTAAACGAAAAAGCATTTGAGGGCACAGTTTTAGCTCACACAGACGGCGGTGTTCCCAATCTTGTAATTAACGTTGATAAGCCTGATGAGGAAAACCTTGGCGAACTTATTTACTTCTTTGAAAAGGCTTGTGCAATATCGGGTTATATGCTTGGTGTTAATCCCTTTGACCAACCCGGTGTTGAAAGCTACAAAAAGAATATGTTTGCACTTTTGGGCAAGCCCGGATATGAAGCTCAAAAAGCAGAGCTTGAAAAGAGACTTGGTAAATAAAAATTACTGCCTTTGGCAGAGAAAATAAAAGGAGCTGATTTTAATGATTAAACTCATTATTGGAAAGAAAGGTTCAGGCAAGACAAAGAAATTGGTAGACTTAGTAAACGAAGCTGCTGAAAAGAGTCTTGGCAATGTTGTTTGCATCGAAAAGGGCGATACATTAACCTATTCTGTTACACATAAAGCTCGCCTTATTGACGCTGATGCTTTTGCAATTAGTGGCTATGGTGAGTACTATGGTTTACTTTCCGGTATTAAGGCCGGCAACAACGACGTTACACACATTTTCGGTGATGCTACACTGAGAATCGGCACTCGCGATTATGAAGAGCTTATCGCTTTCTTAGAGAGAGTTTCTAAGATTGATGATGTTGAGTTCTTATTCACAGTTTCTGCTGACAAGGACGAATTACCTAAGAAGTTATTCGATATTGCAGAGCTTGCGTAATTGAATGTAAATTTTAAAGCTTCCAAACCATTCGGTTTGGAAGCTTTTTTTATATCTTTATTTCGTTTTTCTAAGCTTTTCGATTTTGTCACGAAGGGTTGCGGCAAGCTCGAATTCAAGCATTTTTGCGGCTTGTTTCATTTCAAAGGTTAATCGTTTGATTTCTGCTTCACGTTCTACTTTTGAAAGCTTGTGTACGGGCTTTTCCTTATCAACCTTTGTGCCTATTTCAATTATATCGTGAACATCCTTAATAATGGTTTTGGGTGTTATGCCGTTTGCCTCATTATATCTTTGCTGAATGGCGCGTCGGCGCTCGGTCTCGGTTATTGCACGTTCCATAGAGCGAGTAACACTGTCGGCATACATTATAACCTCACCCTCGGCATTACGGGCAGCTCTGCCTATTGTCTGCACGAGTGAGGTTTCACTTCTAAGGAAGCCTTCCTTATCGGCATCAAGTATTGCTACCAAGGATACTTCGGGAATGTCAAGACCCTCACGCAAAAGGTTAATTCCAACAAGTACATCAAATTCTCCGAGACGCAAATCGCGGATAATTTCCATACGCTCGATGGTGTCAATATCGTAGTGCATATAGCGCACCTTAATATTAAGGTTTTCTAAATATTCGGTCAAATCCTCAGCCATTTTTTTGGTAAGTGTTGTTATGAGCACGCGCTCTTTACGGGCAACTCTTATGCCGATTTCACCCACCAAATCGTCAATTTGACCTTCGGTTGGGCGAACGGAAATTTTGGGGTCCAAAAGACCGGTAGGTCTAATAACCTGCTCTACTATTTGGGCAGAATGCTCCTTTTCAAACTCCTGAGGAGTAGCAGATACAAAAATTGCCTGATTAACGTGAGAGTAAAACTCCTCAAAATTAAGCGGTCGGTTATCAAATGCGGAAGGAAGCCTGAAACCGTATTCAACAAGGTTTTCCTTTCTTGCCCTGTCTCCGCCGTACATACCGCGCACCTGAGGAAGTGTTACGTGGGATTCGTCCACAAAAATCAAAAAATCATCAGGGAAATAATCAAGCAGGGTAGAGGGGGTACTGCCTTTTGGACGGCGAGCCATAACGCGGGAATAGTTTTCGATGCCTTTACAAGTTCCGATTTCACGCAACATTTCGATATCATATTCGGTGCGCTGACGTATTCGTTGTGCCTCTATAAGCTTTTCATTTTCAATAAAGAATTTTACGCGTTCTTCCATTTCATCCTTTATTTCGGCAAGTGCTTCCTCTAACTTATCCTGAGGAACTATATAGTGCGACGCAGGGTAAATGGCGGTGTGGTTTAAAAAAGTCTTAACCTCACCTGTAAGCGTATTGATTTCGGATATTCTGTCAATCTCATCGCCAAAGAATTCAACCCTTATGGCATTTTCCATTGAGTATGCGGGAAAAATTTCAACAGTATCACCGCGTACACGGAACTTGTTTCTTACAAAGTTTATATCGTTGCGTTCGTATTGCAGGTCAACAAGCTTTGCAATCAATTCGTCACGGCTTTTTTCCATACCCGTTCTTAAAGAGATAACCATATTGCGGTAGTCAATAGGGTTACCGAGTGAGTATATGCAGGAAACCGACGCTACTATGATAACATCTCGCCGTTCGCTTAAAGCACAGGTTGCACTATGACGGAGCTTGTCGATTTCATCATTGATAGCAGAATCCTTTTCAATATAAGTATCAGTACCCGGAATATAAGCTTCGGGCTGATAGTAGTCGTAATAGGATACAAAATATTCCACCGCGTTTTCGGGGAAAAACTCTTTAAATTCCGAGCATAACTGTGCAGCGAGAGTTTTGTTATGAGCGAGAACGAGTGTAGGTCTATTTACTTTTTCGATAATGTTCGCCATTGTAAAGGTTTTACCACTACCTGTAACACCGAGCAAGGTTTGCTCTTTATCACCACGGTTTATACCCTCAACAAGTTTTTCTATCGCTTGCGGTTGGTCACCTGTCGGCTTATAAGCTGAATGTAAAATAAATTTATCCACCATTCTCACCTCGCATTTAATACCTTGCTTATATAGTATACCACAAATTTTAATACAAGTAAATAAAGATAAATTTTTTGTTTTTTAAAGTAAAAAAGACCGCTGTTTGCGGTCTTTTAAGGGGTTAGAGTGTCTCTAAGAATTTAATAATTTTGTTAGCCAAAATTTTGTGACCTGCATCATTTGGGTGAAGTCCGTCAGGAATAAAGGCTTCTTTTACTGCGGGAATATTGGGTTGCAGGTTAGAAGTTGCAAACAAATCGAGTACGGGGAATGAGTAATACTCTGCCACCTCGCGGATAGCATTGACATATTCTTTTAGCGGTTTATAAGCATAGGCACGGGCAACCTTACCGTTATCCTCGTTTTCTCTATGCAAGGGGGTGAGAATTACTACGGGAACACCTAAATATTTTTCTGTGAGATAGGTGTAGAGTGTATGTAGTCCGCCATAAAAGGTCATGGGTGTGCGGTCTGTAAAGCTACCAAACGGCGCATCGCCATGGTCATAGTCATTAGTTCCGCCGAATACAACAATACAGTCGGCATCGGCTTGCATTTTTTGTGCGCGCATATAAAAATCGTAATCCTCAGATTTTTCAGGGTTAAAAGCATGTTGGTATGCAATTCGCGTACCGCTGACACCATAGTTTACACAGTTTGCACCTGTTTGCTCGGCAATAAGGTTGGTAAATCGATTTGATATATCGCTTGCTCCGTAGCCTTCGGTTATGCTGTCCCCTAAGAATAAGATAGTTTTATTTTTTAGTTCCATTTGATTTTCCTCCAATTATATGTACACATCTAAAACAGTAACTTTAATGTGTACTTAGAAAAACACCCTAAGCTTAATGCTTAGGGTATTTATTATTATTTATTAAAAGCTTTTTTAGAAGTTACAACTGCAACTGCAGCAGAAGCGATAAGCATAAGACTTAAGATTGCAACTACAATGTAGTTAACTTCAACGCCGGTAACAGGGGAAAGGGTTTCGTTATCGGAAATGTTGAACTTAATATCAACGCCCTTGAAGTTTTCTGAAACATAAAGCACATCGACAAGAGGCTTAATTGTAACATTTAAAATGGTACCGTCCTTGGCAACGATTTTACCGCCTTCAATAGTGTAATCTTTACCTTCAACCGCATCAGTACCGTCTGACTTTTTGATAGAAATAATCTCGAAATCTTTGCCGATTTCAGCTTCTTCCATATCAGGAGTGTAGAAATTCCAACCGATGAATTCAAGCTTGCTGTCACCGGGGATAAGTTCTAACGTGTCACCCTCTTTAACAGAAACATGCTCAACTGTTTGTGAGCTTTCACCGGTGCTTGTTCGGTTGATGTAAACATCGTTATACTTAACACCACCGGGACTTACAACTGCCATTGCGGATACAGAGAAGCCCATAACTAAAACTAATGTTAAAAGAATAGCTAATATTTTTTTCATAATTAACTCCTCAAAAAAACTATAAATTTACTAAAATATTATATCATTTAAAAATGTATTTGTAAAGAATTTTTTTGAAATTAACCTACTTTTTGGTAAAAAAGCGAAATTACGGTATCAAAGGTTTTTTGAGTATCAAGTGTGAGTTCGGCAAAACCGTCGTCACCTATTGTATATTCACCATTAAGCTTTGCCACATCAAGTTTTATGTTTGAAGAATTTTTTACGGCACAGCTCGCCAAAAAAGTGATTTTAGCGGGGTCGATATCGGTAATTGAATTGTCTATGATTTTGTTATAAATCTTAATGGGGAAGGTTATATCTTCCTTTGTTTTTGAGAATGCAACGGCAGAATATTGTTTAAGATAGTCTATCTGTCGCTCCATTCTGAGATATGCCGCGTTTATATCGGTTTTGTTTCGTGCTCTGAGATACGCTTCGATATTGGCTTCGGTAATCTTATAGGGAAAACCTTTTGCAGTAGTATCGGTGCGGTTTGAGTAACTGATTTTTAATGCTTCATTTGGTTTTACAGTAAGTGTTCCAACTGCATTATGAATATTTTTAAGCGAACGGTAATCTATTGCAAAATAGGAACTTATAGGCATTCCGTAAAGCAAACGCGAAACGGAACGGATAACATTTTCACAGCTTTTTTCTTTGCCGTCTCCGTAAGCAAAGGCAAGACAAATCTGAGTTTTTTTAACCCCCGAATATGAACCTGATTTTGAGTAAATATCAACCTCGGCAATTGTATCACGAGGTATAGCAAGTGCAGAGACTTTTCCTGTTGCGGTATCGATTACAAGAAGGTAAAGCGCATCGGTCTGACCGGCTTTTCCAATTCCCGCTGACGGACCCGTACTATCTTTATAGTAGTCAATACCCATGCAAAGCACTGAGGTGATATTTTCGTTATACTTATATCTGCTGCCGTTGTAGATGACGGTATTGTCGTCCTCTATCTGCACATTAATGGTTTTGTCGGGCTTTATTACAACATCCTTATTAAGCATTTTTGCTCTGCCTATAAGCCACAGGGTATAAAAGCTTCCTACGATAAGGATTACAAGACTTAAAAGTATACAAAGAATTATTATAAGTATCTTTTGCCACTTTTTAAGTTTCTTTTTAGTGCTTTTTTCATTTTCGGGCAGGATTTCTTTTTCTGATGTGGTCGGTTCTGTGTTACTGTCAGAAAAATTCAAACCTTCATCATTTTGTGGGTTGGTCATCAATCAAAACTCCCTGTACTAAATATCTGTAATTATCGTTGGTGATACAGGTGCTAAGTGTTATTATTTTGCTATCCTTTGTAAGTGTGGTTTCTGTATCAATGTTTTTCATCGTGGTAATTGGATTTAGTGTCATTTTGAAATAATCCTCGCGGATTTTTTCATCGGAAAAGTTAAAGGAATTAAGTATATGTCGGTTATCATACCTATATGCTGCATAAATTTTGTATGTTAAAATATGTCCTTCGGTATATACATAAATTAAGTTATTTGTTTTGAAAAATTCGGGGTCACGGTAACTGTGCAGGCTTCCAAACATAGAATCGTTTTTCATATTATGTCCGTAAAGAATGGTGTTTGGGTCGGAAAAATCCTTTGAGTTGAGCCTTTGAGAATATATAGAACCGGATCTTAAATATTTGTTATCAAGACCGTGGTTGATATAAAAGTTTTCTACCTTGTCATCTCCGCTTTGCAAAACAGGATAATCAACAAGTGTGCCGGGCACAGATATCCAAGCATAGATATCCGCATTTTGTTTTTTAAGCTCTTTGAAATTTTTCGGGTTATCGGGCAACTCTTCACCTTTTTCTACCGTAATTTGTGGTTTTTTTACAACCTTATTCTTTTCGGGTAACAAAACAGTTCTCGGTAAAAGGTAGACTAAAAGCAGTATTAAAGAAACCAAAAACACTGCAATTGCAGTAAAAAATATAATCTTAGCTTTTTTGTTATTCATAAAAGCTCCTTATTCAGAATTTATTGTAAATTTCTTCAGCTATTTTAAAAAGATGTGTACTTTCATCATTATTAAAGCTTTTAAGTCTTTTATATGACGGATTTCCCCAAACATCGAAAAACTTTGGGCCTATCCAAAAACCGTAGCGTGTGGGATTAAAAATACCGCTTAGTATTGAAAGTGAAGCTTTGCGCGGTTTCATAAAAATAATTTTCATCGGGTGCTTTATAACGGCAAAAATAAGTTTTGGATAGTGGGCTGTAATATTAGTAAAGGTTATTCCGGGGTGTGTAATTGCAAGCGTGTCGCTATCCTTAAACAACTCATAAAGAGAAAACATAAGCCAGCGTTTTGCGTTTCCGTAAGCAAGACTTGATTTTTTTATGTTGCGAAAATCAATATTGTTTATATCAGAACGGGAATAGTTATGTGCAATACTCCCGACAGCCACAATTCTGCCACCGTTTTTTGAAACTGTTTCTTTAAGCTTATGCGCAAGATAATAGGGTGAAATAAAATTAATTTGAAAGACATTGTCGAATCCCGTTTCACATAAATGGCGCGGAATATGATAAGCACCTGCGTTAAGAAGCAGATAATCAATATTTTCGCTTTCAAGGTATGATGCCGCAGCTTTTACAGTACACATATCCTCTAAATCAAGGGTAAATAATTTTATTTCGGCATCTTTAAAGTCGCCGAGAAGCTGTGATTTTAGCGCATGAGATTTTTCATAATTGCGGTCAAGCAAAATAAGGCGGGCGTTAAGAGACAGTAAATGTCGGCAAAGTTCTTTTCCTATACCTCCCGTAGCACCGCTTATAGCAACCGTTTTACCTTTTAGCGAACAAAAATTTCTTTTAAAATATTTATTATAATTCATAAAAATATGATAGCACATATTTTAAAAATTTTCAATAGTAGCAATTTGCTTAGCCAATTATTCCTTGACAAGGAAAGGAAAATCAAATATAATAGTAATGTTTTAAAAAAGCTTATATGCAGACGTATCGAAGTGGTCATAACGGACATGACTCGAAATCATGATGCCCCCTGAGGGACGAGGGTTCGAATCCCTCCGTCTGCGCCAAAAAAGAAGTAACTTTTGTCTACCAAAAGTTACTTCTTTTTTTATCCAAGCCGCAGGCTTGGTATATCATCACCGCGCGAAGTGCGGTGCATATCATCAGCCCCTTTGGGGCTGTATCTCATCACGCGATAGCGTTTATTCTCCTGCGGCTTGATGATATACAAAACTTTGTTTTGATAATATGCAATTCCTACGGAATTGATGATATACAAGGCTTTGCCTTGATTTGATTGCTGAAAAGTTGTATAATCAGTTCGATAAAGAAGAATTTGTAGGTGAGATAATGATTATTTTAATTACGGGAGCATCGCATACAGGCAAAACGGCGCTTGCTCAAAAATTACTTGAAAAATATCAATATCCATATCTATCGATAGACCATCTGAAAATGGGTTTAATTCGTAGCGGTAATACAGAACTTACTCCTATGAGTGATGATGATGCTTTGACCGCATACTTATGGCCCATCGTCTGTGAAATGGTAAAAACTGCTATCGAAAACAAGCAGAACCTAATTGTCGAAGGTTGCTATATTCCATTCGATTGGCAGAAGGACTTTGACTCTAAATATCTTGAAAGCATCAAATATTACTGTTTGGTAATGAGTGAGGAATATATCAGAAATCACTTTGATGACATAAAAAAATATGCAACTATCATTGAAAATCGTTTGGATGATGAATGGTGCACAATGGAGAGTGTGTTGGCAGATAATGCAGAAATATTAGTTCTCGCACAGAAGTATGATGTGAATTATATACTCATTGAAGATAAGGACGAAATCAATATTGAGTTATAACGATAAATCCTAATTTATCGAACAGCGTAGTTACGCACCTAATCGCTTTCCTTAACGGCTCCTACGCACCGTTACACTGCTCCTTCGCAAAATAAAACACCTTTGTCTATTGAACAAAGGTGTTTTTGTTATTTTTTAAGAATTTTCTTTTTTCTTTTTGTTAAGAAAACAAAGGGATACAAGTGATACAACAAGTGTGAATATTCCTATCGGGATACAGTAAGCGGCTATTGTCTGCAAAGTATCGAGCTTTGGAGTAGCTGATTCGATATCATCGTTTGTTTTATAAGATACTGCGGTATAGAACGGTTCTTTTGCATAAGAGGTTTCAATACCTTTGATTCTAACCGACCATTCACCTGCTATGGGGTTTTCGATAACAAGGTTTGACGGAATTTTTGTTTCATCTATCTTAGCACCGGGATAATTTTCATCAACCTTTTTGCCGTTAGGGTCAACAATTATTGTTTTTAAGAAAGATCCGGGGTAATAGGTGGTTACATCGAGGCATCCGTTACCCATATCTTTTTCTACCGTAAAGGAAATTTTTTTACTTGTTTCGCCTTCTGCTACTGCACCTTCTGTTTCAGCTAAAACGGTAGAATCTATTGATTTTTGGTTATGTATAAAACTGCCTACGATACTAACTATTGAATTTGTATTAGCATATTGATATTCACCGTTTGCGGCATCTGCAATATCAATAAGAACTTGTTCTTGCACGTCACTACCAAAGCCGATAGTATGTACGGTAATACCTTTTTCTGCGGCATCCTCGGCTTTGCTTACAGCGTTTGAGGAGTCCTGACCGTCGGTCATAAGAACGATAACCTTATTTTCGGCTTTGACAGCTTCGAGTTGGTCGATTGCGGCTTCAAGACCGCTTGCAATATTTGTACCGCCGCCGCTTTCGTAAAGGGCTACGCAGTCCTTCAAAAACTCATAATCTATATGTGGGAAGGCTACATTTTCGGCACTGCTTTCAAATCTGACTAAGCCTATTCCCAAAGTACCGCCATAGTTATTGGATTGCTGTGCGGTGGTTTCTATAACGATTTTAGCAGCTTCCTTTGCGGCATCTATTTTACTTTCGCCCGAATTAATTGAGCTTGCCATTGAGCCTGATGTATCGCAGACCAAAATCATTGCAGAATCAAACTTTTTGGGCATTTCCATAGTTGAGATGGGTTTTGTCTTCCTAAATTCGTCCGGTACTATACCTTTTTCGAACAAGGTCAGGTCAAGCAAAGTAAAGTCGAACTCGGCTTCCAAACTGCCAAGTTTTTTAAATATTCCGTTTCCTTCGGCCTTGATTTTTGCAAAAACACTTATAATTTTTGTATATCCGCGAATATAAAATTCTAAGTTTGTATCCTTTTTTAGTTTAAATTTTTCCGTCAGTGAAACTTCGGCTTCAATATTACATTTTGCTTCTGCACCGACTCTTATTGCTGAAACTTCGCACATATTTACACCCAAAAGATAGAAAAGTGCGCTGCAACCTAAATGAGCGTCGGTCTGTGCTTCTAATTTGAAATCCACATTCCAGTTAAGACCGTTGTTTTCTTCTTCGGGGAAGGAGTCAACATAAGGATATGATTCAAACAAAAGGCTTACTTCGCCATCTTTTACAATACTTAAACCGTTGTTAAAGCTTTTTTTGTATTCAAAACCTGCACTTAAAGAAAGGTCGATGCTGCCTGACCAATCCAAAAATACCATAAGGTAAAGAGAGGGAACAATTTTTTCCTTTGATACTTCAAATGCGGATTTTGTCAAGGTTATTGGTGTAATGCCTTGAAATTCGAAAATTGCTATCGGGAATCGTTTTTCACTGAGACCCTCAACGGTGAAAAAGAAATAGTCTTCATCTTCGGGGTCTTTTGAAAAGTCGCCTGAAACGCCGCCCGTGACATCTATATCGGCAACGATATCGCCGCTAAGGCCAAAATACAGTTCGTTGATATCATACTTACTTTCCATATCACAAACCATATGTGCCATTAAATTTTTAACACCAAATTCGCCTGTGATAGCAAGGCTTTTATCAAGTGAAGTGCCTTTGATTTTTTCTTCCTTCATAGTGTAATTAATTTTTACAATTAAATCTCTCGGGTCGGTAGATGCCTTGTCGGCACAATTTTGCACTTTTGGAGCAGAGCTGTTTGAAAGGTTAACAATTTCAGCGTCTAAAGAATATTCCTGACTTACATTTTCAATTTCTACGGCAGAATCACCGAAACTGGCTGAAACACCGTCTGCAAAATATGCACCTTTAAGGTTTTCCTCTGACAAGGTTTCGGAAGCATAAACTTCGAGTGAAGAGAAAACATCCTCAAAATAAGGTTCGTCCAATTCGAGAATGGTGTTGCCAGCTTCTGAATATTTATTCTTTACAGCAAATATTCTCTCACCGCCGAATTTTGAGTTTTCGGTTGCAGGCAGGAAGATATGCTCACCTGAATTAACATTTGTTAAAGCACTATCGGCAGCGGGGTCCAATGCTACCTTATAGAAAAGCTCATTATTATAGTCATAACTTTCGGTTATATCAATTATAGCGTTATTAATGGTGGTTGCTTCCTCTTTTGAAAGGGATACTACATCCTCGTTAAGAGAGGCAGTGTTTTCCTTACCATCGCGGTCGTATTGGTCAAGCGGGGAAACAAAGCTACCGTTATCACCCTTATTATCGGCAGCTGAACTACCCTTAGAACCGGATGGCTTGTACATTATTGCAATACAGCTTCCGAATGCGGTGGAAAGTATAGAAAGAACCAATAATACTACAAGAATAATATTAAAAATCTTTTTAGCAGAAAAATTATTCTTCATTTTTAACGTCCCCCTTAATCTTTTTGAAAACAATTACTGTGCCTGCTATTACTACCGCAATAGCCAAAACTGCAAATATTGCAGGAATTAAAAATCCTATACTGCCTAAATCGTTTGATAAAATCTGATTAGCGGGGTCTGCTAATTCAGTAAACCAAGGTATTATAAGCTTAGCCACGGGAATATATGCCCCAATGAAAACAGAAGCAGTAATAGAAGAAATCATAAACAATGTATGAAGAGCAGTAAAACATTTATTTATTATGTAAGCAATAAAAGAAAGCAATGCAAAAGCAGGTGCTGAATATACGAAAAGCAATGCACCCATACCAAAGGCGATAGAAATGAGTGAAGGGTTATATATACCTACTCCGCTTACAGAGGCGGTCATAAAATGTTCAAGCGAGAGCTTGAAGGCCGTTTCATCTGACGATAATAAATTGACCGATACAAAGTCTAATTTAAACGCTACCAAAATTAAGGCTGAGGTTACAGCGTATAAGATAAAAAGCAGAAGGCTTACTATAATGTTTTTCTTGAGTTTTTTATAGTCAACCTCTTTTTTTGCTTTTTTGGGTTTAGGGGTTACTGTGCCGATGGGATTATTATTTTGCGAAGTCTCGCCGGTGGGTTTTCCGCAAACTCCGCAAAATTGGCTTCCGTCGGGAAGCTGGGCGCCGCAATTACCACAAAACATAACTTTTTCTCCTTTAATTTATTTTTTGTAAATTATACCATACATTTTTAATTTTTTCAAGGAAATTACTTTTTTAAAATAAATAAGGGCGGATGTTCTCATCCGCCCTATATTATTACTTTGATTACCTGTTTGAGTTACTGTTTTACAAATACTAATCCAACAGGAATTTCTACGGTATTGATGCCGGTATTGGTGCTGGAAATTACAGTAAGTTGTGTTTCACTTGTTTTGCGTAAAATAAATGAAACAACAGGGGTTATTTTTTCTAATGTTATGGTAATGGTGTCTTCGTTTTCTTCCCAAACACATCGCGTGAAGGTGGTTAGATACCAATCGGAATGATACGATTTATCATTATAAATAATTTTTCCGTTACTTATGACGCAAGAACTTGCGTTTGAATAGCAGACATTACTGCTATAACGTTCTTTATCTTTACCCAATATGAATTCTGAAAGAATTTCACCCTGCTCACTTGTGCCGGATTTAACAGTACGTGCTACCCAATCACCTGCCATAAAGGTAGTAAGCATTTCCGCTTTTGAGCAAACAGAGCATTTGCCGTTTTTGTAACTATGTGGCAATGCGTTTGCGGCAATATAGTTACATTTTGTACACATCTTTGGTGTAGTGCAAGATACAGTAGTATAGCTATGTTCGCAGGAATTAGGTTTAGTTGACTCTGTGCCAGTTGATGTTGAAGGTTTTTGTGTGGTTGGGTGATTTTCTTTTTCGGGTGCGGGTATCGGCTTTTTCGAGGGTTCTACTTTAATTTCCGCATTGCCACTCGGTGTTGTTACAGAAGGTTTTATGGTTTCTTGCCTATCATCGGTAACACTATTTGTCGGTTTGTTTGTGTTGTCGTTATTGTTTGTTGGGTTTTTAGTGTTGTCGGTGGTGGCTTGGTTGGGGGTAGAACCGTGGTCGGTGTTCTTTGTGTTGGTTTTACCGCAAGCAGAAAGGCTCAGCAGCATAACGAACACAAGAAGCAAGGATAAAAAATTTTTCATTGTTGTTTCCGTCCTTTTGTTTTTTATCGTTCTAAAATTGGAAATGGTTGCACTTTGACTTTACTAATTATATCACACAATTTAATATTATTCAAATCGATTCTTAAAAAATGTCGGTGAATGTCCACCGGCATTTATTTTATTATTACCCTGCCGGAAGGGAGATGACTATGAAAGAGAACGACAAGCTGCTTTATAAAACCTTAAAAACGCTTTTAAATGAAAGGCTGTCCGAAGCAGAGGCAGAAGCGCTTAAAGCTGAGGGGTTTGAAGTTAAAAACCCTACTCGTAAAACGGCTGTGATGATAGCACTTTACAAAAAAGCGTCTGGGGGAGAGCTTTCGGCTATAAAGGAACTTCGCTCTATAGTCAGTGAAAAAAACGACGAAAAGCCGCAGCAAAACGGCAAGGCGGTGATAATTATTGACGACATCAGAGATTAAGATGTCGCAAATAGTGGGCGGTGGCTATGACGAATTTTGGAACTGCAAAAAGCGTTACCGAATTCTAAAAGGCGGAAAGGGTTCTAAAAAAAGTGCCACAACGGCGCTTAACTTTATTTACAGACTGATGAGAGAAGAAGGGAGCAATTTACTTGTTGTAAGGCAGGTTTATGCAACCCACAGAGACTCAACCTTTGCTCAGCTTAAATGGGCTCAGGAAAGGCTGGGCGTGGCTTCTCTTTGGAGCAATACCGTAGCACCGTTAGAAATGGTCTACAAGCCGACGGGACAAAAAATTATTTTCCGTGGTTTTGACGACGTTTTAAAATTGGCATCCACCACAGTGCCATACGGTTATTTGAACTATGTCTGGATAGAGGAGGGCTTTGAAATTGCAAGCGAAGCCGACTTTGACAAATTGGATCTTTCCGTACCGCGCGGCAAAATACCGCCGCCGCTTTACAAGCAAACCACAATTACCTTTAACCCTTGGAGTGAGGGACATTGGCTTAAAAAACGTTTTTTTGATAACAAATCACAGCTTATCGCTACCTTTTCGACCAATTATCTGATAAACGAATTCTTGGATTCTACCGACCGCGAGGTGTTTGAGCGTATGAAGCGGGACAATCCCCGCAAATATGCGGTAGCAGGTCTTGGAAATTGGGGAATTTCCGAAGGACTTGTATATGAAAATTGGCGTATTGGAAAGCTGGAAATTCCAAAGAGTGATGAATACAAATGGAAAAGCATTTTCGGGCTTGATTACGGATACACCAACGACCCGACTGCATTTATCGGGTTTATGGCAAATCCTACCGATAAAAAGCTTTATATTTTCACGGAATTTTACGAAAAGAAAATGCTCAACTGCGATATTGCAGAGAAAATTAAAGAAATGGGCTTTTCTAAAGAAAGGATAAGAGCCGACGCCGCAGAGCCTAAATCTAACGAGGATTTAAAGCGAATGGGCATTTCGCGAATATGTCCGTCGGTAAAAGGCAGAGACAGTATTTTAAACGGTATATCTGCTATCAGCGAGTTTGAAATTATTGTAGACAAGAGCTGTGTCAATACGATAAAGGAGCTATCCTCATATATCTATGGCGATAACACAAACGAACGCGGACAAAGAATGCCTAAGGATGCTGACAACCATCTATGCGACGCTTTAAGATACGCATTTTTTGATGTTAAATATTTTCATCCTGCAAAGGAAGTTAATATTTCAGAGAATTCACAAATATCAGGAAACGATTTAAGTGGAGGTTGGAGTTTATGATAATGTATATAAGCTTAATTTCAATTATTACCTTTTTTGCAGGCTTTTTACTTGGCAACAAAAAGCCCAAAACCTTTAAAGAAAAAAGCAAAATTAAAATTGAAGCGGTTGCAGATGAGCTGAAACGCGAATACGAAAACTTTTTAAGCTATGACGGCACAGAACAAAATTAAAATCAAGGAGAAACTATGACAGAAAATATGAAAACAGATATTAATGAGGCTACCACACCTCAGAATATTGTTATTCCTGTTAAGTTCAACAAGGAAATCAAGGAGCTTTCTTTAGAGGAAGCAACCCTTTTGGCACAAAAGGGTATGAAGCTTGACCTTATTGCTGACGAGCTTGAATTACTGAAAAATTTGAGCGAGCAAGAGGGTAAAAGTGTGTCGCAATTTTTAAAACAGCTACAGCTTCAAAAAAATACACAGCTTAGGGAAAAACTAATGGAAAAGTGTTCGGGAGACGAGGAATTGGTAGAAAAAATCATTTCGCTCGATAACAATCAAAAGTCTGATATAAAAGGCTTTGATGAAGTGAAGCAATACTTTCCGAATATAAAATCCACCGAGGATTTACCCGAGGCAGTAGTTGAAGCTGCAAAGCTTAAGGGTACATTTTTGCTTGACGAATATTTGCGCTATTTCTTGGCGCAAAAAAAGCGACAGGAAAAAAGTATTAAAAATCAACAAAAAGCCGAGAATTTAAGTCTTGGCTCACAATTAAACCGAAGTCGCGCCACTTCAATAGAGAGTGAAGAATTTATAAAAGGACTTTGGAAATAAAATTTAAGGAGAAAAATTATGTCTATTAACTCAATTGAAAATGTAACAAGATACTCAGATGAACTTGACAAGGTGTTCGAGCAAAAAAGTGCAGTAGGATTTTTCTGTGACAATGCCTTAGCTACCAAATTTGTTGGTGCAAAGACCGTTATTATCCCTGACATCGAGTTTGAGGGACTTTCAGACTATGACCGCGAGCAGGGCTTTGCAAGAGGCGCTATTAATGTGGCAAATTCCTCTTACACAATGTCTATGGACAGAGCACGCTCTTTGCAGATTGACCGCGAGGATATGGATGAAAGCGGTATTGCAAATCTTGCAGGCAAAATTTTAGGCGAATACGTAAGAACAAAGGTAGTTCCCGAGTGTGATGCTTATGTTCTTTCAAAGCTTTCAAGTATTGCAAAATCTCGCTCTAACATCTTAAACGGCGACGTTAACAAGCCTTTTGAGACCCTTTGCAAGCTTATTAACGAGGTGCAGGCAGTAGCAGGCTATGATGAGGAGCTTGTAGCGTTTATTGACAGTTATATGTATGCAGCATTACAGAATTCTTCTGAAATTGCAAAACTTATTACTGTTTCTGATTTCAAGCAGGGCGATGTTGACCTTAAGGTTAAATCCTTAAACGGCGTAGCACTTATTCCCGTTGTGGCAGAGCGTATGAAAACCTCTTATGATTTTGCAAATGGCACAGCCGGAGGCTTTAAGCCAAGCGCTAATGCTGCTGAAACCTATATGCTTGTTTGCCCTAAATCAGGCGCGCATTTAGTAAAGAAAACTGAAAAAATGCGTATATTCACACCTGAACAGAACGTTGATGCCGATGCTTACAAGTTTGATTACAGAATTTATTATGATGTATTTGTAAAGCAAAGCGGTCTTGATGCTGTTTGGGCTTGGATTTCACCTGAAATCAGTGTTACTGTTGAAAATGATGATATAACAGTTTTAGCAGGAAACATTAACGAAAGCTTAACAGTTTCGGCTGATTCTTCTGCTGAGCTTACATATCAGTGGTACGCATGTAAAAATGCGACTAAGCACTCTGCTGTTAAGATAGCAGGCGCTACAACTGACGAGTATGAAATCCCTGCCGATTTAGAGCCGGGCGAATACTTCTACTTTGCAAGAATTACCGCCGAGGGTATTGCACAGACAGACACTTCTGTAATCAAGGTTACAGTAGAATAAAAAATACTAAGCCCGTCCGAAGCTTCGGGCGGGCTTTCTTGGAGGCAGAAAATGAATAACGATTTTAAAAGTATATTAGATGAATATAGCCGTGGCACGGATTTTAAAGCATCTATTGGCACAAAAGGACTTTTCGAGCAGGCGAAAATTAATGAAAGATTTTTCATAGGCGACCAATGGTATGGGGCACGCTGCGGTAATGACCGTCCTCTTGTAAGGCACAATGTAATAAAAAGAATAGGCAACTATAAAATGTCGCAGATTTTAAGCAGTAATCCTTCTGTCAGCTTTTCTGCTGAGGGCATTCCCACTACCGAAAAAAGTTATGAAAATATTCTTTTAAATGCCCCCGATGACAAGGAAATTAATTTTATTATGTCGGCATTTGAAAGCTATTACAATACCACCGCCGAAAGGGTAAAACTTTACGAGCTTAACGAGAGAATTCTTAAAAAAGCATATATTTCGGGCACAGCGGTGCTTTACACCTATTGGGACCCTTCGGTTAAAACGGGTCTTTTTGCCGATGAAAATAAAACTGTTGAAATTAAGGGAGATATAGCCTGCGAGGTGCTTGATATTGAGGATATTGTTTTTGGAGACCCTTATTGCGAAAATATAGAACAGCAACCGTTTATAATTCTTAAAAGCTACAAAAATACCGACGAGGTTTTACATGAAGCAAGACTTTTCGGTGCAGATTTAGCAAGGCTGGAGCTTATACAAAAATCGGCGGAAAACGGCAAAGTTGCTGTGTACAGCAAGCTTTATAAGGAATATAAATCCGGTCATGAGTATACAATTAAATGTATAAAGGTTTGCGAAAGAGCAGTTGTAAGAGAAAGCTTTGACACCGAGCTTTCGCGTTATCCGTTGGCGCTTTTTACTTGGGAAAGAAAGAATAACCTTATTTACGGCGAAAGTGAGGTTACATATTTAATACCGAACCAAATTGCTATAAACCGTATGATTACGGCGAACGTATGGGCTACCATGACAAACGGAATGCCCATAATGCTTGTAAACGGAGATGCGGTAAACGGAAAAATCAGTAACGAGCCGGGACAGATTATAAAGGTTTACGGCAGTAACGAGGATGTGGCAGGAGCTATTAAGTATGTAACTCCCGCTACTTTTTCCGAGGATTTTGACAAAACTGTAAACTATCTTATTGAGAATACTTTAACTCAAAGCGGTGCAAACGAGGTAGCACTTGGTGACAGCCGAGCAGACAATGCGGCGGCCTTAAGTATTATGAGAGAAGCGGCTTTGGTACCTTTGCAGATTATAAGAAACCGCTTTTTTGCCTTTTGTGAGGATACAGCAAGAATTTGGGCGGATTTCTGGATAAACTATTACGGAGAGAGAAGCTTTAAGCTAAAGGATAAAGGCAGTGTGAAATACATTGCTTTTAACGGCGAGAGATATAAAAGTCTTGTTATTAACGTAAAAATTGACATTGCTACCGATATAAGTTACAGCGAAAAAGAAAAAACAGAAATGCTTTTAACTCTTTTTGATAAAGGTATTATAAATAAGGAACAGTTGCTTTCGCGCTTGCCGTCAGGGATTATTCCCGACATAAAATCACTTTTGGAAGAAGGAGAGGTTTAAATGACAGGTTATGAGATTTTAAAAAAAGCACTGCTAAGGCTTGGAATTAAGAACGATAACAATGCTCTTAATTTGAGAGCTATTGAATATATTAATCAAATCAGTTCTGATTTAAGGGGTAATGCTATTGAAACTCTTAGTGATACACTAAGCACTAACGGGGAATTTTGCGAGGCGGTAACAGTAGGCCTTACTATGATGTTCACGCTAACGGTCGGCGATTCGGCGGCAAACAAAATTTATACCGATTTATATAATGCTAAAAGAGCAAAACTGCTTTCTGCAGGGGATACTGTGGAGGATAAGCTTCCAAAAGGAGATTCTTTATGAAATTTACTGCATTTAAATCAAATAACCGCAAAATGCTGAGTATTATTGCAGAGGATAAGGGCATAAATCTTACAAAGCCTACGCTTCATCTTGAAAAAGGTGAGTTGGGACTTAGCACAAATGTAACATATAAAAACGGATCGCTTAAAACAAGAGACGGTTTTTCTGCGGAAAACAAGTATAATTTTGTAAATGAATATAACGAAAATGCCTTTATAAGCAATTATAAACTTACAAATGCAGAATATTATTTAAACGGCGAGAAAATGAGAGTTGCAGTTAATGTATCTGCTCAAAGTGATAACGAGTATGATATTTCGGTATTTTTAATTGGAAAAAAGGGCAAAGTGCAAAGCATCGGCACTATGGAGTTTTTAAGAACTGCCGACGACGTTTTCTTTATACCGCAAAGTTATCTTATATTTACTGCTGCTGCCAATTCGGGTGCAGGAATTTACGCATTTGTTACTTTAAAAAACTGTTACAGCGAAGAAAGAAGTTATTTGATTTTTGAACTTGACGATGAGTTATCCGCTTGGAACAGATGCACACAGTTTTATATACCTACGGTTTATTTTGACGGCAAGGGAACCGATTATGAAATGGCGTTATCTAACGGAAATGTTTCACGTCTTAGTCCTACCGTTGCAGAGCCTATGAACTTGCTTTACAAAATGGCGGAGGCATATTTTACCACAGATGGTTTTTCTCACACCTTTAAGTTACCGTTTACCAATATTGAAAATGCTCTTTTCAGGTGTAAGATTTATATAGCACCTGATAAATATATAAATTTTGAAGTGGGAGCTGACAAAAACAGTGCCACAATAACTCTTGACGAGCAGGCAATAACCTTATTAATTAACCGCGATACAGGCACATTTTCTTTTTTAAAGAACGAAGAACCGTTTATCTTTGAAGCTTACAAAAAATATGGCGAAAATAATATGCGTGTAACTTTCTCTTTGACAGATGATGAGGTGGCGGAGGATATTATTTCTTGCCGTTTTTGCGAGAAAGTTGGAAATTATATTGTTTTTGGCGGAGGCAGACAGAAAAACCGACTGTTTTACTGTGAATATGATAAACCGTTGTATTTTCCTAAGGCAAAAGATAACAAAATAGGTGCTGAAAACAAAGAAATTACGGGACTTATTGCTTCCTTAAATTCTCTTTATGCGTTTAAGGAAAATGAAATTTTTAAGGTTAAGCTATCGGGAGGAAAAGCCATTAATGAATTGGCAGAGCTATCGCATAACGGAAAAATTTTTCATAAAGCGGTCTGCTTTAATGCCGAAACAGTTAGTAACGACTGTGGATGCTCTTACCCCGATACATTGAGCAGAGTTTTGGAAAAGCCTGTATTTATGGGAGAGGATTACGGTATTTACACGGTATCTCAAGGTGGTATTAAAAAGGTTTCGGAAAAATTTGCGGAATATTTTAATTTTCTGCCCGAAGCCAAGCTTAAATCAGCAAAGGGTTTTTGCATAGATGCAAAATATTATCTTTTCGTTTCAAATGAAATTATGATAATTGATTTTAAGGATGACATTAAATGTTATCTATGGAAAGTGCCCTCTGGTAAAGAAATTTTCGGATGCTTCAAAAGCGAAAATGACCTAATCTTTTTGTTTAAAAATATTAATAACAACCTTTGTTACACCGCATTGCTTAGTGGGGAAAAGGATATCTATTTGAAAACTTCCGATACAACGGAAACTTTCGATATACCGACTGCACTCAGGCTTAAAAGCCACTATCTTTCAAACTCTAAAAATAAGAAATATCTGCATACTGCAAATTTCGGGCTATCTGCAAAAGAACACACAACCATCCTTATAGGAGAGGGAGATAACAAAGAGGAGTTTGTTATCAGGCGCGGCGATTTTTCATCTAATAATCAGGATAATGTAAAATTGTTGTGCGATTTAAAGGGTATGGAAGCGGTTGACATTACGATAAACTCTAAGGGCAGTATTTGTTTTAGCAAAGCAGAACTATATTTTACCGAGCTTTTAGGTTAGGGGAATGAATATGAAAAGGGTATTATGCCTATTGCTTTTTCTTTCTATGTTTCTTTCAGGTTGCGGAATGAATACTGTGAAAAAAGCTTTCTCTGAAACCGAGGGTTCAACTTTTGGTATTTGGATTTCATTTTCGGAAATGGATAGTATCTTAAATAGCGAAAAGGGAATTGAGGAAGAGGTAAGTAAACTTATTGAAAACCTTAATTCCCTGAAAATTAAAAATGTTTATTTACATATACGCTCCCACGCAGATTCACTGTTTGAGTCAGAGTTTTATCCGAAAAGGGAAAGTGTTAAAAAATACGATTTTGATGTTTTTGAGTATTTTATTAAAGAACTACATAAAAGTAAAATCAAGGTACACGCATGGATTAATCCTTACCGAGTAAGCAGCAGCACAGAGGACATCAACCTGCTTGACCAAAACTCGCCCGCTTACAAATGGCTTACCGACCAAAACACCGAAAACGATATAAACGTATCCTTTTCAAATGGTATTTACTTTAATCCTGCTTCCAATGAGGCAAGAAGCCTTATAATAAAAGGTGTCCGCGAAGTTGTAGAAAAATATGATATCGACGGAATAAGCTTTGATGATTATTTTTATCCGACAACACAAGGCGATTTTGACAGTGAAAGCTATGCTTCTTATTTGGAAACTGCCGAAAATCCTTTAAGTCTTGAAGATTGGCGCAGAGTAAATGTTAATTCTCTTATAAGCGGAGTATCTGCGGCTATAAAAACGTATGACAGGGATATTATTTTCAGCGTGAGCCCTGCGGCAGACATTGATAAGAACTATTCCTCTTATTATGCAGACGTAAGGTATTGGGTAAAAAGCGGTTTTGTTGATGAAATAATACCGCAGCTTTATTTTGGATTTGATTATCCTGACGAAAAGTTCCGTTTTAAAAATCTTGTTAAAGAATGGGAAAATGTAATATCAGATGCAGATAATGTAAAGCTTTCGGTCGGTCTTGCAACTTATAAAATAGCAACGCTTGCCTCTCCCGATAACGAGGAATGGTCAAGTAATGATGACATCATAGCCCGTCAAGCAGAGTATTGCATTAAAAACAGTAATATTTCGGGTTGCGTTTTATTTTCATACAGTGCCACATTTTCTGAAAATGGCGCTAATACCAAAGAGAGAAATAATCTTAAAAGGGTTATAGAAAAATATTAAAAAAGAGGAATGATAATGGAAAGTACGGTAGTTGTTGCAATAATATCCTTTTTTGGCACGCTTATAGGTACCGCCGGTGGCATTATCGCTTCCGGAAAGCTTACGGAATACCGATTGGAGCAACTTGAAAAAAAGGTGGATTTACAGAACAATCAAACTGCAAGAATTCCGGTGATTGAGGAAAAAATTGCCAATATTACAGGACGGATAAAGCTTCTCGAAAGAGATGTTTCACAACACAACAATTATTTTGATAGCTTGCAATAGCTTTTAAAAATGCTTATATATGAATTATTTTCTTTTTTCTACTTAAACTAATTTAAAACAGTTTAACGAAAGGGAAAAGCAATGAAAGATTCGAGCAAAGAAAAAAAGGAAAAAGAAATAACCGATGAAGTAAAGGAATTTGGTACGGTTTCATCTATTGGAACAAAGCATAAAATTTTTTGTCTTACAATAATAGGCGAAATAGAAGGACACAGCGTATTATCAGAGCAAACAAAAACCACCAAGTATGAACATGTGATACCTCAGCTTGTGGCGGTTGAGGAGAGTGATGAAATTGAAGGTGTTTTGATTGTGGTTAATACGGTTGGCGGAGACGTGGAGGCAGGTCTTGCCATTGCAGAGCTTATTTCGGGTATGAAAAAGCCTACGGTTTCTTTCGTTTTGGGCGGAGGCCACTCAATAGGTGTTCCTTTAAGTGTTGCGGCAAAGCGTTCTTATATAGCCCCATCCGCTACTATGACTATTCATCCTGTAAGAAGCAATGGGCTAATGCTCGGAGTTCCGCAAATGATGAACCATTTTGCCCGTATGCAGGCACGAATTACTGACTTTGTGGTAAAAAATTCTAATGTAACGAGCGAAAAATTTACCGAGCTTATGATGAACACAAAGGAATTGGTGACCGATGTCGGTACTGTTCTTTCGGGAGAAATGGCAGTAAAAGCCGGGCTTATCGATGAAATCGGAAGCCTTGAAAATGTTATTAAGGGATTATACGATCTTATCGAAAATAAATAATTTTCCGAAAACCACAACATATTGTGTTGTGGTTTTCTGTTTTTTGGCATATATATTGTTGATTTTTCGCTAATTTTAGTTTAAAGGTATAAAAATATACATAAAATTCTGTCGAAAATGACAAAGTTTTGGAGAATTTAAAGTTTTTTGCAAATGTCCTTGATTTTTAGAATATATGTGATATAATAGAAATGCTCCCCACAAGATATTGTGGGTTAATTTATCGAATATTCATATATTTGGGGGATAAAATAATGAAAATCATTAAAAGAAGCGGAGCAGAGGTTGAGTTTGACCCTAAGAAGATCGAAATAGCGGTTACTAAGGCAAACGAAAGCGTTGTTCCCAGTCAGCGTATGTCCGCTGTACAGATAAAGCGCATCGCTGAGGACGTTGAAAGTGCGGCTGCTAATATTAACCGTTCTTTAAGCGTGGAAGAAATACAGGATATGGTAGAGGACCAGATTATGAATCAGCGTGCCTTTGATGTTGCGCGCCGTTACATAACCTATCGCTATAACCGTGCCCTTATTCGTAAATCAAACACTACCGATGAGCAGATTTTAAGCCTTATCGAGTGTAATAACGAGGAAGTTAAGCAGGAAAATTCCAATAAAAACCCCACCGTTAACAGCGTTCAGCGTGATTATATGGCGGGTGAGGTTAGTAAGGATATCACAAAACGTATCCTTTTAAATCCTGATATTGTTGAAGCTCATGAGAATGGACTTATCCATTTCCACGATGCCGACTATTTTGCACAGCATATGCACAACTGCGACCTTGTAAATCTTGAGGATATGCTTCAAAACGGCACTGTAATAAGCGGTACTTATATTGAAAAACCCCATTCATTCTCCACCGCTTGTAATATTGCTACACAAATTATCGCACAGGTTGCTTCCTGTCAATACGGCGGTCAGAGTATAAGCCTTACACACTTGGCTCCCTTTGTTGATATAAGCCGTAAAAAGCTTTATAAGCAGGTTTCTGATGAGCTTCGCGATGTTAATCCCGAGGTTAGTGATGAAAAGATAAGAGAGGTTACTGAAAAGCGTCTTAAAGACGAAATTAGAAACGGTGTTCAAACTATTCAGTATCAGGTTGTAACACTTATGACCACAAACGGTCAGGCTCCTTTTGTTACTGTGTTTATGTATCTTAACGAGGCGCGCAACAGTCAGGAAAAGCATGACCTTGCTATGATTATTGAAGAGGTATTGCGTCAGCGTTACCGCGGTGTTAAAAATGAAAAGGGTGTATGGATTACTCCTGCTTTCCCGAAGCTTATCTACGTTTTGGAAGAGGATAATATCAGAGAGGGCACACCTTATTGGTATTTAACTGAGCTTTCGGCTAAATGTACCGCAAAGAGAATGGTGCCTGACTACATTTCCGAAAAGATAATGCTTCAGAATAAGATAGATAAGAACGGAAACGGCAACTGCTACACCTGTATGGGTTGCAGAAGCTTCCTTACTCCTTATGTTGATGAAAACGGCAAGCCAAAGTATTACGGACGCTTTAATCAGGGCGTTGTAACAGTAAACCTTGTTGACATAGGTCTATCTGCCGGCGGAGATATGGATAAGTTCTGGGAAATCTTTGATAAGCGTATGGATTTGTGTCACAGAGCATTGCAAGCACGTCACGAAAGACTTACAGGTACTGTATCCGATGCGGCTCCCATTCTTTGGCAGCACGGTGCATTGCTCCGCCTTAATAAGGGCGAAACAATCGATAAGTATTTACACGGCGGATATTCTACAATTTCGCTTGGCTATGCCGGTCTTTGGGAGTGCGTTTACAGTATGATAGGTAAGAAGCTTACCGAACCCGAGGGCGAGGAATTCGGCCTTGAGATTATGAGAAAGCTTAACGAATATACTGCTAAGTGGAAGGCAGATGAGTGCATTGACTATTCACTCTATGGCACTCCGCTTGAAAGTACTACCTATAAGTTCGCTAAGTGCTTGCAGAAGCGTTTTGGTATTGTTAAGGGTGTAACCGATAAGAACTACATCACAAACAGCTATCACGTTCACGTTGGCGAGGAAATAGATGCTTTCGAAAAATTAGCTCTTGAAGCTAAATTCCAGGCATTGTCGCCTGGTGGTGCTATTTCTTATGTTGAAGTACCGAATATGCAAAATAATATTGAAGCTGTGCTTTCCGTAATGCAGTTTATTTATGAAAACATTATGTACGCAGAGCTTAATACAAAGAGTGACTATTGCCATAACTGTGGCTTTGACGGTGAAATCACTGTTGAGGAGGATGGCGACGGCAAGCTTGTTTGGAAATGTCCTAATTGCGGAAATACCGACCAAGACAAGATGAATGTTGCTCGTCGTACCTGCGGTTACATCGGCACACAGTATTGGAATCAGGGCAGAACACAGGAAATTAAGGAAAGAGTTTTGCATCTGTAATTTGATTAAGGGGAACTACCAAGTTCCCCTTATTATATATTGATAAAGGATGATTTTTTGAATTACGCGGTAATTAAAAAATTTGATATTGCTAACGGACCGGGTGTCAGGGTTTCTCTGTTTGTAAGCGGATGCAGACACAGGTGTAAAAATTGCTTTAACAGCGAGGCTTGGGATTTTTCCTTTGGTAAACCGTTTACAAGAGAGGTAGAAGACGAGATAATTTCTGCTTTAAAACCTTTGCATATCGAAGGCTTTTCACTTTTGGGCGGAGAACCGTTTGAACCCGAAAATCAAGGCCCGTTGGCGGAATTTTTGGAAAAACTTAAAAATGAACTGCCTGATAAAACGATATGGTGCTATACGGGATTTCTTTTTGATGAGCAACTTCTAAAAGGTACAGTGGGCAATTTTGAAAATGTTAAAAAAATGCTTGATAACATTGATGTTTTGGTGGACGGCAAGTTTGTTGAGGAATTAAAAAGTCCTGATTTATTGTTCAGAGGCTCGTCAAATCAGAGGATTATCGATGTAAAAAAATCCTTGGAAAAGGGAGAAACCTGTTGGCTTGACGGCGTTTGGCGCAGAAAAATGGGCTCAGGTAATATTTACGAATAGGTGATAAAAATGATTAAGGTAAATTTTAAAAAGTTAAACGAAAAGGCTATTGCTCCAACATATGGTACAGAATTTTCAGCAGGTGCTGACCTTTATGCTTGCGAGGGTGGGGAAGTGACCATAAACGCAGGCGAATCAAAGCTTATTCACACGGGACTTTCATTAGAAATTCCCGAGGGTTACGCAGGACTTATTTATGCCAGGAGCGGTATTGCCACTAAGCGCGGTCTTGCTCCTGCTAATAAAGTTGGCGTTATTGACAGTGATTACAGAGGCGAAATTATGGTTTGTCTTTTTAATCATTCCTCTGCGCCTCAAACTATTGCAGACGGTGAAAGAATTGCTCAAATGGTAATTACTCCCTTCTTAAAGGTTGATTATACCGAGGTATCAGAGCTTTCTGATACGGAGCGCGGCGCAGGCGGTTTCGGTTCGACAGGTAAAAAATAGTAAAAATATAGTAAAAAAAGGTATAACTTCGTTGTTATACCTTTATTTTCTTGACAAAAAATGTATTCTGATATAAAATTATTAAGTAGATTCAGGAGGGATTTTTATGTCTATTTTAGTAACAGGCGGTGCGGGTTATATTGGTAGCCACACGCTTATTGAAATGCAAAATGCAGGTTATGATGTTATTGTTATTGATAATCTTGATAACAGTAGTGACGAATCCTTAAAAAGGGTTGAAAAAATTACGGGTAAGGCTGTAAAATTTTATAAGGATGATGTTCGCGATAAGGAAGCTCTTAGAAAGATTTTTACAGAAAATAAGATTGAAGCAGTTATCCATTTTGCCGGCTTAAAGGCAGTAGGCGAGTCTGTAAGAGAGCCTATTATGTATTACGATAATAACCTTATAAGCACTTTATATTTGCTTGAGGTTATGAATGAATTCTCAGTTAAGAAAATAGTATTTTCATCATCTGCTACGGTTTATGGTGTTGCTACCGAAATGCCACTTGTAGAGGGTATGCCCTTAGGTGCCATTAACCCTTACGGCAGAACAAAGTATTTTATAGAGGAAATGCTTCGCGACCTTTATGTTGCAGATAATGAGTGGTCTATTGCATTACTTCGTTATTTTAATCCTATTGGTGCACATAAATCAGGAACAATTGGTGAGGACCCCAAGGGAATTCCCAATAACTTGATGCCTTATATCAGTCAGGTAGCAGTTGGTAAACTTGAAAAGCTTCACGTTTTCGGTAACGATTATAATACTGTTGACGGAACAGGTGTAAGAGATTATATCCACGTTGTTGACCTTGCAAACGGTCACGTAAAGGCTGTTGATTGGGCACTCAAGAATATTGGCTGTGAAGCCTTTAATCTTGGTACCGGTAACGGTACAAGTGTGCTCGAGCTCCGTGATGCTTTTGTTAAGGCTTCGGGTGTTGATGTGCCTTATGTAATTGACCCCCGTCGTC
The DNA here is from genome assembly GCA_045634455.1 of Acutalibacteraceae bacterium. Lineage (GTDB taxonomy): Bacteria > Bacillota > Clostridia > Oscillospirales > Acutalibacteraceae > UBA737. Next base: position 41,772 of record JAZRAI010000002.1, read on the forward strand.
CCGGAGACCCAGACGAGGTTTACGCAAATGCCGAAAAGGCAGAAAAAGTGCTTGGTTGGACTGCTAAGTACGGTATCGACGAAATGTGCGAGGATACTTGGCGTTGGCAGAGTAATAATCCTAAGGGATATGAAAAATAATAATTATATTGACAAGTAGTAGGGACAGACGTCCTCGGCTGTCCGTTTGATTGATGTGTTTTGACGGACAGTCCGGAGGCCTGTCCCTACAATTTGTTTATAAAAATAATAAAAGAATTTCCGCTTGTGGCGCAGCTGGATAACGCAGCAGATTCCGATTCTGAAGAACGGGGGTTCGAATCCCTTCAAGCGGGCCAGAAAAACCGACTTGTTTCGACAAGTCGGTTTTTCATCGATATAAATTCCTGACGGAATTTGAGATATACCTTCGGTGCGATATATTACTGCGTAATGCGATATGTCCCTTCGGGACGCGAATGGAATTTATATCATATCGCAACGGAACGAAGTGTAGTTATATCGAATTTGCGCAAGCTAAATATATCGTTTTGTGCGTTAGCACAAAATATCGCTTAAATATTAAGGGATCCGAACATTGAGAGGGTAAAATACTTCAAAATGTAAAATACGCTTGACAATTTTGATTGCCGATTTTTTTGTTTGTTATAGAAGTTTTATAGTAATATAGGCTACTTAATTGTTATTTCGATATTACCTGTATCGGTAGTGATTTCGCATTTGCCACCTGTTGTGGTTTTTGGAACATCAATATTTCCGGTATCGGTATTTGTTAAGAAAATTTTGCTTGAAAGCAGGCTTCCTTTTACATCGCCCGTGTCGGTCACTATAAAAATTTCATCTGCATCACAAGCATTAAATTTTACATCTCCGGTGCTTCTTTTAATGGAGAATTTATTTCCTGCCAACACATTTTTCAGTGAAATATCACCTGTGCTTCCATAGGTTATCAGATTTTTTAACTTAGCATCTTTAATTGTTATTTTTCCGGTTGAAACATTTAATTTAGCATCTGCTTTACAGGTAACACCTGACGCTATAATATCTCCGGTAGAAGTAGAAAGGTTTATCTTGTCTGCCGACATATTTTTTAAATAAATATCTCCTGTAGAGGTAGAAATATTCACTGCGCCTGTGGATATACTTTCGAGTGTAATATCACTTGTACTGCCTTTTATTTTAATGTTTTCGGCATCTGCACAGAAATTTATGTCACCTGTACTGAGGGTTATATTAACATCCATGAAAGAGAAATCATTAGCTATTTCTATATCCCCCGTATCTTCTTTAATATTAAGTGCGGAGTAATCCTTTATCGGCAAATAAATTTCGATTTTCGGCGAGCCAAAATTAATTTCAATGTAGTCGTACCATTTTCTGTTGTCATTAAGATTTATTGCAAGGGTATCGTTTTGAACATTAACAGAATGTTTTATATTTTCGTTTGTTTCGTGACATACTATTTTGCTTTTAGTGTCATCTGATAACTTGATGGTGATATCTGCGGTATCGGTGTTTATAGATAAATTTTCAAAGCTTTCGGTTATTTCATAAGTATTAATTTTATATTTAAATTCGGATTTGAGCCTTAAAAATCCGCCTGCAAAGATAACAGCGCCTATAAGGACAAGAGCAGTGGCTGTAATAAGCAATATTTTTGTAAGTTTTTTCATAACGCCTTCTCCTTTCTTATAAAGCAGTTTTTAATCCAAAAAGCAATTTTCTTTGTTAAAAATAAAATGCCTTTTGTTGTATATTTGCATGCGTAGAACATAAAAATTGAAAGTCCGCCACATAACATTCCGCCACCGAGTAAGGTTATAGCAAGACTTAACTTGCCTCCGATAAGTAAAACAGGGCAGGCAATTATTCCTGCAATACCGCAGGCTAAAAGAGATACAAAAACCGACCATAAGGCAATAACAACCGACCAAAGAGAAACAAAAACAGAAAAAATTACGGCAATTACTGCGATTAGTAGTGATAGCCATATAGGAGAACCAAGCACCAAAAGTACAATTTCTAAAACTGAAAGTTTTCTTGAAGGCTTTATTCTTTCTTTTGCAATTTTGGAGAATGGGGTATCGGCTATTATTTGCTCCGCAATTTCCTTAGGATTTCCCACCGCATTTATGGCATCCTCCTCAGAAAGACCTTCTTCCATTCGGTCATCTATCATTTCACTATAAAAATTTAAGCGTTCAGCAATATCTTTTTTCGGCAATCCGCGAATCTTACTGCTAAGCTCTGTTAAAAATTCAAGCTTATTCATTGCTTTCATCCTCCTTGGCAACAAATTTATATATTGATAAAATTTCTTTCCATTCTTCTTTGAAATCCTCTATACGACTAAGACCTTCTTTTGTAATGTGATAGTATTTTCTCAGTCTGCCATTGTGTTCAGCGGTGCGAACGGTCAGCATTTTTGCGTTTTCCAAGCGTTTAAGAATAGTGTACAGTGTAGACTCAGAAAGAATTATATACGGTTCCATATCTTTGATGATTTTGTATCCGTATGAGTCCGCGCTTTTGATGGCTGCTAATACGCAGACGTCTAATAGACCTCGTTTTAACTGAATATCCATAGTATACCTCCTTTTACATAATACATCATATCACGAAGTATTGTTTTTGTCAAGTTTCGCTTTCGGGTTTTGCAAAACACTTAAAAAGGCAGGTGATATTTTTTAAATAACGTTTTAATGTGATGAAATCTTAATTCTGCTTGCTAAGATGTTGTTTTTATGATACAATTACAAAGGAAATATTTAGAGCATTTATTTAGTAAAAAATTAAGTGCATTTAATTTTAATTTCAATATTTTTCAAATTATGGCAAATAACGACAATTTTTAAAAATAATGTATAATTTTTTGTATAATTTGCTTGATTTTTGATATACAAATTTTTTAATAAATGTTAGAATTATATTGACTAATTATGTTGATTAGGAGATATGTTATGATTAAAATAAAACCACCGTATTTGGGAGCAGCTTATTATCCCGAGGATTGGGATATTTCAGAGATAGATAAAGATATTGAAAAAATGCTTGAGATAGGCATAAATGTAGCAAGAATCGGCGAGTTTGCATGGCACAAAATGGAACCGAGAGACGGTGAGTTTGATTTTTCGTGGTTGCATTTTGTTGTTGAAAAATTAAAGAATGCAGGTTTAGCCATTGTTATGGGTACACCTACTGCTGTACCACCTGTGTGGCTCACGAAAAAATATCCCGATATGCTTGTTCAGTACAGAAACGGCAGGGTAATGCAACACAGTGGAAGAAGGCACGCTTGCTCAAATCATCCGGAGTATCTAAAATATTCTGCAAGAATTGTTGAAAAAATGGCAATGGAGTTCGGCAAAGAAGAGGCTATAATCGGTTGGCAGATTGATAACGAGATTTATCTGCAAAACAACGAGGGTTGCTTCTGTGATAACTGCAAGAAAAAATACCACGAGCATTTAGAGAAAAAGTTTGGTACTGTTGATGAGATGAACAAAAGGCTTAATCTTAATCTGTTCAGTCAATGGTATGATAGTTTTGACGAGGTGCCAATGCCGAGAGACACTTGGGAAAATCCTCACTTAAAGCAGGAGTTTTTAATTAGTGCGGGCAGGGCAAACATTGATTTTGTGGCTATGCAGGCAGAAATACTTAAAAAGTATACAAAAGCTCCCATAGGCACCGACCAAATTCCGCTTAATGGTATGAATTACCGAGAACTGCACAAGCCTCTCGATATAGTTCAGTTTAATCACTATAATATTCCTGAGGACCTTTGGGAATGCTGTTTGTGGTTTGATTATTTGAGAACTATGAAAGAACGTCCTTTTTGGAATACCGAAACTGCAACCTGTTTTTCCGGTTCTGCCGGTACATACGGAAGCATTAAGCCTGACGGATTTTGCTATGCTAACTCTTGGTTGCCTTTAACTCTTGGCGGTGAGGCTACCATGTATTGGGTTTGGCGTACTCATTGGGCAGGTCACGAGTTAGTGCATGGTTCTGTGCTTGATTCAAGCGGAAGACCTATGTACAGTACCGAGGAAGTTAAATCGGTAGCGCGTGATTTCAGAAAATGTGCTGATTTTGTAAACAATACAAAGGTTGATACAAAAATAGCTTTGCATTATTCGTCGCTTTGCCACAATATGTTTGAGACGCAGCAGGTTGTTGGTGATTTTAATTATGACCGTTCTTTAAAGAAATATTTTTATAAACCGCTGATAGACGCGGGGCTTCGTCCTGATGTAATCGATGAAGAGGCAGACCTCACAAAATATGATGTTGTTTTTTCTCCGCTTATGATAACCTTAGACCAAGGAAATCTTAGAGACAGAATAACCGAGTGGGTAAAGAATGGCGGTATTTGGATTACAGGCCCTATGACCGATATCCGCACAAAGGACGGCACAAGGTTTACCGACAGATTACACGGAATGCTTGAAAGTTTAACTCCTGCTGTCTTTAAATATTGGTTCCCCGACCGCGCAAAGAATGTAGCAGCTTCTTGGAAAGACGGCGAGGATTTTAGCGGAAATGCTTATTATGAAGTATATGAGCCTAACAAGAATGCTGATATTGTAAACGTTACAGATGGACATAAGGAAATAATCGGCGGTGCGCTTTTACAGCGTTTCCCTGTTGGAAAGGGTTTCGTTTATGTTCTTGGCACTATGCCTGATGAGAAGGATATAAATAAGTTGATTACCGCAGTTTGCGAACAGGCAGATATTCCTTGCAACACAACCGAAAAGGGTACACTTATTGTATCACCGAGAAAGGGTGATACAGCCGAAGGTGTAATACTTACGGATGTTGGCGGAATAGGCGGAATATATCATAACAATATAAAATACAGAGATATTATTTCAGATAAGATTTTTGAAAATGATATCACAGTTGAACCGTTTGGCGTTATGGTGCTTGAAAAAATTTAACATTAATACATTATAAATTGACAAATACTATTCAAGTATATTTGAGGAGATAGAATAATGGCGAAAAATAATTACCTTATTGGCAACGCACATTTGGATCCTGTATGGCAATGGAGAGTTTCGGAAGGATTGTCGCTGATAAGGTCGACCTTTCGTTCTGCTCTTGACAGAATGAACGAAAATAAAAACTATAAATTCACAAGCGCTTGCGCCGGTTATTATCATTGGATAAAAACCATTGACCCCGAAATGTTTGAAGAAATTAAGGCACGTGTAAAAGAGGGCCGATGGGGAATGGTTGGCGGTATGTGGGTACAGCCTGACTGCAACATTCCTACAGGTGAAGCTTTTTGCAGGCATTTCCTTTATTCCCAAAAGTTTTTAAAGGAAAACTTTGGTGAAATTACAAATGTTGGCTATAATGTTGACTCTTTTGGACATAGCGCCGTGCTTCCGCAGTTGTTCAAAAAATCAGGTATAGATAACTACATATATATGCGTCCTACAAGGGAAACCGAAAATATGAGTTTACCTGAGGAAACTTTACATAAATGGGTAGGCCCTGACGGTAGCTGTGTTACCGCTTTCAGAATACTCGAATTATATAACGGCGATTTATCAGAAGAAAGAGTAAACCTTTATCTTGATAAATCACAGGATCAGATGATTTTTTACGGTATCGGCAACCACGGTGGCGGTCCTTCAAAGGAGCATTTGAAGCAGGCTGAGGAGTGGACCCGTAAAGACGGCTTTAAGTATGCTGTACCGAGTGAATATTTTAAAGATGTAGCAGATACGGAAATGCCTACCGTTAAGGGTGATTTAAAGCATCATGCGGCAGGTTGTTACAGTGCAAACAGTAAGGTTAAGTTTGAAAACCGCCGTAGCGAATGTGAGCTTGTTTCTGCCGAAATATTTGATACTTTGGCAGGAGTGGTAGTAGGCGGAGATTTCCATAATGGAGAAATTGAAAAAGCATGGCAAAGAGTTATGTTTAATCAATTCCATGATGTTATAGCAGGCTGTTGCATTAAAGAGGCTTATCTTGATGCGTACAATGCATTTGGATATGCTCGCCAAAAAGCATTCGAGCTTCAGAATTTTGCACTTCAAAGAATTGCGGCTAAAATTAAAACTACCGATTTCCTCGAAGCAGATTTTTCTGAGATGCGTGACAGATTGTGGTACAGAGAGGGAGAAGGCTCACCTATGGTTGTCTTCAATCCTCATCCGTTTAAGGTTAAAAACTATGTAAGCTTCGGTGCATACTGTGTTACAAGGGTGGTTGACCATAACGGAAATGATGTGCCTTTCCAAATGGTAAGAGCGCCTTACACAGATGGTAAAAATTTCATAAAATGCTTGTTTGAGGTAGAATTGCCTCCCATGGGTTACAGCGTTTATTATGTTTACAAAAAGGATGAAAACTCAGCCGAAACAGTACCTGTAAGCGATTTAAAGGCAACTGAAACCACACTTGAAAATAGTCTTGTTAAGGTTGTTATTGATAAAGAAAGCGGAGCAGTTACTTCTTACATATTAAAAGCGGAAAATAAAGAATTCGCAAAGGGTGCCTTGGCTCGCGCTATTGTTTGTGACGACTCCAAACACGATACTTGGTCTCACCTTATAAATCATCTTAACGATGATATCTGTTCTTTTGGTGACGGAGAGCTTAGTCTCATAGAAAACGGACCTGTAAGAGCTACTATAAAATCCGTTACAAGAAACGGCAATTCGATTCTTAAAAAGTATTATACTCTTTATAAAGATGATGCAAGACTTCATATACGTTGCGTAATGGACGTTGATGAGGAGTATAAGCTTATTAAATTCTCATTCCCTGTAAATGTTGAGCAACCTAAGGTGGTATATTCTATGCCTTATGGATTTATTGAAAAAGCACCTAATGGGGAAGAGGATATCGCTCACGAGTGGGTTGATTTGGTTGATAATTCAGGTGCGGGCTTAGGTCTTATAAATGACGGCAGATACAGCCACTGTGCTATCGATAATGATTTAAGAGTTATAGTTGCACGTTCATGTGCATATCTTGACCATTATGCACAGGAAACTCGCGATGATGAGATGGAATTTATAGATAAGGGTGAACACGAGTTTAATTTTATTTTATTCCCGCATACCGAAAACGCTACTGCTGATATTTCCAATGACGGACGCGTGCTTAATATGCCTCCCGTTTTAATTCAGGAAACCCATCACGACGGCGTTTTACCGCAAGAGTATTCTGCTTTCAGTTTGGATAAGAAAAACATTAGTGTTTCTGCTCTTAAAAACAGCGAGGATAACGATGGTTTAGTATTAAGGCTTTTGGAGACCGCAGGTGTTCCAACAACGGTTACTGTGGATTTCAAGGCGATAAACAAAAACTTCACCTTAAGCTTTACACCGCAAGAAGTAAAGACCGTTAAAATAGCTAAGGATGGTTCTGTAACAGAAATCCGTATTATAGAGCAATAAAATTTAAAAGGATTGTCGATAATGAGATGGCATATCGCACAAAACAAAAGAATGACCGAAACTTATAATCTTGAGGGTCATTGTGAATTTTTGGAAATGAGTGGCGAAACTGTCTCCGGTATTGTGAATTACGGGGTTCTTGATGGAAACTTGAAGCTTACAAGAGATATTGTGTTTCCAAGCTTTAGAATTCAACCTAACAATACTTACGGAAGCTACTGCATAAAAGGGATAAATTCACCTGAAATTTTTTCTGATGAAGCGTTTGATAAAGCACAAATCGGCGGGATATTGACCTTTTATTCTCATACCGATACTGCCTTAATAAAAAGGTCATTTTATCCGTCAACAATATTACCTTGTTTTTATGAGGATATCGAAATAACTGCAACCGCCGATGATGTTACTCTTTCTTTTGAGGAAGTAAAGCGGCTTGAAACCCGTCTCGGGTGTGAAGGCTATTTCTATGTTGAGCGTGTGGCAGATAAAAAACCTGTTAAGCTTAAAAAGAATGATACTTTTCATATAATTTTCACTTATAGGGCATATTTTGCAAATGAAAATCCTCCCTTTGAAACCGAAGCTCTTGAAAAGCGTATGGCACGTGTAGAGGAAATAATTTCAGAATGTGACCTGACTACGGGTGACGATTACATAGATACAGAATTTGCTTTTGCAAAAATAAGGGCAGCGGAAAGTCTTTTCAGAACAAAAAAAGGTATTGTTCACAGTCCCGGCGGGTATACGTATTATGCTGGGATATGGTGTAACGACCAGCTTGAATATGCGGCTCCTTGGTTTGCTTTTACGGGCGATAAAAAGGCAATGGAAGCTACGGAAAATGCTTTTCGTTGGTACGAGCCTTATATGAACGATGAATATTTACCTATTCCATCAAGCCTTATAGCAGAAGGATTTGATTATTGGAACGGTGCCGGTGACAGAGGCGATGCTTCGATGTATCTTTTCGGGCTTTCCCGCTATTTGCTGACAACGGGAAAAACTCCTGATAGCGGTCAGCAAAAAGCACTCGAATGGTGCACCGAATATATATCACGAAAAATAATGGATGACGGTGCTGTGTATTCTGATTCGGATGAGCTTGAGGGAAGGTTATCCTCAGGGGTAAATTTGTCAACCGCATCACTTTCTTATGGGGGTTTAAACCTTGTTTCAGTCTTGTGGAAAAGGTGTAAAAATGAGGAGCTTTCAAAAAAAGCAGAACTCCTCAAAGAACGCATAGCAAAAGCGTTTGAAAACCATTTTCAGGCAGAACTTAAAGGCTATAAAACCTATGCGTATCATAAGGACTGCGGAGATATCAGGGCTTGGAACTGCCTTCCTGTTTATATGGGCATTTTTGACCGTGCCGATGATACACTTGCATCAATTGAAGACACTCTTTGGAGTGATTGCAGTTGCAAGTCAACGGAAACTGAAAATATAGTATGGGATAGAAGTGCACTTTATTTTATGGCAGCGATGTTCCGTGCCGGAAAAACCGAAAAAGCGTTTTCTTTGCTTAAAAGTTATTCAAAGAAAAGGCTGCTCGGTGAGAGGGCTCCGTATCCGGTTGAGTCTTATCCTGAAGGGAATATGAAGCATCTTAGTGCCGAAAGTGCCCTTTATTGCAGGGTTATTACCGATGGGCTTTTAAATATATCCTTCAACGAAAACGGCTTTACCCACAAAGATAATATTCCGTTTTTGCCAGATGGCGTGACAGTTAAAAATATATTTATTAACGGTAAATACAGAAATATAGAAATTAAACCTTAATATATTAATTGGAGTTTAAATATGATAAAATATATTAATGCAGAAGAATTAAAAACAAGAATAGAGCTTAATTTTAAAAGATTGGCGGATTCTGCTTATTATCAGATAGGTGAGGTTTTTGCACCCGATGCCTATGACTGGCCTGCTGATAAAGAGGGAAGAGCGTTGCTTTCTTTCGTTTCTCATTACAAAATTAGCGGACGTAAAATCCCTTGTATGGATGAGATGATTGAAATATTTCCTTCCAAATTAAACGAAGCGGGATATCTTGGTACTGTTCGCACCGATATAATTGCAGAGCAACAGCTTTCGGGACATTCTTGGTTGCTTAGAGGCTTGTGCGAATATTATGAGCAATTTAAGAATGAGAATGTGCTTGAAATTATAAAAGGTATAACCAAAAATCTGTTTTTAATAAGTAAAGGCCGTTTCGGTGATTATCCTATCGACCGTTCAAAAAAGGATGAAGGCGGAGTTAGCGGAAACGAAATAGGATACTTTGGTAAATGGATTTTATCAAGTGATGTAGGTTGTGCTTTTATGAGCATTGACGGACTTTCTCACGTATATAAAATTACAAAAGATGATGAAGTTAAGTCACTTGTTGACGAAATGATAGATGTTTATTTGTCTATTGATAAAATAGAGCTTCGCGTTCAAACACATTGCACCTTAACTGCTGCACGCGGCATGATGCGTATGTATGATGTAACGGGAAATGAAAAATACTTAAACGGCGCAAAAGAAATTTACAATTTATATGTAAACGGCGGGGGTATGACATTTACCTATCAAAATCTTAATTGGTGGTGCCGTCCTGACACTTGGACAGAACCCTGCGCGATAGTTGACTCTCTTATGCTGGCATTAGAGTTATATAAGGCTACAAGAGATGAAACATATCGAAAAACGGCTGCAAGAATTTATCATAACGGATTTTCAACCTTGCAGAGAGATAACGGCGGAGCCGGTACCGATACACTCGTAACGGCTGACAGTCCGTGGGATTATCTTAAAGCACGTACCTATGAAGCGCACTTCTGTTGCTCAATGCGTTTATCAGAAGGATTGTGGTATATAAACGGAAATAAAGAGCTTTTATATGCCGAAACTTGCGGAAATGTGACCAAAAATGCAGACGGCGTTTATACGGATTGCGATATTATTTACGCTTTACCTGACGAATCATTGCTACCTTATGCTGACGAAACAGTAGAGGCAGACGGAATTAAATTAACTCCGATAGTTAAATATTACCGTGTTCCGAAAGAGATAATTGAAACTGCAAAACAACAGATTTTATTTAAATAATTTAATAACAAAAAAAGAGTTCAGAGGTTTTTTAAGTCCTCTGAACTCTTTTTTTATCTATTAGTCTTCAAAGCTTTGCTCTAAACTATGATATACACTTGCGGGGTTATCGGTATAGATTTGTTTAAAGCTTGCAGGTGTTACATCCATTTGAGCCTTAAAACAACTGATAAAATAGCTTGTGTTGGCAAAGCCGACAGAAAGAGAAATTTCCGTAATGTTTTTCTCACTGCTGATAAGCATTCGTTTTGCTTTACAAATTCTCACATAATTCAAGTATTCGTTAAAGCTTTTTCCGGTTATCTTTTTAAAGTTTGCAGAAAAATCCGATTGCCTTAAACCAAATCGTTTAGCCACCTGAACCGCAGTAAGCTTTTCGGCATAATGAGTAGATATATAATGGAATATATTTTTAAATTCAAGTCTAACGCTTTCTTTTATGTCCTCATTATTCGGATTAATTTTGTTAACCTTACGAATTAAGTTGAGGAAAAGGTGTGAAATATATATTCTTATTGCAAATTTGTAGGCGTGCTGACGGTCGCGATCTTCCTTCATTATATTATCTATACAATTTTTTATGTTGGAATTTTCAACCTCGGCTTTTGTGTAATGGGTTTTAAAGTCGGAAAAAGAGATAATATAAGGAATAATGTATTTAAGTTCCATAAGAGACTGACTGTCAGAACAAATAGTTTCAGGTAAGAATTTTACTGCAAAAGACCTATGTATACCGTAATCCAAAACATTAACAGAATGAACTTCTTTCGCGTTGATTATTACCATTTCGCCCGGCTTTAAATTGTATTTTGTGTTGCCGACGGTGATAAGAAATTCTCCTTCTAAAATGTATATAATTTCAATTGCATTGTGATAATGAGGAGAAGTCATTAAAATCGGATGGTCACATATCTGATATACAAGCTCATAATCTTCAAGCTGTATTTCGCCTTTTTCTTCATAAATATCTTGCATTTTTAACCTCCTGTTTTTGTTATAAAATCAGATAAATTATTGCTGTAAAATACTGTTAAAAAACAGAAAAAAATCACTTGATTTTAAATTGACGAAAAATATAAAAAATTATATAAAAGGCTATTTTTTTATATTATATAACCGAGAAAAGCCAATGTCAAGTTAATTTATTTCCAAAAAGGCGTACTGTTAAAAAATTACATTTTTTACAAAAAATAAATGCAAATTACATCATAATATCCTATAAATATGCAGTAATATTCAATAAAACTGTGTAAGTTGACATTTCCAATATCAGGATTAATTAGTATGTAATTTGCATAATTTTTTTCATATTTTTTACCAATTATACATATTAGTTTCAAAAATGTCTAAATATTTGTATAATTTGTTTGTTTTTTGATATACAATTTTTTTATTGTGTGATACAATGAAAAAAATAATATAGGAGGGGTTTCGCCTGTATGAAAAAGATTAAAAAGAAAAAAAGTGAAAACGGTGTGATTATGGGCGTTTTGTTCGTATTGTTTTGCATTTATGCAGCAACACTTTTGTTACCGCTTGTATGGATGTTTATCAATTCGTTCAAACCAAACAATAATGAATTTTTCTATGACCAGTGGAGGTTTACAAGTTTTACTTTCGATAATTATAAACTGTTATTCACCGGTGAAAACAACATTATAGGAATGTTCATAAACAGTCTCATACTTTCGCTTTCAATACCAACAGTGTCTACATTCTTTTCACTTTGTGCGGGACATGCGATTGCAAGCTTTGATTACAAGCTTAAAAATTTCTTTTACTTTTTGTTCTTGATGCCGATGTTCGTTTCGGTAGCAGGTACTACACCGTATGTTTACAAGTTGCTTAATGATATTGGCTTGTTTGATACGCACATAGCTTTAATAGTGATGTCCTGTGGTGTGTCAGGTTTCGGATTTTTGATGTACTATTCAGTATTTAAAAATATTTCGAAAACATATAGCGAAGCTGCTATGATGGACGGCGCAGGATATTGGAGAACATTTTTACAAATATTGGTACCTCAGGCAAAGAATCTAATTGCTGCACAATGGGTTATGGGCTTCATAGGAACCTGGAACGATTTCTCCGGACCGTATCTGTTCTTACCGTCTTACCCAACGCTCGGTGTTGGTATTAAAGAAATATCAGATAAGATAAACTTGGGACACAGTTATCCGGAACTGTTTGCTAACATTGTGTTGATGCTTATCCCAATGCTTGTTTTATATTTCGCTTTTCAAAAGAAAATTATGACCGTTTCCTTAGGTGGCGGCATAAAAGGATAAATTTTTAAAAATATATTAAGGAGTGTTTGTATGAAAATTTTAAAAAGACTTTTGGTATTAGTTTTAGTAGTAGCTATGGTTGCTTGTACCGCTTCTTGTAGTTTAAAGCGTAAAGATGCTACTCAAAACGGCAATTACGACTTGGTTGTAAAATATTATTCCGGTGCTTATGGCGACGACTGGATTAAGCTTGCTGCCGAAGAGTTCGCAAAAGAGAAGGGCGTAAAGGTTCAGGTTATTCCTTCTTCTGAAATGGACTGTGGTGCTGAGAATAGCCTTACCGCTGGTAAGAATCTCGCAGACGTTTACATCGGTTCTTCTAACCGTTGGCAGAGCTGGGTTCAAAGCGGATATATTGAAAATCTTAAGAGTGTTTATGAATCCAAGGTTAAGACATCTAATGGCGATGTAAAAATTGCTGATTACATAGACCCTGAAGTTGTTGGTCGTTCTTACATTGAAAGACAAGTAGGTACAGGTGATAGCTATCCTTGGATCGTACCTTTCACATTAATGCCTATGTCACTCGCTTACAACTATGATGTATTAAAGAAAATCCCTCACGTATCATCCACTAAGGTTTCTGATAAGTCGGTAGACCCATCTACTAACAAGTGGATAGCTCCTCCCACAAATCTTACCGAATGGTTATCTCTTTGTGATGACATTAATGCATATAAGAGCAACGATGGTCACAAGTATGTTCCTTTTGGTTGGTCTGCATTAGCTTCTGAGCAGGTTTATTACTTCTTATTTACATGGTGGGCTCAGTACCAAGGTCTTACAAAGTCAAACGTTTCAGGTCAGGGTAGCTTCTATGATTTCTGGAACTTTGGTAACACTTCAAAGACTACATTAAATCAGACCTTCTCTTCTAAAGTTTTCGAACAAAAAGGTCTTGCAGCAGCTCTTGATAATTTCAAGAAGCTCGTTGTTGATACAAAATCTGGTGAATATAAAAACAGTCTTACTGCAGTTAATACATTAACTACTCAAGAACTTACCCGTGCACTTTATGCAGAGCGCAACGAGGAAAGACCTGTAATTGCTTTTGCAAGTTCATTCGGTGAATCAGAAGCAAGACTTACAGGCGTTCTTGATAGTGACTCTGACGGCAAGCAGGATTCTGATATTCGTTTCATGAATATTCCTTCTCTTGATGGTCACGAAAATGAAAAATATCTCTACTGCGCAAGCGATGACCTTATGTTTATCCCCAGCGCTTCAGAACATAAAGATTTAGCAAAAGATTTCCTTGTATTCCTTTGCAGCGAAGATCAGTTAAAGAAGTTTACTGTTCGTTCAGGCGGTGGTATCCGTCCTTTTGGTTACGATGCAAGAGATATTAAAGATGACTCTTTAACAAAATATAATAAGAGCGTTTTTGATGTTTACTACAACAGCACAAAGGTTTATGACTTCCCGCTTAACGCTTATAAGGAGAGCCCCTATGCAGTTTCTCTCATATATACATATGAAGCTCCTATAGCTTTTGCTGATTACAGTATCTCTACTGTTGTAAATCAAATTAAGAAAACTGACGGTGCTGCAATTATGAAAGAAGCAAAGGCTACTTTCGATCTTGTTAAAAACAATTACGTTAAAAAGTTCCGTATGACTGAAGTTAAATAAAATATTTTATACCGATTTGGAGGTATATCACATTGGTTATTTCTGACAGAAACCCAAGAGTGAAAAAGACAAATAAAAATGCAAAACGCAATTGGTTTATTTTCTCATTGCTGATAGTTCCTGTAATTCATTTTATTGTCTTTTGGCTTTACATTAATATAGAGACCATTTCACTTGCATTTATGGAATGGGACTTCTTTTCAAATTCATATAAGTTTGTAGGGTTCGATAACTTTACTGAACAGTTCCGTCAGTTTAAGGCAAGACCCGAACACTTAAATATGTTTAAAAATGCATTTAGGGCAATTCCGATTAACATTGCTTGTATGGTTTTGGCAGTTATTATAGGTTATGCCTTTTCAAAGCATATTCGCGGTGAAAAGGTATTCCGTATGATTTTCTATCTGCCTTCAATGATATCAATCGTTATCCAAACACTTTGTTACAGATATATGTTTACATATAACCCCGGTATGTTGGAGGGCCCTGCGGCAACACTTTTACGTATGCTTGGTGTCGACTATAATGGTTGGGAAACCGCACTTAGCGACCCGGTTGTAATAAGTAGGATATGGTGGTTGATTTCAATATTCTGCGTATGGGCAAGTGCCGGTATTAACATTATACTTATGGCGTCTGCTATGTCTCGTATTCCTGAATCAGTTATCGAGTCGGCAAAGCTTGACGGTGTTGGCTTCTGGCGTGAACTTTTCCAAATTAACATTCCGCTAATTATGCCTACTATCAGCGTATTTTTAATCAATTCAATGATGGCTGTATCTGCTTTCTACCTACAACCGATGTTACTAACGGGTAACATTACAGGACCCGGTGGAGTTTACAATACGGTCGGTTGGTATATGTTTAATATGGCTCCTGTCGCTCAAGATTCAGATATGCCCTTGATTTCCACAGTTGGTTTCCTTTTGACAGTGGCAGTAACATTCTTAGTAATTGTTGTTAAAAAGATTACTGATAAGATTACGCCCGATGTTGATTTCTAAAAATAGGGAGATGAGATTATGAATTTTAGCAGACTAACAAAAGCAGTTTTAGCAGTAACTGTATGCTTCTTAATTTTAGCTTCGGCTACTGTATCTGTTTTTGCTCAGGGTGTTGTAATTAAGGGCGAGCCTGACGGTCAGAATAAAACTGTTCTTATGGATGAACATTTTTATTCCGGATCATTAGAACCCAATTTTACAAGTGACAACGTTGAAGTAACAACCGATTCATATGGTATGCACTTTGAGGGTGCATATCACTTTGGTTCAGCATTGGTACTCACTGCATACAAGCTTAAGGATTATAACAGATTTACTTATTCAATTGATATGCTTGGAACCAATGAAGGCTTTATCTATTGTGGTTTCGGTGGTGCTGATGAAAAGGCAACCGTATCATATTACGATTTCAACTTGTGTGTATCAAAGGGTGTAACTGCTCTTTATGAAATGGGCGGTATGTCTACATGGACAAATGTTGGTACTAATCTTGCCCTTAATAATGCACTTGTTGTTGGAAAAACAACCGATTTTGCAGTAACCCTTGAAAGAGTTTCAGGAAATGATTTTAAAGTAAAATTCGAAATCCTTGAAGAAGGAAAGCCGATAATTTCTACAACTTACGGTGATGCCGTAATTCGTATGCAGAATTCCAAAGGTTATTTCTGTATGTGGGGCGGTATGAACGAGAAGTTTGAAATTCGCAACTTCAAGGTATATGATAGTCCGACAAATCTTGCGTTTTCAGATGACTTTTCAAACAGCAGTCTTACCTATGGTGACGAAGCAGTAGGTAATAGTAATTGGCATATTAATGAAGCAAGATTTACAAGAGATGAAATATTCATTTCACGTAATGCAGGTCCGATATTCAATAAAGCAGGGGATACAATTACCGCAAAAACTCCTCTTGAGTTGTGCAACGATGTATCCAAGCCTTATGAAATTTCTTATAGCGCACAGATTCAAAGTATTGCGGAAAAATCCACATTTGGTTTGTTCTTAGGTGCTAAGAAGGATGTAGATTTAGATAAGGCCACCATAATTGGTGTTAGTGCTTACGATGATAAGTTCGCTTCGCTTGACCTTATAAGAAACGGCAAAATTGTAAATGCAGGTCAAAACCTTGTTCCTCTTAGTGCGCTTAATATAGATGATGTTGCCGTCGAAATTAAGCTTACAATGTATAGTGATTATTCCCTCGGTGTTAACGTTGGCGGAATTCAGTTTAACTTCGGTAACATAAAATATGATGGTTATTGGGGTATCTGTAATTACTCTTTGGATGACAAGAGTGCTGCCGATGTAAGACTTGATGCGGTTAAGGTTATCAAGAATACATATACTCCATGTGCTTCACCTGATTTATCAAACGATTTTGCAGGTATTAAGCTTACTCAGGACGGATTTGAGGAGTATTATATCAGCGACCGTACCTATTATATGGGTCCCGGCGTTTCTATCAGACCTAAGAGTGCATTTACTATCGACCCTGCAATTTCTTTTGAAAATTCAGGTTCATACAGTGCATTTGCTCCTAAGCAAAAGTATACCGATTTTATTTTACAGTTTGACCTAAAGATGGTATCCGAAGGTAAGAATAGTCAGTGGTTTGGTGTAAACTTCGGTAAAAAGTCATTTGCCGCTATTTCAGATACAACAAGCAGTGTTAACTTCGAATATTCTGCTTGGGGCACTGACCCGTATACACAAATAACCGCTAATTTGTGTACATTTGATGATGGTTCTAAGATTAAGAAGATTGATGATTATCACTTCTATAAAGACCAAGAAACAAAGTATAACTTTATGTTCGTGGCAAAGAACCGTACAGTATATGTTTACTTTAAGGAAGACAGCGAGGATATCTCAAAGCTTGGTATCTGCCGTGCCGTAATTCCTGATATAAATACCGACGGTTATGTTTCAATTTTCGGTGTAAGCGGTTTATCATTTGATATTCTTAATTATAAGCTTACAAACATTTCCGATGAAGCTACAGGCGATTCCGATATTGCTTTAAGAGAAAACTTTGACGGCAAGAAAATTTCTGACAAACTCGTAACAGAGGGTACCGCTAAGGTTAAAGACGGTGCAATGCAGCTTTCAGGCGGCAGTGTTGGAATGAAGGATAACAGCACATATTATATTGCAAACTTCACTACTTTAAATATGAATGCTGATGCTACTGTAAGCTTTTCTGATAACAAGTCCTTTGTAATTTCTAAGGATTTAAAGAAAATCACCGTTAATGACGGTTCTAAGAAGCAAGTATTTGATGTTTCAAAGTATAATCTTGCTGAATATAAGAATGTACAATTCCAGATGATTTTGCAGTATGATGCATTGTCATTGTCAGCAAAGGGTATATATGAACCCAGTGATAAATTTGCTTCACCTATACTTGAGTATACATTTGCAAAGCCCGTAGCAGAAGGCATTTTAAAATGGACATCCGAAGATGCACTTATAGACGATATATCTTTATATGCACTTGACCATACATATAAAGCTGCAAATGTAAGTTATGAGGAAGACCCCAACGATAGCGATTTTTGGATTTCTAAACTTACTGATAAGCAGGTTTCTGCAAATGGTAAGGCAAACGGCGGAATTTCTACACTATTTATTGTTATTTATGCAGTAATCGGTGTAATAATCTTAGCCCTTGCCGGTGTGATTATCGCCTTGTTGTTGAAGAAGAGAGGTAAAGCGCAATGAAAAAAATTATTGCTATTTTTCTTGTAATGTTGTTGGTTTTCTGTGCCGCAGGTTGCGAAAAAAGCTCTAAGAAAACTGCTTCAGCAACTGCTAACTACGGACCTGTAAAAATTGGTATAAACGCTCACGTTTTCGAGCTTCGTCCTGTTATGGACCCGAGCTCCACTTTGGATAACATTGCAGATTTGTCCGGTATGTTCGGTTTCGAATATTACCGATTAAGCACTCCACTTGACTCAATGTTTGAAGTAGCTGAGGGTGACGTTCCCGTATTTAAAGAGGGCCAAAGAAAACTTATTCATCAAGTAATTGATAAAATGTCAAAAGCCGGCGTTAAAAAGTTTGTAGCGGTAAGTGATGCTACAATTTATCCTTACGGCTATTCAGTAACAACCAACGGTGTTGTACCTGACCCCGCAGTTGAAAAAGAAATGTATATCCGTTGGGTTAAGCTTTATGCCAGGGCTTGGGCTAAAATCGTTGAAGAGTTCCCCGAAATCACTCATGTTGAACCTATGAACGAGCCTGACCTTCCCGGTGCTAATATATTCACCAAGCAGGGCCACCAATGGGGCGTTGACGACGGATATGTATATAGCCTTTCTGATAAGGCGCATATGATAGCTGACTTACAGTACTACATATATAAAGAGGTTAAGGCAGTAAATAAGAAGGTAGTTGTAACAACTCCCGGTTACTCAACCCATGGTGAAGGTATCGATTCTTTAGATATGCTTTACGAAGCAATTGAGTCTGGCGCTCATCCTTATGGTGAGGATTTTGCTGATACAAACCCCGATCATTATTTTGAAGCTATCAACTTACATAAATATTTAACCGAGCTTACTCCCGAACAATATTTTGAAGAGTGCGATTACTTCTATAAAGCTACTGAGCGTCACAACGACCCCGGTAAGCCTGCACTTATAACAGAGTGTGGTTTTACTGACCACGGTAACGATGCACGTGAAGAAATGAACGGCGAAAAAATGACACAGCTTATCGACCTTTATAATACTAAAATGCCCTACTTGGAAGCAGTTTTATTCTATATGCTTAATGACTACTCTGGTTATTCAGTAAGCGATAGTGAAGATAACTTTGGTTTGTTCTCATCTTTTGGTGACCCCGAAAAGCCTTGTTATCCAAAACCTGCCGCAATAGTATTGTATAAATATATTCATAAAACGGATGATGTATCTCCGCTTTATAAATACTGTCCGGAGCTTATGCCTAAATAAGGTATAAAGCTCAATACAACAAAACAGGTTGTATTATTAAGTTGTTATTAAGGGGTTGTCTTATTAAAAATTAACTGCGTAGTGCAAAAACGACCTTTTAAAAAGGCAACTGAGGGTAAAAAATTAAGCTTTTAATTTGACAAATAATTTTCCTTCTTTTCATTTTCCTTTCACCAATGGCTTCCTCTTTTGAGGGAGCCAACGAGGTGAAGGAATGTACTTGCAGTAAAGCTTTAAATATACATCCCCTCCGAGAGTGATTACCACCCCAATCCATTCTCGGGGACAGTAGAGAATATACCGTAAAATATACTGGCTTTTGCTAGTAGGAAAGGTGGTATTCGACGAAAAAAATTATGAATCCCTGGCAAGATGTTTATTTTTTTAAACAAAAAAATCTGTTAAAGGAGAAAAAGTTTATGGGAAATAAGTTTAAAAAACTTTTAGCGGCAATACTTTCACTTGCATTGCTCGCTACCTTCTGCATGGTGCCCATCACAGCAAGTGCAGAAGATACTAACCTGAAGTTTGATGAAAACGGTAACTTTAAAATTGTTATCTTCTCAGACGTTCAGGACCAATATCCCGTTTATCCGCGTGTTCTCCAAATGATGAGAAAGGCGATTGAACGCGAAAACCCCGACTTTATTGTATTTACAGGCGATATGACCGAGATAAATACAAAAGATGTTGAGGTTGATTACAGAAGAACAGTTGAGCAGATTTTAGGTCCTGTTGTTGAAGCAGGTATTCCTTATTCAGTTGTATTTGGTAACCACGATAATCAAAGTTATTATGATGGTCAGGTTACTGATAAAGATGCAATGCTCAGAGTTTGGCAGTCAATAGGCGATTGCCGCACAATTGATGCTGTACCCGAGCTTTCAGGTACAGGTACTTGCAAGATTCCGGTTTATTCAAAGAACGGAAATGATCTTGCATTCAACCTTTGGATGTTAGATTCAGGTTCTTACCAGGATCCGCTAAACACAAAAAGCGGATATGGTAGTGTTCAGGCTGACCAGTTGGCTTGGATGGCAGAAAATAACGACGAAGGCGTTAATTCTATCGCATTCCAGCACATTCCTATGCCCGAAATGTGGAACCTTTTTGTTCAGGATGATAACGGCAAAGGTTCTTACAACGGTAAGAAATACAATATGGAATTAATCGAAGGCGTAACAGGTGCTGCCGGTGAGTTCCCTCATCCATGCCCTGCTGATAAGGCAGGCGAGTACGCAGCTCTTAAAGAAATGGGCAACGTATTAGGCGTAGTTACAGGTCACGACCACTTGAATGACTTTACAGGTAAGTTTGAAGATAACGGCGTTGAAATGACTGCTGTTCCCGGTATGACTTATTTCAACTATGGTGACGAAGCTGTTAGAGGCTACGGCGTTATCAATTTAAACGAATCAGATCTTTCTAAGTATGAATATCATTCAGTTAAGTATTCTGAATTAGATGAAGACGCAGACGATTCTGCTGAGACAGTTTATGACGAGTATGATGAAATCACTTATGCTGATTTAAAGCAAAACGGTAACGCATTAGGTGATAGCTATACAATTAGCGGTGGACACACCTTCACTTATGATGCAACCTCACCTTCTTACTCTGCAGTACTTAAATTCCGTTGGACAGCAGGCTCAAAGCCCGGCTTCCAGTTCTCATTCGACTTGGGTGACAATGGTAACATTGCTAACCCCTTCGGTGTATGGATTAAGAGAGCAGACCAAACCGGTCCTAATGGTGCTTGGCACTTAAAGCCCAACAGACCCGAACTTGAAGTTAATATGACCGAAGCTGCCACTAATGGCGACACTTATGATATTGAATTTGGTCGTTTGAAGGTTCTTTCAGGCAATGCTAAGCATATTGGTGAATACTATGTTTACTTAAAGGTAGACGGCAAGCTCATTCAAGAGGGCTATTCACATACAGATGAAAACGGCATTTATACTTCAGGTAATGCTGATTGCCAGATTTCTAATGTAATCCGCTTTGGCGGTTGGGGCAACGGTGGCGACGATAAAATTTCTGCGTTCGTTGAGCCCGTTATTGTAGAAGAATATGCTGCTCATGACGTAATTGAATATAATGATTTGTTGAATTATGACACTTTACAGCCGTTAGCTGAAGAAGGTATGCAGTTAGTGGATAAGAATAATTCTTTTAAATACACTGAGTCTGCTGAGGCTGAAAAAACACATTCAGCAATCCTTAAATTCCGTTGGGAAATGGAAACTGATGACTATTTCCAAATCCATCTTGGTGGATATGGTGGTTCAAGCAATTTTGCTTATCGATTGTATAATGCCAACTGGCATGATCGTGCTGCTAATGTTAATGTGCCGGTAAATCCCAGAGCGGTAGTAGGCGATTACTATGATTTTGAAGTCGCAAGACTTATGGTAACTACCGGTAAAAACGCAGGTAAGTATTATACCTACTTTAAAGTGGATGGCGAAATTATCTTTGAAAAGTATGTAGCTGCAGACGTTGATAATACTAAAAATTATCTCAACAATATAATTTGGCTCGGACAGTGGGATGACGATAAAACATGTTTCATTTCACAATCACCTTACGATGCTAACCCCGATTCACTTTATTATGATTACGATGAGGTAACATATTACGATTTCTTGAAAGACGATAGTCCTCTTTCAGGCGATGTATTCCAAATCGGCGGTAACTCCACATTTACTTATAATAAGACTTCTGAGACAGGTTCTGCTATAATCAAATTCCGTTGGAAAGAGGCTAATGCTGGTTCAAGCTTCCAGTTAAGCTTCGATAGAGAAGGTTCAACCACCTATATGTTCGGTGTACAGTTGTATACACCCGGCGCTGAAGGTCGTACCAACAGCTCTATCAGATTAAGACCCGGTCTTAGCGATAGCGTTGCATGGGTTGAACTCGCTGAAAGCATTGAAGCTGGTAAGGATTACGACATTGAGTTTGCAAGACTTAAGGTTAAGAACGGCGAACATAAGGGCGACTGGCATGTATACTTTAAGCTTAACGGTGAATTAATTGCTGAAGATTATGTTGACGGCAGCTTAATTTCCAAGCAGGGCAATTATACTACCAACCCCGGCTCTTATGCCGCAACTATTTCCAATATGTTCTACCTCACATTCTGGGGTAACGGTGCCGGAAACAAGATTGCTCCTTCTCCTTATGAAGAGGCATACGATGTTTATGATGAAGTTACATATAATGATTTCCGCATAGACGGCAATTCTTTACCTGCAAACGGTTTAGATTTAGGCGCTAACAGAAAAATATCTTATTCTGCAACTTCTCCTTCTTATTCTACAAAATTAAAGTTCCGTTGGACAGCAGGTACTGTAGCATCTCTCGTAGTTTATTACGATGCTTGGCCGAATCACCCGTATGGCTTTGCTATTAAACCGCCTAATACCGATGTTGGTGGCGGTAAAGTAGCCGGCGAAAACGGTGCATTCCATCTTGACTGTTCTAATAATAGCACTATAGTACAATTGGATAAACCAATTGAAAAAGGCGAGACCTTTGATATCGAGTTTGGCCGTCTTTTAGTTAAGAACGGTAAAAACAAAGGCAAGTACTATGTTTACCTTAATATTAATGGCGAGCTTATCAAAGACTATTATAAAGAAGTATTAGATAGTCCTGCTCCCACAAATATTATCCGTATGGTAAACGGTAATGAGGAAGGTATTATTTCTTCTATTCCTGAAGTAGTTGAAGAACCTGACGAACCCGAAGAGGAAGAGCCCGCAGATGCACTTTACTATGCATATGATGAAATCACATTTGACGATTTATTTGTAAATGGTCAGTCTATGGCAGGCAGAGAGATGGATGGTGCTCATGACTACACATATAACGTTACATCATCCACAAATTCTGTAAAGTTTAAGTATCGTTGGATTGCAGGTACACTTCCTAAGGTTTCTACAATGTTCGATTCTTGGGCATTTGACTTCTTCTTTGCAGTAAAGCATCCTAATGAGACAAACTTTGGTGCAGAAGCAGGCGAAAACG
>JAZRAI010000003.1:0-27110 GCA_045634455.1 Acutalibacteraceae bacterium
TTTGGCAGATACTTTTGCGCAAGTTCATAACATCTGTCACCCTCAAGGTTTGGATAGGTTACCCACGCGATACGGTCGTCGTTTTTAAGGAATTTTGCTACTGCGAGACCGTTTTCGCAGTGCTTTTTCATACGAAGGTGCAAACTTTCAAGACCCAAGTTCAAAATGAAGGCATTTTGTGGAGACTGAATAGAACCAAAATCACGCATAAGCTGAGCAGTAGCCTTTGTGATAAACGCACCGCCCAAACCAAAGCGCTCGGTATAGGTAACACCGTGGTAGCTATCATCCGGTGTGCAAAGACCGGGGAATTTATCGGGATACTTTGTCCAGTCAAATTTACCGCTATCTACAATACAACCGCCTACAGAAGCACCATGACCGTCAATATACTTTGTGGTGGAGTGGGTTACAATATCTGCTCCCCATTCAAAGGGTCTGCAATTAACAGGTGTTGCAAAGGTATTATCAATAATTAGCGGAACACCGTGTGCGTGTGCGGCATTTGCAAAGCGCTCAATATCAAGCACAGCCAAAGCAGGGTTAGCAATGGTTTCGCCGAAAACTGCCTTTGTGTTATCGCGGAATGCGTTTTCTAATTCCTCATCTGTGCAGTCGGGAGAAACAAAGGTAAATTCTATTCCCATACGTTTCATTGTAACGGCAAAAAGATTATAGGTTCCGCCGTAAATTGCACTTGAAGCTACAACATGGTCGCCCGCTGATGCAATATTAAAAACAGAATAGAAGGAAGCCGCCTGACCTGAGGAGGTAAGCATTGCGGCGGTACCGCCCTCTAATTCGCAAATCTTTTTAGCTACCATATCATTGGTAGGGTTTTGAAGACGTGTATAGAAATATCCTTCTGCTTCAAGGTCAAAGAGTTTACCCATAGCTTCACTTGTAGCATATTTAAAGGTAGTGCTTTGAATTATCGGTATTTGTCTCGGTTCTCCGTTTCCGGGAGTGTAACCGCCCTGAACACAGGTTGTTCCAATTTTAAAATTGCTCATTTATATCACTCCAAAAATTTTTTTAGCGTTCATATTTAGTATACACCTTATTTCCCATTCTTCAAGTCCTAATGAGAAAAAATATTCAAGTTCGTCTTTGGCTTCCCACATTGGATAGTCGGTACCGAAAAGAACACGCTCGGCACCATAGGTGCGAATTATTTCTTTTGCCTTTTCGGGTTTCAAATAATGGAAGCTTGAAGAACAGTCAACATAAAAGTTTTTATAATTTTTATATTTTTCTGCCGCCTCATCATAGATAGACCAACCGCCCAAATGTGCGCCGACAATTATTAAGTTTGTATAAATATTGAGTATCGGGAGCATTCGGTTGGGGTTTGAAAAATCATATCGGTAGTCGCCTGTATGGATTAAAAGCGGCAATTCCTTTTCTTCACAGATTTCATAAATTTTAAGGCATCTGTAATCGTCAAGCTTAAAGGCTTGAATATCGGGATGAAGCTTTACACCCTTTAAGCCAAGGCTCAATAACTCTTCAATATCGCCCCTGATATCAGGACTATCAGGGTGAAGAGTACCAAGTCCCGTTAAAATTTCGGGTTTTTTACTTACCTCTTCGGCTATAAAGTGGTTTATTCGGGACACCTGATGCGGTGTAGTAGCTACCGATTGCACCACAAATTTATCAACGCCCGCTTTTTGCTCGCGATTAATTAAATCGTCCACAGTGCCACTGCCTACCGAATGTTCACCGTAAAAATTATCGGTGCCGTTTACCGCCTTTGCGGCGATTTTTTCGGGGTAGATGTGGCAATGTGCATCAATTACCAAAGTATTGTTTATCATTTAAGACCTAACCTTTGTGCGGCATCCTCGCGCATTTTGTATTTAAGTATCTTTCCTGCTGCATTCATCGGGAAGCTATCTACAAATTCAATATAACGGGGTACCTTGTGGCGTGCCATATGGTCGGCAATATATTGCTTCATTTCATCCTCTGTCATAGTTTCGCCTTCTTTTAGGATAATGCAAGCCATAATTTCCTCGCCGTACTGCTTATCGGGAACGCCGATTACCTGAACGTCACGCACCTTGTCACAGGTGTAAATAAATTCCTCAATTTCCTTGGGGTATATATTTTCACCGCCACGGATAATCATATCCTTTAATCTGCCGGTAATCTTGTAGTTGCCGTTTTCATCACAACAAGCAAGGTCGCCGGTATGAAGCCAACCATCTTTATCAATAGCCTCTGCGGTAGCGGTCGGCATTTTATAATAGCCCTTCATTATATTGTAGCCACGCGCTACAAATTCACCATTTTCACCTATAGCACAGTCCTCGCCCGTTTCGGGATTAATTATTTTGCACTCTACATTAGCAAAAGCCGAGCCTACGGTTTCGGTTCGTACCTCCAAGGAATCGTAGTAACTGCTCATTGTGCAACCGGGCGAAGCCTCGGTCTGGCCGTAAACAGATACAATTTCTTTCATATTCATCTCGGTGGTAGCTTTTTTCATAAGTTCAGCAGGACAGTTAGAGCCTGCCATAATACCAACACGGATATGTGAAAAGTCGGTTTTTGCAAAATCCTTATGCTGCATCATAGCTATAAACATAGTTGGAACGCCGTTAAATGCGGTTATTCTTTCTTGATTTACGCACGCAAGCGCAGATTTTGCCGAGAAATACGGAAGCGGACACATAGTAGTTCCGTGGGTCATAGATGCCGTCATAGAAAGCACCATACCGAAGCAATGGAACATAGGTACCTGTATCATCATACGGTCAGCTGTGGAAAGCTCCATATGGTCGCCTATATATTTACCGTTATTTACAACATTATAGTGTGTAAGCATTACACCCTTAGGAAAGCCTGTTGTACCTGAGGTATACTGCATATTGCAAACATCGTCTTTATCGACTGCTGCCGCCATGCGCAAAACCTCGCTTAAAGGCACGTTATTAGCCTTAATGAGCGCATTTTCCCAAGTAAGACAGCCTTTTTGAGTGAAACCTACCGTTATAACATTACGCATAAACGGAAGCCTTTTGCTGTGAAGCGGAGAGCCTTCCTTGGTGGCTTCAAGCTCGGGGCAAAGCTCGGCTATAATTTCGCCGTAGTTACAATCTCTTGAACCCTCTGTCATAATAAGAGTATGTGTGTCAGACTGCTTCAAAAGGTATTCAATTTCGTGAATTTTATAAGCAGTATTTACGGTTACAAGCACTGCACCGATTTTAACAGTAGCCCAGAATGCAATGTACCATTCAGGTACATTTGAAGCCCATACCGCAACGTGACTGCCTGCCTTTACACCGAGAGAAACAAGCGCACGGGCAAAGGTGTCAACATCGTTTCTGAATTCCGCATAAGTGCGGGTATAGTCAAGGGTTGTGTATTTAAATGCGTATTGGTCGGGAAATTCCTCAACCATACGGTCAAGCACCTGAGAAAAGGTAAGGTCAATAAGTCTGTCCTTTTCCCAAACAAATTTACCTGTGTGGGCGCGGTTAAAATAGAGCGAATTATCACTTTTAGAAGTATCGCTAAACTGCTTCATATAATTTACGAATTGGGAGAAAATAATCTCCATATCGTCAAGCTCGTCACACCATTCGGGGTGCCATTCAAGTGAAATAAAACCGTCATAGTTTACAGAGCGAAGTCCCAACATCATATCGGCGATAGGCATTTCACCCTCACCTATAAGGCAGAACTCAGTACCGCTTTCGGTTTTGGCAGCATCCTTTATATGAACGTGCTTTATATACGCACCAAGGTTTTTAATGGTAGCTTCTGCGGTTTCACCGTTTTCAAAGTATGGGGAATACATATCCCAAAGTGCCGCTAAATTATCGCATGCGAAGCTATCCAAAAACTCGCGCAGACGTAAAGTATTGCTATACATACCGCAGGTCTCAACAAGAAGAGTTACATTCTTTTGCTCGGCAATAGGCAAAACTTTTTCTACCGTTTTGCGCATTGTACTTTCATCGTCACCATAGGCTTTAAGTCTTACATAAGGTATATGCAAATTTTCTGCAATAGAAATGCATTTAGAAATTTCGTCAAAGGTTTTTTCTGCTTCATTAGCTTCGGTAGGATTGCATACGGTATCAATACAAGGGAGACTTAACTTCATTTCATAAAGTTTTCTTACAGTTGCCCTTGCAGTATGGTCGTGGAAAGCCCCGTCTTTATCAGTAAAAAGGCGGTTGTGTATATTGTGAAGCTCGATACCCTTAAAGCCCAATTCTGTTGCTATTTCGCAAAATTCCTTAAAGGTATTATTATGCCAGCCTTTAGTTGAAAAAGAGAGTTTCAATTAGATTTCCTCCTCGTAAACAATTTTGTTTACAGCGTTTAAATAAGCTTTAATAGAAGCTTCAATAATATCGGTTGAAATACCGTTTCCTGAGTAAAGCTTACCGTTTTGTCTAAGTCTTACAATTGCCTGTCCCATAGCCTCTTTGCCTTCGGTAACAGATTTGATTTTGAAATCGTCAAGCTCAAAATGGCTTCCGATTATTTGCTCAATGCTTAAAAATGCAGAGTTTACGGGACCGTCACCAATGCTTATGCCTTGAAGACTTTCGCCGTCTTTTTCAAGTGTGATTTGAGCAGATGCAGGAAGAATATTACCACTGTTTATAACATAACTTACAAGCTTATAGGTTGCGGGCACCTGCAATGCCACGCTTGCAACGATAGCATCAAGCTCGGCAGAGGTAATGCTCTTTTTCTCGGCAACACGCAAAAATTCCTCATAAACCTTTTTGATATCCTCGTCGGTAAGGTCGTATCCAAGACTTAAAACCGCAGAAGCTACGGTTTCGGCAGAATCGTTCGCGGTAAAACTTATGCTATCCTCAACCGAGGAAACAGCAGAGGTTACTTTGTCGGATTTTCCGTTATCGGCAATCCAATTAATTTGATTAATAATTCGTTTAAGTTCGGTGATTTTGATGCTTGTTTCAAGGTTTTTCTTTGCTCCGCAATTTTTAATTACGTTTGCAAAGGCTTCAAGAGGCACCAAACTGCCCGCAGTATCGGTTTTTACAAGCACTGCTCCCGATAAAACAGAGGTTACTGCATTGGCAGATGCAAGGCTGTTTTTATTATCGCAGCAAACACCTAATGAAGCACTTGTATTTAAATTGGAGATAACTTCATTTACAAATTCACCGAATGTATCGGGAAGCATTTCCGCGGCGGTATCACAAACAGTAACAGTTGCGGCACCGCTTTCTGTTGCAGCGTTAATAATATTTTTGAGTACGTCGCTTTCTGCGCGGGTAGCGTCAATTGCTACAAATTCAACATCTGCTATTTTTTGCTTTGCATAAGCGGTAAGCTCTGATACGGTTGCTAACATCTTTTCGGCTTTTATATGGTAAGAATACTCCATACCTACTGTGGATACGGGAGCTTCAATTCTAATTCTCGGCTTATTAGCGGTAGAAAGTGCCTGCACTGCAGCATCAATGCTATCAGTATTTAGCTCTACTGCGACCGAAATCACACTGTTTTTAACAAAGGAGGCAATAGTTTTAATAAGAAGCGCATCTGCCTTTGTATTTGAAATTTTGGGAAGCTCGATAATATCTACATTAAGCTTTTCAAGTTGACGAGCAATTTCAAGCTTTTCTTTAAAGGAAAAGCTTCTTTCTTTTTGACATAAGGTTTTGTCTGCGATTTTGATTTGCATAATTTACCTCCAGGTATGTAATAAAAAAGCCCCTGAGACGCACTTTGTGCTGTCTCAGGGACGAATATAAATCCGTGGTACCACCCTGATTACCGATAAAAAACGGTCACTCAAGTTTAGCTCTAACAAGCTATTGACTCAGATAACGGGGTCTTCCGTAGTCGCATACTGGTTGCTTTCTGCGGCTCTGCTCAGGAATGAGACTTGCATTATATTTTCGTATCGGTTTACACCTGCCACCGACTCTCTGAAACGATTTAATATAACCAATAATTCCGTCAATGCATTTTTAAATAGTATATCACCAATATAGAATTTTGTCAACTGTTTTTTAATGTTTTAAAACTAATTTCCTTTTAGTTATATTTAGGACAACCGTTTCATAATCTTTAGTGTGAGGTGTTTAAAATGAAAGGAAATGAGAGCTTTGACAGAGCGCTTTACGGAGTAGGTCTAAGGCTCAGAGCAATTCTTGAGGCGGTACCGCTTAAAGTTCGGCAAGAGGTTGAGGAAATACGGCTAAGACTTAATTTACCGCTTGCTTTGACGGTTTGCTCTGATACGGTCTTTGTAAGAGAGAATGGAGAGATTTCCTTTTTTGTAGCGTCTGATTTGGTGACGGTTACAAAAAAGGATATACAGGAGAGCTTTGAGCTTTTGTGCGAAAATTCGGTTTTTGCTCACGAGCAGGAACTGAAAAACGGCT
Organism: Acutalibacteraceae bacterium; assembly: GCA_045634455.1. Classification (GTDB taxonomy): domain Bacteria; phylum Bacillota; class Clostridia; order Oscillospirales; family Acutalibacteraceae; genus UBA737. The sequence goes on from JAZRAI010000003.1 coordinate 6,393, forward strand.
TTTTAACCCTTAAAAACGGCGGTCGTGCAGGACTTACGGGTAAGTTTTCGGCAGAGGGATATTTAACCGATATCACATCAATAAATATAAGAATTGCGCGTGAAATAAAGGGTGCGGCAAATAAAATAGTGAATGAATACAAAAATAAAGGAATTTTGATAGCCGGCCCTCCCGGAAGCGGAAAAACTACGGTGCTTAGGGATTTTATAAGAAATCAGGCAAGCATAAGCCAGGGAAAATACAAACGGGTTGTGCTTATAGATTCACGCGGAGAGGTAGCGGGATTTAAATCGGGAGGCTTTCAAAATGATTTGGGAAGCTGTTGCGATGTTATGTTTATTGAAGACAGGGCAAAAGGTGTTTCAATAGCGCTTAGAACAATGTTTCCTGAAATAATAGCTTTTGATGAAATCGCAAACGATGAGGAGCTTAAAAGCGTTAAGGAAAGCTTTTTTTCAGGTGTTGAAGTGGTAACCACCGCACATATAGGAAGTATAGAGGAACTTATGCAAAGAAATGTTACAAGAGAAATTTTAAGGGATGGAATTGTCTCACAGGTGGCAATTCTTCCGCGTATTCATACAGGGGAAATAAAAATATTTGATGCAAGGGATTTGATAGAATGCAAGCTTTAAAGGTTATAGGACTTTTATTTGTTTTTGCTTCATCGTCCCTTTTAGGCGTTTTTTGCGCTTTCAGAGTAAAAAAACGAGAGAAATGTATAGAAGGTCTTTCGGCTTCTTTAAGGCTTCTTGCCGACGATATAAAAATCGGCAGCGGTTCAAAAGAGAAATTAATTTTTAATCGTTTTGGCGGTAAAACGGTATTTTTTGCTGATGGTAAGCTACATCTTGACCGCACATATTTAAAGAGTGAGGAAGCAGAGGTTTTGGAGAACTTTTTAAATGCTTTTGGCAGAAAAGACAGGCTTTTTGAATATGAGCGTGCAACCGATACTGCCAATCGTTTGGATGAAATTTTTAAAAAGGTTTTAGCTGAATCAAACAAGATTTGCAAGCTGTATTGCTCTACGGGAATGCTTTTTGGGATTATGCTTTGTATTTTATTTATATAGGTGAGTATTAATGGATGTTGATTTTATTTTCAAGATAGCCGCAATAGGCATTATTGTAACAGTTCTCAATTTAGTGCTTGTACGGTCAGGCAGGGAAGAGCAGGCTTTACTTACCACACTTGCGGGACTTGTGGTAGTGCTTTTAATGGTAGTAAATGCCGTAGCTGAGCTTTTTGATACTGTTAAAAATCTTTTCGGGTTATGACAGAGGAACTTTTACGGGTATTGGGGATAGTTTTTATTTCGGCATTTATATGTGTTGTTTTAAAGCAAAAAAGTCCCGAATTTTCTCTGCTTTTGGCGGTGATATCAGCTTGCGTTGCAATTTTTATGATAATAAAACAGTTAACTGCTCCGATAGCAGAAATAAAAGCGGCGCTTATAAGCTATGGAGTAGAGTCGGCATATTTTAAGGTTGCTTTAAAAGCGGTAGGCATAGGGTACATTACATCCTTTGTGGCAAGCGCTTGTAGAGATGCGGGACAAAACTCCTTAGCCCAAAAGGCTGAGCTTGCGGGGAAGGCTGCAATTTTTGTTTTAAGTGTACCGCTTGTGCTTTCAATTCTTAATACGGCAGTGGGATTTATAAATGTTTAAAAGAATTATAATTTTAATTTGTGTTATGTATTTTATTTTACCTACTATAAACGCCAAGGCTTCTGTTTACACCGAACAGCACTCGGCAAGCGGTTCGCAAGAGCTTCCCTTTGCTTTGCCGGACGAAACACGCGAATTTATGAACAAAAACGGACTTAATACAGAAAACGAAAAATGGACCGATAACATTACGGTAGAAAATGTATTTACGCATATTTTTAATTTTTTGAAAAGTGGGGCAAAGGCACCGTTTTCTGCAACCTTATCCATAATAGCGGTGATTATAATTTCTTCTGTGATTACAGCCAACGCCGAAGGCGATTCGGTTTCAAAGGCATGTCTTTTTGCTACTGCACTATCGGCTGCGGCACTTATATGTCTGCCCGTTTTCAGTACCATAAACGCGGCAATAAATGCCATGCGCGGTTGCGCCGCTTTTATGACGGCGTTCATACCCGTTTTTGCAGTAGTGGTGGCATCGTCAACAGGAATAGCAACGTCGGTTTCTATGAGTGCTGTGTTGCTTTATGCTACACAGGTGGTAAGCTATATTTGTAATTTTGTAATAACTCCGCTTATGGGCGGGTATTTGGCACTGTCGGTTACTTCAAGTGCTTCCCCGATTATTGAAAATTCGGGAATTGCAAACGGAATAAAAAAATTGAGCTTTTGGATTATGAGCTTGCTAACCACAATATTTATAGGTATTTTAAGTATTCAAACGGCAGTAAATACGTCGGTGGATACCTTAACTGTAAAAACCGCAAAATTTATAATCGGCTCGGCAGTGCCCGTAGCAGGAACTGCGCTTTCCGAAGCACTTACAACAGTTACGGCTTCAATGGGGCTTTTAAAATCCTCTATCGGCGTTTATGGTGTAATAGCCTGTGTTTTAATTTTTCTGCCGTTACTCCTTGAACTTTTTTTGTGGAGAGTGGGTTTTATTGTATCAAGTGCCGTAGCCGAATTGTTTGGGGTTTCAAAAATTTCGTCGCTTATAAAAAATGTGGACAGTGTGGTAGCGGTGCTTATAGGAATATTACTTTTAACCCTTGCGATGTTTGTTATTTCGCTTGCGGTGGTAGTATCGGCAGGTAAGTCATAATGGAATATATAAAATCAATAATTCTTTCTTTTTGTGTAGCTTCTGTATTTATAGGTATTTTGTATACAATAACGCCCGACGGAAATATTTCAAAGTCGGTAAAATATCTGTTGTCGTTGGCTTTTCTTATTACTGTAATTGCGGCGGGAAAGGCGGGAAATATGAGTGTGCAGTTGCCCAAAATCGAGGTTTCGCAAAGTGACACAGACAAACTTTTTACCGAGAATGCGAGACTTACTTACTGCGAAGCTCTGAGAAACAGCAATATAAATTTCAGCTTTGTTACTGTTTTTACTAATAAAGATGAAAACGGTGACATAAAAATTATTAGAGTGGAAATTAAAACCGAGGAGTCGGCAGAAGCAGTTAAAGAGGCTTTGGGGGAAATATCCTCTGAGGTAGAGGTGATAATTTTAAATGAATGAGATAATAGTAAAATACAAAAAAATATTTTCAAAACCGAAAACACTTATAATTATAGGCGTTATGGGTATTTTGCTTATATTATTATCTTCCGTTATGCCAACCAAAAAAGAAAATACTAAGTTGGAGCAGGGAGAGTTTTCCTATGATGAATATAAAGCGGAGCTTCAAAAAAATGTTGAAAAAATTGTAAAAAGCATTACGGGTGACAGGAGAGCAAGCGTGCTTATAACCTTTGAAAATTCGGTTCTTTATTCTTATGCAAATGTGGCAGAGGAAACGACAAAAGAGTCGGACAATAATTCCGATAGCGAGCTTAAAACGGGATACATAACAGTAAAAAATGCTGACGGCAGCGAAAAAACAGTTTTGGTTACGGCAAAAATGCCTTCGGTTCGCGGCGTTGCAATTGTTTGTGAGGGAGGAGATAATGAGCTGATTAACCAAAAACTTACGGGAGCTGTTACGGCGGCGCTTAATATTACATCAAAAAGAGTATATATCTGTGGGAGGAAAAACTGATGAAAAAGGGCAAGGTTTTAACAAAAGGACAAATCACGGTAGGAGTTTTGGTGTTGGGGCTCGCATTGGCTATATGGCTTAATGCAAAATATGTACCTACATCTACAAAATATTTAGGTGAAGCTACTTATGTAGATTCCGAAATATCGGGCGAGGTAGCTGAAACTTCGGCTTCGGCTTCGGATTACTTTACAACTACAAAAAAAGCACGCGAAAAGGCACGTGAAAAGGCGGTTGAGATGGTTGAAGAACTTCTGAAAAGCGATAACCTTACAGAAGAGGATAAGGAAAGTGCACTTTCCATGATAGAAAATATTGGGAAAAATATCGAAAGCGAAGCGGATATAGAAGCACTTTTAAAAGCAAAGGGATTCAGCAAAGTGTTAGCAGTGATAAACGATAAGGGTATTACGGTGGTTGTAAAATCCGAGGGACTTAATACTGCACAAACGGTTCAGATACAAGATATAGTGACGAATGAGACCGATATTGTGCTTTCAAATATAAAAATTATTCCCGTTGCAAAATAAAAGTGTTGTGTTATTTGAAAAATGTGGTATAATACTATTATAGATATCGCATAACGGAGGTTTATCATATGAATAATAACGCAACTAATTTATCAATTAATACCGAAGTAATCGAGAAAATGACTGAGATTGCCGCAAAGGAAATTGAGGGTGTTGTTGGTCTTTCTAAAAAAGCGGTTGATTTAAAAAGTGCCGTTAAAACGAAAAAGCCTTTTAAGGGTGTAAAAATTGAAAGTGTTAACGGAGCTATAAAAATTAATGTATATATCTGTGTTGAAAAGGGAGCTATTGTAAAGGATATAGCCGAAAAGGTACAGCAGAATGTTAAGGATAAAATCCAAAATATGACTCGTACTGCGGTTACAAAGGTAAATGTTACAATAGCCGATGTAGCACTTGAGAAAAAGACCGACAAAAGCGAAGAAAAATAATAAAAATTAAAAAAGACTGTCTCACAAAATGAGACAGTCTTTTTTGTTTTATTAACTGAGCAAAAAATCGAACAAAAGCATTAGAGAAAATCCGGCAAGCAGGGAATAGGTAGCCCCTTGCTCGTTTCCGTGAGCGTGGGTTTCAGGTATCATTTCATCGCTTATTACATAAAGCATTGTTCCGCCTGCAAAAGCAAGAGCAAAGGGTAAAATCACAGTAGAAATGCTGACTGCAAGATAACCTATAAATGTGCCGATAACCTCTATAAATCCGGTGGCGGCAGCAATTAAAAAGGTTCTTTTAGATGAAACACCCGATGCTAACATAGGTCCTATTATAACCATACCCTCAGGCACATTCTGAAGAGCTATACCGCCTGCTATTAAAAATGCTTCCGATACATTGTCACTTCCAAAGCCAACGCCTGCGGCAATACCCTCGGGCAGATTATGTATCGCTATTGCCATTACAAACAAAAGAACTTTGTTAAGGCTTGTGTTGTTATGGTTTTCAATATCTCCGCCAACCATTTTGTGCAAATGAGGAACCAATTTATCTATAAGATTAAGCGCAAAGGCTCCTGTGAAAATTCCAAGAATAGTTATTACAATTCCGTACTTACCGCCTTCCTCAACAGAGGGGATAATAAGGCCTAAAACTGCGGCGGAAAGCATAACACCTGCCGCAAAAGAAAGAACAATATCCGAGAATTTGTGCGAAATTTTTTTAAAAAGAAAGCCTAAAAGCGCGCCTATTACCGTAGCGCCGCCCACACCGAGCGCGGTGAGCAAAACTAACTTCATACAAAGTACCTCCTGCTAAGGTTTTTTGACGGTATATTTTTTGAAACCGTCGGAATATTTTTTGTCCCCGTTTTCTAAAACCCACATAGCTTCAAGTCCGTCAGTTTCCTTTACTAACTGCTTGCCCTCATCGTAGCTCATACAAAAAAGAGCAGTGGAGTAGGCATCTGCCAAAGCGGAGCTTTCGCAAAGCACCGAAACAGAAACAAAGTTTTCTGCGGGATAAAGGGTGGTAGTATCTATTATATGATTATAATTTTTTCCTGCCACAGTATAATAGCGTTGATAATTACCGCTTGTTACAAGTGACATATTTTCTATTGAAAGATACTCGATATAAGGGTTTTCGGTATCGCTTTTATCGGGGTTTTCTATACCTACTGTATAATTCTTGCCGTCAGGCTTTTTATCAAGTGTTCTTACATTTCCGCCTACGTTCAGTATGTAAGAAGTAAAGCCGTTTTTCTTCATAAACTGCGCTACTGCTTCTACCGCATAGCCTTTTGCAACAGCTCCCACATCAAGCGACATTTTACTATCCTTTAAATAAACAGTGTTATTATTTTTATCAATTATTACATCGTCTATATTTGTGTGCTTTGCCGCTTCATCAAGAGTTTTCTTTTCGGGAAGTGTTGCACTTTCAGGATTATTAAGTCCATCTTCGCGAAAGTTATGCCAGATAGATAACACACTTCCAAAGGCAATATTAACCTTTCCGTTTGTCTTTGTATAAATTTCTTTTGAAAAGTCGATAAGGTCTATAATTTCCTTATCCACCGTTAATTCGGCATGTTCGCCGTTTTGCGTTGCGTTTATGGAAGCTAAATTATTTTCATCGCTGTATAGCTTATAAATATCGTAAAGCTTGTGATATTTATATAGCTCTGTTTTAATTTTTTCACAGTTCTTCTTAAAAATTTCCTCGGTTTCTTCGTAGCCTATAATGGTGGTTACGGTATCGAAATATTCGAAAGTATAATCTGTGAACTTTTGGCTTTTAGCTTCTTTTTTACAGCCGACAAGCGTTAAAATTAAAAAAATCAGAAAAAGTGAAGTTATTCTTTTCATAAATACCTTTTAAATAAGGTGGGCCGTTTAGCCCACCTTAAAAAATTTAGTTATTTGCGTTTTGGAAAGCTTTTTCGAGTGCTCTTACAAAGCCTGTAATTTCAATGGTGCAACCGGCACTGATTACATCTTCATTGCCTTTTCCGTCCTCAGCTAAAAGCTTTTTAACTTCGGCGAGAGACTTACCCTTAGCAACCTTTGCAAGACGGTCAGCCTGCTCATACCATTCGTACTTGGCACCGCCATATTCTTTCATAGCATAAGCATCTTTTAAGTTGTATTTGGTCTCAGGAATTTCAATTGCGGGAGCCTTGCCGTCAGCAGTAAGCGGAACATCAAAATCCAAAGCATCGAAACGGCAGTCAACAATTTTTTCGTCCTTATCAAGGGTAATTGTAGCAACAGTTGTGCTTACGGGGAATTTGCCGTTCTTTTCGGCGGAGGCATCCTGAGCGCCTTCGATTACGGTATAGATACCAATACCCATTTTTGTCTCCTCAGGCTTTGTCATATCTGCTTCCTTTTTACCACAAGCAGAAAGAGAGAAGATGAATAAAAGTGCAAGTACAAGAGCTATAATTCTTTTCATAAAAAATCTCCTTTATAATATTTTTAAATTTTTTGTACGCTTTAAAAGTATTGCCGAAAGTATCCCTACAAGAATACCCGAAACAACACCCGTGAGCGTGAGGACCAACATATAATATCCTATTTCAACCGTATCAAGTATAAGTATTGCTACTATAATTTGACCTAAGTTGTGAAAAACAGCACCCGTAACACTTACTCCTGCTACGGAGAAGTATGCCGTTTTCTTTAGTATAACCATAATAGTAAGGCTTAATACAGCACCTGCTAAACTGTAAAGTAAAGTCATCACATTACCAAAAAGTAAAGCGACAAGCAAAACTCTTACAAGTGATACTGCAAATGCGCTTAAAAATGAAATTTTATAAAGAGCGTAAATAATTATTATGTTAGGAAGCCCTATTTTAATTCCCGGTACTGCTGAGTATACGGGAGGAATAAGAGTTTCTACAAATGAAAGTATAAGAGCACAGGCGGTAAATATTGCCAAGTATGCTGTTTTTTTAGACTTCATCTTAGTCCCCCTCAACCGTAACAACTAACTTGTGGGGAAGACAAATAATGCTTTCGCCCTCTTTTTTTATGGCTCGGTGATGCTGACAGATTTTATCCCTGCAATCGGCATCGGCTATATAAGCACTGCCATCTTTAATAACAAGCAGATTATAGCCGTAGTCGGTATTAATTTTATGCTCCGAGTTTTTTTCTAAAGGATAAACGGCTACATTTTTGCCGTTTAAATTTACTTTAACGTGATTACCACTTTTAGCTGTGAATTTTAGTATCATAAATACCGAAAATGCAACCACCAAAACAGAGCTTATTAAAATTAAATCATTACGAAGATGTTTTTTCATCAGATTAATTTAATGCACTTTGTGGGACAAACCTCTGCACATTTACCGCAACCGGTACATTTACTATAATCTATGGTAGCTAAATTGTCAACAACTTTTATCGCGTCATGTGGGCAGTTTAGTTCGCACTTTTTACAGCCTATGCAGGCGTTTTTGCATTTTTTACGTGCAACGGCACCTTTATCATGGCTGCTGCACATAACGGCAACCTTAGCTATTTGGGGAGACAACTCTATTATACCCTTAGGGCAGGTTTCAACGCAAAGACCGCAACCAATACATATTTCACGGTTTACACGTGCAACACCGTCATCTACGCAGATAGCGTTTACAGGGCAGATGGCAGCACAGTCACCACAACCAAGACAACTGTATTTGCAGGCATTAGGACCGCCGTAAAGCATAGAGGCTGCTTTGCAGGTGGGAATTCCTTCATAAATATTGGGTTCTAATGTGTCATTCACATTGCCGTTACAACGTACAAATGCTGCCATTTCAACAACATCCTCAAATGCTACACCCATAATTTTTGAAATATCCTCCGAAACGGCATCGGCACCCGGAACACAAAGATTAGTTTTAGCGCCCTGTTCTGCAACGGCTTTTGCGTATTCATCGCAACCTGCATATCCGCAAGCACCGCAGTTTACACCGGGAAGGCACTCGCGCACCTTTTTAACTGTTTCATTTTCAGGTACAAACAAGAAATGTGAAGCTAAGGCCAAAAGAATTGCAGCTACAAGACCAACGGCTGTCACACAGCCAAATCCAATTAAAATATCTATTATCATAGCTTCCACTCCTTACATAAAAAGTTTTTCGGCAATTCCGCCAAAGCCGATAAAAGCCATAGAAACAAAGGAAGCGGAAATAAGTGTTACGGGAAGTCCCTTGAAGCTTTCGGGAATTTCGCTTTCAACTATTTTTGCACGAAGACCTGAGAAAAGCACCATGGCAAGCAAGAAACCAAGTCCGCAACCAAGGGAGGATACTATTGACTGCAAGAAGTTGTATCCGTCTGAAATGTTTTGAATTGTAACACCAAGCACTGCACAGTTGGTAGTGATAAGCGGTAAATACACGCCGAGACTTTTATGAAGTGACGGCAAGAATTTTTTAAGAGCCATTTCAGTAAACTGAACGAGAGCAGCTATTATTAGTATAAACACAATAGTCTGCATATAGCCAAGACCAAGTTTGTCAAGAACAAAGACTTGTATCGGGTAGGTTACGGCGGTTGCCATTACCATAACAAATATTACGGCAATACCCATACCAACGGCAGAATTAAGCTTTTTTGAAACACCCAAAAACGGGCATATACCCAAGAATTTACTTAAAACGTAGTTGTTTACAAGTATAGAAGACATAAGGATAAAAATTAACAACTTAAAGTTTTCCATTTAATTTTCCTCCTTTTCTAAAACAGCACATTCCTTCTTGCCGCAGAAAGCTGCAGAGGGACAGCCTTCACAAGAAAAGCTTCTTTTATACGGAGCCTTTCCGTGAGTGCATTTGTAAACTATGGCAATAAGCAGACCGTAAATCATAAATCCGCCGGGAGCCTGAGCTAAAATTGAAATTTTAAAGTTTTCCATAAATGGAATTGCAATTCCGAAAATGCTTCCCTTACCGAGAGTTTCGCGGATTAGAGCCATTGCGAAAAGCGCCAAGGTAAAGCCAAGTCCCATACCGAGGCCGTCTAACGCAGAGTAAAGCACATTGCTTTTGCTTGCAAACATTTCAGCTCTGCCTAAAATTATGCAGTTAACGGTAATCAGCGCAAGATACACACCCAAGGTTTCGTAAAGAGAGGGGAGATATGCGTGAATCACCATTTGAACTATGGTTACAAACCCTGCAATAATTACGATATAGCAAGGAATTCGTACCGTTTCGGGAATTACCTTACGTAACAGTGATATTACAACATTGGAGCAGATTAAAACTGCTGTTGCAGCAAGGCCCATACCTAATGCACCGATAACGGTGGTGGAAATTGCCAAGGTGGGGCAGGTGCCGAGTATTAGTACAAATACAGGGTTTTCAAGGAGAAGACCTTTTAATATCAGTGATAAATTTCCGTTTTTCATAGTACTTCTCCTTTCAGAATTTTAATTGTCTCAAACATAATGTTTATAGCGGCTTTATAACCGTCGGTAGTAATGGTAGCGCCGCTTATAGCATCAATTTCGTTATAATTTCCTTCGTTCTTTCCATTAAATTGGGTATAGAATTCGGGTGTTGCGCAAATAGAACCTACGTTTTCTGTTTCGCCCTCAGCGGTAGTAACGCAGGAGAGGATTTCACCGTTTGCGGATACAAATGCGGTAATTTTAATAAATTCTCCGCTTGTAGGATGCCATTTATCGCTTTTTCCTAAAATTCCGTAACCCTCTGCGCGAAGCTTAAAGCGGTAACCACCGTCGGGGGTTTTGCGGATTTCTTCAACCGCACTTTTAATGCTTGGATATTTTGTTTTATCTATTGCGGTAAGCTTTGTTTCCAAAATATTATTTGTAAGAGCAGATACGGTATTAAAGGTAGCTTCATCCGGCTCGGTTAAAATATTTCCGTTAATATCGGTCGGAACAAACACATCGTTTACCCTGAAAACGTAACCCGTATTATCGGCACCTTCATATACCGAAACATTATCTTTCATATAGTAAACTGTGAAATTGCCTTTAGCTTCAGGAAGAGCAGTGTTTAAGCCCTCTGCTAAAATTTCGGCATCGGTTCTTATATCAACTGCTTCGCCGCCGAAAATTTTAAATGCATTAAGTGCATCCTTTACGGCATTTCTGTAAGCGGTTGATGTTAAGGTAGAGCCTGATACGGTATCTACTGTATCAATGTTTTCAGCATTTTTTCCTTTAACCTTTTCACCATAGGTTTTTTCTGCATTGTTTGTTTCCTGCGATGCAATGCACACTGCACCAGCTACTGTACCGTCAGGCGAAATACCGCACATAATAACAAGTCCGCTTGAATAGCCGGTTGTTTCTAATTTAAACACACATCCTCCGTTTTTCTCGCTGTAAGCTTCAATTACGGTAGCGGGGAATTTGTATTTAGAAAGGTCTATCGCTTTAAAATCCTCTCCGCTTGGCAAAACTTCTTTCAATGCGCCCTGAGTAGCGGAGCTTTCTTGCTTTGCGATAATCGGTTCTGTGATAGAATTGGTAAGTGCCAATAAAACTGCTACAACAGCACAAATAATGGTGAGTGATAAAACTGTTTTAAGATGTTGCTTCATTTAACATTACCTCCAAACAGTTTTCTTGGCGCAATTTTTTCGATATAGGGATTAAGGATGTTCATTAAAAGCAGCGCATAGGATACACCCTCGGGCAGGTTGCCGTAAAAACGGATGAGTACGGTTATAACACCTGCACCTATACCGTAAATAAGCTTAGGAACAACGTTATAAGGAGAGGTTACGTAATCGGTTGCCATAAAGAATGCACCAAGGAAAAGTCCGCCTGAAAGCACCCATGAAAGAGCTGCTGTAAAGCTGAAACCGTCAAGCAAGAAGCTAAGGATAAAAACTGTTCCTATAAATGCTGTCGGGATATGCCAGGTGATTACACGGCGTGCAATTAAATAAATTCCGCCGACAAGAAGTGCTAACGCACAGGTTTCGCCGATAGCACCGCCCGTAAATCCTAAAAACAGGGTTTTAATTGAAGGAGCGTTACCCTCGCTTATTAAAACTAAGGGAGTAGCTGATGAAGCGGTATCAACAAATTTCGGGAAAACAGCCTTTGACATAGCAGACGGAAAAGCAATAAGCATAAATACGCGTGCAGTAAGAGCAGGGTTTACAATGTTACAGCCAATACCGCCGAAAATGCATTTTACCACAATTATAGCAAATATAGAACCTATAACTGCCTGCCAAACAGGTAAGGACTGCGGTAAATTAAGTCCCAATATAAGACCCGTTACAACGGCGCTTAAATCACCTATTGTCTGCTCCTTTTTATTGATTTTATTAAAAAGAAATTCTGATAAAACGCATGTAAATACACAAACGGCTATAAGTAACAACGCTCTGATACCAAAAATCAAAGTGCCTGCAACCGTTGCCGGTAATAGCGAAATTATAACATCCAACATAATAGAGGAGGTTGTGATATTTTGTCTTATATGTGGAGAAGAGGTTAAGTGTAGTGCTGACATATTTTATTTTGCCTCCTTTGCTGCAGCTTCTCTGAGCATTACTTTTGCAAGTCTGTTGTTTTGAACAATCGGGCGTTTTGCAGGACATACAAATGAACAACATCCGCATTCCATACAAAGCTCGGTACCAACCTTTTTAAGCAGTTCAATATCCTGTTGCTTTTTAGCTTCTGCAATTCTTGTGGGGTCAATACCAAACGGACAGTGGTGTGCGCAAGAACCACACTTTATACAAGCGGTGGTTTTTGGCTCCTCTGCCTGTTGCTCATTTAAAGCTAAAATAGCATTGGTATTTTTAAGAACGGGGGCATCAATATCGGGAACGGCAATTCCCATCATAGGACCGCCGTAAAGAATTTTTTTAGGCTCGCTCTTCATTCCACAGAAATTAAGAAGCTCTGAAACGGGAGTTCCTATCGGAGCAATTACGTTTTGAGGCTTTTCAACAGCACCGCCGTCAACAGTAATGCATTTTTCAACAAGAGGCATACCTGTCTTAATATATTTGCCTATGGTGGCAAGGGTGGTACTGTTAATTACTACGCAGCCAACATCAATGGGAAGCTTACCCATGGGTATTACCCTGCCTGTGGTGTGGTATACCAACACCTTTTCACCGCCTTGCGGATAAAGGGAGGGAAGTACCTTAACTGAAATCTTATCGTTCTTTTCTGCTATCTCACGCATTTTGCTGATAGCTTCGGGCTTGTTCTTTTCAATGCCGATTATAACCTTATCAATTTTAAAACGCTTTGTTAATACGTCAATAGCTTTTAAAATATCCTTTGCACTGTCAACCATTGTTACAGAGTCGCTCGTGATAAAGGGCTCGCACTCGGCACCGTTTACAACCAAATATTCAATCTTTTTATCAGTAGCAAATTTAACATAGGTCGGGAATCCTGCACCGCCAAGACCTACAATTCCGCTTTGCTTCAAAGCATCAAGCAAATCTTGTTTTTTGCGAACGGTAGGGGGAGTTATGTTTTCATCCTTTTCCATTTTACCGTCCGATTCAATTGTGATTGCGGGGGCAGTTTTTCCGTTTGAAAGTAAGATATCCTCAACGGCGGTAACTGTACCCGAAATACTTGCATATACGGGAGATGAAACGAAGCCGTTTTGTTCGGCAATAAGAGTTCCCACTTTAACAGTGTCACCTTTTTTAACTATCGGTTTTGCAGGTGCTCCTATATGCATAGCAGTAGGAATAACAACCTTTTTAACATCCGGCAGTTTTACAGCAGACATACCCGATGTATTCTTATAATGCGGAATTTTTGCTCCTTTTAAATAGAAAGTCATTACCATTTACCTTTCTTCGCCAAAATCGTTAAAAAATTAACAGATTTTGCCTGTTTTTTTAATCAAAATTACCAATTATACATTATATCTTAATTATTACAATAAGTCAATATTATAAAAATATACATTTATTGTGATTTTATTGCATTTTTTGTTGGCGAAAAATAAAAAAACAGTCTGTTCCGCAGAAAGCGGAGCAGACCGTTTTTAAGATTTTTTTATTTTGTGTTGTTAGCAGCTTCAAGCTTTGTCTGACGGCGCATTTTAACCTCATCTGAAATGGGTTTAATTTCGCCTGCTGCTTGAAGTGACATACGTGTCATCAAAGGTCCTACAAGCTCATACACAAGCACTGCAAAAAGCGTAATGTTTCTGATAAGAGCACCATCGCTTCCAAGTTGCATTGCGGTTGCACACATACCGAGCGCAACACCGGCTTGTGGGAAAAGGGTAATACCTAAATATTTGCGGATATTTTTGTTGCAACCGGTAGCAGTTGCACTAACAAAAGTTCCGAGGTATTTACCCATACATCTTGTTATTATGTAAACCACACCAATTATCACTATTGAAAGTGATGTGAAAACGCTGAGCTCTAATTCTGCACCGCTTATTACAAAGAACAAAGCAAAAACAGGGGAGGTCCATTTGTCGGCAGCTTTCATAAGGTCCTCTGAAAGGGGACATATGTTGCAGAAAACGGTACCCAACATCATACAGCTTAAAAGTGAACTGAAATGGATATGTACACCGCCGATTTCAAATTCAAGCATTGAAATTGATGTGGTAAGAAGAACGGCACCGATAGTAAGGTTTAAACGGTTTGTATTAGAATTGAAAAGCTTTTCGAGTAAAGTGAGTATATATCCCATTAAAGCACCCAAAGCTAATGAGCATATAATTTCGACAAAAGGATTAACAAGAATTGAAACCAAATCAATGGTACCGCTTACAAGCGTTCTTGCAATTCCGAATGAAACGGCAAAAACGATTAAACCAACTGCGTCGTCAAGGGCTACTATCGGGAGCAAAAGCTTGGTTAAAGGACCGTGTGCCTTGTACTGACGCACTACCATTAATGTAGCCGCAGGAGCAGTAGCAGTAGCAATAGCACCAAGTGTTATTAATTGAGGCACAGATAACACATCAGGCATTGCAAGATGCACGCAATAAAGCGCAATATCTACCAAAAGTGTGGCGGTAATAGCCTGCACAATACCAATTACTAAAGCTTGTTTACCTGTTTTTTTAAGTTCACTTAATCTGAATTCATTGCCTATTGAAAAAGCAATAAACCCAAGTGCTACTTCAGAAATTAGCGCTAAGCTTGAAACCTCGCCGTGTGAGGCAAAACCGATACCGTTAAGGTTAAGCTGACCTAAAACATAAGGCCCCACCAAAACGCCCGCAATAAGATAAGCCGTAACCGAGGGCAACTTTAACGGTTTGAAAAGTCTTGTCATAAGCAGACCTACAAGTAAGGCAACAGACACTGATAACAGCGTATTCATAAAAACATCTCCTCTAAAATGCCTTAAAATCGAACGAAAGTAATTATAGCACTATGCTGATAAAATGTCAAATTATATTAATTTCAAAAAAATATTTCGTCAAAATAAATAAAAAGGTTTTATATTAAAGAAAGCTTGCAAGCAAAAACTATAAAATTGCAAAAGCATTAAAAAAACACTTGACAAATTAAGGAAAAAAGTGTATTCTAATAAACGGTTAGCAGAGACTAACTGCGAAAGGGAGTGATACACATGACACTTTTTGATGCCGTTGAGGGTGAGGAATACATAATTAAATCGGTAGAAACCGATGATGAGGAGTTAGATGCTTTTTTATTTTCATTGGGTTGTTACAGTGGGGAAGCTATAACGCTTATTTCTCGTTTAAAGAGTGGCTGTGTTGTCTCTATAAAAGATGCAAGATACAGTATTGACAAACAACTGGCACAGGTAATTTTAATTTAAAAGGCAGAACCTGTGGCAGTCTTTATTTTTAAAGTCAGGTTAGCGAGTGCTAACTTAAAAATCGGAGGAGAAAATGAGAATTGCATTAACCGGAAACCCTAACTCAGGTAAGACCACAATGTATAATGCGCTTACAGGCAGTAATGAAAAAGTGGGAAACTGGGCAGGTGTTACCGTTGACAAAAAAGAACACCCTATTAAGAAAGTGTATGCAGGAAGTGAGCATATTATTGCCGTTGACCTTCCCGGCGCGTACTCTATGTCCCCCTTTACAAGCGAGGAAAGCGTTACAAGCGCTTATGTAAAGAATGAAAACCCTGATGTTATTATAAATATTGTGGATGCGGACAATTTAAGTCGTAGCCTTTTCTTTACCACACAGCTTTTAGAGCTTGGAATTCCGCTTGTTGTTGCACTTAATAAGAGTGATATAGGTAAAAAGAAGGGCAACAAGATAGATGCAGAAGCGCTGTCACAAAAGCTTGGATGTCCCGTTATAAAAACGGTTTCCACTTCGGCAGATGGTTTAAAATCTCTTGTTGAAGCAGCTATTGCACAAGTAGGGAAAGAGCAGAGCGCACCTTACATACAAGGTGATATTGATTTAACCGATAAGACAGTGGTTGAAGCTGCCGACCGCAAACGCTTTGAATTTGTAAATAAAATTGTAGATGAAGTAGAAACACGAAAAATTCTTACAAAGGATAAGAATTTAAGCGATAAGATAGATGCAATTCTCACAAACAAGTGGCTTGGTATTCCGTTTTTTGCTGTTGTTATGTTCTTGGTTTTCCAAATTTCTCAGGTTTGGGTAGGAACTCCCGTTGCAGACCTTCTTGTTGGTCAGCTTGAAAGTTTTCAGGCCTTTGTAAGAGAGCTTTTTAAGAACGCAAGCCCTTTGCTTACGGCAATTCTTGTTGACGGTGTAATAGGCGGCGTGGTAGCTGTTGTAGGATTTTTACCGCTTGTTATGGTAATGTATTTCCTCATTGCTCTTTTAGAGGATTGCGGATATATGTCACGTGTGGCGGTTGTGCTTGACCCCATATTTAAAAGAGTTGGGCTTTCAGGTAAATCTGTTATTCCTTTTGTTATTACCGTGGGTTGTGCCGTTCCCGGAATTATGGCAAGCCGAACTATCCGTAACGAGCGTGAGCGCAGAGCTACCGCTATGCTTGCTCCTTTTATGCCTTGCGGTGCAAAAATTCCCGTT
This sequence comes from Acutalibacteraceae bacterium, assembly GCA_045634455.1. Lineage (GTDB taxonomy): Bacteria > Bacillota > Clostridia > Oscillospirales > Acutalibacteraceae > UBA737. The sequence continues at coordinate 23,075 of JAZRAI010000003.1, forward strand.
ATTGCTTTGTTTGCAGGTGCATTTTTTGACGGTGCAGGTTGGGTAAGCACTGTTATGTACCTTTTGGGTATAGTACTTATTTTCTTTGGTGCTTTACTTATAAATGCTATTACGGGAAACAGAGCTAAAAAATCCTATTTCATTATAGAATTGCCTTCGTATAAAACTCCGTCCTTTTGGGGAGCATTTAAGTCTATGTGTGCCCGCGGTTGGTCTTATATAGTAAAAGCGGCTACAATAATACTTATTTGTAATATGGCAGTACAGCTTATGCAGACCTTTACTTGGAGCTTTAAAGTGGCAGATAGTGCGGATGCATCTATTTTGGCTTCCATTGCTTCTCCGTTTGCATACTTGTTAGTGCCGATTGTGGGCGTTCTTTCCTGGCAGTTGGCAGCGGCAACTATTACAGGCTTTATTGCCAAAGAAAATGTTGTCGGCACTTTGGCGGTTTGTTTTGTAGGCCTTGAAAACCTTATCGACACCGAGGAGCTTGCTTTAATGCAAGGTGCCGGCACAGAAGTAGCAGGCATTATGGCAATTACCAAGGTTGCAGCCCTTGCTTACTTGATGTTTAATCTTTACTCTCCTCCTTGTTTTGCGGCTATTGGTGCTATGAATGCCGAAATGAAAAGTGCAAAATGGCTTTGGGGCGGAATTGGTTTTCAGCTTGCCATAGGCTACACAGTAGCATATTTGGTTTATAATATAGGCACTTTAATTATCGGTGGAACAATAAGTATACTGCCTGCTGTTTTAGGCCTTGTAGCCATACTCATTTTTGTTATGATTTTGGCAATTATTATTATAAATACAAACAAAAGGATTAAAGCTGAAAAGCTTTAAAAGTACAACATGATTGAAAATATTATTATAATAGCTATTTTGGTTTTGGTTGTAGGTTTAATTTTTCTCTATATACTTAAAGCTAAAAAAAGCGGGCAAAAATGTATCGGATGCCCTTATGCAAAACAGTGTAGCAGTAAAAAATGTAATTGTTCAAAAAATAATGAATAATAAAAAATCCCAACAAGCGGTTAAAAGCTTGTTGGGATTTTATGCTATGTAATTATTTTATTTCGTATCCGCCGACAGGTCTGATGTTGAGTACACAACAACTGCCCTCGCCGAAAGCAGATTCTATCATTTGCTTGTAGCTTGATAGCATTTCTGTGGGGATATAACACTGAATAGTGCCGGCAAAACCGCCGCCGTGAACACGGCAAGCACCTTTACCGTTTAAGAATTTCTTGGTAAGCGCAATTGCTAAGGAAAGTCCCTGCGCAGATACATCAGATGTAGAATAAAGGTTCTGGAGATAATCGTAAGAGGATTGTCCCGAAGCATTTACATACTTTAAGAATTTTTCGAAATCGGCATCTTTTAAAGCCTGCTTTTGGTCTAAAACGCGTTGTTGCTCGTTTATGAAGTGGAAAGCTCTGAGCACTGCTCGGTCACCGCAAGCCTTGCGAAGCGATGCAATATTGTTGTAAAAACGCTCAGTATCGGCATCTCGCAAGAAATCAACGCCAAGCTCGTTGCTTATAGCCTTGCACTCCAAGGTGATGTCTGCATAATCCTGAGTAAGGTTAGCGTGGTTACCACCGGTATCTACAACGCAAAGTGTATAGCCAAAGCTCTTTATATCAAGCTCAATACTTTCTGTAATGGGAGCAGACGGGTCGTGGAAATCGGCATAGGTAAAACCACCTAATGAGCTTGCCATCTGGTCAAGCAAACCGCAGGGTTTACCGAAAAACTCGCGTTCGGCATACTGACCGATTTTTGCAATTTCAATAGGCTCGGCAGTTCCGCCGAACATATTGTTTACAATGTTACCGATAAGCACCTCAAACGCAGCAGAGGAGGAAAGACCCGAGCCCTTTAAAACGTTAGAGGTTGTGTAAGCATTAAAGCCTTTAATATCAAGTCCCATTTCGCGGAACTTACTGCATACACCACGGATAAGAGAAATAGCCTTGCCTTTTTCTTCTTCGCGGTAGGTAAAATCGCCAGCAGTTAAAGTATCCTGAGGGAAGCCCTCGGATTTAATGCGGATAACTCCGTCTTCGTTAGGAGAAACAATAGCAATAACATCAAGATTTACACTGCCTGCAAGCACGCTTCCGTGCTGGTGGTCGGTGTGGTTACCGCTAACCTCAGTTCTGCCGGGAGCAGAAAAAAGACGTATTTCGCCCGAAACGGGAAACAACTCGTTAAAACTGTCGCAAGCCTTTAAATAACGGTCTTTGGCAGAAGCAGCATCGCCATAAAGCATAGAAAAATCTTTATCGAAATTTCCGTTTTGTATAGCGGATTTTATTTCATTAATATTCATATTTGTACTCCTAAAAAAATTATTTAGAAATAATTGCTAAGGTATCTCTTGCAATAGCAAGCTCCTCGTTAGTGGGGATAACATAAAGATTAATCTTACTGTCAGCAGTAGAAATTTTAACCTCTTCGCCACCGATTTGGTTCTTTTCAAGGTCAATGTTTGCGCCTAAGTAGGTAAGGCTTTCGCATACAGCCTGTCTGAGAGCACGGTCATTTTCACCGATACCGCCTGTGAATGCGATAGCGTCAACACCGTTCATGGCAGCTGCATAAGAACCGATGAACTTAATAATTTGATAACGCTGCATATCAAGTGCTAACTGAGCGCGGTGGTTACCTTCCTTAGCGGCAGCTACTACATCGCGGTTGTCGTTTGAAACACCGGATACACCCAAAATACCCGATTCCTTATTGAAAATGCGGTTAAGGTCAGCAGGGGAAAGGTTTTCCTTTTCTGCAATAAAGGTGATAGCGGAGGGGTCAAGTGTACCTGTTCTGGTACCCATCATAAAGCCGTCAAGAGGGGTAAAGCCCATAGAGGTATCAACACAAACACCGTCCTTAATAGCGGTGATAGAGCAACCGTTACCTAAATGGCAGGTAATAATTTTAAGGTCCTTTTTATCCTTGCCTTCAAGTGCTGCTACGCGGTCACTTACAAAGCGGTGAGATGTACCGTGTGCACCGTATTTACGAACCTTGTATTCCTCAAAATATCTGTAAGGAATGGGGAACATATAAGCCTTTTCGGGCATTGTTTGGTGGAAGGAGGTATCAAAAACTGCAACCTGAGGCTTTTCTGTACCGAAGGTCTTGATGCAAGCCTTAATAGCTAAAACGTGTGCGGGATTGTGAAGAGGAGCCAATGCACCCAAATCGTCGATATCCTGCAAAGCTTTATCGGTAATAAGGCAAGAGCCCTTGAAGATGCTGCCACCCTGCACTATTCTGTGACCGATAGCTGAAACCTCATCAAAAGAGTCAATAACCTTAGCTTCACTTTTGGTCATTGCGTAAACAACAGCTTCAAAAGCTTCACTGTGTGTAGGCATTGCAGTTTCAGCCTCGTACTTTGTGCCGTCAGCCGCTTTATGAGTAATAGAACCTGAAACGCCGATTCTTTCACAAAGACCTTTACAAAGTACCTGCTCATTTTCCATATCAATAAGCTGATACTTGAGTGATGAGCTACCTGCGTTAACTACGAAAATTTTCATTTTTAAATTCCTCCGTTTAAATCCATTGTTGCTAAATTTTGCAATTTATGGTAAATTAATTATATAACCAATTTATTATACATTATATATTCAATTTTTTCAAGGCTAAATTAGAAAGAAGTGATTTTTTGGGCATTTGCGGTATAATTGCTGAGTTTAACCCCCTACATACGGGGCATAAATACCTAATAAACGAAGCTAAAAAACATGGCACAGTAGTATGTGTGCAAAGCGGAAACTTCGTGCAAAGAGGGGATACCGCCATTGTTGACAAGCGCAAAAGAGCACTTGCTGCCTTAAATTGCGGAGTAGATTTAGTTTTGGAGCTACCTGTAATTTGGGCAATGTCAACCGCACAAAACTTTGCTTTGGGCGGTGTTTCTGCTTTGCAGTCGGCAGGCTGCGATACTATTATTTTCGGTTCGGAAGCAGGGGATACAGAAAAGCTTATTAAGACCGCCGAAATAATTTTAAGCAATGAA
>JAZRAI010000004.1:0-13627 GCA_045634455.1 Acutalibacteraceae bacterium
CCCAAATATTCAAGGAGAGTAAAACAAAGTATTTTGTTATGGATGCAGGTTGGTATAAGCCTATCAGTCAGGTGGGTGACTGGGAAATAAGCCCCGTTGCTTTCCCGAGCGGTATGAAAGCTTATAACGATAAAATCAAAGCTTTGGGTATGATACCCGGTATCTGGTTTGAATTTGAAGGCACCGAATATACCTCTAAGGCTTCAGGTGCTGAATATGATGATTTAAAGTTAAAGAAAAATGGTCGCGTTATAGTGGGCGAGGTTATAAACGGAAGAAGAGAAAAGTTTTGGGATTTCAGGAACCCAAAGGTTATAGAATATCTTGATAAAAAAGTGATAGACCTGCTTCGTGATAACGGATTTGGTTACATAAAGGTTGACTATAATACCTCTCCGGGCGCGGTTGTAGATGGTGGGGAAAGTGGTGGCGAAAACTTACGTCAACACATGGAAAAAGTGAGGGAATTCTTTATTAAAATGAAGAAAGAAATTCCCGACCTGATTATAGAAAATTGCGCTTCGGGTGGTTGCAGGTTAGAGCCTTCTATGATGGATATTACGGCAATGTCCTCTGCCAGCGATACACACGAGGGTTACGAATGTGCTGTTGTTGCGGCAAATCTTCATTATTTAACACCGCCAAGACAAAATCAAATTTGGTGTACCTTGAAGCCTGAATATTCAGCCGAAAGATTTTCTTATACAATTTCCCAGGGCTTTTTAGGACGTCTGTGTTGGTCGGGCAATATTTCCGAGCTATCGGAAATTCAGTTAGAGGAAATGTGGACGGCAGAGCGCTTTTATGAGAAGGTTTCGCCTATAATAAAGCGTGGTAACAGTTATATATACAGGACCGATATATGTTCCTTCTATTCGCCTACTGGCACACAGGCTGTTGTCAGGTACAGCGAGGATGGTAAGCAGGCTCTGATAGTAGCACACGGTTTTGAAAAAGCAAAAGAGCTTACTATATGTCTTAATGACGAATATATTTTAGAAGAGAGTCTTTATGAGAATACTTGCAGAAAAGAAGGGAATAAGATCAATATTTCACTAAATGCTGATTTTTCGGGAAATGTATTCCTTTTAACTAAGGCATAGATTACTCAGAAAACATTGTTTTTGATGTCAATAAAAAGTCTTGTTTAAAAAGTTTTTTCTTTTATTAAAAAGGAAACAGGCTTGACCAAACGGTCAAGCCTGTTTTTGCGAGTGATCAATGATCGCCTCTACACTAACATTAGATGGAATTTTAACGGGCGTTTATAATCATTTTTATTTTTTGGTATAATCTTTTGTAGTTATATTCAACATTTTTATAAATTCTTTTGTTAATTCCGATATGTTTCTATCGGTATGCAAAATATATCCTATAGTGTAATAATCGTCACTTTCAAGCGGTATACTTATAATTCTTCCTTCATTAAGCTGAGAAGGCATTATTCCTGTTCCTATTGTGTAACAATCTGTAGAAAGCAATACATTCATCAGGGTTGCTCTATCGCTTATTGCTATGTGCTTGTCACTATGCATATCTACTATCTCTTCGGCAAAAAAAGATACGTTATGATCCCCTTGCTCGTAAGTAACGTACGGATATTTTTCTAAATCATTTAACGTGATTATAGACCGATTAAAAATAGGATGATTATTGCGTACAAACACGTGCGGAAACGCTTCTAATAAGGGGGTAAATAACAAATCCCTCTTACTAAGATATCGCTTCATAATGCCAATATCATTAGATCTAATTGCAATTATACCAATGTCACAATATGAAGTTTCAACCTGGCGTATAACATCATAAGTTTTCATTTCGGTTAATGAAAAATCGAATAAATCTTCTTTTGTTTCATCAACTAATTTTCCGAAAATATCCGCAACAAAATCGTAATGTTGTGTAGCGACATATAAACGCTTGTTTAATTTCTTATGAGTATATCTATTAACGATAAAATCATTTTGTTCTGCTATGTATCTGGCATATCTTACAAATTCGGCGCCATCTTCGGTCAAATAAACACCATTGCCTGAACGCTCAAAAATCTTAATATCAATCTCTTCTTCTAACTGTCTTATGCTAACTGACAGACTTGATTGTGCGATAAACAATTGTTTTGCGGCCTCATTAAAAGAGCCGCATTCTGCAATTTTAAGAACGTATTTACACTGTGTTATAGTCATATTCTTTCCCTTTCACAATACTACTTCTTTAAAATGATTTTCGGCAACCTCCAATGATACTTTGCCGCCAAAAGCCTTATAATTACTATTATAGGCATTGCAACAATAAGTGCAATAATTTTATTGCTGTTTATTCTAATCAGGTAATATACCGTGCTACCAATAACAGATGCCAACGCATATATATGTTTCGTTAAAACGTATGGTGTACTGTCTACCAAAATATCGCGTATTATGCCCCCGCCAACTCCTGTAAGCAATCCCATAGATATTGAAAATATTGCCATACCTAAAAAGCCCGACTCACACGCCATTTCTGTACCAATTGCCGAAAAGGTTGCAAGACCCACCGCATCAAAAAAGTTGTTGATGCTTTCTATGCGTTTTTCAAAAGATTCAAACTTGTTGGTATTGAAATAAGATACAATAAAAACAACGATAGAGGTTATTGTAGCAATTACTAAAACAATAACATTTGAAAATATACTTGGGGGAGTTTTACCCAAGAACAAATCTCTCATTATTCCTCCACCAACCGAGGTAATGCATCCAACAAGTACTACGCCAAATAAGTCTAAACTGCGTCTTACTGCAATCAACGAGCCTGAAATTGCAAAAGCAATAGTACCTATTAGCTCCATAATAAAAATTATTGTTGTTCCATTCATAATCTTTTTAATATGGGTTAAAGCCCCATTTCCGCTTTTACTTCTTTAAAGCATTTTACAATATAGTTTATATCGTCTTCGCTTAAAGCCGCAGACATCTGGGTTCTTATTCTTGCCTTACCGCGAGGAACTACGGGATAGGAGAATGCAACCACGTAAACACCTTTATCCATCATACGTTTAGCCATTTCTACAGCTTTATGCTCATCATAAAGCATAACCGGAATAATCGGTGTACCACCATCAATAACATCTAAGCCGATTTCTTTGATTTTCTGAGCAAATATTTTTGTGTTATTAAACAACTTTTTTCTAATAGAGGTATCACTTTCCAACATTTCCAAAACCTTTAACGAACCTGCCGCAACTGCGGGAGCCAATGTGTTTGAGAAAAGGTATGGACGAGAACGTTGACGTAATAGGTCGATGATTTCTCTTCTGCCCGAGGTAAAACCGCCCGATGCACCACCTAATGCCTTACCAAAGGTTCCGGTAATAATGTCTACTCTGCCACTTACACCGCAGTGTTCGGGTGTGCCACGTCCTGTATCGCCCATAAAGCCAACTGCGTGACTGTCGTCTACCATAACAAGTGCATCGTATTCGTCAGCAAGGTCACAGATTGCTTTTAAATTTGCAACAATACCGTCCATTGAAAAGACACCGTCTGTTGCAATAAGCTTTATACGACAATCTTTTGCTTCTTCAAGTTTTGTGCGAAGATCTTCCATATTGTTGTTTTTATAACGGAATCTTTTTGCTTTACAAAGACGAACACCGTCAATAATACTTGCATGGTTAAGTTCATCACTTATAATAGCATCTTCTTCGGTGAGAAGTGTTTCAAAAAGACCACCGTTTGCATCAAAGCAAGAAGAATAAAGAATGGTATCTTCAGTTCCTAAAAAAGCACTTAATTTGTTTTCTAAGTTCTTATGTAATTCTTGTGTGCCGCATATAAATCTTACAGAGGAAAGACCGTAACCGTAATTGTCATAACTCTCTTTTGCAGCGTTAATAACATCGTGGTTGTTCCCTAGACCTAAATAGTTATTAGCACACATATTTATAACTTCTTTGCCGCCAAAAAGTTTTACTTTTGCACCTTGTGGTGTGGTTATAATCTTTTCGTTTTTGGTAAGACCTTCTTTTTCAATTGTCTCACAAGTTTCTTTAAAATATTTAAGTGCAGTTTTCATATTGTTTCTCCTTAATCTAATTTTGTCCAGTCAAGAATAACCTTGCCACATTTACCACTGTTCATTGCTTCGAAACCTTTTTCATATTCAGTAATATCTAATCTGTGTGTGATTATGTTTGAAATATCAAGGCCGCCCTGAAGCATAGCAGACATCTTATACCAGGTTTCATGCATTTGTCTGCCGTAGATTCCCTTGATAATAAGGCCATTGAATATAATCTTTGACCAATCTATTTTTGTATCGCTCTTCAACAAACCAAGCAGAGCAATTCTTCCACCATGTATCATACAATCAATCATAGAGTTAAAGGCAATCTCGCTACCGGACATTTCAAGACCAACGTCAAAGCCTTCTTTCATACCGATTTCATCCATAAAGGATTTTAAATCTGTTTTTGCTGTGTTGACTGTATATTTAATACCAAGTGTTTTTGCAAGTTCTAATCTTTCGTCGTTAATATCTGTAATAACAACATGACGAGCACCAACGAACTTACAAACAGCTGCCGCCATTATACCGATTGGTCCAGCACCTGTTATTAATACATCCTCGCCTGTAAGGTCAAACGAGAGAGCAGTGTGCACCGAATTGCCAAATGGGTCGAAAATGGAATACATCTCTTCAGGGATATCTTTTTCACATCTGCGTACATTCTCTTGCGGAATTACTAAATACTGTGCAAAAGCACCATCGCGATTTACTCCTACACCCACTGTTTCCTTGCATAAATGTCCATTGCCTGCGAGGCAGTTTCTACATTTACCGCAAACAATGTGTCCTTCGCCCGAAACAATATCGCCTATACACCAGTTTTTAACATTTGCACCAAGCTCGACAATTTCACCAACATATTCGTGACCAATAACTCGTGGAGTCTTAATTGTTTTTTGAGACCATTCATCCCAATTGTAAATGTGTAAATCTGTTCCACAGATAGCTGTTTTATGTATTTTTATTTTTACGTCATTCTCAGACACCTGTGGTTCCGAAATTTCCTCAAACCACAGACCTTTTTGTGGATACTTTTTAACAAGTGCTTTCATAATACCATACTCCTTTTAAACATTATTCCAATAATATTTTATCATTCCAAAATAAAAATAGGTAATATTAAAAAACTATCAATATCGTTCAAAAAACATTTATATTAAATTAGTTACAAAAACGGCTTAACCGTGCGGTCAAGCCGTTTTTTATTAAAATAGAGTCGTTATCCAATATATAACGCCATAAATCACACTTGCGACTGTGCCGTATACGATAACGGGGCCTGCTATGGAGAACATTTTTGCACCAACGCCGAGAACAAACCCTTCTGCCTTAAACTCGATAGCAGGGGAGACCACAGCATTTGCAAAGCCGGTAATTGGCACTAATGTTCCGGCACCGGCATGTTTTGCTATTTTATCAAAAAGTTTAAGTGCTGTTAAGAGTGCTGCAATAAATATAAGGGTTACGGGTAATAAAACCTTTACGGTATCATTCGGGATATCAAGATAAAGATATAATTCCTTAAAAAGCTGTCCTATGGAACAAATTAGACCGCCTATTAAGTAAGCAAAGGCAAAATCTTTTGCTTTGGGTGACGGCGGTGACAGTCTTTTCACAAGAGCTGAATATTCTTTTTGGCTGAACACAAAACCACTCCTTTTCAGTTATTTTAAACTATTTTTACCCAATTATGCAGAAATAAGATAACCGTCAATGCTTTTGAAAAAATAAGGTTAAACTATTTTGCTAAAGAAAAAGAATGGTAAAAAAAGGGCTACCCACGGTAGCCCTTAAAATTTTATTTAAGCTATTTTTATTTCAATAGTCTCTATAATCACGTCTTGTATCGGCTTATCAGAACCGCCTACTTCTACATTTGCGATTTTATCAACAACATCCATTCCGTCCATTACCTGACCGAATACGGTGTGTCTGAAATCGAGCCAAGGTGTTCCGCCCAATTCTTTATAGGATTCTATAACGTCTTTTGAAAATGCAGAGGGCATTTCTTCCATTTGGTCTATCATTTGAGAGGGAACAGTGCTTGCTTCGACAATAAAGAACTGACTTCCGTTAGTGTTGGGACCAGCGTTTGCCATAGAAAGTGCACCTCTTAAATTGTGGAGCTTTGGGTCAAACTCGTCAGCAAAGCTTCTGCCCCAAATGGATTCGCCACCCATACCTGTGCCGGTAGGGTCACCGCCTTGAATCATAAAATCTTTAATTACTCTATGGAATATAAGTCCGTTATAGTAACCGTTTTTAGCGTGGGTTGTGAAATTCTCAACTGTTTTGGGAGCTTCATTTGGGAAAAGTTTTATGGTGATTTCTCCCATATTTGTTTTCATAATAGCTACGGTATCGCCCGAAGCGATAGCATTTAACTGATAATTTGCCATTTTAATTCCTCCAAAGATTTATTGCCTATCTATTTTATCACTAATTACAAAATTTAGCAACTGTTAATTTAATACTTGTAATTTACCACAATATATTGTATAATAGTTTTAAATATACCAATATTTGAAAAGGGGAATTATATTATGAAATGTCCTTTCTGCGGTTTTGAAGAAAGTAAGGTTATTGATTCACGTCCCACTGACGAGGGCCAACGAATCAGAAGAAGACGTGAATGTCTTGAATGCGGTAAGCGTTTTACTACTTATGAGATAATTGAAAGCTTGCCGATTATCGTTATAAAGAAGGATAAATCACGCGAAACCTTTAACAGAAATAAGCTTATGACAGGACTTCTCCGTGCTTGTGAAAAGCGTCCGGTTTCTATTGATACGCTTGATAATATGATTGATGATATCGAGGTTATCATTCAGAATTCACTTGACCGTGAGGTTAGCAGTGAAAAAATCGGTGAGCTTGTTATGGACAAGTTAAAGAAAATTGACGAGGTAGCTTATGTTCGTTTTGCCTCGGTTTACAGACAGTTTAAGGATATTAATACTTTTATGACAGAGCTTAACAAGCTTTTGTGTGAGGATTGATTTAATGAGCGATACCCTAAAAATGGCAGAACTTTTACTGCCAAATATTGATAAAACACCTGATTATTATGAAAATCTTTATACTCAAAGAAACTTGCCCGAGGGAGCGCGTGTTACCCGTATAGCACCAAGCCCTACGGGATACCTGCATTTAGGTACGCTTTTTGCGGCTCTTGTTAACAGAATTACTGCTACTTCTACGGGCGGAGTTTTCTTTACAAGAATAGAGGATACCGATAAAAAGCGCGAAATTTCGGGCGGTATAGAAGACATTATCGATGGGCTCAACCGTTTTGGTATTACTATTGACGAAGGTTTTATTTCCGGCGAGGAGCAAAAGGGTGACTACGGGCCTTATAAGCAAAGCGAGAGAGCTGAAATTTACCAAACCTATGTTAAGGAATTGATCCGTCAAGGTCTTGCTTATCCTTGTTTTTGCACCGCGGAGGAGCTTGATGCGGTTCGCACCGAGCAGGAAAAAGATAAGCTTCGCACAGGATATTACGGAAAATTTGCTAAGCATAGGGATATAACTTATGAAGAGGCAAAGGCTTTAATAGATGAAGGTAAAACCTTTGTAGTTCGCCTTAAATCACCCGGCAGTGAGGATAGAAAGGTTACCTTTGAGGATACCGTAAAGGGTAAAATTGAAATGCCCGAGAACGACGAGGATTTCGTTCTTTTAAAATCTGACGGAATTCCTACCTATCACTTTGCACATGCAATTGATGACCACTTGATGCATACTACCCACGTGCTTCGCGGTGACGAGTGGATTTCCTCTGTACCGAAGCATATTCAGTTATTTAAAATCTTAGGCTTTAAACTTCCGAAGTTTGGTCACATTTCGCCTATTATGAAATTAGATGACGGTGCCAAGCGAAAGATTTCAAAGCGCAAGGACCCTGAGGCTGCGGTTCATTTCTTTGCAGAGCAGGGATATGACAGCGAGTGCGTGATAAACTATCTTATGACCATTGCTGCTTCCGATTTTGAGGACTGGCGCAGAGCAAATCCTGACACTTCATATAAAGAGTTTAAATTTAACTTAAAGAAAATGAGTGTTTCAGGCGCCCTTTTTGATGAGGTAAAACTTATTGATGTAAGTAAAAATATGCTCTCAAAAATGAATAGTGCACAGGTTTTTGAAAAGCTTACCGCATGGGCAAAGGAATTTGATAATGAGTTTTACGATATTTTAATGGCAGATACCGACTATACAAAAGCGGTGCTTTCTATCGACCGTGACGTTGAGAAGCCACGCAAGGATATAGCTAAATGGAGCGAATGCCGTGAGTATTTTGCATATATGTTTGATGCACTTTATAAGCCTGAATTTAATTTACCCGAAAACATAATGCTTTCTGATGCCAAGGAATTCTTAAAACTTTATAAAGAGGTTTATGATGCGTCAGACGACAGACAGGCTTGGTTTGAAAAGATTAAAGCTATTGCTCCTAAAATCGGTTTTGCCGAGGAAACAAAGCAATATAAGGCAAATCCTGATGCCTTCAAAGGACACGCAGGCGACCTTAGCACTGTGCTGAGATTGGCTATTACAGGCAGAAGAAATACTCCTGACCTTTGCAGTATTATGAAGGTTTTAGGTGTTGAAGAATGTATTAAGCGCATCAACGCGATTCTTGATTAGAAATAAGGGATAACAATGGAAGAAAACATTTTAGTTAATGAGGAAGCGGCAAAGCCCTCAAATTTTATACACGATTTTATTGATGAGGATTTAAAGGAAGGCGTTTATAAGAAGGTGCAAACCCGTTTTCCGCCTGAGCCTAACGGTTATTTGCATATCGGTCACGCAAAAGCTATTTGCATTGACTTTGCAACCGCTGAAAAGTACGGTGGAAAATGTAATTTGCGTCTTGATGATACAAATCCTACCAAGGAAGATGTAGAGTATGTAGATGCAATTAAAGAAGATATCAAATGGCTTGGCTTTAATTGGGATAATGTGTATTTCGCATCTGATTATTTTGATTTTATTTACGAGTGTGCCTTAAAGCTTATTGATAAGGGTCTTGCATACGTGGATGAATCTACTCCTGATGAAATACGCGAAATGCGCGGAACTCTTACAGAACCGGGTGTAAACAGTCCTTACCGCGACAGACCTATTGAGGAAACACGCGATTTGTTCAAAAGAATGACCGACGGTGAGTTCGAAAACGGTGCAATGGTGCTTCGCGCTAAAATTGATATGGCTTCTTCAAACATTAATATGCGCGACCCGATTATTTATCGCATTATGAAGGCTCATCATCACAGAACAGGGGATAAGTGGTGCGTTTATCCTATGTACGATTTTGCACACCCGTTAAGTGATGCAAAAGAGGGTGTTACTCATTCACTTTGCTCACTTGAATTTGAAAATCACAGACCGCTTTATAATTGGTTTTTAGAGGTTTTGGAAATCCCCGAGCCTCCAAGACAGATTGAGTTTGCGCGAATGAACGTAAACTATACCTTAACAAGTAAAAGAAAGTGCTTAAAGCTTGTAAATGACGGATTGGTTTCCGGATGGGATGACCCCAGAATGGCTACTATTTGCGGTATGCGTCGCCGTGGCTATCCTGCAGAGGCTGTGCGTGCATTTGTAGATAAAATCGGTGTTTCCAAGGCTTACAGTGTAATTGATTATGCTTTGCTGGAATCTTGTGTTCGTGATTATCTTAATACAAATGCCGACAGGGCAATGGCAGTGCTTCGTCCTTTGAAGGTTATAATTGATAATTATCCCGAGGATAAGACTGACGAAATTTTGGTTGATGTTAATCCCAACAAGCCTGAATTAGGTAAAACTAAGGTCACTTTTTCTAAGGAAATTTTTATTGAAGAGGATGACTTTATGTTAGACCCGCCCGGTAAATATTTCCGTCTTTGCCCGCAAAAAGAGGTACGCCTTAAAGGAGCTTACTACATTAAGTACGCTTCACACGAGCAAGATGAAAACGGTAATATTACGGTTGTTCACTGTACCTATGACCCCGAAAGCTTTGGCGGAGAAACTCCTGACGGCAGAAAGGTAAAGGGTACACTTCATTGGGTAGATGCTAAAAATTCTATCACCGCACAGGTAAGACTTTATGAGCGTCTTTTCAACGTTCCAAACCCGAGTGATGAAGAGGGTGTTTCCTCTTTTGCGGATAACCTTAATCCCGACTCTCTTACTGTTTTAGAAAACTGCAAGCTTGATGCTTCGCTTAAAGATGTAAAGACAGGGGACACATTCCAATTTATGCGTCAGGGTTATTTCTGTGTTGACAGTGATTCTACTGACGGAAAACTTGTTTTCAACAGAACAGTAGCTTTAAAGGATTCTTTTACAGGGAAGTGATTTTGTGACTGTAAATGAAATTTTATCCTATTTAAATGATAAATTTCCGGTTTCTGATGCTCTCGAATTTGATAATGTTGGCTTGTTAGTCGGTGACGGTAAAGCTCAGGTTAAAAAGGCTTTAATTTCACTTGATTGCACACTCGAAATTGTTGAAAAGGCAGTAGAAATAGGCGCAGAGCTTATTATCACACATCATCCCGTTATATTTAATCCGCTTAAAAATGTATTAAGCGGAAGTGTGGTTTATGCTTTGGCAACAAATAAAATTTCCGCTATTTCAATGCATACAAATATGGATGCAGGAACAGGCGGTGTTAATGATTGCCTTTGCGAAGCTATCGGGCTATCAGATGTAAAGCCTTATTTTTCAAGCGAAGGCTTTGCATTAAGGAGTGCTAAATGTAATATACAAAATTCTGACGATTTGGCTGAACATTTAAAGCATACCCTTAATACAACAGTAAAATATGTTGCGGGAACCAAGCCAATTGAAAAGCTTCTTGTTTGTTCGGGAAGCGGAAGTGAATTTTTGGATTACGCTATTAGTGACGGATTCGATGCACTTATTACTTCAGAAGTTAAGCATCATGACTTTTTAGCAGCTCAAAATAATGGTGTATCTATATTTGACTGTGGTCATTTTAATACTGAGGATGTTGTGATAGAACCGCTTAAAAAACTTTTGGAAAGCAGATTTCCTACAGTGGAATTCAAAACTTCACATATATCAAATATAAAGTACAAATAAGGCTTTTGCTAACTAAATATTGACAATGTAAATTATTTAGTGTATTATATTTAAAAAGGCAATGATAAGGATAAGTAGAAAAACAATATGCTATTAAGAGAGTATACCGTTTTGGTGAAAGGTGTATATGCATTGTTTTTTGAAGCTACCTTTGAGCTGTACCCGAAAGGGAATACCGTATACTCTGCGTTAAAGAGTTTGAGTGCAGAATTTTTTAAAATTCTGAATTTAGGTGGTACCGCGGATTATTTCGCCCTGAAATTTTTTCAGGGCGTTTTTTATTTTAAAAATTGGGAGGAAAAGAAAATGAAATACGAAATTTTGAAGCTTTTGGCGAGAAATGCCAAATACACAAACGAGGAAATAGCAACAATGCTTGATATTAAAACAGAGGATGTAAAAACAGCTATAAAAGAGCTTGAAAAAGATGGTCTTATTAGAGGTTATAAGGCTGTTATCGACTGGGAAAAGCTCGACGATGCTTATGTTTCGGCAATTGTTGAGCTTAATGTAGTGCCTAAGGCAGGTCTCGGTTTTGAAGAGGTTGCTGAGTGCATTATGAAGTATCCTGAGGTTGAGTCGGTTTATTTAATGTCTGGCGTTTATGACCTTAATGTTGTGGTAAAGGGAAAAACACTTCGCGATATCGCTACCTTTGTTGCAAAGGAATTGGCTACTATTGATTCTGTAACCTCTACAACTACTCATTTTGTAATGCGTAGATATAAGGAAATGGACGTTGAACTTGTTTTTCACGACGAGGAGGATAGGGGGCAACTGTTTACATGATGGATTACAGTAAAATACTGAACAAAACCGTTGTGGATATAAAACCGTCCGGTATACGCCGTTTTTTTGATATTTCGGCTACTATGGATGATGTTATATCACTTAGTATCGGTGAGCCTGATTTCCAGACCCCATGGCAAATCAGAAAAGCAGGCATAAATTCTTTGCAAAAAGGCAAAACCAAATATACCTCCAATAAAGGTAATGCCGAACTTTTAAATGAAATTTCAAACTATATGAAAAGAAAATTTCGGGTTTCGTATAATCCCGAAAATGAAATTTTAGTAACAGTCGGCGGAAGTGAAGCAATCGATGCCGCAATCAGAGCTATTGTAGCTCCGGGAGAGGAGGTTATTATTCCTCAACCTTCGTATGTCTGCTACGAACCAATGACAACCTTAGCCGGCGGAGTTCCTGTAATTCTTAATACTAAAGCGGAAAACGATTTTAAAGTAACTCCCGAGGAGCTAGAGGCACTTATAACCGATAAAACAAAGGTTTTAATTTTACCGTACCCTTGCAACCCTACGGGCGCTATTATGGAGTATGAGGATTTGGTTGCTATCAGTAAGGTGCTTGAAAACACAAATATAATTGTGATTTCCGACGAAATTTATGCAGAGCTTACATTTAACGGAAATCCCCATATTTCGCCTGCAAGCATAGATGTTTTAAGGGAGAGAACTATTACTATTAATGGATTTTCCAAGGCTTTTTCTATGACGGGATGGCGTTTAGGCTTTGCTTGCGGTCCTAAGGAAATTATGGAACAGATGATAAAAATTCATCAGTTTGCTATAATGTGCGCTCCAACAACTTCGCAGTATGCTGCTATTGAAGCACTTAAAAATTGTGACGATGATGTTGCATATATGATGAATGAATATAATATGCGTCGCAGAATGATGGTTGCAGGCTTTAACAAAATAGGTCTTTCTTGTCGAGAACCAAAGGGTGCTTTTTATGCTTTCCCTTCAATTAAATCAACCGGTATGACAAGTGAGGAATTTTGCGAAAAATTACTTTATTCCAAGAAGGTGGCTGTTGTTCCCGGCACAGCTTTCGGTGAAAGCGGGGAAGGGTTTGTACGAGCTTCTTATTGCTATTCTGTTGAGCATATTAATGAAGCTATTGAGAGAATTGGCGAATTTTTAAAAGAAATAAAATGATTTTAAAAAAGCTTAAAAATGGTGTTGACTTTTTAACTTGTTTATGGTAATATATTTAAGTCGCATTCGGAGAGGTATCGAAGTGGTCATAACGAGGCGGTCTTGAAAACCGTTTGGGGGAAACCCCACAAGGGTTCGAATCCCTTCCTCTCCGCCATTTTTTTATTAAAACGATAAAACGTATATCAATTCGGAGTAGTACTCAAGTTGGTGACGGGCATTTTTTGTGAACGCTGCCTGTGGCAGAAGAAGAGAGCAAAAAATGGCGTAGCGGTCAAAATTTGTAGGCGCTCCAAGCCGTAGCAAATTTTGGGAACCGCAAGAGGGCACGAAGCCGAGGAGCCAAAATGATGGCTTAGTTTTAAATGACAATTAAATAATAAATAAACCGTATATTAATTTGGAGTAGTACTCAAGTTGGTGACGAGGCGCCCCTGCTAAGGGCGTAGGTCGGCTAAACCCCGGCGCGAGAGTTCAAGTCTCTCCTACTCCGCCATAAAAAAAGTCACTTTTGTCAGCC
>JAZRAI010000005.1:0-69304 GCA_045634455.1 Acutalibacteraceae bacterium
CCGCAGGGCATAATACACCCACTGTCAATGGTGTGTACGAACCTTCATTTCTTACTGATTCTTTATTGACGCGGGGTATTATGCCCTGCTCATCCCGGCTCTTCGACTGCGTCTCCGAGCCGTTTCTATCTGACTTCGTCCAATAGAAACGGCTCGGCTCCCAAAAAGAGAGTCATAAATCATTTCTAAAGGACAATCATCTATCATCATAGAAATGATAGTCATAGCACCTGCTCTGTAGTTTGTTCGTTGTATTCTTCGGCTTCCTGCAGCTTGTCATTCATAATACGAATGACAACTTGCAGAGAGCCGAAAAGCTTTAATCTTGTCCAAGTTTTGTCTTGGCGCAGGTGCAAATTTCTCTCGAAAGGTAAATCATACACTCTCGAAGAGACAGTCATAAATCATATCGAAAAGAAAATTCTGTTCTGGTATTCTGCTGTAAAATAAGGTTAGTACTTGGCTTAATCTATTTTGCTTTCAACGCAAGATTAATAGATTTTCCGTGCGTGTTCTCTTGTAATTCAAGAGTGCAAAAACAAAAGTATTATTTGCTGACGCTACGCCGAGTGCAAGGCATTTCAGCCTGCCGAGACTAAACACTCGTTCGGCGAGGATTTTCATTTAGTATTTAAACTACGATTAAATCCCGTAACATTCGTGTGCAATTCCCGTAAGGGCTGGAGAATTCCCTTAATGGACGGTAGCACCACCGCTTGAGCAGTTTTATTTTACGACGAAACTCTCAAACGTCGTGGATTCCTAAATTTTCGTCAATAACTTTGGTAGGAACCCTTACCGCTGTTACGCACTTATTTTCGTTCACAGATTGCCATAAGTGAAAGCAGATCCGTGATGCTCTTTATTCCGTACTTCCAGTTCCTTTTGTTATACGAATAGAGCATTAGCTGAAGAAGTCCATCCCGACTTCAAAGTTTTTTCTGCTAGTGATTCTCAGTCCGTCGCAGAACTCAGACTGTAGCACTCGGCACCAAACTTTTGGTGCAACTAACTTCCCATTTGTCAATCAAAAAATTTAAAACACTCCTTCATAACTCCACTACATGCCAATTTAGAGCACATCAGCGGGATATATTTGAACCTCATTTAGAGGAAACAAAAACACCATAAAACAAAGAAAGACACCTATCCCGAAAGATAAGTGTCTTTGTTTGATCTATCGTAAGCTTTACGAAAGAGCATACCAATACACTTAACCTTTTAGGTTTAATGTATTATTTGAATAACTCCTTCATTATTTTAAAGCTTGTATATATTATACTGTATAGACTTTACCTTGTCAAATTGCTTAATGGCCTCTTATTTGCGATTACACGCAATTAGAAGCAATTACAAGCTGAAAGGTGGTCGTTTTAATATCGGTTTTGGTCTTTTTATATACATTTTGATACCATTTTTGGTCTTTGTGAACATTTTTTGAATTTTACCGAAGGAAAACCGCACCATAGTTTTTACACAATGGTGCGGCTTGAGAGGTAACTCAAAACAGAGTTATGAGTTATTTGAATATTTCAAAATTACCTTCTTTAGAATGTTTGTCATTGGCTTTATTCTTTTTAGCAACAATAATTATAATAACTCCACCTATAATTACCGCACCAATAATAACCCAAATAATCCAGCTGCTATCGTTATTTTCAGATGAATCAGTTGCATTATCTACATTAACGGTATCATCAGGTTCAACATTGGTTTCAACATCATTCTTCTCAATCATAGGAATTTCTTCCTCAATGACTGTGTTGCAGATAGTACAAGTTTTTGTTTGCTTTCCAACATCGGTTTCAGTGGCGGGAGTAACTACAACAGCTTCGCCGAAGGTATGCTCTTTTTTAGGTAAAGTATTTGTGGTTTCTTTATCACAACGGGTGCATTTACCACTTTCAACACCTTCTTCAGAGCAAGTGGGCTCTTTAGTTACTGTTGGGTTAGAGAACTTATGTCCAAGAGCTTTAATATCTTTAGTTTCTTTGTGAGAACATTTTGAACAAGTTCTTGTTTGACTACCTTTTTCCTCGCATGTTGCTTCTTTTGCAGTAGTCCAGTTGCCCATAGAATGACCTTTAGCAGCAACGTCCTTTGTTTCTACTTTTTGACAAATAGAACAAGTGCGTGATTCTGTACCCTTTGCAGTGCAGGTAGGTTCTTTGGTCTGAGTCCAATTACCAAATGTATGATTTGTTGTTGTAGCAATTGTTTCGGTTTTTGTTGCATTACAAACAGTGCAAGTATAGGTCTTAACGCCTGTTTCTTTGCATGTTGCAGTCTTTGTTATAGTACCACCATTCCATGTATGTGCTGAGGATTCTGCGGTGCCGCAGGCAGTGCAAGTATGCTTATGATTGTTATTATCCGCTTTATCCCATGCACCAAAACTGTGAGTTTTACAAATAACTTTTACAGTAGTGGTGTTTGCAGTGGAAGCTATAACGGTGCTACCATTTTTTATAACAGCTTCAGTTTTAATTGTTGTGTCTTTTAAAGAGGCGTTATTTTTAACTTTCAAAACGTATTTAAAAACATCTCCACTTTTATTAACCGCACTAGAATAACCGATTGCAGCATTTTTATTATCAAAACTAGCAATCATCGCACCGGTTAAAATCCATTCGCCCGATACAACCTCAAAAACATTCTCATCGTATACAGGGGTTAGTGCCATGGATTTGAATTCTGCATTACTATTTAAAGAAACCGTAACTGTAATTGTATCGCCAAGCTTTACAGTGTTTGCAGATGTTTTAGAGTTAACCTTTACAGCTTCTGCCGCAAAAACAGAAACAGAAAGTGAGAATATTAACACTAAACAAATCAAAAAACTAATAATCTTTTTCATCAATCTATCTCCTTATTTGTGTAATGGATATTTTTCAAGAAGCAAGGTGTGATAAAGCAAATAAATTGCATCATCACTATCTAAATCACCATCACCGTTAAAGTCACATTTTTGATTAACGGCATACTCTTCCGGTAGGAGTGTATGAAATAGAAGATAGATTGCATCGTCACTGTCAATTGTTTCATTTCCGTCAGCATCACCTAAAATATAAGTAAGCGCAGGAGTGATGTCGTATTTTTCCTCATGGTTACATACACTACATGTATGTGTTGTGTAACCGTCTTTTTTATATTCAGGCTCTACAATTGTCGGTGTTCCGTATTGGTGGCCAAGAGCAGATATCTCTACATATGTTGTATAATCACATATCCTACAAGTCTCATATGCATTCCAGCCAATCTCGGTGCAAGTAGCGTCTTTTGCATCGTGATGAATTAAATTATGACCAGGTGCTTTAATCGTCTTATTTTCTCTTGAAAGTTCTTCATTACATGCTGAACAGTACACTACACTATCGTAAGAACCATCGGTGATACATGTTGCTTCTACGCGATTTTCTTCTTTAGTAATCGTGGGATTATGACCAAGCGGATGTATTTCTTTATAGGTTGTGTAATCACAACGTGAGCATGTATCATAAGCATCCCAACCAACCTGGGTGCAGGTAGGGGGCTGTGCATCATGTGTAATTATATCGTGTCCGAGCTTATTAAGTGTAATTGTTTCACGAGAAAGTTCTTCGTCACATACCGAACAATACACAACACTGTCATAGGATCCGTCTTCGGTACAGGTAGGATTAACACGGTTCTCTTCAACCGCATTTGTAGCATCGTGACCGGTGGCATCAATTGTAATTGCTTCGCGTGAGAGTTCATCATTACATACTAAGCAATATACTACGCTGTCGTAGGTGCCGTTTTCGGTACAAGTCGGAGCAATACGATTTTCTTCAACTGCATTGCCGGCAGTATGGCCTGTAGCATCGATTGTAATTACTTCACGTGAGAGTTCAACGTCGCATACTGAGCAATATACCACGCTATCGTATGAACCGTTCTCAGTGCAGGTAGATTCAATTCGATTTTCCACTACAGGTTCATCGGATGTGTGACCAAGGGAGGAGAGTGTGTTACCTTTAATATTTTCATTGCAAATATCACAGTGATAGGTTGTGTAACCTTCTTCGGTACAAGTGGGGTCTGTTACAACTCCAGCATTAGTATCAACTGCATGTGCTGCAAAAGATGCACGGCCGCCCACAAAGGGAACAACATTGAGACCGTTTATGCAGTTTTTATCCTGTCCATCAAAAACTTCTGCATAAATAGCGATATCTCCGCAAAAATCCTCTTTTACCTTGAAGTTCAAAGTAAGCATTTCGCCAGTTGCTGTAGAAACATTGTTCATCATTAATGTGTAGCAAATACTATCGCTATAAACATAAACGCCTTCTATGTCGTTAGAAAACAGATTTGCACTAGTATAGTCAACAAACTCAAGCGCATCCGGGTCAAATTTAACAGAAAATTTAAGAATAGTAATGCCGGTATTTTGGTCTGCACTAATCTTTACAGAAACTTCGTCACCGCTTTTATAAATAGCTGGTGAGAAAGAAACAGGAGTGGTGGTCTCTGCCACCACTCCCACCTCAAAAGTTTCGATAGTTTCAACAGTTTCAGCATTAACAGTAACCATTGAAGTTGAGAAGATTAGAGCGGCAGCCAAAAGCATCGATAAGATTCTTTTAAGTTGCATCTCTTATACCTCCAAATCACATATCTAAATAGTCATCGTTGCCAACAACTGCATTGTGAAGAAGTGCAAAGTCATAAGCAGTTACATATCCATCCTTATCAAGGTCAAATACGGTTTCGTAAACGCCTTCTGCTGCGTCTGCAGAATTATACCATTTAGCAAAATTCATGGTATCAGCAGAATCAATAACACCGTTACCATCAGCATCACCAAGTGTTACAACGTTAATACCTGCTTCTGTGCCAAAATCAACTATTAATTCATTGATATAAGCATCATCGTCGTTACGAGCAGCAACACCGGGAACTACAGTGAAGTCTGCAACGCCAGTAAAGTCTTGATCAACCTTGAAAGTGAGAGTTGCAAAAAGATATTCGCCTTTTTCGAATTTTTTATCAACATAGTTGTATCCCATGTTTTGTGCGAGTGCAACAACATATGAGCTGTTTGCTGCATCAATATATGTGTTAGCAGTTACATCAAATACCTTACCTTCAACATTTACCAAAGTAAGATTCTGATTGAAGCCGATAGCAAAGTTAAGACCATAAAGTCTTGCAATATCACTGTTAACATTCATATAAACATTAAGTGTAATATAACCGGAATTTACAGCCACATCACTACCATTGATACCAATTGCTTCATAAGTAAAGGTTATCTCTTCATTTAATGCAGCAATTTCATTCTGTGCAACGAGTACTTCATCACAAACGGAGCAATGCTTACCTTCGGTAAGACCTGTAGTGTCGTAAGTAGGAGCAACAGCTTCGTCGATAACTTCGGTGTGGCCAAGTGCAGCCAACTCATTATAAGTAGTATGATCACATCTGGAGCAATCTTCATAAGCATCCCAACCAATTTCGGTACAGGTAGGAGCCTTAGCATCATGCTGTGTTAAATCGTGACCAAGAGCAGCTAATTCGTTGTAGGTGGTATAGTCACATCTTGAGCAGTCTTCATAAGCGTCCCAACCAATTTCAGTACATGTGGGAGCCTGTGCGTCATGCTGTGTTAAATCATGACCGAGTGCTGCCAACTCGTTATAATTTTCGATGTGATCACATCTAGAACAATCTGTATATGCGTCCCAACCAATCTCGGTGCATGTAGGTGCTTTGGCTTCTACATCAAGCATATCGTGGTCAAGAGCGGCTAATTCGTTGTAAGTAGTATAATCACATCTTGAGCAATCCTCGTATGCGTCCCAACCGATTTCGGTACAGGTAGGAGCCTTAGCGTCATGCTGTGTTAAATCGTGACCGAGTGCATCAACAAAGTTATCTTTGAAGACTTCATCACAAATGAGGCACTTCTTAACAGTGTAGCCTTCTTCGGTACATTTTGACTCTACAATACCTAATGTCAAGCAGTCGTAGTGACCTAATGCATCAACAACGGTATCAACATAAACATCACCGCAAGTTGAGCAGGTGTGAGTTGTGTAACCTTCTTCGGTACAAGTAGGATCGGTTACTACTGCATCATAAGAATGACCGAGAGCAGCTAACTCATTGTAAGTGGTATAGTCACATCTTGAGCAGGTAACATAAGCATCCCAACCGATTTCAGTACAAGTTGCAGCTTTAGCTTCGTGAGCAACTTCATCATGACCTAAAGCATCTACAAAAGCATCCTCATATGTATCATTACAACGCGAACAAGTGTGAGTAGTGAATCCATCATTTAAACAAGTAGCTTCAGTAACTACATCTATATAATTATGATTATCAGGATCAATCGGAGTTGTCTTTTGTGCTGCTAAAACAATGTGGCAATCGCCGCATTCGATTTGGAAGGTAAGACCTGTTTCGGTACAGGTTGCCTTAACTTCGTCTTTAGTAATTACGCCTCTATGAGAAAGAGGATTAGGATCAACATAGCTGTCAACGTATGAATCGTCGCAACGTGAACAATCGTGGGTAGTGTAACCTTGTGCAGAACAAGTAGGAGCTGTTACAGTAGGAACGTAGTCGTGTCCAAGAGCATCTACTACCTGCTGAGCCTCAATAATAGTATCACATACAGAGCAATGCTTACCTTCTGTAAGACCGGTTTCGGTACAAGTGGGAGCAACAGCGCTATCAGTTGTCTCGGTGTGACCAAGAGGATCAACTACAACATTTTCACGGCTGAGTTCTGCATCACATACATCACAGTAAATAACGGAATCATAAGAACCAGGGTTTACGCAATCAGCGGCAACAATGTTTTCCTTAACAGCCTCTCCGTGAATGTGTTGAAGAGGTTCTCCAACAGCCTCATCGAAAGTGAAGGAACATACCTTACAAGTATATCTTACAGTTTCGGCGTCTTCACAAGTAGCGCCGATTACCTGCTTGTCATAATCGTGATGTCCAACACACGCAATCGTTTCTCTCTTGGTTTCGTGACATACAGTACACTCGTAATCGATGTAGCCGTCTACAACACAAGTAGCATCCTGTCTGCCAGTCTCTTGGTAGTCGTGGCCTGTAGCAGTAATTGTGTGTGAAGCACGAACAAATTCCTCTCCACATACAGCGCAGTAGATAACGGTGTCATATGAGCCATTGTTTTCACAATCTGCCTCAACACGGTTTTCTTCAACCTCGCTGCTTGCGGTATGACCTAATGCATCTACATATGTATCTACATAAGTGTCAGCACAATCGGGGCAAGTATGAGTGGTGTAACCCTGTTCAGTACAAGTAGGATCGGTTACTACTGCATCGTGGGAATGTCCTGTAGCAGGAATTTCCACATATTCGTTTAAATCACATGTGTTACAGGTTCTGTAAGCATCCCAACCAATTTCAGTACAGGTAGGAGCCTTAGCATCATGATTTACATAATCATGTGCGCCTGTAGGCACAGCGGTAAGTTCAGCATATGTTCCGTGGCATTCGTCACATTCATATACTTTGTATCCAAAGTTTGCGCATGTAGGAGCAACTTCGCCTGTTACAGTTCCTGTACGTGTTGCAGGATCACATTCACATTTCGTTGCTTCTAATGCAGATGCAGGTATTATAAGCTGTGTTAAGAGCATTGATAATACTAAAAGCATCGCAAAAATTTTAGAAAAATGTCTCTTCATAATTTTTTCTCCTTATTAGTTTTTGTTTTTACATTTGATACAAGTTCGAGGATGTCCGCGTGGTAACACAATAAAAAAGCACAAAATTCAACAACTCCTGATTTCCCGTTAATATAGGGCTATTTTTTGCGACAAAATGACAATTATCAAATGGTGTACCTTTTGATAATGGCCGTTTTTAACAGGTAAGGAATTGCTTTTCAGTTATCATTAAATAAATATCTTCAAAAATTCGATTTTTTCTTAAAAGTACTTGCATTTTCTTTTCATTTATGATAAAATACCATAGAATAAAATGACTCTCAAAAGGTACACCTTTTGAGAGTCATTTTATTTATTTCTCAGTATTCTGTGCTCACGCAAGCGACGATAAAATGTAGCTTCACTTATATTACAGATTGTTAATACTTGCTCAAGAGATAATTGCCTTTTCTCCCACTTATTTATTAATTCATCAAATTCAATCGGAACTGGAGATTCCGGTCTGCCAAACTTAACACCCCTTGCTTTTGCAGCGGCAATGCCTTGTGCTTGTCGTTTCTTTATATTTTCGCGTTCGCTCTGCGCCACAAAAGAAAGTATCTGCAAGACAAGGTCAGCAATAAATGTTCCCATTAAGTCTTTCCCGTTTCTCGTGTCAAGCAACGGCATATCAATAACACAGATATCTATTCCAATATCTTTCGTGAGTATTCGCCACTGCTTTTGAATGTCTTCGTAATTGCGACCTAAGCGGTCTATGCTAAGTATGTAGAGTAAATCTCCTGACTTTAATTTTTTAACGAGTTTTTTATATTGCGGCCGCTCAAAATCCTTGCCCGACTGCTTATCAATATAAATATTATTAGTCGGCACATTGTTTTCTTCCATAATAATAAGTTGCCTGTCTTCGTTTTGATCGATACTCGATACTCTCACATAACCATAAATATTTCCCATAATATTACCTCCTGTGCCCAATATTATTTTACAATATTTGGGCGATTTTTGTTTTGAGATAATATAAGGAACAAAAAAACGAGTTTCAAGAAAACTTAATTAAACAAAGCAAATCGTCATATATTGTGGAAAAAAAGAAAATATTGTGATATAATGTAAAAAATAAGAATTCGAATGCTGTATTAAAAAACTTGTGTAAAAGGAATGTTAAACATGCTTAATTATCCTATAAATGTTACTATTGATACAAATGTATTGTACGCTACAAACTATGATTTCAGCGAAAACAGCCCTCTTTCGCTTCTTGTAAAATATGTTCAAAAAGGAAAAATCAAGGTGATCTTAAGTGATATTGTTATAAGGGAAGCAAAGGCACATATATCAAAGCAAGTGAGTGATGTATGCGGAACTGCACGCAGGTTAAGAAAAGAAGTTTTGGAAAAATCCACAAAATCGCTTGTAGATTATATTGGAATGGGTAAATTATTAGAATTAGTTAATGACAAGAACAACCTTGTATTAAAGGGTTGTGAAATGTTTGATAATTTTATAATTCAAACGGGAGCGGAAATTTTAAAAACTGATCTAATAGATTTAGATAATATAATAGATGATTATTTTGAAATAAACCCTCCTTTTCAAAATGGCGAAAAAAAGAGAAAAGAATTTCCAGACGCATTTATAGCTTGCCAAATTAGAAAACGCTTTGGTGAAACTGAAGATGTCATTATCATAAGTAATGATAATGGCTTTAAGGCAGCGTGTGGAAATAATTCAAATCATATCTTTTTGAGTTCATTGGGCCAACTCTACAATACGATAAATAAGGAAGAGAAGGCATATGATGATACGATAAATTTAATTAAGGAATTACAATTCCGTATTCGAACAGAAATATTTGAATTCATAAAAACAAATGAAAGTATTGACGTAAGAGGTCTTTCTTATGATAAGGATGGTATCGTAAGCGGATATGACTATGACGAATTTTATTTACAAGACATCTCAAACGGCACATTTGTAGTTCATTCTGTAGATGAAATATCTGAAAAAACATCTATAATAACTCTTTCGTGCAAGGCCAAAATGTCTGTTGATTGTTACTATGAAGATTATGAAAATGCTCCTTGGGATTCTGAAGCCAAAGAGTATGTTTTTGTCGAAAGTATAAAAATGAGAGAGGAACACGATGCAAGATTTGCTTGCCAAATTCAACTTAATCGCGAAACAAAAGATTTTAAAATTTCACCCTTTAAAGTGATTTTAGGTGGAGATTCCCGCAAAGAAGTTTATGAAATCAAAGATGAAGAAACTGAGAATTGTGAACGTGATATTTGCAATATGGATAGAGAAACGTTAGGTTTTAATGCTCTTGGTAGTTATGAGTCATATTTACAAGAAGCATTGCCAGAATCTGATTTCAGCAAGAGAATTATCGAACAATTCGAAATAATCAATAGCTTTCGTAATCAATACGAAGAGATGAGTATAGATTATTACGAATTGTTTGAAAAAATCAATAAAGATGATAATCCTAAAGAAATATGTGGTGCACTTTATAAAAAATTAAAAGAGTGTAATGGTTTTCCAACAATTATTAATGAAGAACATATTAGCGATGATGAATTAACAAAAATAAAAAAGTGGTTTGAAACTGCCGGTGAAACGACTTGTGAAATCTCTGAAGAAGGACATTTGCCAGACTATATAAGTTACGGCGACACAATTCTCATAAAAGGTATTGATGATGAATTGACGTTATCAATTCAAGATATTAGCAATATAGATCCGAGTGCTGGCGAACAGGAGAGCATAGATGTTTTATTATCTAAAGCTCAAGAAACAATAGCTACAGGGTCTATTACGTTGACAGTAGGTTATTTAGATTTTGATGAAGACGGAGGTGCAGCGAACGGTATTGAAGATAATATAGAATACGAATGCCATGAAATAATCGAAAAAATTGATGGTTTCATCTTAAAACAAAAAGAAAAGGTAGAAGAGTACTTGAAAGTAAGTGAAATTTTAAAAGAATTCTTAGATACAGACATTATGAACTAAACAACAAGAAAATCCTTGCCTTTAAGGCAAGGATTTTCTTGTTTAAAAAACTAATACTATGGATTAGCAAAATAAATATTTACAGGTGTATATTATTGCAGTTGCAAATATTTATTTTTGTGTTATAATATACAAATGGAGGGGTGTTTATGGAGAATATTGATTTTGGCAATATACGTATTTCCCTTAATAGTGTAATAAAGCAGAAGAAAATAAGTAAAAATCTTTTAGCCGAGAAAGCAAATCTACAGCGTACGCAATTAAACGCATATTGTAATAATAAAATTAAAAGACCGGATTTTGAAGTGTTATCAAGAATTTGTTATGCATTAGAATGTGACATATCTGATATTTTAAAATACACTAAACCAAACAAAGGAGAAGAATTAAATGGCAACAATTGAAGTATACAATAATTATTCTTCCCTAGGCATTGTTTCTAGACCAATTACATATGGCGAAGAATTTGAAATGGTTCAGCAGTTTATTGATTTTAAAAAGAATTCTTTTAAGGAACAAACCAACAAACAATTAGCTATATTTATAGAAACAAAAATTAATGACGCTTATCCTGATGTAATATTTGCGGAATACGATCCCTGCAAATATGAAAAATGGAATGCTTCTCGTAAAAACCTATCAACTCCTGATTTGAAGTTGTTGCATTATCTGTATGTAAATAGAGATGTCACATCTAGAAAAATAATTAATGACTTGTCTATTCAATACAAAACATTATTACAATCGTTGGAAGCGTTACTTGACGCAGGACTTATTAGCAGATCAAATGAGTGTTGGAACATCCTTGATCGTGAAAACTTATTTGCCGTGAACAAAATAGAAGCTGTTGAGGCAAAAATAAGCAAATGGGATGCAGTTATGCAACAAGCAATACTTAATAAGTCATTTGCTTCTGAAAGTTTTGTCTTGTCAAAGTGCAAGCGAGAGCCTAATGATGATATTGTTAAAAGAATCAGTTCTTTCGGCATTGGTATATATTTGTTTGACGATTACCATTTTTCTCGTGTCGCAAGAGCAAAGCGTAATCGATTTCCTTCTAATTACAATTCGGTGTATTTAAATGAATGTATTGGAAAAATTTTAAACGCTTAGGAGGTTTAAAATGATAAACGAATTATTGAAAAAGTATCCTTCGTTAAAAGTATTAAAAAAGTTCCCCGAATCAGGTCAGAAACATGTTTTTCTTGTTAGTATTGAAGGATTTGGCATTTTAATGCTTAAAATAATTAAGAAGATGGATGAACGCATTCGGCGTGAAATTGATATTGTAAATAACAATGATATTCCTGGTGTCCCAAAAATCAGAGAGTTCTCTTCTTTTTCATTTAATGGAGAGGAATGTTTTTACTTGTTGGAGGATTACATAGAAGGTAAAACTCTAACAGAGGTAATAAAAAGTGGATCTCTCGACTTGCCCAAGGCTATATCTTTATTTGAATATCTTCTTAATGCAGTTGTAAAACTTGAAGAACTAAAAATTGTTCATCGTGATATAAAACCTGATAATATTATTTGTGCAGATGATGGTTCTTATCATTTGATAGATTTTGGTATTGCCCGAAATTTAAATCTTTCATCGTTAACCTTAACTGTTGCTGCAGTTGGCCCACATACACCTGGATACGGAGCACCTGAATTGTTTCAATATAGCAAATTTAAAATTGATAGTCGTGCAGATTTGTTCTCTATAGGTGTGGTAATGTATGAAGCAATTATCGGCAAACATCCTTTTATTACGGGACATGAGGTAGATTTGAATGAAATATGGTATCAAACCGCTACAGTTACACCAAAGGATTGTTTGATACCGGGTGACAATGAGAAACAATTAATGGGGTTAATTCAAACTTTAATGCAAAAACCTGTAAGCAAACGTCCCCCTAATGCACAAAGAGCTCTTCAATGGTTTAGGTTGGTTTTATCTACTATATCGATGTAAACGGAGGTGTATATAGATGGAGTTATTTCTTCAATTTGGATATGGTATGAAAAATCTCACAATTGATCTCGCTAAAAAATGGAATGGTGCATCAGTTATTTTAAGTCCTCGTGACATGGAGCCAACACAATTGCACAAATGGAGTAAGGAGTTTGAAAAAGCGGGAGTCGATTGTTATTTTGATCCTCAATGTTATTGCCCTAAAAGCGAATTGAAGCGATTGACTAAATACTCATATTGGGACTGTAACTTAAATACAAATTTACAATCAAATAACACTTATGTAGAGCAAAAAATTGAAAACATCAAGCAATATAATGATATAGCAATGACGAAAGCATATATTCTTCCATGCATACTAAACAAATATGAAGATACGTGGGAGGATCGATTTGTTTTGCAGCAAAAGAGATTTATTGATGCTGCCCACAAAACAATGAAAGATAAACCGATATATGCAACTCTTGCTTTACCTAGTGATTTTTTGATACAAAATGAAAAGATAATTGAGCCTTTTCTTAATGAAATATGTGCTTTAGATGTAGATGGTTTTTATATTGTGGCTGAAGCATTAGATAAAAAATACTTAATAGATAGTCCCATGTGGTTGTCTAATGTATTTCATTTGTGCGCAACCCTGAAAATGGCTGGCAAAAAAGTGATATATGGATATGGTAACCATCAGATGTTGCCATTGTCATTAATTAAGGTTGATGCTATGGCATCCGGCACATGGTTAAATGTAAGGAGTTTCACCAATAGATTTATTGATACCGATGAACAAAAGCGAAAAAGTACATGGGTGTATTATCCCGAATCTTTGTCAGAGTATAAATTATCATTCCTTGATTGGGCATATAACACTGGATATTTGTCAACAATGAAATCTGGCGATAAATCATTCATGGATGAACACTATAACAAGTTATTTCAAACCTCTGTTGCACCTTCTACTACAAACTTTAATGAAACAGATGCATTTAAACACTATCTTTGCTGCTTGCGTCATCAAATTGAATTATTAGATAAAAACACTTATAGTGAAGCTTTTGAGAGCTATAGCCTTATTCTAACTACTGCAGAGCGAGAAATTGAGCGATTGGAAAAGGTAGCAATTTATGCCCAAGCTAGAAGTTTTAAGAATTTTATTGATGTAAATCGTGCGGCTATAACTCAATTGGATCGTAGTCATGGATTTGCAATTAATATGTCTTGGAATGATTTGTAAGTTAAAAAGGAATAGATATTTTGATTCTAAAATTGATCCTATGATATTTGAATTAAATAAACATTCCTATTAATTCAACAAAAACTTAAATAACAAATAGCATATAAAAGACCGGTGCACACTTCAAGGTGCTACCGGTCTTTATATTTCATGTATGTTTAATATATTCTTGTTAAGTAATAGTCAGCTTCTTGCAAACATGCACTTTTAACATTTCGAAAACCATAAAGGCTATTCTGAGTATGAAATGCGGTGGTATCAAAGGTTATATCTACATTCCACCAAGCGCTATCAAAGCAAACTCTGTTCCAAGTGTGGTGATATTGAGCGTTATCACGCTTATCGCCATCAACTACATAGCAGGGAATGTTCTGACTCCGACATAGTGCGGCAAACAGATGAGAAAAGTCATAACAGATTCCTTTTCGTGTGCTTAAGGTTTTACGAACATTGAAATACTGTATTAGAGGTTCGCAGTCATAGTCATACTCAAAATTATAAATCATCCATTTGTATATTGCTTTTACCTTTTCTTCATCAGTATCACAATCAACACAAATTTCGTCAGCGAGTTTAACAGTGTCTGTATCCCACAAGGTTGCTTGACCGTTTGTAAGCGAAACATCATTTTGTTCGTAGATGAAAATATATGCTGAGAAAAGCAATAACAAAATTGCAACAGATAACACCAAAACACAAATTTTCGTCAATAACCTGTCTTTACGAGTGGCGTTAGCAAAAGCAATAAAATACATAAAGACAATGCCGAGTGATATGATTGCTAATATGGGAAATACTCTACGGCAATAAATTGCATAAGAAATATTCATACAAGCAATAAGCATCAGCGAAATATAAACCGCTGTTATCATTGCTTTTGAATTTATCTTAACCGTTAAAAACAAAGTCGGTAGAGCCGATAGTAAATAGAACACCTGTAGAGTGGGAGAAAGAACAAGAAAGTCTCTCAAGTGAAATCCCAATATTATATTATATGTAAGTGCTATGGTAAAGAAAATAAGTCTTGATATATTAGTTTTAGGTGCTTTTTTAGTCTTCATTTCAAAATCTCCTTTATGTACGAAATTCATTGAAACAAAGAAGTGGCAGTACAGAGCGACTAGCTCTGCACTGCCACAAACAAAGGCTATTTAACATCTTTTAAGAAAACAACAAACCCGAACGTTTCACCAATCGGTAAAAGGTTCGGGTTTGAATGCTTTGGTGCCGATGACCGGACTTGAACCGGTACGATATTGCTACCGAGGGATTTTAAGTCCCTTGTGTCTGCCTATTCCACCACATCGGCATACCTAATATATTACAGTATACAAGGTATTTTGTCAAGCATTTTTTCAAACTTTTAGAAAAAATCATTTGCAACTGCAACAACTTTTAAAAAGCTTGTCTATCTGCAAAGATTTTTCCTCCTTTGATTTTATGAAATCTATCCTTTTCAAAAAGCTTTCAGGCAACGTTTCTGCATAAAAAGCATTCATTATGCTTCTTTCTGCTGCAATATGCAAAGTACTTCTGAGTATACCGTCTGCAAGAGGAATATCCGAAATAGGTTCAATAAAAATCACAGTTATTTTCTCGCTATCAAGATAATAAAGACTTTTACCTATTACCTCTTTACCATCAAACGCGGTAAGCACTCCCGAAAACTCGTTAAACTCAAAATTCAATTCTTTAAAAATACTTTCAATTTCACTTTTTTCTTTTAAAGGAGCTAATGTAAGCATACTAATTCTCCTTACTTTGTGTATTCACGTTGGTAAGATGACGCATTTCCCTTTCGTTTAAAGGACGCCACTTGCCCTGAGGTAACATACCTAATTTAACGCCCGCAATCTCAGTTCTTTTAAGGCGCAAAACATCAAGCGAAACAGCTTCACACATACGTCGGATTTGTCTGTTTCTGCCCTCGCAGATTATGAAAATAAGAACGGTGCGCTCTCCCCTTTTTTCTGCCACAAAGCAGTCACACGGAAGTGTTTTAACACCGTCAAGCAAAATCCCTTCACGAAGCTTTATTAGCTTTTCGTCGGTTACCTCACCCTCGACCGTTACTCTATAGGTTTTATTCACATGAGCCGACGGATGAGTAAGATTATTAGCAAAATTTCCGTCATTAGTCATAATAAGCAAGCCTTCGGAATTCCTGTCAAGTCTGCCAACAGGAAAAAGCTTAACACCTGCATCCTTTACAAGGTCGCTTACACACTTACGGTCAAGCTCATCCTTTAAGGTTGTAACATAACCTCTCGGTTTATGGAGCATTATATACATTTTTGTATTCTGAGCAATAACAGTCTTACCGCTTACTGTTACTTTATCGCGCTTAGGATCCACCTTAGCACCTATCTGAGCCACTCTGCCGTTTATACGCACCTTACCTGCAACAATTAACTCCTCCGCTTTTCTGCGAGAAGCTACACCGCTTTCAGATAAATGCTTTTGTAATCTGATTTTATTATCCTTCATCTATATCTCCCAAATTTTTAAAAAAATCTCTTTTATATTTATAGCAATAATTTCACCGAATTTTTGCTTATTTTTTACTGCTTTTATATCAGTTTTAGCGGTAATCTCCGCTTGATTTATAACTCTATCTCCCGATTTATATAAAACCGTAGCAATTTTATCACCCTTTTTAATTGGTGCATATAAAAACCGTGGAGCTATAACCTCTGCTGAAAAGCCGTCTTTATCAAGTGCTGATATTGTATAGGTTTCTGTTTTTTCGCAAATATACTCACTTTCACCGCCGATTACGGGTATTTTACAAGACTTATTATCGGGTTTTATCTCAACGACACTAAGCCTTTCTAAGCCATAATTTAACATTTGCTTATGGTCCTGCCAATCGTTTGGTGCATTCAAGGTTACTGCAATCACATACTTTTCGTCCTTTCGTGCTGCTGTAACCAAGCATCTGCCTGACTTTTTAGTAAATCCGGTTTTTACACCTATAACCCCATCTACCGAGCCTAAGAGCTTATTATGATTTGTAACAGTTCTTTTGTAGGGTGGATTTCCAAAGCAAAGGGTTGCCGTTTTTGTTGCGACGCATTTTGCAAAATTCTCATTTTTAAGAGCTTCACGAGTAAGCAACGCCAAATCATAAGCGGTTGTATAATGCTCGGCACCGTCAAGCCCCGAAGGTGTTACGAAGTTTGTGTTTTTAAGACCTAATGCCTTTGCTTTTTCATTCATTTGCTTTACAAATGCATCTACCGTACCCGAAAGACTAAAAGCTATAACATTTGCCGCATCGTTACCCGAACAAAGCATCAATCCGTATAAAAGGTCATGAAACGTTACTCTGTCTCCCGCCAAAAGTCCCATAGACGAGCCCTCTACCCGAAGCATTTCGGCAGTAACCGTTATTTCTTTGCTTAAATCGGCTTTTTCACACAAAATAAGACCTGTCATAATTTTGGTTGTGCTTGCCATTGGAAGTCTTGTATCGGCGTTTTTTGAATAGATAATTTCACCCGTATCACCACAAATAACAACACCTGCTTTTGCAGAAACTGACAACGCCGACGTATTTACTGAACAAACAGAAAAAAGCAAAGAGAAAAAAAGTATAAACGAAATTATCCTTTTCAAACACGACACCTCACCATAATTTATTTTTATTACGGCAAGGTATCATGTATTACTTATTTTCTTTTTTAGGAAAAAGTTCCTTGGCTTTATCTATAAGCTCGGGTGCCATTGAAATTGCTTTTTCAACAGTTGTAAGCTCATTATAAATTGGCAACATTTTAACCTTGCCATCATTAATTACAATAAAGGCTACGGGAACAACCGTAACGCCGGCTCCGCCACCGCCACCAAAAAGGTCTTGTCCTGTTTTTGAGGGAAAGTCGCTTCCGCCAGTGGCTAAACCGTAGGAAACACGAGATACGGGCACCATAGTAATTCCGTCAACAACAATGGGATTACCTGTTATTATATCGGCATTTATCATACCCTTTAATTTTTCCATTGTAACATCTAAAATTCCCTTAATATTGTTTTCACTCATTTTATTAAACCCTTTCAATAAAATTTTTATATACCTTATACGCCTTAAAGGCAGTAGCCAAAAAATAACAAAGACTAAACCTTACTTCCCCACTAAACGAAAAATGTGGCTCGGTATTTTCAAAATCACTTTTAATATCAATTTTTTTATAACCTATATCTGCCACAGTTTCCAAAAAAGAAAGTATCGGATACGCGGCTGTGCATACAGCACCGTATTCAATAGCCGTTGTTGCTGCATCAGACGATGCCACAAGAACACAAAGCTTTATTTTTCTTATCTTAATATGTGGTATTAACGGCTTTATTACCGACAGTATTTCCTTAAAAAAGGCAAAAAATGCTTTAACTGTACCAAAAAAGCCATATTTTTCTTTAAAGCGGGAAAATAATGATTTTGGCTTTATGCCACTTTTTTCATCCGACTTATCGTTTTTCTTAAGGATCCTCTGTTTTTCTTTATATTTATAAACAGGTATTCCAAGAAATTTAACCTTAAACTTAAAGTCCTCAACAAAAGTTATTTCCAAACTAAAAGGCAAAATAAGAATTAAAGCTGCCAAAACCAAGACCGCTAAAATTATATAAACTGCGAGCACTGTTATTGCTCCTCTGCAGCTTCTATCTCGAGCTGTTCACCAACATCGCGTTGGTCGTTTTCGTTTTGAGGAAGTGGAGGAAGCTCCGATAAATCTGACATTTCAAAGCTTTTTAAAAAGTTCTTGGTAGTGCCGTATAGCAAGGGCTTACCCGGAAGTTCCAAACGGCCTCTTTCCTCAACAAGACCTTTTTCTATAAGGGTTGTAACAACGCTTGAACAGTCAACACCTCTTACCTGCTCTATAAAGGATTTTGTGACCGGTTGGTTGTAAGCTACAACCGCCAAAACCTCGAGTGCGGCAGGAGAAAGCGGAGTTCTGCGACGCAGGTCAAAAGCCTTTTTGATATACTCGGCATAATCCTTTTTAGTAACCAACTGATAGGTATTTTCAAGTCTTACTAATTCTAAACCGCTGTTTTCTTTTTCAGTTTTCTCTTTTAAAATAAGCATTACTTCATTCACGGTTTCAGGTATTGTATCAAAAACCTGAGTAAAGCGTTCTATACTTACAGGCTCACCGCTTGCAAAAAGTATAGCTTCAAAAGCGGGTACCAATTCACTAATTTTCATCTGTCCTTATGCCCTTTCACAAGTGATATTTCTTGATTTTCGGCGTCGCCCTCAATTTTAATGCGATTAGCCTTACAAAGTTCCAACACTGCCAAAAAGGTTGCAACCAACTCTGAACGGCTTTGTGCTGTTTTATACAAAGAGGAAAGTTTTTTCTTTCCGCCCGAAAAAAGATTTCTAATAACAAAGACAATCTTTGTAGATACCGCAACAATCTTTTTTGCAACAATTTTCTGAAATGGTGCGGTAGAAGGCGGAAGCCTTCTTTTACCTCTGCCTATTGCCTGCAAATAAGATAGATATATCAAATCCTTACTGTGAGTAAGCTCATAGGTTTTCGGGAAATCAATTTCATCAGGCTTCTTTGCAAACTTATCAAAACCTGTTTGCATTAAGTTTAATTTTTCTGCAATCTGCTTGCAAACCATATATTCAAGAAGTTCTCCCGTAAGCTCCTCTTTAAGCTCGGCAATTTCATCGTGCTTAGGAAGCAAAGATACGGTTTTTATATAGATAAGCCTTGATGCCATCTCCAAAAATTCGCTTGCAAGCTCCATTTCCTCTGTCTCGTAAAGCTTTATCTGTTCCAAATACTGATCGATAAGCTCGGTAAGAGGAATATCATAAATATTCATTTTATTTCGGGCAATAAGTTGAAGAAGTAAATCAAGCGGTCCTTCAAAGCCCTCTAATTTATAAGAAATTATGTTCTCCATTTTCTACCTGCCAAAAGTTAATATCCAAGCAATTTAAACGGTAAATAAGCAATGTTTGAAACAAAGTTCATAAGTCCGTTTGATAATATACTGATAGGTCCGTCAAGGACACCCACATAAAGCAAAATCATAAGACCGAAAAATATAAATCTTTCGTACTGCATAACCTTAAAATAATATTTGTCAGGCAAAAACGCAAACAAAAGACGTGAACCGTCAAGCGGAGGAATGGGAAGCAAATTAAATACCGCAAGCGAGACGTTGATTTGTGCTAAATAAAAAAGAATAAAATAAATATACCCAAAAACCTCTGCCACAGTTAGAGAAAGAAGTAAAAACACATTTCCGAGCAAAAGCGCCAATATAGACATTACTATGTTTGAAAGAGGACCTGCGAAGGCAACTATTGCCATACCCATTTTTGGGTTATCAAAATTTCTTGCATTTACACCCACAGGCTTTGCCCAACCAAAACCAAAAAGTAAAATACAAAGCGAGCCTAAATAATCTATATGTGCAAACGGGTTAAGGGTTAGTCTGTTCTGCCACTTAGGTGTATTATCGCCAAGCTTTACAGCTACAAATCCGTGAGCAAACTCGTGAACAGGAAGCGTTAAGAAAACTACCAACACCGTAGATAAAATATAAATTACGGCATTCGTGAAATCCAAACTGCCCGATAACAATCTTGAAAGCAAAATTTTCACTCCTAACATATTATACCAAGATAATTATATAACATTCTTGACAGAATTACAAGAAAAATATATAATACATAGGTTGCAAAATTATAATAAGGGGTAACAATTTTTAAGATGTTTAAAAAATTGGTCAAAAACAAAACATTTTACAAACAAATATTGGCTCTTGCAATTCCAATTATGATACAAAACGGAATTACCAATTTTGTGAATATGCTTGACAACGTGATGGTCGGCAAAATAGGCACTTACCAAATGACGGGTGTGGCAGTTACAAATCAACTTATATTTGTATTTAATCTCTGCATTTTCGGTGCTATTTCAGGTGCCGGCATATTCGGGGCTCAGTTTTTTGGCAAAAATGATGTCGAGGGTATACGTCACACTTTCAGATTTAAGCTTGTATTTTGCAGTATTTTATGCATTTTTTGTATTCTGTTGTTTCTTTTTTTCGGTGAAAACCTAATCGGTCTTTATCTGAAAGAAGGTAGTGCCAAAGCAATATCGGCTTCCCTTAAATTCGGCAAAAGCTATCTCCTTATAATGCTAATAGGTCTTATCCCCTACACTATTACTCAGTGCTATTCAAGTACGCTTCGTGAAACGGGCGAAGCGGTACTTCCTATGATAGCAGGCGTTATAGCCATCTTAATTAACCTGATTTTGAATTATATACTGATTTTCGGCAAATTCGGAGCACCAATGCTCGGTGCAAACGGTGCAGCAATAGCAACCGTTTTTTCCCGTTTTGTCGAGCTTTTGATAGTTGTTATCTACACCGCAAGGCATAAAAATAAAAATCCGTTTATAATCGGTGCGTTCCATAGCCTTTATATTCCTGTTTCCCTGATTAAAAAAATCACCGTAAAGGGTTTACCCTTAATGCTCAACGAAACCATGTGGGCTTCCGGTATGGCTACTCTTAACCAATGCTATTCATTAAGAGGTATAGATGTTGTTGCTGCCAATAATATCTGCCAAACCTTTTTCAATGTTTTTTCAGTAGCTTTTATGGCAGTAGGCGTTGCTATCGGTATATTGCAGGGACAAATTTTAGGTACGGGTAATATAGAAAAAGCCAGAAATTATAGCTTTAAGCTGATTAATTTTTCGGTTTTCGTAAGCTTAATTTTTGCCGTAATTTATATTTTTGCCGCAAATTATATCCCCGAAATTTATAACACTGAACCCTCTATCAGGCTGACCGCTGCTCGGCTCATGCAAATTTCGGCTATTGCAATGCCGCTTGACGCTTATGCCCACGCATCCTATTTTACATTGCGTTCAGGCGGAAAAACCGCAATAACCCTTATTTTTGACAGTGGCTTTATGTGGGTAATTTGTGTGCCGACAGCATTTATACTAAGCCGATTTACCTCCCTTTCAATTTTGCCCTTATTTGCAATTATTCAAGCAATAAATATCATAAAATGTATTTTGGGCTATACCTTTGTTAAAAAAGGTCAGTGGCTTAAAACTATTGTAAATTAAAAAAAGGCGGGAAACCGCCTTTTTATTTTTGTTAAAGTATTGACAATTTTTCAAAATATGGTATAATAATAAAAAATGTCTCATTTGAGACAGTTTCGTGAGGTTAAAATGAATTCCTTAAAAAACTTGTTTTTGTTTGCAGGCTTAACAGATGCTGAAAAAGACGAAATCATATCCGGCTTCTCAAAGCCCTGTAAATTTAAAAAAGGTGAAGTGATTTACTCGGACGATAACTTCCGTAATGCTATGGGTGTAATACTTAAAGGTAAAGCATTTGCGGTTACAAACGGAAACAGCGAGCTTTATATGAAAAGCTTTGAAAAAGGTGCTGTTTTCGGGGTAGCTTCAATGTTTTGCAATGAAGCGGTTTATGTAAGTACAATAGTTGCCTCAACAGAAACCGAGGTGCTTTTCATTGACGAAGCAAGCCTTCGTTCCGCAATTTTGAAAAACCCACAAATTTCACTTAACTATATAATCTTTTTATCGGGAAAAATCCGTTTTTTAAACTCAAAACTTTCTATGCTTTCGGCAAGCTCGTCAGAAGATACGCTTTATGGATATCTTTGCTCTGTGTCGGGCAATAACGGTATCGCCGCTATTCCGAAAAGTATGACATTGCTTGCAAAAATGTTGGGGCTTTCACGCGCCACCTTATATCGTTGCCTTGATACCCTAATCGAAAGCGGAAAAATAACAAAAGAAAATAATTTAATAAAGGTGATAAAAAATGAAAAAAATTGTTAGCTTAGTATTAGTTCTTTTATTGGTTTTAGGTCTTGCCGCTTGCGGCAAAGCAGACAGTAAGAAGCCTGCAAGTAAACCTGATGCCGAAATCACAAAGCTTGATGTAGACTGCAACGTATACGTTTTGCAGGGTCCCACAGGCATAGGTGCCGCTGCTCTTTGGGATAAGGCAGAAAAAGGTGAAGGCTCACTGAATTACAATTTCAATATGGTTGCCGCAAACGATGAAATTGTTGCAAAGGTTGTAAACGGTGATGCCGATATTGCCGCAGTTGCTACTAATGTTGCCTCTAACCTTTATAACAAAACAAACGGCGGTGTAACTGTGCTTGCAGTAAATACCTTAGGTGTGCTTAACGTTGTAACTAAGGACGAAAACATTAAATCTATTGCAGATTTAAGAGGTAAAACCGTATATCTCCCGGGACAAGGCGCTAATCCCGAGTTTATCTCAACCTATATTTTAGAGCAAAATGGCTTAAAGGTTGGCAAAGATGTAAAGCTTGAATTTGTGGGCGATGGCAGCGAATTAGTTCCCAAAATCGTAGCCGACAAGAAAAACGAGGTTGTAGTTATAGCTCCTCAACCGGTTGCAACCACAATTACAGTTCAGGCTCCCGAAGCAAAAATTGCCATAAATCTTAACGACGAATGGGATAAATGCACAGACACAAAGCTTGTTATGGGTGCAGTTATTGTAAATAACAAATTCTTAAAGAAAAATCCCGATGCAGTAAAGCTCTTTTTAAAGGATTATGCTGAATCGGTAAATACTGTAAATACTGATACAAAAAAAGCAGGTGAGCTTTGCGAAAAATACGGAATCGTACCCAAAGCCGCTATTGCTACAAAGGCTATCCCTTATTGCAACATTGTTTGCCAAACCGGAAAAGAATTAAAGAAAGACCTTTCTGCTTATTTAGAATTTTTATTTGAGAAAAAGGCAGCTCTTGTAGGAAATAAACTTCCTGCGGACGAATTCTACTATGCTGAATAAAGCAATTAAAAAAACCTTAATAATTCTTTTTTGGATTTTAGTATGGCAAGCAATAGCAAGTATAGTTAATCTTGAATTAATACTTCCCTCTCCGTTACAAACCGTAAAAGCACTTTTTGTAATATCGCGCGAAAGCGAGTTCTATATCGCGGTATTTTCCTCACTTTCAAGGATTGTTACGGGCTTTATATTAGGAGTAGCGGTAGGCTTTGTAGGTGCCGTTTTATCAAGCCGATTTAAGCTTGTATCAGAACTTTTCGCTCCTATTCTGCGCCTTTTGAGGGCGGTTCCTGTGGCATCGTTTATAATAATAGCCTTTTATTGGCTATTGTCGGATAGCGTACCCACACTTATATGCTTTTTAATGGTTTTACCGCT
Organism: Acutalibacteraceae bacterium; assembly: GCA_045634455.1. Lineage (GTDB taxonomy): Bacteria > Bacillota > Clostridia > Oscillospirales > Acutalibacteraceae > UBA737. The sequence continues at coordinate 24,125 of JAZRAI010000005.1, forward strand.
TATATGGACTACGGTAGAAACGGCGCTTAACAACATCGACAAAAGGTATCTCGAAATTGCAAAAATTTACCGTTTAAGCGGTTTTAAAACCTTTTTCGGCATTAAGCTTCCGTTTATTATGCCAAATCTTATGTCCACAGTGCTAACCTCATTAGGCTTTGCTTGGAAATCGGGCATTGCGGCAGAAATTATATGCCTGCCCCCCGCTTCCTTAGGCGGTCTTATAGGCAGTTCGAAATCGGCACTGCTAACAAGCGAGGTATTTGCAATAACAACGGTTGTAATTATACTTTCAATAATACTTGAAAGTGTTGTAAAACTAACACTTAGGAGGTTTACAAATGATAACTCTAAATGATGTAAGCTTTTCCTACGGTGAAAAAAAGGTGCTCGAAAACTTTTCTTTAAATATTGAAAAAGGTGATAAAATTTGCCTTTTCGGCGAAAGCGGTTGCGGTAAAACCACTGTAACACGTCTTATTTTAGGACTTCTAAAACCCGACAGTGGCGAGATTTTAAAAGATAAAAACCTGAAACCAAGTGTTGTTTTTCAAGAAAATCTGTTGCTCCCCTTTAAAAGTGTTTTAAAAAATATAACCCTTCTCGGGGCAGATGTTGAAACCTGCGAAGCCAACTTGGAAGCACTCGGTATTGCCGAGTATAAAAATAGCCTTCCCTCCTCCCTTTCGGGCGGAATTGAAAGGCGTGCAGCAATAGCGAGAGCTATTAGTCAGGATTTCGATTTTCTGATACTTGATGAACCTTTTACAGGGCTTGATAAAGAAAATATTTTAAAAGCCGCAGAACTCATTTTGAAAAAAGCAAAAAACAAGCCGATAATTTTAATAACCCATTCTATGCTTGAAGCTGAGATTTTAGGTTGTAAAATTATTGAAATGAAAAAAATCTAATATGCATAAAAAAGCTGTCTCGCAAAACGAGACGGCTTTAAATGTTATGTAGCTTATTTTACAACCTTTAAGTAATCAAGAACAGATAAGATAATGCCAACTAAAACATATACCTCAACTATCCAACCGATTATGCCGATTAAAATTCCAACAAAAGGAATTTTACCAAGAAGTCCCATAACAAGACCGATGATAGCACCTACAACAATGTAAATAACAATATTAACTACAAGTGCTACAACATCCTTCTTTTCAGCGAAGGAAAAAGGGAAAATCGCCTTTAAAGTATCCATTTTTTACACCTCACAAAATTTATTTGCTATATTTAATTTAACACAATTCGACAGTATTTTCAAGTACTTTTATAAAATTCCGAAATTTTAATTTAAAAAAATAAACCCGCAATATATATCTTGAAATTTCTTATATTATATAGTATACTTATTAAGTATGCTTAATTTCCAAAAAAAGGTGAAATGATGGATATTTTAAAAACTTTGCAAGAGGAATTTTCCTTAAAGCCGTTTCAGGTTGAAAATACGGTAAAGCTTATCGACGAGGGAAATACCATTCCCTTTATCGCAAGATACCGAAAAGAAGCTACCGGCTCGCTTGATGACCAGGTATTGCGTGAACTTTATGACAGACTTTTGTATCTTCGCAATATGGAGGAGACGAGGGAGAAAATCAAGGCTTCTATTGAAGAGCAGGGCGCTCTTACAGACGAGCTTATTTTGGCTATCGAAAATGCCAAAACCTTGACCGAGCTTGATGATATTTACAGACCTTACAAGAAAAAGAAAAAGACAAGGGCATCTGTTGCAAAGGAAAAGGGACTTGAACCACTTGCCGATTTAATTTATGCGCAAGAGCCAAACTCTAAAACTCCTATCGCTTTGGCAGAGGATTTTATAAATCCCGAGCTTTCAGTAGAAACCGCAGAGGATGCTTTGCAGGGAGCTCTTGACATTATTGCTGAAAAAATTTCCGACGATGCGGACATTCGTCGTCGTATGCGTTTTGTAGCATCGGCTCACGGAATTTTGCGTGTAAAGGCAGATAAAGAGGATGTCGGTGTTTACGAAATGTACTCCGATTACAGTGAGAGCGTTGCCAAAATTCCCGACCACAGAGTGCTTGCAATAAACCGTGGCGAAAAAGAGGAAGTTTTAAAGGTTTCGCTCGATTTTGACCGCGACAAGGCGATGTTCATAATTGCAAAAAACCATATTAAAGAGGGGTCTGCTTGCACAGAAGCGGTAAAAATTGCCGCCGAGGATGCTTATCAAAGGCTTATTTTCCCCTCCATTCAAAGAGAAATCCGTGCTTCCCTTACCGATAAGGCAAGTATTAGCGCAATAAAGGTTTTCTCCACTAATTTACAACAGTTACTTATGCAGCCACCTGTAAAGGATAAAGTAACCTTAGGTCTTGACCCCGGTTATAGGACAGGCTGTAAGGTGGCAGTTGTTGACGGCACGGGAAAGGTGCTTGATACCGCAGTAATTTACCCCGTTCCCCCAAAATCCGAAATCCCGGAAGCAAAGCTTATTATAAAGACTTTGGTAAAAAAACACGGTGTAGAGGTTTTTGCGATAGGTAACGGTACCGCAAGCCACGAAACCGAGTGCTTTGCAGCAGAGGTTATAAAGGAACTTGGCACAGGTCTTTCATATATGGTAGTAAGCGAGGCAGGTGCGAGCGTTTACTCGGCTTCAAAATTAGCAGCCGAGGAGTTCCCCGATTACGATGTATCACTCAGGAGCGCCGTTTCTATTGCGAGACGCCTTCAAGACCCACTCGCCGAGCTTGTAAAAATTGAGCCAAAGGCTATTGGTGTAGGTCAGTATCAACATGATATGCCCCCTGCTCAATTAAACTCTGCTCTTGACGGTGTGGTTGAAGCTTGTGTAAACAACGTAGGTGTTGACCTTAACACCGCTTCCGTTCAGCTTTTATCACGTGTTGCTGGAATTGGTCCCGCACTTGCTAAAAACATTGTAGCCCACCGTGAGGAAAACGGAAAATTCACTACTCGTACCGAACTTAAAAAAGTTTCAAAGTTAGGACCGAAAGCTTTTACTCAGTGTGCCGGCTTCCTAAAAATTTCCGACGGTAAAAACGCACTTGATAACACAAGCGTTCACCCCGAAAGTTATGATGCGGCAAAGGCTCTTTTAAAGCTTTTCAATTTTTCCGAAAAGGATATAAAAAGCGGTAATGCTAAAAATTTAAGCGAACTTGTTTCAGCTCGCGGTATTGAAGTCACCGCAAATGAATTATCGATAGGTGTTCCTACATTAGAGGATATTATAAAAGAATTGGAACGTCCAGGCAGAGATCCGCGTGACGAACTACCCGCACCTTTGCTTCGTCAGGACATTATGTCCTTAGAGGATTTAAAGGTTGGTATGAAATTAAAAGGCACTGTCAGAAATGTTATTGATTTCGGTGCATTTGTCGATATCGGTGTTCACGAGGACGGTCTTGTTCATATTTCGGCTATATGTGACCGCTTTATTAAGCATCCTTCAGAAGTGCTTAAAGTTGGCGATATTGTTGAGGTTTACGTTATAGGCGTAGATGTTGCCAAAAAGAGAATATCGCTTAGTATTAAGGAGCCAAAGCAAAAATGACGTTCAATAAAAACAATATTAAGGGCAGTATAATTCTATCTACTGCCGCCCTTATATGGGGACTGGCTTTTGTAGCTCAAAGCGGTCTTGCCGATAAGGTACCCCCTTTTATCTGCAATGCCTTGCGCTCAATTATAGCGGCAGTATTTTTACTGTTATTTTGGTTTTTAACAAGCAGAAAAGAAAAAATCGAATTTTTTCATAAAGACCAAATAAAACAATACCTTTCAGGCGGTGTTATTTGCGGAATTTGTCTGGCGGTCTCTGTTAATTTTCAACAATTTGGAATTGCGGCTTATGAAAGCCAGGGTGCAAATAGTGAAGCCCGAGCCGGTTTTTTAACCGTTTTATACGTAATAATGGTACCTCTTATTTCGGTATTTATGAAGAAAAAAATAACCATGCCCGTATGGTTTGGCGTAATAATTGCCCTTTTGGGAATTTATATGCTCTGCTTCTCGGGTGGAATTGACGGCATTTATTTAGGCGATTTATTGGTGCTTTTTTGTGCCTTTACATTTTCACTTCACATAATTGCGGTTGATAAATATGTGGGATTAATAGGCGGAGTTAAGCTTTCTATATTACAGTTTTTTGTCTGCGCTATAATTTCCTTTATAATGTCCGCATTTTTTGAAAGCTCATCGGTTACAGTATCAGGTATTGTCTCAGCAATGCCTCAGGTGCTTTACCTTGGAATAATGTCAAGCGGTATTGCTTATACGCTTCAAGTTGTAGGTCAAAAATTTGCAGAGCCTACGATAGCTTCAATTTCTATGAGCCTTGAAAGTGTGTTTGCGGCTCTCGGTGGTTGGATTATTTCCAAAAACGCTTTAAGCGTGCGCGAACTTATCGGTTGCAGTCTTGTTTTTTGCGCAATCATTATAGCTCAGTTGCCCGATTTTAAGAAAAAACAAACTTCTAATTAACAGTTTGTTTATACTTTTTGCTTTAAATTTTGATAATATATTTAAGAAAATTTAAACTTTTCAGTTTGGAGGAATATAAATGATTAAGGTTAAAGGCCTTAGCAAAAGATACGGAACACATCTTGCTGTTAAGGATGTAAGCTTTGAAATCAAAAAAGGTGAAATCATAGGCTTCTTGGGACCAAACGGTGCAGGTAAGTCTACAATTATGAACATTATTACGGGTTACCTCTCCGCAACGCAGGGCTCGGTAGAAATCGACGGCTTCAATGTTGCAGAGTTTCCTGAGGATGCAAAGCGCCGTATAGGTTATCTGCCCGAAATACCTCCCCTTTATATGGATATGAAGGTGCGCGAATACTTAAACTTTATTTATGACCTTAAAAAGGTTAAATTTCCGAAAGGACCTCATATCAACGAAATTTTAAAGCTTGTACAGATTGATAAGGTTGCAAACCGACTTATTAAGAACCTTTCAAAAGGTTACAGACAAAGGGTTGGCTTTGCAGGTGCGCTTGTAGGCAATCCCGACGTACTTATTTTGGACGAGCCGACAGTTGGTCTTGACCCCAAGCAGATTATTGAAATCAGAAATCTTATTTCAAGACTTGGTAAAAATCATACCATTATCCTGTCTTCTCATATACTTTCCGAAATTCAGGCTGTGTGCAAACGCATAATTATCATCAACCAAGGTCAGATAGTTGCCGACGATACCGCCGAAAACCTTTCAAACAAGCTTTCTACTGACCACTCTGTTGTGGCACGTGTAATGGCAAGTGAAAAGGAAATGCTTGATATTTTATCAAGTGTTAAGGGTGTAAAGAGTGTTACTTCCTTAGGTAAATTTGAAGAAAACACCTTTGACTTTTTAATAGAACCCCAAAAAGGCGAGGATGTTCGTGCTGCCATTTTTGAAAGAATTGTATCCCGCGGCAAAAAGCTTTTGTCACTTTCAAGCAATAAGCTCTCCCTTGAGCAGATATTCTTAAAGATTACCGAAAGCACAAATCCCGACGAAATAAAAGCTATGTTAAACAGTGAGGAGGAAAACTAATGCTTGCCATTTTTAAAAGAGAATTCAAATCTTATTTTAATACACCTATCGGCTATATCTATTTGGCTGCGGTTTACTTCTTTTTAGGTCTTTTATTCCACAGCATTTATGCCGTAGGCGATACCAGACTTAATTTGGTAATTACGTCCCTTGCTAACATTATAATCTATATTTTACCTATTCTCACAATGCGTCTTATGAGTGAGGACAGAAAGCAACGTGTAGACCAAATTTTACTTACTGCTCCCGTAAAGCTTACCTCTATCGTTTTAGGTAAATTTTTAGCGGCAATGGCAGTTTTTGCAATTGGTCTTGCTCCCACAGTTATATTTGAAGCTGTACTTGCTGCAAATGTTGAAAACATTCAGCTTATGTACTACATTTATTCGCTTATTGGAATTATGCTTTTGGGCGGAGCTTTGGTTTCTATTGGTATGTTTATCTCATCCCTTACTGAAAGCACCGCAATTTCCGCAATTCTTTCCCTTGTAATTAACATACTTGTGGCCTTTGTTCCCTATTTTGCAAGTATGATAAAAATCAAATGGTTATCAACTGCGGTTGATACTCTTTCATTCCTTACAAGGTTTGAAAATTTCAGCGAAAATATTTTTTCAATTGCAGATATAATTTATTTCTTAAGCATTATTGCGATATTTGTATTCCTGTCAATTCGCTCGCTTGAGAAAAAGAGATGGGCTTAAAGGAGGTATAATAAAATGCAAGAAAATAAGAACTTAACTCCCGAAACAGAAATTGAGGAAATTGTAAATACCCCCAAAAAGCCGAAAAGAGAAAAGCTTATTAAAAATCAAGCGTTATTTAAAAAAGGCGGTTTTTCTTTAGCCATTACCGCAATATTTATTGTAGCCGTAATAGTTTTTAATATTTTGGTGGGCGCTCTTTGTGACCGCTTTGTGTTAGAATTTGATATGACACGCGACGCTGTAAACACAATTGATACAAAAAATATTGACTATATCAAAAAGGTTACGGACGATATCACTGTTATTGTTACGGCAGACGAGGCTACCTATGCAGATTATACCGCCAATTATGCTGCAAACTACTACAATATTACCGATTCTACTGCCAACGAATATTTCAAGCAAACAATAAAGCTTATCAATAAATACAACTCCTATAATAAAAAAATTGATGTTCAGTATATCGATATGTACTCAAGCGAATTCGTTGATATCAATTCTAAGTACGGCGAGCACGGTCTTACCTACGGTGATATTATAGTTTCCTGCAAAAACGGTGATAACGAGCGTGTAAAGGTTTTGCGTTTTGACGATATATACGACCTTTACGAGGATACAACTAATTCGTATTACGGATATAGTTCATATCAGCTTGTAGGTAATAAAATTGAAACCGCCCTTACAAGCGCTATTTCCTATGTGACGAGCGCAGAGACAAAAACTATTGGTATTATAACCGGTCACTCTCCAACTGATTATACACAGTATTACCGTCAGCTACTCGAAAACAACAATTATGAAATTGTAGATATTGACAGCAAGATAGTAACCTCTATTCCAGAGGAGGTTGACACTATCGTAATCCCTGCCCCTTCACGCGATTTCACGGCTGAGGAAATCTTCACAATTGAGGAATTCTTAAATAATAACGAAAAGCTTGAAAAAGGTATGGTATTCTTTGCAGACCCCAATGCTTCATATTTAACTGCACTTTATGATTTCTTACTACAATGGGGCATTCAGGTTGATGAGGGTATCCTTTTTGAAACCGACGCTAACGCCCACATTCCCGATGACCCATTCACCCTCTTTACAGGCACTACATCAGCTCACGATAAAATTGAGGGTGAGTTTGTCTGCCTTACAGGCTATAATGCTCCTTTAAGCGCAGTAGAAGCATCAGATAAAGTAATTAAAGCAACCAGTGTTATTGATTCCTACGGCAAACCCGTTGCAGCTCCTAAGGGCGTTGATGCCTCTTGGAAAGGCTATAAGGATTATACTCCAAAAACCTATTCGGGTCTTGTTTGCGCCGAAAAGACAGCTTATGATAACGATACCAAAAAGAACATTTCAAGCTATGTTATGGCATTCAGCTCTATTGAATTCATATACTCAAACTATATAAGCTACTACAACAACTTGAACGTTACCTATTCTGCTACCGAAACTGCAATTGACGCTGAGGATGCAGGAATATTCTTTGATTCCAAGATTATTACAGAGGAAACCTTTGAGGTAACCGAGGCAGATGCCAACACAGTTAAAACATTGTTTATGTACATTTTACCTCTTGCTTGCCTCGTTGTATCCGTTGTAGTATTTATCAGAAGAAGGAACGCTTAAACGCTATGGAAAATTTACCCGAAAATCAAAATTTTGCAGAGCCGTCAGAAAATGAAGAAAATATGCAGGAATCTACCATATTTTCCGACCCTGCCGAGCACAGTAATAAAAACAAAGGCAAAAAAAGAAAGCCTTGGCTTACAATTACAGCCGCAGTTTTGTCTGCCGCAATACTTATAGGCTCTACTGTGGCTATTGTAAAGCTTATTCCAAAAAAGAAAGACAGTACCGGTCAAGGCAGTCTTACAGATAACACCATTTCCGTTATTGAAAAAGATGCTGCTACTCTTAAAACTGTTAAAGTGGAAAATAAGAACGGAACCATGCTTTTTTATTCCGTAAAAAATGCGTCAGGTGATGCTGAAACGGTTAATTGGTATCTTGACGGATACGAAAAGGAGCTTATAAGCACTACTGCTACCGAAAGTATAGTAAGCTCTGCCGCACTTATCTCGGCTTCTCAGGAAATCACTAAAATGACTGTTTCCGACTGCGGTCTTGATAACCCTGATGTTACGGTAACTGTTGTGGAAAACGGCGGTAAAACCTATAAAATACTTATAGGCGATACCTCCTTTGACGGTGCTAACTGCTACCTGAAACTTGAAAATAAGGATAATATATATCTCTGCGATATAAGCCTTAAAGAAAGTTTTGAACTTAAACCGCTTGATTTTGCTACAACTGCTTCACTTAGCGGTATGCCTATCACAGATGAAATTGCAGAATACGTAAGCGATGAGGGAGCTATATTTACCTTTGATACCATTACTGTATCAGGCAAAAATATTACAGATAAAATCATTCTATCGCCTACCACCACAACCGATAATGAAATTATGGTGTCCCTTTATCCTTACAGTGTAACGGCTCCCACACAGCGCTATGCCGAAACCACCGCAGTTGACAGTATTTTTTCACTTTTCAAAACCGGTCTTAGCGGAATTACAGGGGCTTATTCATTTGATGTAAAAAGCGAAACATTAAAAGAGTTTGGTCTTGATAACCCCGATTTCAAGGTGACAGTTGCGATGGGTAAAAAAACTCTTACTTACAGTTTTTCTGTAATCACCGAAGAGGACAGCACAAAATACTGTGCGGTAATTAACGATTACTCAAAGCTTATAAGCAAGATAGCCCTTTCAAATGTACCTTTTGTAGAATACCGACTCAGTGATTTATACACCCCTTATGTTTCTATGATAAATATCAAGGCGATTTCTTCATTTACTGTGGATACACCTGATGCAAGTTATAAATTCGAGATTACACCAAATGATAAGGATTCCTTTGATGTAACCCTTAACGGTAAGAAAATAGATTACGATAAATACTTCAACCCGCTTTATACAAAGGTTGTAACTGTCCTATGCAGTGACTTTACAGTAACACCTGTAACAGGAAAGCCCGAGTTTACATTCACTTTTGCATTTAACGAGGAAAACGGTAGCGGCAAAACGGTTATAGAGTTTTATAAAATTTCTGAAACACGTCATCAATATTTGACCGACGGCTTAAATTTAGGAAAAGTTAATTCCACCTCAATAAGAAAGATTATAGAGCTGCTTTCCAAAATACCCCAAAATTAAAATACCTCTTGACAAATGTTCTGTTTGTCTGTATAATATTAAAGCAGTAAGGACTGTATTTCTATTTTGAAGTGCAGTCCTTTGTTTTGCGTAAATTTTTTAAAAAAGGATAGAATATTTATGTCAGATTTTAAAAAATACGATATAGCAATTATCGGCGGCGGTATTGGCGGTCTTATGGCGGCTTACCGATTAAAGCAAAATGCTCCCGATACAAAAATTGTTATTACTGAGCGCGGTAATACCCTTGAAAAAAGACATTGTCCCGCAGGAAAAAATAGTGTTTGTGTACACTGTAAGCATTGCAGTATCACAAGCGGTTATGCAGGCGCAGGTGCTTTTTCCGACGGTAAGTTTAACCTTGGCACTGCTTATGGCGGCACCTTGGGTGAGGAGCTTGGTGAGGAACTTGCCAACAAGTATATCGATGAGGTTGATAAAATCCTTGTTAAATACTGTACCTCAGGCGAGGTTAAAATTTATAAATCAAATGACGAATTAAAGCTTAAATGTATTCAGAACAATTTAAGGCTTCTTGATATGAATGTTAAGCATTTGGGTACTGATAAAAACTTTGTCACCATGCAAAACCTGATTGCCGCACTTGAAGCACTTGGCGTTGATATGCTTACATTTTACGATTGCGAAAAGGTTAATAAAACCGACAACGGTTATCTTCTTTCATATACAAATGGTGAAAAAATTGAAGCTCAAAAGATTATTATTGCCACAGGCAGAGGCGGTGCAAACTTTGTATCAGATTTCTGTAAGAGCTTCGGTGTTAAAATGCACTCAAACCATATTGATATCGGCGTAAGAGTTGAAATGAAGGATATTGTTTGGCGCGAATTTTCTGACAAGATTTATGAACCGAAAATCCTTTATAAAACCAAAACTTTTGAGGATAGATGCCGTATGTTCTGCTTTAATAAGGGTGGTCTTGTGTCGGCTGAAAACAATCACGGCATCATTACTGCAAACGGCCACTCCTATGCAGAGGACGAAAAGCGTACAGAAAACTGCAACTTTGCAATTCTTTCCTCTATCCGCTTTACAGAGCCGTTTAATCAACCCACCGAGTATGCCGAAAACATTTCCCGACTTGCTAATATGATTGGTAACGGAAACGTTTTGGTTCAGCGTTTCGGCGATTTGATAAGGGGCAGACGAACAAACGAACATCGTCTTTCTCAAAACACCGTAGAGCCTACATTAAGAGCTACTGCCGGCGATTTATCACTTGTTTTACCGCATAGAATTTTAACCAATATTATAGAAACCATTTATGCGCTCGATAAGGTAGCTCCCGGATGTGCTAATGATGATACATTGCTTTACGGTTGCGAAAGTAAATACTATTCCATAAGACCTGAATTTTTAAACAATAAATTCGAGCTTACCGACGGTGTATTTATCATAGGCGACGGTTCAGGCATCTGCCGTGGTCTTTCACAGTCCGGTGCAATGGGCATTTACGTTGCAGACTGCATTACAAAATAAAAAGTTTATTTTATAATTAAAAAATAAAACTGTGTAGAAAAAACTACACAGTTTTTTATTTTTATTCATTTTCCTCGGAAATTTCTTCCTCTGGATACATAGCTTTTTGCTTTTTAAAATCGATAACTACCGTTACAATAATCGCAACTGCTACTATTGATATTAAAATAATTGAAAGCAAAATGCCTGTAGTATTCGTTTTTGGTTTTTCTGTTTCAGTATACTTAAAAAACTCATCAGATGAAAAAGAAGCAAATATCCTTTCGGCATATTCTGTACTTTCGGCTTTGGCAGTTAAAAAATTTAAAATATGAAATTTATTATTAACAACCGTTATATACTGCGCAATAACATATTCCCCGCCGTTGTCATTAGAAAGAAAATCGCATTTAATGAATTTCTGCCCATTTTTTTCTATAATTTTGCCCTTTGCATCTTTAACATCAACTATATCGGGAATAAGTGCTTCTATCTTATCATCGGCAAGACTGCTTATATTACCTATTTCTTTAGAAAAACTGTCAGCATAACAGATATATTTTATCTGCTTTGTGTTATCCTCGTTTGCACCAAGCTCAATTAAATTGTTTTCAGAAACGTAATTGTCAAGATTTTTTTCGTCAAGCCCCAAAATTTCAGATAACTGAGCCTTATCATCGGTGTAGGTATAAAATTCGTCAGGCAAATTTAAGATGGGACGGTTCTCTGTTTTAGCAAAGCATACTACCGTAAAAGTATTTAAAAGGATAAGTATCGCTGCAATTATACGTTTAATCAAAGAAATCATCCTTAAATATTATTTTGTTTTTTTGCCGCGGTTAATGTGTTTTGCATAAGCATTGCAATGGTCATCGGGCCCACTCCTCCGGGTACGGGTGTGATATAAGATGTCTTTTTGCTTACCGCCTCATAATCAACATCTCCGCAAAGTTTACCGTTCTCGCGGTTCATACCAACGTCAATAACAACTGCTCCGTCTTTTACCATATCCTCGGTAACAAATTTTGCTTTTCCTACTGCCGCTACCAATATATCGGCAGTTTTACAAACCTCTTTTAAATTCTTTGTTCTTGAATGGCAAATCGTAACAGTTCCATTTTTATGTAGCAGCAGCATACCCATAGGCTTTCCAACAATGTTTGAGCGACCAATTACAACACAGGTTTTGCCCTCTACATCAATATTCTCGTAAGCTAACATTTCCATAACACCTGCTGGTGTGCAGGGTACGAAATCATAATCGCCAATCATTATTTTTCCTACGTTTGATGGATGAAAAGCATCTACATCCTTTTCAGGCAAAATAGAATTTATAATGATTTTCTCATCAAGATGGCGAGGTAACGGCAACTGACAAAGAATACCGTTAATGCTCTTTTTAGCGTTGAGCTCTTTAATAAGCGCCAAGAGTTCCTCCTCTGTGGTGCTTTCAGGAAGTGCATACTCCTCAGAAACAATACCAAGTGCCTCGCAAGCCTTTTTCTTGTTTGCAACATATACCTTGGATGCAGGGTCTTCGCCCACAATTATTACCGCAAGACCAACGCTAATACCCTTTTTATTAAGTTCCTTTACGCCCTCTGCCACTCTTTCCTTAACTGCGGCAGAAATCACTTTTCCGTCAATTATCTTAGTCATTTTCATTCTCCTTTGAAATGTTGTCTGCGTTGTCCTCAAAAACAGATGTGTAATCCTTATCGGTTACCGTTTGTTTTTGCTTTTTGTGAAAGTATACCAATAAGGCAACAGCTGTTATAGTAAGCAAGAATGAAAGTAAAGCCGATACCTTGAAAGGTCCTAACATTAAACTGTCGGTTCTGAAAAGCTCAATAAAGCCTCTGCCAAGGCCGTACCAAGCGGCATACATTAAAGCTACCTGACCGCTATACTTACGGTTTCGGCTCAGCTTATGTATAATAAAGAAACCTACTATACACCAAACCGATTCATACAAAAAGCAAGGATGAGCCAAAGCGTTTACGTCGTATCCTTTAAGATAAAAATCAGTGACAACGTTTTCGCTTGTCATTCCCCACCAATCACTGCCTGTAGGACCGCCAAATGCTTCCTGATTTATAAAATTACCCCATCTGCCAATACCTTGTCCTATAAGAAAGCCCAAAGCTCCCAAATCGAACATATCAAGTATATTTACTTTTCTTATATAGCACATTAAGGCACCGCAAGCAAACGCGCCTATTACAGCTCCGTAAATTGCAAGTCCCGAAAAACCGCGACCGTCACCAAGGCCAAAAAATTCACCTATACTGCTTAACTTTTCACCATCGAAAATAAGGTAATAAGCTCTTGCACATAAAACCGAAACAGGAACGGTAACAATAACCACATCGAGCATACGGTCAAGGTCAAGATTAAAGCGCTTATAGTTTCTTAGACCATAAACAAGTGCCATTAAAAAGCCTAAGGCTATAATTATGCCGTACCAATAAATTTCCCACGAAAAAGAACCTATTTTAAGGGTAAAGGCAATAGGATTTATAGTAAGCTTTATGCCAAAAATTATAACATCCATTTAGTTTTCCTCCACCGGCATTATTACAGATAATACCGATTTTTCATCCTCAAGCTTTAAAAGACGCTTATATACATCCTCGCTTGTAACAGATTTAAGATACTTGATATCATCAAATACGCCCGTATCACACATAGCAGCATCCACCATTTGCATTGCAATGCCTTCAACACTGTCAAAAAGTCTTATTGCATTGCCATACATACCTGCTCTTACAGCAGTAAACAGTTTTTTATCTATTCCCTCCGCTTTAAGACGGGCAATTTCTTTCTTTATCTCCTCTGCTACTGCCTTGGGGTCACTTGATTCACCCTCAAATATAGTAGCGGCATAACCGTAACCTGTAAAATACTCGGTTGAGAATTCATCATTAATAAGCCCCATATTAGTAAGCTTTTTATAAAGCGGTGAAGCCTCGCCCACCAAAATTTCAAGCAAAATAGCCGAGCTTATTTTGTGCTTAACACTACGTTCAGGCTTCGACATGGATTCTTTAAAGCCAAAGCAGAACATTGGTTGTGCTACCGCTAATTTCTGCTCAACGTAATTATTTGCCACTTCTTGTGGCTCATCTGCGGTTATTCTGTCAATTTCTATCGGTTCAGATGCCTTTATAGAGGTTTTAATCTGTTGTAAAACCTTTTCTGCATTAACATTTCCCGCAATGCAAATAAACATATTTGAAGGATTATAAAACGTGTTATAGCATTTGTACAGAAGTTCTGCATCAATTTTTGCAATTGATTCAACTGTACCCGCAATATCAATCCTTACAGGATGCTTGCTATACATAGAAAGCAACATATTGAACATAACGCGCCAAGCAGGACTATCGTCATACATTCTGATTTCCTGACCTATAATTCCCTGCTCCTTCTTAACAGTAGCCTCGGTAAAATAAGGCGACTGCACGAAATCAAGTAAAATAGCTAAATTTTCATAAAACTTATCCGAGCAGGAAAATAAATAACAGGTTTTATCAAAAGAAGTGAAGGCATTTGCATAAGCACCGGTTTTTGCATACTTTGTAAATGCATCACCATCCTCACTTTCAAAAAGCTTGTGCTCCAAAAAATGAGCAATTCCCTCTGGAACGCTTACAGTTTCGCCGTTTACAGAAAACATAGTATCAATAGAACCGTATTTGGTTCCGAAAATTGCATAAGATGAATTATATTGCGGTTTTTCTAAAATGTAAATTCTAAGTCCTGAGGATAATGTAGCTTTAATATAGCTCTCACCTATTTCGCTTTCAAAGACTTCTCTTTTCATTTCGCTTCCTCCTTAGGCAACAATTTATAAACCGTGTGAAGCTTTACGCCTTTTGCGGCGGCAATTACGTCCTCTTTTGTAACAGATAAAAGCTTTTCTGCCAATTCATCGGGAGAATAAAGCACATCGTTGTTAGCTTTTAAGGTATACCACATATCAAGCGAGGTAAGTGAATCTGAATAGGTTTTAAATGAATCTCTAATGCTTTTTAATGAGGATTCAAACTCAAAATCGGAGAACTCTCCTCTCTTTACAATTTCGAGCTGATTTAAAATTTCTTTCTGTGCCTTATCGGCATTTACTGCTTCAACACCCGAATCAACGGTTATTAGTCCCTTAATTCTTGAACTTGAAGCCGAACAGTAATAGCAAAGGCTCATTTTTTCACGAACATTGCTGAAAAGACGTGAATAAGGTCCTCCGCCGAAAATATCACACATAATCATAAGCGGTAATGTATTGTCATCATTACCGAAAAGCTCAGTTGAAAAGCCCATTACAAGCTTACCCTGATTAACCGACATTTCCTCAACTATTGTCTGTACCTCGTTTGCAGGTTTTGTCCGCTTTGTCTGCTTTAAATCCAATATGCTTTCACGTTTAATGGAATTAAACTTTTCGGAAATCTCATCAAAAAGTCCCTGCGGTAAAGCAGATGATACCACCTGAACAGAAATATTTGCGGTTTTAAGCATACTTTCCCATGCTTTATAAAGAGTTTCGCCCGTAATTGCCGATACTTGCTCTATTGTTCCGCACTTAGGAAGTCCAAAAACATCATCTTTATACATAGCGGAAATAAGCTGTTTCTTGGCATATATGCGTTTTTCGTTAAATTCACCCTTTATATGCTCAATAGCTTTGCGTTTTTCACGTTCTACATCGTCAGGCAAAAATGCCATATCCTTAACGCTCGGCTCAAAAATAAGACTTAAAAGCAAGTCGCAGGCTCTTTTAACAAGCGACTCATCATCTAACGAGTATTTATCATTTATAAGGGATACTGTCATTTTAAGAAGCTGATAATCACCGTATTTTTCTGCCGAAGCATCAAGTCTTGCACCGTAAAGCTTTGCCAAAATATAATTAAGCCTTGAAAAATCGGGATACTTTTCACTGCATGAAGTAAGAATAAACGGCAGTAATGCATTATCAGCCACGGTATCCTTATTTAAAGGTAAATAAAAATTAAAAGAAAGCAAAGTAGTCTTAAAGCGGTCGTTCTTTATGAAAATCCCTTTTACTCCCTCTGCTAAGTTTACAGCGTTAATCGGCATTGTTTCATCTCCGTGTAAATTTATATTTAGTTTATTATACCATAATTAACAGTAAATTTACAACTATTATATAAATAAATTTGAAATTTATGCTAAAATGTGGTAAAATATAAAATGTGAAATTTTAAGAAAGGAATAAAGTTGCAATGAAAGTTAAAAACAACCGAGGCATTAGAATTCCTACCCGCATAATACTGTCCGGATTATTACTATTGTTTCAATTATTACTCTTGTTCGGATTTGTAAACGGCTTTGCCGAGCAATATGCCTTTGCTTATGGAATTACTTTAATTCTCGGTGCTTTAACGGTTATAATCATACTTAATCGCAAAGGTAATCCTGACCACAAAATCCCTTGGATTATTTTTATACTTATATTCCCTGTTTTCGGAATAAGCGTATTTTTACTTTGGGGTGGCGGAAGAGTAGCTCCCCACATAAAGAAAAAAATGCGTCTTTGCGAAGCTCGTTACCTGCGCTACTTAAAGGACGATTCTGATGTGCGAGACCGTCTCGGTTATTACGACTTAATGCACGCGCGTCAAGCCGACTACTTAACAAGAGAATCGGGCTATCCGCTTTATGATAAATCCTCAGCCGAGTATTGCTCCTCGGGAGAAGCCTTCCTGCCGAGAATGTTAGAAGAGCTTGACAAAGCACAAAAATATATTTTTATTGAATTTTTCATCTTAGCCGAAGGCAAAATGTGGGATGAAATCCATACAGTATTAAAGCGAAAAGCCGAATCAGGCGTAGAGGTAAAAATCATTTTTGATGATTTTGGTTCTATTAAACGCCAACGAAAAGGTTTTGTTTCAAGGCTTAAAGCAGAGGGAATCTCGGTTTGTATTTTTAACCCTATAAATCCGTTTATGAATATATTTATGAACAACCGCAACCACAGAAAAATAATTGTTATAGACGGTAAGGTTGCAATGACAGGCGGCATAAATATAGGAGACGAGTATATTAACCATGTTAAGCGATTTGGATATTGGGCAGACAGTGCGGTAATTATAAAAGGAAATGCTGTTAAAAGCTTTGTGGCTATGTTCTGCTGTATGTGGGATTTTATAACAGGAAGACATTTACCGATAAAATCCTATTTTGCCGATGCTCCAACTATGGATGACGGATTTGTAATACCTTACAGCGACAGTCCTTTAAATGATAAAAACCCCGCCGAGGGTATATATATGCAAATTCTTAACACAGCGCAAAGATACGTATATATAGCAACTCCGTATTTAATCATTGATAACACCATGAAAAATATGCTTCAAATGGCGGCAAAATCGGGCATAGACGTAAGAATTATCACTCCGCATATACCCGATAAATTTTATGTTCATCCGGTAACGCAATACAACTATGCCGAACTTTTAGAAGCAGGAGTTAAAATTTATGAATTTACTCCCGGCTTTATCCACTCAAAGCTCTTTATCTCGGACGATAAGGTAGCTACTGTCGGCTCGGTTAATATGGATTACCGCAGCTTTGTTTTCCACTTTGAATGCGGTGCTTGGATTTGCGACAGCTCAACTGTTACTGATATTAAGGAGCATTTTTTAAGTCTTATGGACCGTTCTAAGGAAATAAGACCTGAAAAATGGAAAAGACGACCTCTGTTTATGAAAATCAAACAGGCATTGTTCCATTTGTTTGCACCATTTATGTAATAATAGTTTGACAAGGCGAGCTTTTTCTTGTATAATATTATTAGAGATTACGAAAAGCTTGGAAGGAGCGTTTAATATGAAGGGTTTTTTAAAAGTTTTTTTATCATTTTTAGCAGTTATCGGCGCAATTGTAGGCGCACTTGCAATTTTTGATAAGTTTTCAAATAAAAACCGTATCAAAGGCGATTATTTAGAGTGCAATTCCGATGAATTTGCTGAGGATGAAGAAGAATAAAATTATTCCTAAATTCTATTATATTAAGTTTGTGTCGCAAAAAAGTCTCTAAACGCAAATAGCGTTTAGAGACTTTTTTTATATAAGTTCACTTAAATATCCTGCCAATATTCCGCCGACAGCCGACAAAAGAATTATTAAAATGGGATGTTTCTTTTTTAATGCCAACCACAGCATTGCTCCAAAAATAATAACCGATGTTATAAATTGAGGAATTGCTATTGCGCCAATATTAAATCCGTTTGGGAAAAATACGGTTAAAGCGGTAGATACCAAAGCCGCACCTATAAGACCGATTACCGCAGGCTTTAAACCTGTCATACAACCTGCTACAATTTTACTTGTTTTAAATTTATCGTAAACCCTGGCTACAATTAAAATTATTGTAAAAGAAGGAAGCACTACGCCAAGCGTTGCACAAAAAGAACCTAATAATCCGCCTAAAACGCCATATTCCCCTCTCACAACCTCCATGCCTACATAGGTAGAACAATTTATGGCAAAAGGACCCGGAGTGCTCTCAGAAACGGCTATAAAGTTTATAAGCTCGGTTTCTTGAAGCCAACCTTTATTTATAACCGCCTCTTGAATAAGCGGAAGCATTGCATAACCGCCGCCAAAAGTAAATGCGCCGATTTTCAGAAAGGTAAGAAACAAATCAAGAAAAATCATTTGTTTTTCTCCTTTCTTGCAACCACCAATGAGGAGATAAGTCCTATTACCGCGCAGGCAATTATTACGTATAGTAAATTAATATTTGTAAATACCGTGACCGCAAAAGCAAAAAATATTACAATATAACTTATAAGACCTTTTTTGCACTGCTTATACATATTCACAAGCGCCTTTGCAATAAGCGCCAAAACACCTGCTCTTATACCCATAAAGGCATATTTTACAGTTTTAAGTGCCTCAAATTGTCTTAGCACAAACGAGATTAAAATTATTATTATAAAGGACGGAAGCACAACACCGAGTGTTGCAAAAAAAGAACCGAAAAAACCTGCAACTCGGTAGCCTATAAAGGTTGCCGAATTAATCGCAATAGGTCCGGGCGTGCTTTCGGCAATGGCAATAATATCCAATATATCCTGGTCGGTAATCCATTTTTTATTGTCTACCACCTCTTTTTGAATAAGTGGTATCATTGCATATCCTCCGCCAAAGGTAAATGCACCGATTTTAAGAAATGTTAAAAAAAGCGTCAGAATACGCGAGAGCTTGCTGTCTTTCAATTCTTAAATCTCCTTTTTTATATTCACATTAAGATTATATTATCCAAAAAAGGATATGTCAACTCAAAATAAGAAAGATTTGTTTTGCTAATTAAATTTATGTTGTAAAAATCAAGATAAAGTGGTAAAATATAAATAATTCTTTTGATAAAAATAAATTGCAAAGGACCTTTTTATGAAAAGTAACTGCGAAAACTGTGCCAACTATGTTTACGATGATTATGACGATTGTTACACCTGTGAAGCACAGCTTGACGAGGATGAAATGGGCAGATTTTTAACCCATCAAACAAAGGATTGCCCCTATTTTTCATTTTACGATGAATATTCTATTGTTAAAAAACAAAATTAGAGGTGCGAAATGACGTATATTTACACTGTTTATCTTATTATAAGTATCGTAATCACTCTGCTTTTAAACAATTCTTTCAGCATTTTTACGGCAGCTCATTCTTGGTGGTCTGCACCGCTTTTGGCTATCGGAATTTTTTTAGGATTAGTAATTATTCAACTTCTTGTTTTGGTTTTGCTTGTTTTTACAACCAACACCGCAAAGCCGGTATCCTTTAAAAAGACACGTTTTTTCAGGGCAGTACTCAACGCTTCGCTTTTGCCTATTTTAAAATTAATGGGCATCAGAATTACCTTTGAGGGTGGCGAACTTTTGCCAAAAGATAAACGTTTTCTTTTACTGTGCAACCATCAGCAAGACTTTGACCCTGCAATTATAATCAGTCAATTACCCGATAGCGAGCTTGCTTTTATCGGCAAAAAAGAAATTTACACCGAAATGAAATTTGTCTCTCAGGCTATGCATTTAATTCGCTCGCTTCCGATAGACCGCGAAAATGACCGCGAGGCGGCTAAAACCATTATTAAAGCGGTAAATACTATTAAAAATAATGAAGCTTCTATTGCTATTTTCCCCGAAGGTTACACAAACAAAACGCCTGAAAAAGGGCTTTTACCTTTTAGAAACGGTTGTCTGAAAATAGCTACAAAGTCCGGTGCGCCCATCGTGGTTTGTGTTGTAAACAATACAAGGCAGATACCGAAAAACATATTCAGACGCAGAACATATATTGACCTGAAACTCATCCGCGTAATTTCCCCTGATGAATACAGCGATTTAAATACGCAGGAGTTAGGCGACCTTATACATAAAGAAATGGAAAACGCATTAAACGATATATTGCAAAAGAAAAAAGTTAGGTAAAACCTAACTTTTTTTATTTCATATTAAGCTTTAATTCTTCTAATTTCTCTATACATTTTTTACATACTGTGCGACCTTCGTAGGAAACACTCTGTGTAAGGGAATTGCAAAACGTACATGCAGGAGTATATTTTTTAAGCACTATCCTATCATCTTCAACATAGATTTCAAGCTTATCCTTTTCATTTTCAATATCCAACTGAGCACGAATTTCTTTTGGAATAACTATTCTGCCCATACGGTCCACCGTTCTTAAAATACCTGTACTTTTCATATCAGTACCTCCAAATGCATTAAAAACCTTTAATATAAGTATAGCACAAATACGAAAAAATGTCAATATTTACCATTTTATGGTAGAAAATCCTTTATTATATAGTATTTCATTGGTTTTTGAAAAATGCTTGCAACCGAAAAAACCTCTCGAAGCAGAAAGCGGACTTGGATGCACCGAAATAAGCTTTTTATGAATAGGATTAGTTATAATCTCCGCTTTTTTCTGTGCGTAAGCTCCCCAAAGCAAGAACACAACAGGAGTTTCTTTCTTATTAAGCTCAGCGATTACTCGGTCGGTGAAAATTTCCCAACCCTTATCCTTATGGCTTGTGGGCTCACCCTCTCTTACTGTAAGCACTGCATTAAGCAGAAGTATTCCCTGACGCGCCCAATCGGTAAGACAACCGCTTGTCGGTATTTCTTTTCCGACATCGGTTTTTAGCTCCTTAAATATATTCCTAAGCGAGGGAGGAAACCGCACACCGTCTTTTACCGAAAAACAAAGTCCGTGTGCCTGACCTTCTCCGTGATATGGGTCCTGACCGATGATTACAACACGCGTATCCTCAAAGGAAGTAAATTTTAGTGCATTAAATATGTCGTTCATATCGGGATATACCGTATTATTTGCATATTCTTTCTTTAAAAATGCCATCAATTCTTTATAATACGGTTTTTGCCATTCGTCAGCCAATATAGTATCCCAATCGTTACCTATATTTACCATTTTTATACATCCAGTCTTACAAGATCTTCAAGTGTTTCGCGCTTTACCGCAATATAATCCTTGCCGTCTTTAAGCATTACTACCGCCGGACGGGCAATACGGTTATAATTTGATGCCATTGAATAGTTATACGCACCTGTTGTGAGCACTGCAATAATCTCACCGCGTTCAGGCTTCGCTATTAAAACATCTTCTTGTATAATATCTCCCGATTCACAACATCTGCCCGCAATAGTTGCCTTAAAATCACAACTGTCGTTTGCTTTGGAAGCATTGATAACAGTATATTCAGACTCATACAAAGTATAGCGAGGATTATCTGCCATACCACCGTCTATTGAAACATAGTTTTTATAGCCCTTGATTTCCTTTACTGCGCCTACCGAATAAAGCGTAAGTCCTGCGTCGGCAACAAGGCTTCTGCCCGGCTCCATATGTATTACAGGTATCGGAATACCTTGCTTTTTGCAAATCTTTTCTAAAGAAACAGCCACCTCGGCAATTTTTTCTTCATAATCGATTACGGGGTCTGTATCAACATATCTTACACCGAACCCGCCTCCGAGATTAAGCATTTCGGCAGTAAATCCTAATTCTGCTTTAATTTCAGCTATAAACTGCATCATAATCTCAGTAGCAGTTATAAACGGCTTGCTTTCAAATATCTGAGAACCTATATGGCAATGAAAACCGATAAGCTCTAAATTACTAAGGCTTAGTATTTTTTCTGTTAAATCCTTGGCGTCTCCCGTTTTAATTGCAACACCAAACTTTGATTCTACCGAGCCGGTAGAAATTTTTTTATGTGTGTGCGGGTCAATATTAGGACTTACTCTGAGTAATACCTTTTGCTTTATTCCCTTTTCTGCGGAAATTCTATTTAAAGAAACTGCCTCTTCGGCATTGTCTATTACAAAATATCCTACACCTTTATCTATCGCAAAAGTGATATCCTCGTCGGTTTTGTTATTGCCGTGAAAGAAAACACGCTCCATTGGAAATCCTGCGGAATAAGCGGTATATATTTCGCCTATTGATACCACATCGGCATCAATTTCTTCCTCTTTAAGAATTCTGTAAATCTGCTTTACAGAAAACGCTTTACTTGCAAATTCAGGGCAAGAACCATGCGGAAAATATTTTTCCATAGCGGTTTTATATGTACGGATATGCTCCCTTATTTTGTTTTCGTCCATAAGATATAAGGGGGTACCGTATTTCTCCGCCAATTCAACAGTATCAAAGCCCGCAAATGTAAGATGGCCTTTTTCGTTTACCGAAAGATTATCGCAAATCATTAAATATTTATACCTGCCTTACGCATTTCTGCAAATAAAATTTCTCTGTGATTATCCTCCATAGGAGTTAAAGGAAGTCTTAAATAATCCTCGCAGAAGCCCATTTCTGCCATCGCCGCCTTAACGGGGATAGGGTTTACCTCTGAAAAGAGTGCATTTATAAGGGGTAAATATTGGAGCTGCATCTTACAAGCAGTCTTTACATCACCATCAAAGAATTTCTTGCACATAAGAGATGATTCTTTAGGCAAAACATTTGAAAGAACTGAAATACATCCCTTTCCGCCAAGTGACATAATTGGTACAACCTGGTCATCGTTGCCTGAATAAATATTAATATTGTCACCGCAAAGTGCCGCAATTTCAGCAATTTTTGAAATGTTACCACAAGCCGCTTTAATACCGTTAATATTAGGATGCTTTGAAAGCTCCATTACGGTTTTAGGTTCAAGACTAACACCTGTACGTGACGGAACATCATAAAGTATTACCGGAGCTGTTGCAATATCAGCAATTTGAGTGAAAAGCTTAATAAGACCGTTTTGTGTAGCCTTATTGTAATAAGGAGTTACTACCAATACTGCATCTACACCTGCATCACAAGCATATTTTGTAAGCTCTAAGGCATAAGCCGCGTCATTTGAGCCTGTGCCCGCAATAATAGGAACACGCTTATTTGCTCGCTTTACAGCATAGGTTATAGCCTCTTTATGCTCTTCATCGGTAAGGGTTGAGCCTTCACCGGTAGTACCGCAAACAACAATACCGTCAATTCCCTCTTCTATCTGCCAATCTATAAGCTTTCCAAAAGCCTCAAAATCGATACCTTTTTCGGTAATTGGGGTTATAAGGGCGGTAGCCATTCCTTCAAAAACTGGTTTTTTCATAATCATTACATCCTTTTAAAAATTTCAATAAAAAATAGCCGATTGCTCGGCTATCAAAAAAATGGAAACGGTAACCACAATTACCGCCTAAAATCCCTTTTTCGATAGCACTCCGCAAATGCGACAGTAAAGCAGATATTATTCTGAATTACCAAGTCGGATACACGCCTGTATCCGCTTTCGGCGACTGCTCCTTTCACTTTAGCATCTTTCTGCCGAAATTAACAGCTAAAAGCTACTGATAGCACATCGCACCTCTATCTTACTTAGGATAATATAACATTAAATATCCGATTTGTCAAGTATTAATCTAAAACTATAAAAGGCTTATCCTCAGCCACAGAATTACTTTCTGTAAAGAAATAAGAATCAAGAATAGCACGTGCTACACTTACAGTAGAAAAAGTAGAACTACCGTGCTCTAAAACAACCGAAACCGCAATTTCAGGCTTATCAAAAGGAGCAAATGCGATAAATACACTGTGGTCGGCTGCATTATTCACCTGAGACGTACCTGTTTTACCGCCAACCTTTATAGGATAGTTTCCAAGAGCCGCACTACCCGTTCCGTCCACAGTAACAGAAAGCATTCCTTTTTTAACAGAAGCTATACTACTGTCGCTAAGCTTTATATTGTTTAAAACCTTTACCTCATTTTTGGCATAGGTCTTAGACATATCATAAGAAACAACCTGACCTATAAGTGTTGATTTATACCTTGTTCCGCCGTTTGCAAGCGTACCTACATAAGAGGAAAGCTGAAGCGGAGTAAACGCATTAAGCTGACCTATTGAAATCTGCAAGGTATTACCGCTAAATGTGTCTGACGTAGGTTCCAACAAAATACCTGAGGCATCGTCCACTTCTACACCCGTTTTTACTCCAAATCCAAACGACTTGAAATAATCGGTAAGGGTAATTGCACCTACTCTACGTCCCAAGTCATAGAAAAAGTAGTTACAGCTTTTTGAAAGTGCAGTAGTTAAATTCATACTGCCGTGATAATGCATACACTGAGGTGTAAAATCATCAAAATAAGTATAATAACGCTTACAGAATATTGTCTCGCCGTCATTATAATGGCCATTTTCAAAAGCCGCCAGAGCCACAATAGGCTTTATTGTAGAGCCTATTGGATAAACACCCTGAAAAGCTCTGTTTGTAAGCGGTTTTGCAGGGTCTTTAAGCAAGCTTTCATATTGCTCGCTCATAGTAGCCGAATCATAAGTTGGGTAATTTGCAGCGCAAAGCACCTGACCCGAATCCACTCTTGTTACAACCGCCGCGCCTGCTGTTGCAGTTCCTCCCTCTGACTGAAGCTTTAAAACTGCATCTCTTAAAGCATTTTGCGCAGTTCTTTGCATTACCTTATCCAAGGTAAGCATTATGGTTTTACCTGCAACAGGTGGTTTTGTTATTTCCTTAGAAATAATATTTCCGTTTACATCAAGCTTGTAGGTTACCTCACCGTCAATACCGCGCAGGTATTCCTCTCCCCAAAGCTCTATTCCGCTTTTTCCTACCTTATCATTATATGAATATCCCTTTTGCTTGTATTCCTCCCAGTCCTCCTCATAAATAGGACCTACCGAACCGATAAGATTTACTGCAAGAGAGGTATCAACATACTCTCTGAAAGGTACCACATCCACCGTTACTCCGTCCAAAACAAAGGAGGATTCCGAAATTTTAAGCATCAGTTCTGTCGGGATATCCTCAGCTAAAGTAAACGGATAGGAAACTGAAAAATCACGGATAGTCATACTATATCTGACACCCATAATTTTCCGTTGCTCGGCTTTAGTAAATTTTTCTAAACCGTACTTTGAAACCATTTCTTTAACACAGTTTTCCGCCGTTGCGAATTTAGCAAGACCTAAGGTTTTAACAAGTTTTTCCACCTTACCGTCAGGCAAAAATTCATAAGGCTCCGTACGGCTTACAGGAAGTTCATCTGCCCACTCGTGTGAGCTTTCCTCAAGTAAATTCACAAGGCACAAAATAACCGAGTTGATATTATCCTTTACGTATGCTTTATTAAAAACAATATTATATCCGTCTCTGTTTATCGCAATTTGTCTGCCGTAGCAATCAAGAATTTCACCTCTCGGAGCTTTAAGCACCGCAGTTAAAACATTGGCCGCACCGCCTGATTTATCGGCATATTTGGAGGCGTTGGCAATTTGAAGGCTATATATTCTTACTGTGTAAAGCAAAATCGCAAGAACCAGAATTATTGATAAAACCGTCAACTGAGTTTGACTTTTTCTCTTAAAAGGCAAGCTTTAACCTCCTATTTTTTACTCAGATATCTGAAAAGATAATAAAACGGCAATATAAATAGCGCCGTATAAACCGCAGAAGGAAAGGCATAGCTTAAAATGTATGTTAAATTTTCCTCTGCTTTAAGGGCGGGCATATAAAAAATCGCCCAATTAAGAATAAAATAAATAACCGCGGTTATAAGCGAAATAACAAGTGCCGCCCATATATTTTTGTTAAACAAATTGTTAGCCGTAAGGCAAACTATAAGTGCTGTAAGCATTAAGCAAAGCGTATTAAAGCAATACGCACCGGTAGCTACTGAATCCACGCAAATTCCACATAAAAGCCCAACAAAAAACGACTTTAATGGTGTTGCAAAGACAGAATAAGCTACAATAAGCGGCAAAACCGTAAATGGTACTGCATTTTTTATGCTAATATCAATAGCCGAACTTAAATGAAGTATAATAACTACAAAAAATATAGCAAATATAACGGCTTTAACTATTATGGATGACTTGTTTTTAAGCATTATCAGTCACCCTCTTTAAGAGCCAAACCGCCCTTACCCTCAAAATCGACAATAATCATAACATCGCGGATTTCATCTATATTTGCAAAAAGTGAAACAGATGCAAATATCGAGGTATTATACTCATCACTGCTTACCGATAATATTTCGCCGATTAAAAGTCCTTTCGGGAAAATGCCCTCTCCCGAGGTTACAACATAGTCACCGATAGCAATATTACAGGAACGTGCAAGATTATAAAACTTGGTAGAATTATTTTGTGCCATATCGAGAGTTCCTGAAATAATGCCCGAGTCGTTTGTTCGGCTTGACAAAGCGCCAAGTGTTATATCGGGATTAAGAAGAGTTACCACCTTTGATGTGGTAATTCCCACCTCTGAAACATAACCTACCAAACCCTCTTTGGTGATTACAGGGTCATATTGCTTTATTCCGTCGGCAGAGCCTTTATTGATTACGAAGCCTTTATAAGGGTCTTTTTTATCTGCCGAAATTTTAGTTGCAGACGCAAACTTGAAATCAGGATTATTTTCCTTTATTTCAAGAAAGTCCTTATAATGCTCGTTTTCTCTCACCTTTTCCTCATAATCAACCAACTGCTCACGCAGTTTATTGATTTGTGATTCAAGCTCGGCATTCTCTATCATTGCTTTTTCGCCGTCGGTATAAACGTCGGCAAAATCAGAAATAGCGTTTGATATTTTTGTGGTAGCCGCTTTGAAAGGTGCGGTAATAGTACCTATTATATCTGCCTGCGGGGAAATTCTGCTACCTAAAATAATACAAAAAACAGATATTGCAATTACTGTAAGCGTTACTGCAAGTATTATTTTAAACTGCTTTGATGCGAAGAAAAAACGCATTTTAATCCTCCGTTAATTTAAGTTATCTGAAACGCTTTCCTCTGCGGAAAACATAATTATTAAAGCCACTGTCTCCCTCAAGACGCTTAGCAGTACCTAAAACCACACAGTCAAGTGGATTTGCAGCAATAGTAACCGGCATACCGGTTTCCTCGGCAATAAGCTCGGCAAGACCGCGAAGCAGCGCTCCTCCGCCCGTAAGTGTGATACCTCTGTCCATAATATCCGCCGAAAGCTCAGGCGGTGTTTTTTCAAGTGTCAGGCGTATAGTGTCTATAATCTGAGAAATAGGGTCAGTCATAGCGGTGCGCACTTCCTCAGCGGTAATCACTACCGTTTTAGGTAATCCGTCTACTTGGTTTCTACCCTTTACCTCAATATCGGTTTCGTTTTCATACGGCTTTGCAGAGCCAATTTCAATCTTTATCTGCTCGGCAGTGCGTTCACCTATAAGCAAATTGTGCTTGCGCCTTACATAAGCGATAATAGCCTCATCTAAATCGTCACCCGCTACACGGATAGACTGTGCGGTTACAATATCTCCAAGGGATATAACGGCAACCTCGCTCGTGCCACCGCCTATATCAACTACCATATTTCCGGCAGCGTCCCAAACGGGAAGTCCTGCACCAACGGCAGCTGCCATGGGTTCCTCAACCAAATCTATATCGGAAGCTCCTGCCTGCTTTGCAGCATCATAAACCGCACGGCTTTCAACCTCTGTAACGCCTGACGGAATACATATAACCATTCTTACTCTTGAAAAGAAGGAGCCTTTAAGCGCCTGACGCACGAATCTTTTAAGCATTGCCGCAGTTACATCAAAGTCGGCAATAACGCCGTCCTTCAAAGGACGTACTGCTACTATTGAGCCGGGGGTTCTGCCTATCATTTCCTTTGCTTCTGTTCCTACCGCACGTACAGCATCATTTCGTGTATCGTATGCCACAACCGAGGGTTCTCGCATAATAATTCCCTTACCCTTTAAACACATAAGTGTATTTGCGGTGCCAAGGTCAAGTCCTATATCTCTTGTAAACATTATTTGTCTCCTCTTCTCTCTTTATCGGGAACAATAAACTTTATAGCATCGTGAATGTTTTCTATTACTAATTTATCGCTTCCTATTGCGTGCTCGCCGTCAAGCGTCCAATCAAGACCGTCGCATCCTTCGATAACAACCTTTTTTGTATGCAAGAACTCGATACCCTCGCGGTCAAACTCGCGTTTTAAAATGCCGTCTATTGCAGGCTGAAGTTTTAAAATATTATCGGGATTTTTAATAAGTATAATTTCAAAAAGTCCGTCGTTAAGCTTTACCTTGTTTTCATCGTATTTAACAATTCCGCCAACCGACATTGAATTTGAAACCGCACCGAAAAGAAAATCACCCTCAACCGTCTTTTCATCTGCTATAAGCTTAATATGAATAGGCTTAATAGTGCCAATGCTCTTTACACCCTCTAAAATATAGGCAGACTGACCTAATATGTTTTTAACATTCTGAGGTGTTGTATAAGAAGCAGATGTAAAAGCGCCAAACGAAGCTGTATAGGAAAAATACTTATCGCCGAATTTACCTATATCAAGAGTTATTTCCTTGCCGTTTACAATATCCTCTGCCGCTTTTTTGATATTTCGCGAAATACCGAGTCCTTGTGACCACTCGTTTAACGTGCCGGACGGAATATATCCGATAGGTACATTTACACCTGTCTGCATAATACCGGTGATAACCTCATTAAGAGTTCCGTCACCACCCGAAACCACAACAATATCATATTCATCCTGCTTTATATTAAGCGCTCTTGTAGTACCGTCTGCCCTTTGCTTTGTGGGATAAACAGTAACATCAAAACCGTTATTCGAAAAAATTTCTACCACACTCATAAGCTCGGTTTTCATTCGTGCCTTACCTGAA
This sequence comes from Acutalibacteraceae bacterium, assembly GCA_045634455.1. Taxonomy (GTDB): domain Bacteria; phylum Bacillota; class Clostridia; order Oscillospirales; family Acutalibacteraceae; genus UBA737. Next base: position 53,296 of record JAZRAI010000005.1, read on the forward strand.
TTGGGGTTTACTATCAAAAGAAGCTTTTTAGTTTCCAAGTGTATCTTCCTTTCGTGAAATTTATCTGTAATTTATAGGTAAAGTGGCAGTCGCGTTAAGTTCCTGCCCTGCGGTATTACCGCTTTCAAACTCGTATATTGCTTGTGCGCCTACCATTGCGGCATTATCACCACAATATTTAAGCGGAGGATAAAAAAGCTCGTATCCGCGTTTTTCACATTCCTCTGTAACTCTTTTTCTAAGCTCGCTGTTTGCAGAAACACCGCCCGCAATAGCTATTTTTTTATAGCCTTTGTTTTCTGCCGCCAAGAAAAGCTTATCGATAAGCATATCGCAAACTCTCTCGCGTACTGTGGCACAAAGTACGGGAATATCAATTTCCTCGTTCTTTTGTTTTGCATTATGTATTGTGTTAATAACAGCAGTTTTAAGTCCCGAAAAGCTAAAATCGTATTCTCCGCCGCCTGATTTAGGATAAGGCAGGGGGTATTTATTAAAATCGGAAACTGTTGCAATTTTATCAAGTGTTACACCGCCCGGATATTCAAGTCCCATACATCGGGCTGTTTTGTCAAAGCACTCGCCTGCCGCATCATCCAAGGTGCCACCCAATATTTTAAAGCTTGTATAATCGGTAACCTCTGCTATAACTGTATTACCGCCTGAAACCAAAAGGCACAAAAACGGTGGCTTTAAATCCTTATGCTCCAAATAATTTGCTGCAATATGGCTTCTTAAATGATGAACAGGAATAAGCGGTACACCCAGTGACATTGCAAGCCCCTTTGCAAAGTTTACACCCACCAAAAGTGCACCGATAAGACCGGGCGCAAAGGTAACAGCTATCGCTTCGATGTCACTAAAAGTAAGTTCTGCCTGCTTTAATGCTTCATCACAAACAGCAGAAATTGCCTCAGTGTGTCTGCGGGAAGCAATTTCGGGCACTACACCGCCGTAAATTCTATGCTCAGCAATTTGCGTTGCCACTACATTTGATAATACCTCTCTGCCCTCGACTATTGCAACCGAGGTTTCATCGCAAGAGGATTCTATTGCTAAAATTTTCATTCTTTCAGAACCTTTTTGTCATAATAAGTGCATTTTCCGAAGGGTCAGTATAAAAATTTTTGCGCAACCCCTCAGTTTCAAATCCCATTTTTTCGTAAAGATGTATAGCCGATAAATTAGACTCTCTAACCTCTAAGGATATAAAGCTTAAAGAAAGTTCATCCTTTAAAGAAAAGACCTTGTTTAAAAGTGCCGTTCCTACACCCATACATCTGAACTCAGGAAAGACGGCAACATTTGTAATGTATCCCTCGTCTACTACACAACTAATACCGATATAGCCCAAAACTGTATCGCCTTTTTGAGCTACAAAAAATTTTGTGCCGTGAGAAAACGCATCTAAAAGTGCATCCTCGCTCCAAGGAGTGCTGAAAACTACCTTTTCAAGCTTTGCTATCTGCTTTAAATGCTTATGCTCTACGGGAACTACCGAAAAAGTTGGAAATAAGCTATCTATTTCAGCGATAATACTGTCTCGGCAAATTTTATATTCATCCAAATCCCCGCCAAACGGGTCGGGTATTCCGTTACCGAGCAAATATGTTTTATCGGGGGCAATGGGTAAAATTGCCATTTTATGGGCTTCGCTCATACAGTAAATCTTATCTGCCCACAAAACATCCTCTTTTGATATAGGCTTTGATATATGCTCTGACATATCAATACCAATTTCTTTTAAAGCCTTTAAAGAATTGTCACTTATTTTTTGAAAGCCGACAGACAATCCTCTGCTTCGGACATTCACTCCGTCAATTTTAAGAGAATTCAAATATCCCTCAGCCATAGGGCTTCGGCAGGTATTTCCCATACACACAAAAAGTATATTCATTATCCCTTTGCCTCTAACCAAGTTTTTCCGTAAGAAGCTTCGGCAACAAGCGTTACTGAAAGCTTCACGGCATTTTCCATTTCCTCTGATAAAAGTTTTGAAACCGCTTTGGCATCATTTTGGTCACATTCTACTATCAGCTCGTCGTGTACCTGTAAAATAAGCTTAGCGGTAGGAATTTCTAACGCCAATCGGTTATAAACCTTAATCATAGCAAGCTTGATAATATCTGCCGCAGTACCTTGAATTGGAGCATTTCTTGCCACCCTTTCACCAAAGGCACGCATCATTCCGTTAGAACTTGCAAGCTCGGGCAAATATCTGCGTCTGCCAAAGTAGGTTGTTACAAAACCATCAAGCTTTGCTTTTTTAATGGTATTCTCCATATAATCGGCAACAGACGGATATGTGGCTAAATAGTTTTTAATATAGCTATCCGCTTCCGAACGTGTAACACCGATATCCTTAGAAAGCGAAAAAGCGCCTATTCCGTAAACTATTCCAAAATTCACCGCTTTTGCACGGCTTCGCATAACGGGAGTTACCATATCTATCGGCATTTGGAATACCTGTGAAGCGGTAACGGTATGAATATCTATCCCCGAACAAAAGGCATCTATCATATTTTTATCATTAGCAATGCTTGCAAGCACTCGAAGTTCTATCTGTGAATAGTCGGCATCACAAAGCACACGGCCTTCACCTGCTACAAAAAACTCACGCAGGCGTCTGCCCTCGGCAGTTCTTACGGGAATATTCTGCAAATTAGGTTCAAGAGAGCTTATTCTGCCCGTTCGTGCTTCTGTTTGATTAAATGTGGTATGAATTCTGCCATCCTCTGCTATTGCAGATTGCAGACCCTCAGTATAGGTTGATTTTAACTTTGCAAGCTGTCTGTACTCGAGCAAAAGATTAATGGCGGGATGCTTATCACGAAGCTCCTCCAAAACCTCTGCACTTGTACTGTATCCGCTTTTTGTTTTTTTCTTGGCAGGAAGTCCCAAATCCTCGAAAAGGGCAACACCTAACTGCTTAGGTGAATTAAGATTAAATTCATATCCGACAAGCTCGTAAAGCTTGCTTTGTAGCTCGGATATTCGTTCACCAAGCTGTGCCGACATTTTGGAAAGACCTTCTTTATCAACTAAAAAGCCGACAAGCTCCATATCGCCAAGTACCCTTGCAAGTGGTAATTCTATGGTATAAAAAAGCTCTGCCTGATTTGTTTTTTGAAGCTCATTTATAAGATTATCGCAAGCAACTGAAAAATTCGCAACCGTTTTTATCAGTTCACTATCGCTACCCTTTATTTCCACATTAGCACCATATTCTGCTATCAAACGTTCAAGCTCATATGATGAGGACGGGTTACAGATATAACCTGCAAGCGTAGCATCAAAAACAATGTTTTTAATATTTTGATTATCCTTGTAAAGATTTTTATAGTCGTAAACCCTTTTGGCTATGTTTTCATTTTCAAGAATTGCCTTTAATTCGCCGTCGCTTACAAAAAAGACCATATCCTTTGCAGATGCAACATTCTGATTATCGATAGTAAGCAAAGTAATTTCTTTTAAATTCTCAGGTAGTTTATCGCAAAAAGTAAAACAATTATCGTTGCCTTCATCAAGACAAATTCCCATTTGAGTATGCTCTGCCTCAATGCCCATTTTCTCCATAAGCTTAAAAAATTCAAGCCTTGTCATAAGACGGGCAAGCTCTTTTTTATCGCCTTCGGAAATCAAATAACTCTGAGCATTGGTATCTATGGGGGCCGACTTACAAATAGTACCGAGAGTTCTGCTTAAAAACGCACTTTCTTTATCAGTTTTAAGCTTATTACGAACACCCTCTTTAATATCAAGGGTATCGATATTTTCATAAATGTAATCAATACTATGATACTTTGTAATAAGCTCGGTGGCGGTTTTTTCACCAACTCCCGCAACACCGGGTATATTGTCAGAGGAATCGCCCATAAGACTTTTAAGCTCTATCATTTCGTCGGGTGTAAGACCGTATTTCTCAAAAAGTGCGTCCTTTGTGTAATTAATAACCTCAGTCTTACCCATTCTTGTGGCTGCCAAAAGCACTCGTGTTTTATCGGAAATAAGCTGTAAAGAATCTCTGTCACCCGTAGAGATAACACACTCGTCCCCGCTTTGCTCGCAAGCATAAGCTAATGTACCGAGAATATCGTCTGCCTCGTAACCCTCACACTCAATACAGGAATATCCCGCAAACGTAAGCCATTCTTTTAAAATTGGCATCTGAGAATGAAGTTCCTCAGGCATACCCTTTCTGCCGGCTTTATATTCCGCATACATTTTATGGCGGAAAGTAGGAGCTTTAAGGTCAAAAGCAACTGCGACTGCGTCGGGACTTTCCATCGCAATCAATTTATTAAGAATATTTATAAATCCGTAAACCGCATTTGTATATTGCCCATCCTTAGTGGTAAGCAGTTTTATACCGTAAAAAGCACGATTTATAATACTGTTACCGTCTATCGCCAAAAGCTTCAAGCCCTAATCCCCCCATAATAATAAATATTTAATATATTATAACACATTAATATTATTATGTCATCTTTTTTTTGCAAAAATTTGAGGTATTTTAACCATTTGTTTTAAATTTCTTCACTATTTCAAAAAACGCACATAATATGGTATTGAAGTTACCCGTTATTTTGACTTCAATTACATTTAGGAGGCTTATTTATGTCAGAACTCAAAAACGGAGCTAACCAAAGCTCTGAATTTAAGGAAGCGGTCTGTATTGACGGCGGCAGAGTGTATGACTCCTGCTGCGATAAGGATTGCCTTGAGGATTTAAGATGTTTCTTTTTGCCCGATGCACAGGAGGTTATAAACTGCGCCGCAAGTGTACGCTTGCGCTCTGCAGAAGTACTTAACGCTTTTATTGATGTACGCCCTGTAAACTTTAACAAAGGCTTTTATTCTTGCGACATCACCTTCTATTTTCTTTTGGGCTTCGATGTTTTCACATCTCACAATGCTTGCCCCACCGCTGTAAACGGAATTACAAGTTACAGCAAAAAAGCCATTCTCTACGGCAGTGACGGAAATGTAAAGGTATTCTCAAACACGCTCAATACCGATTGCACCGCACAAAGCATTACAAACGGAACTACAAATTCGCCAAAATGTGTAGTTCAGGCAGTTGACCCTATTCCTCTTGGAGCAAAGCTTTGCGAGGTTAGAGACTGCTATGAAAACATCTGTTGCCTACCTCAGTGCATCTGCGATATTTTAGGTGGAAATGTTGTAACCGATTTACCCCAAGGCACTCCGACTGTATTCGTATCGCTCGGTCTTTTCACCATAATTCAGCTAATTAGAAACGTGCAAATGCTAATTCCTGTTTATGATTTTTGCATACCCGAAAAAACTTGCAATGATGCTGTAACTACCGACCAGCCCTGCGACGCTTTCAAGAAAATTAAATTCCCCACAGCCGATTTCTTTCCTCCGAGACCTGATAACATAGACTGCGGTTGCGGTTGTAATTAAAAATAAACATAAGGCGGCAAAATGCCGCCTTATGTTTAAATAATGACTTAAAGCAAAAAATTTTAATTCGGAAAGCCAATCCTCGAAACAGCTCTTTTCTGTGAACTGTAATCCGTAATTTTAACTCCTTAGAAATTGGTAAAAAAATACTGTGCGGAGTAATAGCCTATAAAGAAAAGCGCTATCACCGCCGCCGTATAAAGCATAGATTTTAAAAATATACTTTTAGCTCTGCTGTTCTTTTCCATTTCAAAACACCTCAACGGTAGTTTTGACGTAAAAAACAGTATTTAAACACGAGGTGTTCTATGACCGTTTACCGACTTACAGAAAACCGACTGAAAATTGCCCTTACCTACACAGAAATCGCATTAGGTTTCGGCGGATTAAGAGAGCTTATCTCCATGAACGAGAAGGTAAAACTCCGCCTTAAACTGCTTATTTCCAACGTAGCAAACAGTTTTTATATACAGGGAGAAAGAATTAAAGCAAGACTTTCTATTACCGCCGATAAAGGTTGCTTTATCGAGCTTTGCTTCGCAAATCCCTATCTTTACTATTTTCATTCGAGTGAACAGCTGATAAAATCCGTAATCAATATATTCCCTATGTGCAAAAACATAAAAAGCGATTTATTTTTAATGGATAACGGATACAGAATACTATCAAGTGCTAAGCTAAACGGTTTCTGCGAATATGAAAGCCAAAACGGAATTCATATTGCCTACACAAAAGAATACGGTAAACCGCTTATCTTAAATAATGCAATTTACCGTTTTGGAAAGGCTTTTATTAAAGACTTTTAAGATATGCCATTCTCTCTTCCATATCGTCGGTAAAGAGATAACTTCCCGCAACCAGAACGTCTGCTCCCGCTTCTACTGCAAGAGGTGCAGTTTCAGCATTGATACCACCATCAATTTCAAGCAAAACATCAAGTCCTTGCCTGATGATTTCTTTTTTCAAGGCTTCGAGCTTCGAGAGTGACTCAGGCATAAATTTCTGACCGCCAAAGCCGGGTTCAACCGACATTACAAGCACCATATCGCAAAGTGGTAAAAGGTGGAAAATTTCCTCAGGGGCTGTGCAGGGCTTAATGGTAAGGCAAGACTTACATCCAAGCTCTCGGATTTTTTTGAGGGTTTCCTCAACAGGGCTACCGGCCTCGAAATGGAAGCCGAGATAATCCGCCGCTTTTGCAAAATCCTCTATGTATCTATGCGGTCTGTCTATCATCAAATGGACATCAAGCGTAACATTTGTATGCTTTTTAATAGCACTTATTACGGGCATACCGAATGAAATATTAGGTACAAAAATACCGTCCATAACATCTAAATGGAGCATATCTGTTCCTACTTTTTCAAATCGCTTAACATCCGCCTTTAAATCAGCAAAATCAGCCGATAATACCGACGGAGAAATTTTAACTGCCATAGTTTTAAACCCCTTTTGAATATACTATATCAATTTTAAACCCTTTGACTCCTTTTGTCAATATTGCTTATAAAATATATTCTCTATTTAGACATTATATCTAAGATAAATTTCACTATTTTCGAGATTTTTCCATAAAAACTCGCCGTTTTCGAGCATCATATAACTATGACAGGAATCCTCCTTAGGAATAGAAACCGAACCGGGATTCATATAAACAAAATTCTCATACTCTGTGCATTTTGGAATGTGAGTATGCCCGTTTAAAAGAATATCACCTTTCGCCAAAGGCGGCAAGGTTGATGGGTTATAGTTATGTCCGTGTGTAGCGTAAATTAACTTATCTCCTACGGGAATTACCGCATAATCTGCAAGAACGGGAAAGGATAACACCATTTGGTCTACCTCTGTATCGCAATTACCCCTTACACAAAGTAGTTTTTCCTTTATGGGATTAAGCATTTCTATTACTTTTTTAGGTGCATAATCTCTTGGTAAATCGTTGCGCGGACCGTGATATAAAATATCACCTAAAAGTATAATTCTGTCAGCGTTTTCTTTTTCTATTGCTTTTAAAAGCAGGTCGCAATAAAAAGCTGAGCCATGTATATCACTTGCAATTAAAAATTTCATTTTACTCTCCTATAAAAACTTTTTCTATTTTTCCTATAATCATATTGTGCAAATCGCCGTTATACCATTTTTGAAGCGGTTCTTTATCGCAAAAAGCATTCTCGCTAAGCGGGGCTACATATTGCTTTTTACAAACAAGTACAAGCCTTGCCTCAGCGAAATAAACAGTATTATCTGCAAAAATCGGAGTAAGACCGGTAAGTTCGGTTTTATCAACATCCCTTCCCGACATAGAACCGCAAACCTTATGAATTTGCCTTTCATTTCCGTAAAAGCTAAGTGTAAAATAATCCGACTTATCAATAAATTCCATTGTATATCTCTGCGGGCGCACCATAACCGAAACCGCATCGTTTCCCCACATTTCGCCCATAAAGCCCCATGAAGCCGTCATCATATTATATCCGTCCTTATTTCCGGCGGTTATCAGCATCCATTCATTGCTTATAATATCTATCAGATTTTCCTTAATCTCGCAAGCTTTAATTTCTCTAAACAAAAAACCACTCCTAATTACTGTTTAATTTAGTGTACAAAGCCTTAATTTGAGCTTTAAGACCTACATTTTCTTCATTTTCAAGCTTCTTATCGGTTTTAAGCAACAATTCTGCCTCTTTCCCCGCAATATGCAAAACGCTTCTATCGGCAAAAAGGTCTGCGATTTTCATATCGGGTAATCCGTGCTGACGCGAACCCAAAAAGTCACCCGGACCTCTGAGTTCTAAATCGGCATCAGCAATTTTAAAACCGTCCGAAGTTTCCTTTATTACATTTAAACGCTCTGCATTAGTATCGGAAATAAGGATACAGTCTGATTTTTCTGAACCTCTGCCAATTCTACCTCTTAACTGATGAAGCTGAGAAAGACCGAAGCGCTCGGCATTTTCTATAACCATTATAACGGCATTTGGCACGTCTATACCTACCTCTATTACCGTAGTTGAAATAAGCAGGTCTATTTCTCCAAGTGAAAAAGCGCGCATCACCTTTTCTTTTTCGCGTGGTTTCATTTTTCCGTGCAAAAGACCGAGCCTATAATTTTTAAACTCGCCGTTTTTAAGATTTTCATAATATTCGGTAGCCGAGGTTAAATCGCTTTCCTCATTTTCCTCCACCATAGGGCAAACAATATAGCCTTGACGTCCTTCATCCAGGAATTTTTTAATATACTTGTAAATTCGCGTTCTGTAAGAGGTATCCACAAGATAAGTGTCAATTTTTTGTCTTCCTTTTGGATACTCGTCAATAATACTAATATCAAGGTCGCCGTAAAGTATAAGTCCCAAAGTTCTCGGTATAGGTGTGGCCGACATTACAAGTGTATGCGGATTTTTCGCTTTATTTGACAGTTTACCTCTTTGTGAAACGCCAAAGCGGTGTTGCTCATCAGTTACAACAAGTCCCAAATTCCAAAATGTAACATCATCAGAAATAATTGCGTGAGTTCCTACAAGAACATCAATTTCACCCGATAAAAGCTTATTCTTTATAATTTCTTTTTGCTTTTTGGTGGTAGAGCCTGTAAGCAAAGCAACATTAATTCCGCTGTTTTCAAAGAAAGCGCTTATTGTTTTAAAATGTTGTTCTGCTAAAATTTCAGTAGGAGCCATAAGTGCAGATTGAAAACCGTTCTTAGCCGAAACATACATAAGCGCAGCGCTTACAGCCGTTTTTCCGCTTCCTACGTCACCTTGAACAAGTCTGTTCATTGGGCGCTCACTTTTCATATCCGAAAGACATTCGTTTATTACCCTCTTTTGAGCAGAGGTTAGTGAAAAAGGCAATAAACCTTCAAACTCTGCAAAGCAGTCCCTTTTAATAATACTTGCCGTCTTTCCGCGTTTATGCTCTTTAAGTAGCATAAGGCCCGTTTGCAAAACAAAAAGTTCCTCAAAAACAAGTCTTTTCTTTGCTTTTTCAAAGCCTTCCTTGGTTTTTGGAAAATGTATATTATTTAATGCCGTTTTAATATCCGCAAGGTCGTTTCTCTCTCTTACGGATTTCGGCAACGTCTCTATCGGTTCGGTGGCAAAAAGTGCTGTTTTTACAAGCTTTTCAAGTGCTTTTGAGGAAAGTTGCTTAGAGGCAGGATAAATCGGCTCAATGCCCATAAACGTTGCTTCCTTGATTATTGGCGAAGACATCTGCCTTATGTAAAAATCGCCCTGACACCTGCCGTAAAACAAATATTCGCGGTCTACTCGCAAGGACTCTGCCAAATAACGCTGATTAAAAAGCGTTATTTGCATTCTGCCGCTATTATCCTCTACTATAAATTTATAAAGCGTCATTGAGCGCTTTTCTATTGTTTCAACGGGGGTAACGATTCTTGCTTTTATACAGCAATTTTCATAAAAGGAAGCCTTGGAAATTTCTGTTATATCAGTCCAATCAAGATAAGCTCTCGGATAAAAGTGCAAAAGGGCATCGACAGTATCGATACCCTTAACATTTAGATATTCAGCCCTTTTTTCACCAACACCCTTTAAATATCTGATGTCAGTATTGGGAGTTATCATTTATATCACCATAGCCTTCGAAAAAATTATTCAACCGAAACAATGTAATAATATACAGGCTGACCGCCATCAATAAAGGTGATTTCTACACGGCTTCCGTATTTTTCTTCTATCTTCGCTTGTATTTCATTGGCGGTACGCAAATCAACATCTGCGCCATGAATAACGGTTACAAACTGACTGTCCTTTTTAATCATTTGCTTTAAAAGTTTTAAAACGGTAGCAGTCAAATCTGTATCAACATAGGTAATCTTACCGCCAAGCAGTGCCATAAGCTCGCCTTTTTTAATCTTGTGACCGTCAAAATCAGAATCTCTTGCCGCAAAGGTAATCTGACCTGTGGCAATATTCTCTGCTGCTTTTTCCATCTCGATAGCGTTTGCTTCGCTATCTGCATCGGGATCGAAAGTAAGCATTGCAGTAATACCCTGAGGAATTGTGCGTGTGTGAAGCACTATTACTTTACGGGTACTAATCGGTATCGTCTGCTCTGCTGCCATAATAATATTCTTGTTATTAGGAAGAACATATACAGTTTCAGCAGGAGTAGCTTCAATAGCCTTTAATATATCATCGGTGCTGGGGTTCATTGTCTGACCGCCGGAAACTACTGTATCAACACCTAAATCCTTGAACAAAGATTCAAGACCTGCGCCTGCCGAAACAGCCACAAAACCGAAAGGCTTGGTAGGTTCAACAGGAGTAAAGGTTTCTGTTCTGTCAGCACTCTTTGCAGGCTTTTTCTTGGAGGTTTCTGCGTCATGCTTTGCTCTTTCGTGTTGGTCACGCATATTTTCTATCTTTAAATGAACAAGCGAACCAAAGGTAAGTGCATTTTCAATAGCATTACCGGGATGGTCTGTGTGAACGTGTACCTTAATAATTTCCTCATCATCAACCACAACAACGCAGTCACCGATAGTTTCAAGGAAAAGTCTTAACTCGTTAGGCTCTTTCTCACATTCAGGATTTCTGTTTACAATAAACTCGGTGCAGTAGGTAAAGGTAATTTCACCCTCAAACTCGCCTGCGGCATTTCTTGATTCCTCACCCTCGGGTTCTTCAACGTTAGAAGCAGAGTTAGAAGGAATGACAATGCCATCCTTAAAAACAGAGTACATACCCTTTAAAATAAGCACAAAGCCATATCCGCCCGCGTCAACAACACCTGCTTTTTTTAGCTGAGGCAAAAGCTCGGGAGTTTCTGCCAAAGCCTTTTCAGCACCTTCAATAGCTGCCTCGAAAACGCCAAGCTCATCCTTGCCATCGCGCAATGCGGATTTTGCATATTCACTTGCAACTCGGGCAACTGTTAAAATGGTACCCTCTGTCGGCTTGATAACAGCCTTATATGCTGCCTCAACGCCAAGCTCTAACGCACGTGAAATATTTTCTGCAGTAACATATTCATCATCTGCCATACCCTTAGCAAAACCACGGAACAAAAGTGATGTAATAACACCTGAGTTGCCTCTTGCACCTCTTAACAAAGCAGAAGCATTTGTAGCTGCTACCTTACCTGCATTAGCACCGCTTAACTTTTCAAGTTCTCTTGCGCTGTTTGAAAGCGTCATAGACATATTTGTACCTGTATCACCGTCAGGAACGGGGAATACATTTAAATCGTCAACCTGTTTTCTGTTATTTGAAAGGTTGTTTGCCGCGGAAATTATCGCTTTAGACAATATATCGCCGTTAATCATTGTAACACTCCTTGAACAGACAAAAACATTTTATGTTTTTTCCTAATAATCGTAAAATTACTCTTTAATGCCGTCAACCTTAACAATTACCTTCTCAACATTGATACCGGCAACCTCGTTAACAACATATTTAACCTTCTCAGTAATGCTTGCTGCAATAGCGTTGATATTCATACCGTAAATCACAACAATATGGATTTCAACGGTAGCGCCTTGTGCAGTACCAAACACCCTTATACCTTTATTGATAGGTGCTTCCTTTGAAACAACACCCAAAAGCTTTTGGCGGCCACCAGTGGCTACCATATCAACCACACCGTAGCAAGATGTTACAGCATCGCCGATAAGCTTTGAAAGATATGCTTCAGAAATATCTATTTTACCTAATCTGGTTTCATAAGCAATCATAACAAATCCTCCTGATTAATTACTATTGTAAATATATGAATCAATCGAAAAATAAATATCAGATTTAGAAGCGGTATTTACATTTTCGATTTTATCATTGTAAAATAACGTTGCCGTTCGGTAGCAAAGGGGTACAAACGGCATTTCGCCAAGCAGAACAGACGCCACATCGGCAACAGTATTTTTACCTTCATAAAAACCGTTTATAATTTCTGCGGTATTATTTACAGGCGCTTCGCCCGTTTCTTCATTCGGCACAACCGCAGGTAATCCGTATGCGGCAGAGCCGCCCTCCAAAACAAGCGGAGAAATATCCATATTATCTGTAAGCTTTATCTCAGCCATAAATAACTGAAATTCGCCCGTTTGTAAAGCGGTAACATAGTCAGCATAGCTTTTTTCTATAACTGAAATCCTTATTCCGACATCCGAAAGCTGTGTTGCAATAAGCTTTGCTGCGGCAACCCTTGTTTGATTTTCTTTGTTTACAAGTAAGGTAAATTGCAGTTTGTTTCCGTTTTCATCAACACGCGTTCCTAAGCTATCTAAACCATTATACCCTATTTTCTCCAAATTCTCAACAGTTATTTCATTATTTGTTTTATTTTGTATATTTTGAACCGAATTTGCCTCTTTCCAAGCAGGGTTAAAAAAACCGTTAGCAGCTACCGCATTGTTAAAATATGCGTTTTTGCAAAGAACACTTCGGTCAATAGCGGTTGATATTGCCTGACGCATCAGATTTTCACATAAAGCACCGTAATTTTGATTAATACCAAGATAAACCAAGTTATTAAGGTTTATCTCTATTTTTTCGCCCGTCATACGGGTGAATCCGCTATCAATAATATCAGTAAAATACATATCTGCGGCGCCTATCTGAGCATAATGCGTAACCGATTCTGTATCAGGGGAATTAATAAGCTTTACTTTTTTGATTGTACCCTTATATTCTTTGTTGTTTTCGTTCACAACCAATCCGTCAAATGTGGCGTTAACCTTAAATCTGCCGCAGCCAACAGGAGGCATTAAAACCCCGTCAGTATCGGTTATTTTATCACTTTCTTTTTTGATTATAGGAAAAGTCAACACATTTTTACAGTAAGGGTCGTGCTTTAAAAGGTTGAATACCACCGTTTTGGTATCAGTGGTCAAAGCCGAGCTTACGTTATAAAGCTGAGCTGAATAATCCGTTAATGATGCCTTTGCAAGATTAAATGAATATACCACATCATCGGCAGTAACATAGCTTGAATCAGAAAACTTAAACTCCTTTAAAACCACTGTTACGGTTTTTTCTGAAATCTCAACACTTTTTGCCACAGAATTTACCGCACCAAACTCATTATCAAGCTTTACAAGCGGTTCGTACAAAAGTTTTACAATACTGCGATTTGTTTCGGTAGTTACAGTATAGGGATTAAAGCCGTCCTGCTCCGAGTAAAGCAGTGTTATCTGGTCTTTAATTTGTGTCTTTAAAGCACCCGCATTTCCCTTTTTATCCGAACCCTTTTCCTTTGCACAACCCGATGCAGAAAAAATCAGAATAAAAGTTAAAGCAATGCTTAAAAATCTTTTAAATATCATAAAAGCTCCGTTAAATCATTATTCTTTGGATAGAAACTGTTTTTCCGCTTTTTAAATCTATATCAAAAATACAACCGCAGAAGGTATATTCGCCATCGGCAAACTCAAATTTTGACATATCGTTATCCTTAAGACGGTTTATAATAATCTCCTTTTTTACACCCAAAACCGAGTCCTTAGGACCGGTCATACCAAGGTCTGTAATATAACCTGTTCCGTTTTGCAGAATCTGCTCATCCGCAGTTTGCACATGGGTGTGTGTGCCAAATACTGCCGAAACCCTGCCATCAAGATAAAAACCTAACGCACGTTTTTCGCTTGTAGCCTCGGCGTGAAAATCAACAACAATTATATCCGCATTATCCGTATTTGCTTTTTCTATCAGTTCATCTGCCACAGAAAATGGATTATCGGCAGGTGTTCTGTCTAAATATATCTTACCCGAAAGATTTATAACCGCCATGGTAAATCTGCCAAAATCTACAAGACAATAACCTTTTCCTGCCTCGGCATCTATTAAATTATGCGGTCGCAAAATATAATCCTTGGTATCAAGATAATCATATACTTCCTTGCGCCTTAAAGAGTGGTTTCCGCCCGTTATTACATCCGCACCGCAATTAAACAAATACTCGGCAACATCGGGAGTAATACCGTTTCCCTCGGCGGAGTTTTCACCGTTTATTATTACAGTGTCAATATTTTTTTCTTTTTTGATTTTTGGTAAAATTGATTTTACCGCACTAACACCGCAAGGAGAACAAACATCTCCTACTGCCAATAAACGCATAAACTCCTCCATATTAATATAGTATATTATATATTATATATGATACGAAATACTTTGTCAAACAAACTTTTTTGGCAACCAAATAACGAAATTTAAAAATTTTTAAAAAATTAAGAGCAACAGAAATCTGTTGCTCTTTTAATTTTATTAATCTACCTTTTTAACACCTATATTAACAGCCTCGCCGTTAATATCCCAATCCTTCACAAATCCAAGCGGAGCCACAGCAGAAAGAGAGTCTGCCAAAGTATCTCCTGAGATTTCTGCCTTATTGTTAAGTGCTATATCTACCACTTTCTGACTTCCATCCAAAGTGATTTCGATATGGTCGGTAACATTAAAGCCTGCATCCTTACGCATTGTCTGGATTTTGCTTACAAGCTCTCTTACAAAGCCTTCCTCGATAAGTGCATCGGTAAGTGTTGTATCAAGAGCTACGGTAATACCCCTGTCGCTAACCGTAAAAAAGCCTTCCTTCTGGTTAGCTTCTATTAGTAAATCCTCGGCGGTGAGTTCAATTTCACCAATTGAAACAGTAAGCTTTAAAACACCGTTTTCATCCAACTCACGCTTAGCGGCATTGCCGTCAATTTCAGCCAAAAGATTTCTGATTTCGCCTAACTGCTTACCATACTTCGGGCCCAAAGTTTTAAGTTGAGGCTTAAAGTTGTAGCTTACAAAATCATCTACCGCATTAGTAAAGGAAACGTTCTTGATATTTAGCTCATCGCGGATAATTTCGGTATACATATCATCAACGTCGCCGTCAAGCTTTACATACATTGTAGCCAAAGGCTGACGGTTTTTAAGTGATGAACCGTTGCGGGCACTTCTGCCAAGAACTACGATTTCAAGAACCTTATCCATTTGCTCCTCAAGTCTTAAATCAATGCGGTTCTCCTCAATTTCGGGGAAAGAGCAAAGATGTATACTCTCGGGGGCAGTTTTATCAATGTTTCTGACTAAATTCTGATAAATGTTCTCGGTCATAAACGGTATCATCGGAGCTGCTGCCAAGGCAACTGTTACAAGTGCCTTGTAAAGCGTCATATATGCCGCCTTTTTATCCTCGGTCATACCCTGAACCCAATATCTTTCACGGCCACGGCGAACATACCAGTTACTCATTTCATCAACAAAATCCTGCAAAGCACGAGCAGCTTCAGGAATTCGGTAGTTAGCCAAATTATCGTCAACCGCTTTAACGGTAGAATTAAGACGAGACAAGAGCCATTTGTCCATAACCGTAAGTTCACAGTCATTTATATCATACTGCGATGGGTCAAATTCATCTATATTAGCGTAAAGCACATAGAAAGCATAGGTATTCCAAAGTGTACCCATAAACTTGCGCTGACCTTCAGTTACAGCCTTATCGTGGAAACGGTTGGGAAGCCACGGAGCAGAGTTAGTATAGAAATACCAACGAATAGCATCTGCACCAAATTTTTCAAGCGCATCAAACGGGTCAACTGCGTTACCCTTTGACTTACTCATTTTCT
>JAZRAI010000006.1:0-17010 GCA_045634455.1 Acutalibacteraceae bacterium
TCACCGTTAAGAACTATATTCATACCGTCCTTATGAGCTGACAGCATCCAAGCTTCGGCGGCAACATCTTTATCTGTTTCAAATCCAAAATCTGTTTTTAGTTTTGTTCCGCCCCATAAATAATCCTTTATAGGCGGTTTAAGTAACAACGGATACATATTACACACTCCAAAAATGTTCTTCTACTTTCGCACAGATATAATGATATATAGGCATATGTAATTCCTGAATTTTAAAGGTTTCGGTTTCAGGAGCGCAAATGCAAATATCTGCTATACCCTTAATTTTACCACCACTATTACCGGTAAGTCCGATAACTTTAATTCCGAGAGCTTTTGCCACCTTAACAGCGCCAAACACATTTTTAGAATTACCCGATGTACTAATTGCAATTAGTATATCGTTTTCATTAGCAAGAGACATCAAAGTCTGAGCATACATAAGTTCGGGGTCAACATCATTGCAAAAAGCCGAATTAAGGGCTGTGATAGACGGGAGTGCGATAGCAGGCACACCGCCTTGCAGTTTGCTTAAAGTTTCATCGTCAAGCAAATCGCAGTTTTTCTTCATTTCTGCTTTCTTTTCATCGCTCAAAGGACGTTTTTTCAAAAAGCCCTTCATAAGCTCGCCAACAATATGGTCGCAGTCGGCACAACTGCCACCGTTACCGCAAAGCAAAAGTTTGCCGCCGTTTTCGTATGCCTTAATTATTGTTGTTACTGCTTTTTCAATATCCTCTTTGCAAGCCGAAAGTTCGGGATATCTTGATAATAATTCATTCAACATAAGTTTTACCTCACAATAGTGCTGTTGCAACGGCTGCATAGTCGCCTATCTGTTCGCCTAACACCGCAGGAACTACCTTACAACAACTGCTTGAAATTCTAAGAGCCTCTTTTTCTATTACTCGTTTTGCAGGCTCCCATAAAAGATTATGACTTCTTGCAAATATACTGCCGATTACAATAACTTCGGGATTTAGAATATCAATAATTACAGATAAACCTCTGCCTAAATATTCTCCGCAAGTTTTATAAACATCAATAGCGGTTGCATCGCCAGCATCTGCGGCATCTGCAACTGTTTTGGCAGTTACATCCTCTTGAGTGTATCCCTTTTTAAAATATGCAGGATACTCGCCCATTTGAGCCTTTTCAAGAGCCTTTATATAACCTAACTGTGCTATACCACCGCCACTGCAAAAGCCCTCAAATGAGCCCGATTTTCCATAACCTACGGGACCTAAATTATCAAGTCTTATGTGACCTACCTCACCTGCGTTATCGTTTGTACCGCTATAAAGCTTGCCGTCAAGTATAAGACCTGCTCCAAGCCCTGTACCAAATGTTAAAAAAACGAGATTACTGCTTCCCTTACCTGCACCGAATTTCCATTCGGCAACAGCACAGGCATTTGCATCATTTTGAAGCTTTGTGGGTACTTTATAATGCTCTTCTATTTGCTTTACGATTTCAACATTATCCCATCCCGGCAAATTGGGTGGTGACATTATTATACCTTTTTTGGAATCAAGCGGACCTCCGCAAGAAATACCTATTCTGTCAGGCTTTTCTTCTAAAATCTCATCAGCCAACGAAATAAGTTTATCTATGATTTGAACGGGGGTTAAATTGCGGTCGGTAGGACATTTTACCTTTTTAAGTATTTCTATATTATTTCCGTCCCAAGAGGCAGTAATTACCGCACACTTTGTACCGCCTATATCAAAGCCTAATATATTCACTTAATCATCTCCATTAATCCTGCTTATTGCATTTATAAAAGTTCAGAAACATCTACATATTCGTGATTAACCTTTGTTACGCCATTTTCATTTACAGAAATTACCGTACCGCCGTTAATCTCAGGTTCCCAATAGCTGCCACATCCTGTTTTTGTACCAAAAATAAAGCGTACACCGTTGTAATTTACTACCCAATTATTAACGTGGTTATGACCGCAGATAATGTTTTTTGTGGAGCCTAACTCTGTTATAGCACTAAAAGCTCCCTCATCCTCAGGATAGGCACTTATCGGCTCATGCAAAACACCGTAAGAATCCTCATACCCCTTATTCCAAGGGTCAGCGGAATAGCTGTCTTCAAGAGTTATCGACTTATCATGAACAGGATTTTTAAATGCCGCTTTTGCAGCCAAAAGATAGGCGTTTATCGGTATATGAGTTACAAGTATACTATCGTTACAACCCGCATCTTTCAATTCTAAAATACGCTCTTTATACCAATTTAACTGTTCAGGGGTAAGGTAGCCCCAAGCCTGATTTATTCCGCAGTCATTCTCTTTGTAGTAAACTCTGTCGTGGGTATCCATTAAAATTACACCCTCGGCACTTTTACCGTTTTTCTCTACCAAAACCACAAAATTACTATTACCGAGAGCCGAATCGCACTTTTCAAAAACGAAATACTCGTGCTTCATATACTCATCAATAACTCTTTGCATAGGCTCGTCGCCATCCTGATTATCGTGATTACCAAAGCAACAAGTCCAAGGAATTTTAAAGGAATCAAAATAATCGGCAAAATTTTTATAAGAAGCAAAATCATCCGCATAGGATAAATCACCGCTTAGGGTAATCAAATCAGGTGAAACCCTTTCAATAAGGGTTTCTACTGTTTTTTTGAAAATTTTACCAACCTGATTATTTTCTTCCCATTCCTCAATTTTGAGTTGCGGGTCAGTAAGATTTAAAATACGAAAATCTTGTTTTTTATTGCTTACAAGCTTAATCATAATTAATTACTCCGTTTTTATTTGAAAAATAATCCGTTTTGAACAAATGAATAATCATCTACCCATTTGTGGTTATAGCCGTCTCCCCAACCCCAAATGCATGTTTTATGGAAGAAGTAGAACGGTAGTGCCGTATGTGTTTCTCCCTCGTCAAGATGGAAAGGTCCTAAGAGATTTCGCAAGCTACCCGTCAGAGTTATTTCGATTTCGTTGTCGCCAGGCTTTACAAATTCGGAAATATCTGCAGAGTAAGGTTGCCACATTATTTTGCTTACCTTATTTCCGTTTACAGTAACATCGGTTATAATACTCGGTAATCTGTCAAAACAGATAACCGCATTATTCACTTCTGTTTCCGATAAAGAAATCTTTTTGCTCAAAGTAACGCTTCCTGCAAAGAACGGGAATCCCTGTATTTCGAGCGAGCCGTCCTTTACAACAGACGGAGCTTTACTAAGGTAAAAATCACCCTTCGTCCTTACGGCATTACGCTCGATAAACTCAAACTCATTATCGGTATAAACACCAAAATCTCCCTTTAAGTATACGGCCTCTATCTCCATATCATAAGTAAGTCTGTTCTTTACCGACTCAAAATATTTTATATCGTCGAGCATTTTATAAACCGCTTCACTCTGAACAAAATCACAGTCAAGACAAATTTCATTATTACCCTCTTTAAGATAGGCATAAATATCAACTGTCTTAAAGCAAGCATCGTGACACTCGCCTGTAATTATCTTTTCTACCTCATTTCCGTTTACAAAAATACGAAAAACTTCGGGAGTTTCGAGCATAAGCTCACAATTATTAAAGTTGAGATTTTTTATACAGAACTTGAAAATAATTTTTGCGTTAACTTGCTTTCTGTGGGCACAAAGTATATCCTGAACATCGCTTACAGGCATATTCTCTGCAACCGTTTCGCCATTTACAATTAAATCGCAATAATCAAGAGTAAGCGAATTTTTATCGCTATTAAGCACTTTCCATTCACCGTTTAATTTTTCTGACAAAGAGGATTTATCTTTATTAACCAAGGTCTGTTTTGGCAAATCGTTCTTTGTTTCAAAAACAAAGTATATTACACTTGAATTAGCGGGAATCTTGGCATCTATTTTGAGTAAATCACCGCAATTTTCATACTTTGCAGGCATAATTTGACCGCTTACCGCATCAAAAAGCTTAGCAGATTTTCCGTTTACGTTTAGAGTTACATCGGCTTGCTTATCACCAAAATTGCAGACATAGTACATGGTCATTTTTAAATTTTCAAAACGCCTTACTGTACTGCGAATAAACTCTATTTGTGATTTATCCGCAACAGAAAGTGACATCAAACGGCAGTCACATGGTACGTTTTCTGCTATCTTTTCACTATCGGTTATAATACATTTTTTTGCAAAGTGCGAAACGCTATCGGTTTTAACACCATTTAAATACTCGGGTATTTCCTCTGTGAAAATAACAGTTCCG
Organism: Acutalibacteraceae bacterium; assembly: GCA_045634455.1. GTDB lineage: Bacteria > Bacillota > Clostridia > Oscillospirales > Acutalibacteraceae > UBA737. The sequence continues at coordinate 4,231 of JAZRAI010000006.1, forward strand.
CCCTGATTTTTGAATTCAACCAACATATTATAGGTGTTTTCATCAAGACATAAAGCAGGCGGTACTATAACCAAAGAATAGCTTTGTGTTCCAATAGTGAATTTTCCGTTTTCAACCTTACCGAAACGCTCTATAATTCTGCTTTCACCTAAATGATAATGAAGATGTGCATTTTCAAGCGCATCCATAACCTTTTGCAATTTTTTCGCATACTCGTCAGTTTCGGCTCTGCTATCGGTTAAAAGCCATCCGCTTTCAATAGTATGAAGCACAAGTATATTGAACTTAACATCACCTTCGGCTATAAGCATACCAATACGGCTTACCATATCATTGAAAGTTTTATAATCCTTCCACCAAGGTTGATGCCTGTAAAGAGATGCGGGATAATCACGCTTTCTGATACCGCGCAACGAATAACCTTCAAGGTGCTGACATAAAAGATTTATACCATGCACCATTTGATGCTCATAAAGGCGACGCATATCCTCAAAGCTTACATTCCAACCGCAAGCCGCAAATGTTTCAGATAAAATTTGCTTTTTGCCAAGCTGATTAGCCACAGAAGTAAGCTGCATTTCGGTTTGAACCGAAGGCATACCGCGACACAAATGGTCCATTCCCGGAATATCCATAAACTCGTACGACGGCATACAGCATCCGTTTGCCAAGATATGCTCGTAAAATTCCTCTTCAAGCACCATATGACCCGTAAGTTCTGTGTTGTTAGCGTTACACCATTTACCAATAGTACCCATAAAGCTATCGGTAAACAGGTCTCTTACTAATTGCCAATATCTGAAACGGAATTCCTCAAATCCGTCTATTCTATAAAACAGCTTCGGTAACTGCTCCCTTATAGGCTCGCCATACTTTTTTTCATATTCTTTTTCAAGATTAAAAGACCACGGCAAACCATTTCTTGAAGCCTGAGGCTCATCAGTAAAAAAGCCTTTAAGCTTTTTAAAATCACCTTTTAAATTTTCGCGATATATTTCATGAGTAGATTTCAAAAACTCTTCAATAACCTCAGGGTTCATAGTATCAACATAAAACGGATTAACATCAAAATACATATGATAGATTTTACCGTCTATCGTAACATTTGCCAAAGTATGCTCAGTCTCTGCGGGAGCTTCTACCATTTCGCATCTTAAATATTTTTGTTGATAATAAAGTCCCTTACCGTTGACCTTACCGCTTCCAAAACCGCTTGGCCAACCGTTTTGATCATATCCCCAAGCAAGCATATCAAGTTTTTCGCCCTCATCAAGAGATGCCGAAACGTTTTGGAACCATTCGTCCGACAAATATTCTGTTTGAAGACCTCCCCTTGCGTGCATAAAAAATCCACCAAGACCTGCTTCATTCATCTCGTTAATTTGTTTCTTGGTTTCGTTTACATCCAATTTTTCATTCCAAGACCAAAACGGTGCCGGTCTATACTTATTAGGAGGATTTTGGAGAGTTTTTTCAAAATCTTTCATTCTAAACTAATCTCCTTTTTGAGGATTATTTTTCAAAGCGTAAAGTTTTAATTTCAAAAGGTCTGAAAGTTAGTTCTATACCGTTGTTTTGTGAAGCGATAGGCTCATCATTATATTCAAGCATATCGGTTTTTGAGACAGATTTTATTGCCTTATCAAATGACAAATTGCAAGTAGTATAAGAACCTTCTGTTTCGTAAATGCGGGCAATAAAGCCGTTTTTATCCTCTGCCGGCTTTATTGTTTCAATTATTACATTATCGGCATCTACACTCAAAAGGGTAGCAATATTTTCACCTGAAACAGTACCGTCAAATACAAGAGCCGGATAATTAAGCTCGTAAGATGGTTTTATAACCGCATCTGTGCTAAATCCTGTTTCGTGAACAAGCAACGAATATGTAAACTTATGCACGCCCTTGTCTCCGCGAAGGTCAGGACGGCAACCGCCTTTGTGCAATGTCAGGCGCATATCATTTCCGTTTACCGATATACCGTACTTACAGTCGTTAAGAATGGCAACACCAAATCTTGTATCAGAAAGGTCAGTCCACTTATGATTGCAAACCTCAAACTGTGTTTTATCTGTTCCATAGTTCTCGTGCGTAGGCCTTTTAATATTACCGAATTGGGTTTCAAACCTTGCATCGTTTGACAAAACATTAACCTTGAAGCCTGCCTTTAAGAGTGAGTGTGTGCTATTCCAATCAACCACTGTTTCAAAGTCAATTCGAGGACTGTCAGAATAGAAAACTATATCCTGAGAAAGTGTAGAATTTTGGAACTTATACGCCACACGAATACGAAGCTGTAACGCACCAACAGATACAACCTCTGTACCGATACACTCGTATACAGGTTGCATTTTGGTTGCTTGGTCGTAGTCTATATCCCAGTTATCCCAAACATTTGGAATATCCTCGCCAAAATATAACGTATTAAGAGGCATATTTTTGTCTGCTACAACCTCTTGTCCGCGCTTTGTTTTGAAAGACACAAAGCGTCCGTTTTCCATAACAATATCCGCAAAGGGAGTGCTTATATTATTGCCCTCAACCTTAAATGGACATTCTGCCGATTTAGGAGCGCCCGCCTTAACAGTTAAAACCGAGAATGCAGGTAAATTGATGCCTGAAACCGCAGTACATTTATCCCCGTAAATATCGGTATATTCCTGAATCACTGTACCCTCGGGAATAAAATCTGTATTTTTAAGTATTATTTGGTCGTTTCTTGCAAAGGAAAGTGTATTGCATATACTCTTTACCGAATCATTATCGGCAAACAAGCCTTTCATACCGCTTTCAAGCTCCCCTATTGCCTTTTTGTTTTCATAAATAGCAACATCGTGTGCATCGCATAAACAAGTACCGGGCAAAATATCGTGGAACTGATTGGTAAGTAAGGTTTTTAAAGAAGTATCAAGTAATTCCTCGCAATCAGAATCTGTCATAACAGACAATAATTCTAAATTATGAATTGCCTTTTCAAGCAAACGGTTTGTTTGCTTAATTTCATGCATCTGAGTTAAAGTGCCTCTGTGTAATTCAAGATAAAGTTCACCCGAGAATACTGGCAAATTCTTGGCAGTCTTTTCAAGACGCTTCATAAACTTACTTACCGTTGTACTTTCAAGCTTAGGCATACCTGCCATATCTTTTACTATTTTTTCGGCTTCAAGCATAGAATAGCTTGGTCCGCCACCGCCATCGCCAAATCCATAGGATAAGAGTTTCATATCAGAAACCTCGCGGTGTTTTATAGACCTTAACGCATTATTTTTAATATCCTTAACATTAGGCCAGGCGTGGGTAATGTTAAAGTGAGTAAGCACCTCACTGCCGTCAATACCCTTCCAAATAAATGAATCGTGCGGGAATGTATTTGCCTCGTTCCAGGAAAGCTTTGTGGTTAAGAAATAATCAATACCGCAACCCTTTAAAATTTGAGGGATTGCCGCAGAATAGCCAAAAGTATCAGGTTGCCAGAAGCTATCAGCCATATAGCCAAGATTTTCTTTCATATATCGCTGACCTATAAGGAACTGACGGATTATATACTCACCGGCAGGTATATTGTTATCACACTCAACCCATGCACCGCCGTTAGGCTCCCATCTGCCCTCTGCGGTTCTCTTTTTTATGTTCTCGTAAATATCGGGATAATGTTTTCTCATCCAATCAATATAAACAACTGAGCTTTGCATAAAGTGATAATCTGGATAATTTTCCATTAGTCTTAAAGCATTAGAAAATGTTCTTGCCGCCTTATGCAGAGTTTCGCGAACAGGCCATAGCCAAGCGGTATCCAAATGACTGTGACCGATTAGTCCAATGTAGCCTAATTCCTCGCCGTCGCCGGTTTTTCTGTTTGTTACGCTTTTTAATACTTCATTTGCTTTTTCAAGTGCGGGATGCAAATCAAAATCAACTTCGGCAGGGTGAGCCGGTAAAATTTTAAAAATCTCACAAAAAGCATTTACCGCCGCTGCATGAGTAGCCGTATTATGATCGTAGCAATCTAAAATCTGCGTTACAATTTTATGTAGGTTTAAAAACTCTGCAACGGTTTCATCACACTCTACTATATCGAGTGAGTTAAAAGTGCGAGAAAACTCGGCAGGATAAAAGCTCCATTTATCAACCTGACCGTTATCGTGCGGCGCAGTACCGATTATTCTATGACCGGCATAACACTCGATAGCAATTTTATAGGTTTCTCCGCTTTTTGCATCAAGAGTTAAGGGTTGTACCTCATGAAGGCGAAAATCCGACGGAATATCAGGACAACTGTCAAAAATACCACAGGCTTTGCCGTTTAAAAACAAAAGGCCTTCAACCAGCCCGACATTAGGCTTGATAAGCAGTTTTTTGCCGTCAAATCCATTTGGAACTGTATATTCACAACGAAGCCACGAATAGCCAAATTCCTCGCCCCATTTATCGCCCGAATTAACCTTTTTCCAACCGTTTTCAGGCATTTTAGACTGAAACTCAGCACGAGCCTCAGGTGTGTTTTCAGGTGCCGCTATTTCGGATATTTCGCAGTTAAGTTCCTCCACTTTATTATATAAAAAATTTCTGTATTCAAAGTAAAATTTTTTAACCTTATCAACGGTTTTTTGAGTGTAAATTTCCAAAAAATCGCCCCCTTAATTTAGTGCATTAAACACGTCTTAATTATACCACTTCAACTTAACTTTTGTCAATTTTTTTAGTATTTTCATAACAAACTATTTTTCTTATAAAAAAAGGTCAGCCGTACCCTTTTTTATGGATTCGGCTGACCCACTCGACTAATTATTTTTTTGAACGTTTTTTGCCAATTACAATAGCAACCGCTGTTTCAATACAAATAACCACAAGACCGATAACACTGAATAAAATATATTTCAGGTTAGAAGATTTCTGTTCGTTATTATCTTTAATGTCAAGATTACCGCTTTGTGATGTGTTGCCTGCTTCTTTAACTTCCTTAAAGCTTGCAACCAATGTGATGGGTTCATTAATTACAGTTGTCATATCATACTCGTTGCCATCTTCATTAAGCCACTTATCGAACTCAAATCCTGCCTTAGCGGGTATATCAAATATTTCAATACTTTCACCTGCAAAAGCATCCAGACGCTTGTAAAGAACGCCGTCAACCATAAGTAAAACAGGATAAGTGCGTTTCTGGAATCTAGCTTTTAATACAGTATCTAAATAAACACCGTCAATTTCAAAATTCCATTCATCACCATACTCTGTAAACCAACCAACAAAGAGCTGGTCGCCCTTATCAGCTAAATCACCAATAGATTTTACTGTGCTTCCTCTCAAAAGTTTAGAGGAGGACAACAACTTATCACCATCATAGAATGATACTGTTTTGTAAACATCTATATTGCGTAAAACACCTGTATTGGGCATGCCCTGGAAGAATACATCTGAACCATCGATATTAGCTCTGTTGTCAAACTCTTCAAAGATAAGCTCGCCGTTAATGTAAACTGTAAGCACCTTTACACCCTTATAGCCCTTATTGTTAAGTACGCGAACACCAAGTTCAAACTCGTACTCTTTACCACCAAGAAGGTCATAATCAAGAGTTAATGTCGGCAAACCGCCGTCAATACCGCTTGAATATACATACAGCGTATCAACCTTTGTGAAATAAAGCTTAGCAAAGTAGTTTTCATCCCATTTGGGAGAGAAGCTAATCTGCGGACCGTTTGACATATTTTCAGTCGGGATATAAATTGCCTTAAATACTCTACCGCCGGTCTTTGCAGCCTTGCGATAGGTATAATTCTTGGTGTTGGTTTCGCTCACCTTAGAAACCTCAAAGTCACCATAAATACCAAGGTCTCTTAAACTGATTTCATCCCAATCATCAAAGCTATAAGTTTCAAAAAGTGCGGTAACATTCATGTTAGATGAAACCTTACCTGTAAACAATTTACCGTTTACTGCCCAACCCATAAATACGTGACCTGCTTTTTGAGGCTTGGGTAGTTCTTCAAGAGTTTTGCCTACCTCAACACGGTAAGCAAGAGTCTTACCCTCTACTGTTGCATTAATTACCTTAACGTGTGCAAAGTGTGCGTAAAGGTTCATATCGTTAAGTACGATATCAGCATTTTCGTCCCAAGCAGTGCCACCTGTCTTTTCAGTGTACCAACCAGAGAAAGGAACACCGTTTTTGGGTGAAGGAGTCGGAACCTTGGGTAAAAGACCGCTACGCTCAACCTGATAAGTGCCAAGGAGTGTGCTGCCATTATAGAACTTAACAGTCTTATATACCGGCTTGTTTATAAGATAAGCTCCACCTGTACCGCCGTGGAAGTAAATCATATTATCGCTAAGGTCAGCCTCGCAACCGATATATTGTAGCAACAATTCACCGTCTACGGTAATCTCAAGAATCTTCTTGCCCTCATAGCCCTTGTTCTTCATAACACGAACAGCAAATTCGATATTATACTGTTTACCGGCTTCAAGGGACACCATTTTCGAAAGGTCAGGACCTGCATCCTTACGACCACCGTAATAAACATGGGACATAGTGTTGGTCTGGAACCAAACTCTTGCAAAACTGTTCTTTGACCAATCATTTGTAAGAGCCAACTGCGGACCGTCGCCGTTATTCATATTGCCGATAGGCTCAAGAATAAATTGAAGCAATCGTCCACCGCTTTCGGCAGTCTTTTCATAAGTATATACTGAGTTTGTCTTATTAAGGATCTTGTTTTCCTCAACACCTAAATCCTTAAGTGAAATGGTATCATAAGCTTCATACTTGATATTATCGAATTTTGCAACTAACTCAATGTCGCTATTAGTATAACCGTTATATTTGGTGTTACCATTATAGAAGCCTGCAAAAATCTTACCCATTGCCTTGGGAGTTTCGGGCATAAAGTAAATGTCGTCATATGACTCATAGGTATATTTCTTGCCTAAAACATCAACAGTAATCTTGTTGGGGGTTTCATTAGTCTTACCGCCTTCAAGCATAATGCTTCTGATAGACTCAATTGTAGTAGCAGAAATACCAATGTAATTTGTGAGGTAGTTTGTAACTGCAATCTGTAAATTGCCGCTGCCGCCGCCAAACTCCTCAAGCATACGCTGACGAGTACCGTCCATATCAAGATTAGCCTGATAGTAGTCAGCTGCTCTAAGACCGATAGCACTAAATGAAGTAAGCTCATACTCAGGACGGATATTCTCATACTCAACGCCTAACATAGCGTAAATAAGGAATGCCAAAGTACCTGTTCTGTCAGCACCTGCTGAGCAGTGGAAATAGAAAGGATAGTTGCTTTCATCAGCCATTGCATCAAAGAATGCCTTGTACTGAGACTTTATGTTAGCACCAATTGCGAATATTTCCTGATAACCTGCACCCTGTGCATAGTAAACGTCATCATCGTTTTCGTCCCAACCGGTGTAATCGTGGTCCATACCACCTCTGAGCTCGATTTCGGAATTCATACCCAAATACTCGAAAACGTAACGTGCAGCATCATCAACGTGAGATGCATACTCGTCAAGAGCGGCGCCACGGTAAACGAGTTCATATTTAACTCTTGAACCGTCTGCGGTAATCTGACCGCCCAAGTCACGCATATTGATGATGTTGCCTGCTGTAATGTAACGAACAGGAGAATCTACAACCTTAAAGCTGTCAACTGCACTGCACTTGCCGGTGTTGTTGCCGCAAACAAACCAATAATAGGTCTGTCCGGGAACAAATATACCAACTTCGTTTACAAGTGAAGTTTTGGTAGTAGTAACAATATAAGGATTTTCAAAGTTGCTGTTGTCAGCAAAATAAACGGTATATTTTGTGTTTTTGCCGCTGTCAGACCACTTGAATATTGTGTTCTGATAGTCCTGATACTCACGACCAACGGAAGAAGCATACTCTCTTACAAAACCTGTCTGAGCTGATGTCTCGGTGGTCATATAATCGTGTATCATATCAGTGTTAAGGTAAACCTTATCCTGCTCTGTAAGTTTAATAGCAGAGTTTGATGTAGGAACATTTACGGTGTAAACAGCGTTTACAGTAAAGTTTTTGGTAAGACCTGTAACTGCATGTGTTTCCCAAGCGCCTGTTGTGTTAGGAATTGTGGGAACAGCGGGTTCTTTACCTGCTACTGTAGGATTGCTCTTAACAAACGGAACCTTCTTAACAAGAACGCCGTTTGCGTAGTAAGAAACGTAATATTCTTTCTCCTTGTACTGTGCAGTAAAGGTAGTATTTTCGGTAATTCTTTCGTTTTCAAAATCGAACATTTTACCGGTGGTCTCGTTCTTCCAACCGATAAATACCTGCTCATAAGAGGTGCTGCCTCCATAAATCGGGTCAGAAGGCTTTTTAACAAGACAACCTTTACCTGAAGTCACGCTTGAAAGTTGAGTACCATTGTTGTTCTTAAATGTAGCTTTTACAGTATCGGTAGTAAAGCGAGCATAAAGAGTGATGTCGCTTGTCAACTTTGTATTCTTGAAATCAAATAATTGACCACCTGTTTTTGCAGTGTACCAACCAACGAAATACTGACCGCTCTTGGTGGGATCTTTAGGTACTTTAGGAACATAGCCCTTTTGAGCCAACTGGTCAAGATAAAGCTCGTCGTCTACATAATATTTAGCGCGAAGCTCATTGTAACCAACGATTTGAATGTTTTGAGTTGCCTCAACATAAATCTGCTGACCGCCGATAGGACGTGATGCAGGGTTAGCATAGAAAGAACTTACAAGTTCGCCATTAATCTTGAGGTATACATAGTCTTTACCTGCGTTAATACCTGAAGCTACGCGAATTCTACCCTGCTCAAATGCGTACCAGCTGTTACCTTCAAACTTGTAACTCTTGGTACCGCTTGTGCAGCCTTCGATTTCCCAACCGAACATAATGCTGCTTCTTGAACCTGAAGAGATGTATGAACGGCAGAAACCACAGTTACCACCGATATCCACAACCATTACAGAACCGTCGTACTTGGTATTTTCAACATCGCCCATTTTCATAAGGAACTTAACAACAGTTGATTTTGTGGAAGAAGTAAGTGTTACGGGGTAAGTATAACCAAGGAAACCGTCATGAATAGTATCCTTAACAACACCGCCGGGAACGATATCGCCAATGTTTACATAGTCAATATCCTTAACATATTCGTCGGGTTTAGCAAAACCGGAGAAGCCCTGCTTAGTAACACCTTCGTTTACGAAGTGAACAGTGTAAGTTCTGGGGTAAATTTTGCCGTCGTAAGCATCATAACCGCCTTCGGTCTGATAGTGCTTTGTATACTTAGCAGCCTTAACAACACCGTCAACCTTAAAGAACACATAGTCCATTCCGTAGTTAGGACCGGAAACTACACGAAGTCTACCAAACTCAATATCGTGTTTGCCTGATGTAACGGGCTCCTTGATTTTTTCATGCAAACCGTTAAATGTTCCCTGTCCTGGGCAGAAATAAATAGCATCATCTCTGAACCAAACCATACAGTTAGCATTCCAATATGTATCAAGCGATAATTTCCAGTCAATATCTTTTGTTACGTTAGCTTCCCAACCGAACTTAACGATAACTGAATATGTATCAGAAGTACCTTTGTAGCTGTAAGAACCGCTTTGAACGGGTGTCTTATAGTCAGTACCTGCAATACCTAAATCAGCAAGTGTTACAGTATCGTAATCCTCGGTAAAGGATTCGGGGAGTGAACGAACGTCAACACCTACACTAATATTTCTGATTTTAGCACCTGTCGGGAAATTTGTTGCAGCACGCATTCTTGTAACATCCTTACCTACATGACTATCGGTGTGAGGTACAGTAGCGAAAGAAATAGTATAATGATACCATCCGTCATTAGTAGGCTCGATAATCATACTAAGTCCGTCTTGACCGTCACGCAAAAAGAACTCTGTACAAACTTGAGTGCTTCCATCGTATAATCTTAATTTGCAAACGTCTGAAGTCTTAATCTCAACATTAAGGTCAAACTCAAGTGTTTTACCAGATTCGAGATAATTTTCAACCTTTTCGGGCAAATCGTAGTAAGCACCGCGCTTAACTTCCTGCGCACCGTCCGCAACGTCAGCCAAAACGCTTTGTAGCGGAACGATTAAATTGGTTAGAATTAAAATGGTAATAAGTAAAACTCCTATAAACATTTTAGTTCTTTTTCCTTTACTCATAATAATGCATTCACCTTTCGTAATGTATTTTTATATGTCAAAAGTCTGATGACTTAAGTTATAGAAACATAATGACATTATAATAAAGACAATAAAACTTATCTTTATTAGATTATCATTATTCGGTACCTTTTGGGGCATTTCTGCCCCAAAAGGTTTTTGTTATTGCATTAAATGCAAATTTCCGATTTTAATTATTCAGCATATCTTGCAGCAAGATCATAAAGTGCAGAATAATCGGTTGAACCGTTGTGTAAGAAGCTGTAAACAGCCTTTGCACCTACTTTGGGTTGATAAGGATAATCCAAGTCGTCGCCTGAATAGAACAAACCAAAGTTAGTTTCAGAAGCAGACAAACCTGCTTCGCTTGATGCGTTAGCTATCTCATAAAGCATAACGGTATCAATGAAAGTAAGATCATTGTTAACCTTTTCAAGTGCTAATGTGATAAGTCTTTGAACATTATTTTCATTGCGAACAGCACCGTCAGAATGAGATGTAGACATACCGGTTTCAGTGAGCCATACGCGGCTGTCGCCATCGCCATAAGCTTTAGCTACATTGTAAACATCGGTAATATAGCCTGCCCACTCAGCAATTTCTTCAGCTGCTCTGGTTTCGAAGCTCTTACCAAATAAACCTGTTTCTGCATCGGTGTAATCCGGATAAGCGTGAACGTTAATGATTGTGAAGTAGTTATCAATTCTTGTATCTGCAACAGCTCTGTTGGTAGGATGAGCACCTGCAGTAATAGCCTTGTAAAGCTCTTCAGCAAATGTCTTTTCTATTACACCGTTAGAACCTGCACAGATAGAAGGAGTTGTAACTTGATTTTCTGCGTCTACAGACTTAACTGCACGAGAAATGTACCAGCAAAGGTCAGCCATGATATAAGCCTTTTCTTGTACTGTGAACTTATGAGCTGCCTTTTCATCATCAGTTGCGTTCCAGCCAATACCGTATCTCTCTAATCTTGTTCCTGTGGTATTAATTTCGTTGAAAGGTTCAAAGAACTTAATCTCGGGAACTTCCTCAGCCAATGCCTTAAATGCGTTAGCATTTACGGTAAGCCAAGCGATGTAGTTATCGGTATCGGTTATAGGATCGGGAACTGTGATGTTGTGATTCTTTTCAGAATCAGCGTAACCATAAGGAAGTATAAACGAGTCGGTTACATAAAGAATTGTGTCTATACCCTTTGCCTTAAGTTCAGCTACCATTTCCTTAAAGCTTGCCATATTATCTTCTCTAACTTCTACAGAGTTATTAGATGTAGCATAGAAAAGGTTGTGGATAGGCTTGCTCAAACGATAAGAAGTAGCGCCTAAGGTAGCAGCAGCATCAGCTATATAAGTAGCTGTCTTGGTGTCATCCTGATCTAAGTGTTCTTGAACACCTACAGAAAGGCTGCCGTTCTTAGAATAGTTGTTGTTAGGAGCAAGATCTTTCTTCATAGCAATAAGGTCAAGAATGTTAATCTTGCCATCCTTATTGTAATCAGCAAGTTCTTTAGATACTTCAGCAGTATCCTTTGTACCAAGTAAGATCTTCTTAAGAACTACGAGGTCAGTTGCGTTGATAGCGTTGTCGCCATCGAAATCGCCTGTTACACCTTCAAAGCCTGATTCGCTCATATCTCTGTAAGTAGTGAGAACTGTACCTTCACTGCCCCAGAATGCCATGAAGATTTCGCCTGACTTAACATTGCAAGTAACTTCGCCGGGGCCGGTTACATAGTCACCGTTAGCATTAACAACGTTTGCTGCAACATAATCCTGAGCGATAAGAATGTCATCAATCTTGAGGTAAACATAATATTTACCTGCGTTAGAACCATTAAGAACTAAGAGTCTTGCAAACTCAACATTGTGAGAAGTGCCGGCAGCAAACTTATCTGCAAATTGTACTTCAGGACCGAAAGAAGGTCTTAACCATACTTTGCCGTTCGGATTATTATCATCGGGAGCATATACCCAAATACCGAACATATAAGCCATTGTGTTATTAGCTACCTTTTCGAAAGACATCTGGAAGAAAGGAACAGAGCCTACCTTCCAACGATACTTGAATACAACAGAACCGGAAGCAGAAGTGGTGTCATAATGGAATACATTTTCACCAACAACAGGCTTTGTTGTACCTAAAGAATTGCCTTCAGCATCCTTAAGGTCTTCGAAACCGATCTCGTCGTAATTGTCATATTCCTCAACGAAAGGAATTGCTGTGAACTTGTTCTTAACGCCATCCTGAGCGTCAGAGGGATGAATTGTGATTAAGTTAGAGAATGTTGAAGTATCGCCTTCATAGTAGTAATACTGAATTAACTTACCATCAACAATCCAATAAACGTAATATTTGCCCTTGTTTGGACCGTTAGCTACCTTGAGACGGCCAATTTCAATGTCATAAGCCTGACCTGTAACGATGGGCTTATCCATTTGAACGATAAGGTCGCCATTTGAAGGAACTAAGTGCCAAGCACCGTTTTCGCCTGCTTCTGCACCAAAGTTTGTCTCATTAGGATGCTTTACTGCAAAGAAGAAGTCAAATGCCCAAGAATCGAACATTGTAGAAACCTTAGGAAGTGTACCTGCAAT
>JAZRAI010000007.1:0-13787 GCA_045634455.1 Acutalibacteraceae bacterium
TTATATCACCGCTTACGGTGCAGGTGCTGCCTTCAAATTTGGTTTTAAAATACTCGAATATTTAAAAGATGCAGACTTTACCGATAACTTAAAAAAAACTATGCGATATATTGGAGAATAAAAATGCAGGAAAATAAAGACTTTGAAAATAATAACGGATTTGTTATTAAAGCCGATTTTTTAAACGATAACAGCGCAGAAGCAATATCCGAAAACGCTCAAAATGAGAATAATGAACCAAAAAAGCAAAAGAAAGATAAAAAGCCTCGTAAAAAGCTTAATCCCGTTGTAAAAAACATAATTTGGATTTCGCTTATAATAGTAATATCATTCGGCTTGGCAGTATCGGTTATTTATACAGTAGCAGACTTTATGGGTCTCGGCTTTGGCAGAGGTGAAAATTGTTCCATAAATATTGAAAAGGGTTCATCTGCCACCAAAATCACCGAACAGCTTGAAGAAAGCGGTGCTATAAAAATACCCTTCCTATTCAGAGCATACTGTAAACTAAAAGGATACGACAGTCAGTTTAAATACGGTTTTTATCACTTTAACACTGAGTCAGGTTATGAGGCTATTGCTCAAATGCTAATAACCGAAGGTGCAAAAGCCGAAAGTATCAAAGTTACTATTCCCGAGGGCGTCGGTATAAATGACTATATCAAAAATGTTGACGGTGAGGATGTAACTGTTTCAGGTATTGCCACAATTCTTGAAAAAGCAGGAGTTTGCACAAAATCCGACCTTTTAATAGCGCTTGATAATGTTGATTTCAAATCTGACCTTTTGAAATGCGCAAATGTAGGTAAAGCTTATTACAGTTTAGAGGGTTACCTATTCCCTGAAACCTACGAATTTTACAAGTTAGAGGATACTGCATATGCCGCAGAGTTGGTCGTTGAAAAAATGATAGACGAAGCAGAGCGCAGAATTACTGAGCCTATGTTTGATAGAGCACGTGAGCTTGGCTACGATATGAACGAAATTTTAACCATTGCTTCTATTGTTCAAATGGAAGCAGGCAATAATTTTGCTAAAATGCCCGATGTTGCAGCAGTTTTTTATAATCGTCTCGAAAATGAAAACTTTAAAACACTCGGCTCCTCACCTACCTGCTATTACGGAAACTCCTTTAAAAAGGACACAGGTAAATATAATACCTATAATATTGAGGGACTTCCTCCGGGTCCGTTATGCTCTCCCGGAATTGATGCTATAAAAGCGGCTCTTTATCCTACTGAAAACAGTTCCTATTATTATTTTGTAACCGATAAAAAGGGTAATTTTTATTTCCATAAAACATTAGATGAACAAGAAAAAACAATAGCCGAACTCAAAAAAGGAAATAATTGGATTTATGAATACTTTGACTGATATTATAAAGGTTCCCGAATTACTCGCTCCTGCAGGCGATTTAACACGACTTATGGCTGCCGTTGACTATGGAGCAGATGCCGTATATCTTGCTGGCGAGGAATTCGGTATGCGTACCGCTGCCACAAATTTTGGCGAGGAAGATTTAAAACTTGGTATAAAATATGCCCACGACCACGGTGTAAAGGTGCATATCACATGCAATACCATTCCTCACAATGCGGAAATTCCGCGTCTTCCCGCTTTCCTCGAAATGATTAATGACTTAGGTGCCGATGCTATAATTTCTGCCGATTTGGGTACTATGAGACTTGCTCAAAAATACGCGCCAAAATGCGATTTGCACATTTCGGTGCAATCAGGTATCTGTAACTATGAAACCGCCCGTGCTTTTTACGATTTTGGAGCAAAACGTGTGGTTTTAGCTCGTGAATTGTCACTTGATGAAATTGCCGAAATAAGGGCAAAAACGCCAAAAGAACTTGAAATCGAAGCCTTTGCACACGGTGCTATGTGCGTTTCATTCTCCGCAAGATGCTTGCTTTCGAGCTATATGACCGGAAGAGATGCCAACCGTGGTGACTGTGCACAATCTTGCCGTTGGAGTTATTCTCTAATGGAGGAAAAGCGTCCCGGTCAGTATTTTGATATTACCGAAACAGATAAAGGCACATACATCCTTAATGCCAACGATATGTGTATGGCGGAAAATCTTGACAAAATGACCGCCTCAGGAGTTGACAGTATTAAGCTTGAAGGCAGAGCCAAATCCCACTACTATGTAGCTGTTGTAACAAACGCATACAGAGGTGCGCTTGATTCCCTTTCTCAAAATCCTCTTTTGTGGAAGTGTCCTACATGGGTTACAGAGGAGCTTAACAAAATGAGCCACCGCACTTATTCAACAGGTTTTTACTTTGGTCGTCCTGAAAATGCTCAAACCTATGAAAACGCGGGATATGTAAGGGATTACTCAGTAGCTGCCATAGTAGATGGATACGAGGACGGATGTATTGTTGCTACTCTTAAAAACAAGTTTTTAAAGGGACAAGAGCTCGATTGCTTAGAGCCAAAGTCCTCCCCTGTTATTATCACTGCTAACGAGCTTTATGACGGAAAGGGCAACCCAATAGACTCAGCTCCTCACCCAATGATGACAATTAAAATACCGTATGAGCGACCTCTGAAAAAAGGTGCTCTGCTCAGAATGAAAAGCGAGTAAGCAATATACTTTGTTTCACCTCTTACTTATTACTTTCCAAAAATCCCGTATCATATTTTTTAGTGAAAAGTGAATAGTTAAAAAGTAAAAAATCCCGTCCACTGCCGTGAACGGGATTTTTGGCACCCCCTGCGCGAATCGAACGCACAACTGACCCTTAGGAGGGGTCCATTATATCCATTTAACTAAGGGGGCAACTATCAAATTGTATTAATCACAAAAATCCTGCCACGTCGTGACAGGATTTTTGATTTGGCACGCTGAAAGGGATTCGAACCCCCGACCCTCTGCTTAGAAGGCAGATGCTCTATCCAACTGAGCTATCAGCGCTTATGTGAACTAATCACAACAAATAGGATTATAACACATAAAAACAAAATAATCAAGATGTTTTTTTACAATTTTTAATTATTTTTCTATAATATTTCTAACTTCGGCAAGACCTTGACCGTTTTGAATAGAAAAAGGTATAATATCAATATTTTCACCGTACTCACCGAGTTCCTCACGGATAAGTCTTAATCGATTCTCGGTTTCGGTCTTATTAAGCTTGTCCGCCTTTGTTAAAATTACGGTATACGGAATATTATTATACTTCAAATATTCAAGCATAGAAATATCAAATTCAGTTGCAGGATGGCGCATATCTATAAGCTGAAAAACCATTTTAATATCTCTGTTTGAGGCAAAGTAGCCTTCCATCAGTTCGCTCCAACGTTCTTTTTCCGCAAAAGACACCTTTGCGTATCCGTAACCGGGTAAATCCACAAGGCGGATATTATCCACCTTGTAGAAATTAATAGTAATTGTCTTTCCGGGTTTAGAGCTTACCCTTGCTATTGATTTTCTGCCCAAAACCTTATTTATTAGGGATGATTTGCCTACATTAGAGCGACCACTGAAACAATATTCAGGGCAATCGGAAAGTTCTAACTGTGAAAGCTTTGCATAGGATTTTTCAAACTGTGCATTATTATAATTCATAAATTCACCTTAAACCCTTAAAGTCGGTCTTGCTTTATTCGGGATAACCTCTGCACCCGAAGTCCAACCATCATTTTTTGGAGCAGTTGACCATTCAAGTGCTTTTGCTATAACCTCATCAACGTAAGTAACCGCAATAAAGCGGACATTTTCCTTAACGCTATCGTCAACCTCGGCTAAATCAGGAATGTTATCCTTTGGTATAAATACAGTTTTAACTCCGCCTCTGTAAGCTGCCATTGCCTTTTCCTTTAAACCGCCTATCGGCAATACTCTACCCCTGATTGTAACCTCACCTGTCATAGCAATATCTCTCAAAACAGGAGTTTCTGTCAGTGCAGATACAAGTGCCGTAACAATTGTAACACCTGCACTCGGTCCATCCTTTGGAACGGCTGCCTCGGTTGCGTGAATGTGAATATCTAAATCCTTATAAAAATCAGGATTAATAGAATATTTTTCGGCATTTGCACGCACATAAGATACTGCCGCACGTGCAGATTCTTTCATAACGTCGCCCAAAGAACCCGTAAGCTCAATCTTGCCCGTACCCTTCATAGAGGCTACCTCGAGTTGCATAATTTCTCCGCCGACAGAGGTCCAAGCAAGACCGTTTATAATGCCCACCTCGTTATTTTCTAAAATAACTTCGGGCTTATATTTATGCTTTCCAAGCATATTCTCAATAGTGGTATCCTTAATTATAAGCTTATCTGCATCGTTTGAAGCAATGCTTTTAGCTGTTTTTCTGCAAACGGACGCAATATATCTTTCAAGATTTCTGACACCTGCTTCACGGGTATAAAAATCAATCAGAGAATAAATTGCGTTATCAGTAAATTTTATCTGCTTTTTTGTAAGTCCGTGGCGTTCGGTCTGCTTTGCTATCAAATGACGCTTAGCAATATTGAATTTTTCTTCTCTTGTATAGCTTGATAGCTCAATAATTTCCATTCTGTCACGAAGCGGAGCAGGAATTGTATCAAGATTATTTGCAGTAGCAATAAACACCGCTTTGCTTAAATCATAAGGAATTTCAACAAAGTGGTCAACAAAACTGTTATTTTGCTCGGGGTCTAATACCTCAAGCATAGCAGCGGAAGGGTCACCCTTATAGTCGCTGCCGAGTTTATCAATTTCATCAAGCAAAATAAGAGGATTTGAGCTTCCCGCTTTCTTTATAGCGGTAATAATTTTACCGGGCATCGCTCCGACATAGGTTTTTCTGTGTCCGCGAATTTCTGCTTCATCATGAATACCACCCAAAGATACACGCGCAAATCTACGCGACATACACTCGGCAATAGTCTTACCTATTGAGGTTTTGCCGACACCTGGAGGGCCTACAAGACATATAATTTGTCCCTTAATATCGGGTGCTAAGGTATAAACAGATAAAAGTTCAAGTATCCTTTCTTTAACCTTTTGCATACCGTAAATATCACGGTCAAGTATTTTTGCTGCGCGCTTAATATCGGTAGAAACTTTAGTGAAAGCCGACCATGGCAACTGAAGACAAGTATCTAAATATCCACGTTCAACAGTGCCCTCGTGCGAGCCCTGAGGCATTTTTGAAAGCTTATTAACATGAGAATTAAGCTTTTCCTTAACATCATCCGGAGCCGAAAGAAGCGAAATTTTTGAATAATAACTCTCTATCTCGTCGGCATCGTCACCGTATAGTTCCTGACTTATAACCTTAATCTGCTCTCTTAAATAATATTCCTTTTGATTTTCGTCGATAGCAACCTTTGTTTTTTCGGCAATTTTTCTGTCAATCTCGCCGATAGAGCATTCCTTGTTAATTAAATCAAGCAAAACCTTTGCCTTTTTATTAACCGACTGTTGTTCTAAAACAAACTGCTTATCATCATAAGGTGCCGGTACGTTAAAAGCAATAAAATCACAAAGATAGCTTAAATCCGTACAAGTATCTACCGTCATTAAAACATCTTTAGCAATGCTTGGGATAATTGCGGCATATTTGCTAAATTGTGTTTTAATTTTTCGCAAATAAGTTTCTTTGTAAATATCGCTGTTTGAAAAAGGTTTTTCCTCCAAAGGAGTAACGTCTGCTAAAAAATGCTCCTTACCCACTCTGAAATTTTGAAAAGTAGCTTTAGAAATTCCCTCTACCAAAACCTTGATAAGTGTATCGGAAATTTTTAATACCTGCTTAATTTTTACAACACAGCCTATGGAGTACAAATCAGATACATCGGGTTCCTCAACATAAAAATCTTTTTGAGTAACCACAAATAAACGGCGATTTGTTGCCATAGCTGCATCAATTGCTTTTATAGATTTTTTTCTTGCTACATCAAACGATGCAACAGTTTTTGGGAAAACAACCATTCCGCGAAGTGCCAAAAGTGGCATTGTTGAAACAGTTTCAGTAATAATTGCCAATTTAGTTTACTTCCAATCCTGAGTTTTATAAATAGCGGTAGCGCTTAAAGCGTTGTCTACAAACACAAAGCTTACTGTATTTTTACCGAATTCTGCCGACAAAACAGTTCCCTCGCTTACGCCCATCATAAAGAAAGCGTTTTTATCGGTAATATCCTCTTTTTTGTACTTATAGTTGCTTAAAACTTTCTCTACCTCGTTAATAAGGGTGATGTCATGTGTGAAACCGTAAGCATCTTGATAACTTACTATATAAGAAATACCTTTATCCTCATTATCGGAAAAATAGTAAAACTCGTATCCACCGGCGCTTATCAGCACCTTATCCTCACCCTCGTAAATATTGTAAGCATCGTCAAGCTCCAATCCCTGCTCCTCGGCATCTGCCTCCAAAGCGGAAAGCAAAACTTCCACATCCTGACCTAAAGAATATTTAATTTCGGGAATTTTGCCTTTTTTTGCATATTCCTCAATATTTACAGAATGTTTTTCTGCATTTTTCTTAGCTTTATCTTTTTTACAAGCGGTAAATGAAAAAACCATTAAAAGAGCCAAAACGAGTGCTGCGATTTTTTTCATAATAATTACTCCTTATTAGAGATTTTGCTTAAAAGGCTATGCTTCAAATTCCATAAATCCTCAGACAAATCAACATAATATGTGTGGGGATTTTCAAAACGCTTAACCTCATCCCATAAAGCATCAACCTGTTCAGCACGATGCTTTGAAATTTCTTTAACAGTAGGTATTTCATATATCTGCTTGCCGTTTTCAAAAATCTTAACCTGAAGCTTTTGGGCTACAAAATCAGTTACAACCTTACGTTTCCATGTATGTACGGGGTCAAAAATTTCATAAGGCTCGCTACTGTCAATTTTCTCGTTTCCAAGGGTTATAACATCGGCAATAGCCTTACCTGTGTTGCGGTCGTAAAGACGCCACGGAATTTTAACACCGGGAAGAGTTACCTTAGCAGTATTCTCACTAATTTTAATTTTCGGTATAACTACACCGTCTGCTTCAACAGCAGAAAGCTTATAAACGCCACCAAATACTGCCTCGCTTGAAGCGGTAATAAGCCTTTCGCCAACACCGAAAGAGTCAACCTTAGCACCTTGGAAAATCATATCTCTGATAAGGTATTCATCAAGAGAATTTGAAACGCAGATTTTACAGTCGGGATATCCTGCATCATCAAGCATCTTACGTGCTTTTTTAGAAATATAAGTAATGTCTCCGCTATCTATTCGAATACCGACAGGACGCTTGCCGAGTGGCTTTAAAACTTCATCAAAAACCTTAATAGCGTTAGGAATACCTGATTTTAAAACATTGTAGGTATCAACGAGCAAAAGACAACTATCGGGATATTTCTCGGCATAGGTTTTGAAAGCGGTATATTCATCCTTGAATAACTGTACCCAACTATGAGCCATTGTACCTGATGCCGGAACTGAGAAATCCTTAGCGGTAAGCAAGCATGAAGTACCTGTGCAACCGCCAATTATGGCAGCACGTGCACCGTAGTATGCGGCACCATAGCCATGAGCTCGACGGGCGCCAAATTCCATTACTACCCTACCGTCAGCAGCACGTACAATTCGGTTTGCCTTAGTAGCAATAAGAGACTGATGGTTAATGGTAAGCAAAAGCATAGTTTCAAGCATAAGTGCCTGCATTGCAGGACCTTTTACAGTAACAATAGGCTCTTGCGGGAAAATAACCGTACCCTCAGGTACTGCCCAAACATCACAACAAAATTCAAAATTTTGAAGATACTCCAAAAAGTCTTCGCGAAATAAATTTAAGCTTCTTAGGTATTCAATATCCTCGACTGTGAATTTAAGGTTATTCATATACTCAATAAGCTGTTCAAGACCAGCCATTATTGCGTAACCGCCATTATCAGGAATACGTCTGAAAAACATATCAAAATAAGTGACAGTATCCCTCATATCACTGTCAAATATGCCGTTTGCCATAGTAAGCTCGTACATATCCATAATCATAGTCAGATTAAGTTCAGTAGTTTTCAAAATACTCACTCCTTACATTTTTTCAGGTGCATCAATTTTCATAAGGGTTAGAACATTTTTAATAACTGTACCTGTGGCTTTACAGAGATTAAGTCTTGCTTGCATCAAGGCTTCGTCCTCTCCTTTTACGCGGCAAGCAGAATAAAACTTATGGAATTTTGTAGCAAGTTCCTCAACATAATGGGTAATTTTTGCAGGGTCATAAGACTTAGCCGAAGAAATTATTTCATCGGTAAGTGCAGAAATATGAAGTATGAGCTCTTTTTCCTCAATTGCTGTAAGCTTTAATAAATCTGCCTTATTAGCGTTTTTAAGAGTAATACCCTCTGCTTCGAGATTTCTTATAATACTGCAAATTCTCGCATAAGCATACTGAACATAGTAAACAGGGTTAGAGTTAGACTCATTAACCGCTAAATCAAGGTCAAAATCAAAATGACTGTTAGGCTCACGCAGATTAAAGAAGAAACGTGCTGCATCTATCGGCACTTCATCGAGAAGGGTTACAAGTGTAATTGCCTTACCTGAGCGCTTTGAAGCCTTAATAACCTCACCGTCACGTACAAGACGTACCATTTGCATAAGCACTACATCAAGCCTTGAAGCATCAACACCGAGAGCCGTAAGTGCGGCCTTTAATCTCGGTACATAACCGTGATGGTCGGCACCCAAAATATCAATTGCCTTATCAAACTTACGTGTAACAAGCTTATTGTAGTGATAAGCTATATCAGGCACCACATAAGTAGGAACACCGTTTGCGCGAACAAGCACAAAATCCTTATCGCAACCAAAATCGGTAGCCTTAAACCACAATGCGTCCTCCTCTAAATATGTGTGACCGCTTTGCTTTAAAAGGTCAATTATACGGGTAGTCTCGCCGTTTGCGTGAAGGGTGCTTTCTTTAAACCAAGTATCATATGTGATACGGTATTTGCCCAAATCCTTTTCGAGACCCTCAATATTTTTCGGAAGTGCAAATTCAACTAACGCCTTACGTCTTTCGTCTTCGGATTTTTCCACAAAGCTATCGCCGTAAATTTCACTGAATGCCTTAGCATGATTAATAATATCCTCACCGTGATAGGAATCCTCAGGCATTTCAATGCCTTCCTTATAAAGTTGTAAATAGCGTAGATCTAAGGATAAACCAAATTTATTAATCTGATTACCTGCATCGTTTATATAAAATTCGCGCTCTGTATAGTAACCTGCCGCAGACATAACGGCCGCAAGACAGTCGCCAAGCGCACCGCCACGAGCGTTACCAATATGCATAGGACCTGTGGGATTAGCAGAAACAAATTCTACCAAAACACGCTTGTTTTCACCGAAGTTACTGTTGCCGTAGGATTCTTTCTTATCCAAAACATCAAGAACAATATCGGCATAATAGCTATCATCAAGAAACAGATTTATAAAACCGGGGCCTGCAATTTCAAAAGATTTAATATAAGTGCCCTCTGTTTCGAGCTTGTCCGTTAAAATCTCTGCTATCTGACGGGGAGCCTTGTGAAATAGTCTTGCCCACACCATAGCCGCATTAACGGCATAATCACCATGCTCACGGTTGGCGGGCACCTCAACCGTAAAATCGGAAAGCTCGGCATTTTCTAAAACGCCCTCAGCCATAGCCTTATTTGCGGCATTTATAATTCCAGTTTTGATTTGTTCCTTTGCTTTTGCTACTAATAATGACATTTTATTCTACTCCTCTGATAGATATATTGACTCTGTTTTGGCTTAATGCTTTAAGCTGTGAATCAATAGTATATTCTAAAATAATATTTCCGCCGTTTTCATCTAAATTATGCTCAATTCTCTGTCCGTAAATGCTTATTACCAAATCACCTATCGGTGTATTATAAAAGCAGGAATTACGTTTCCCCGTTTCTATGAGCATTTTACTGTTTACAGCACCTTTTCTTTCAAGCACAACCGAGTTATCAGGTTTTATTAAAAGTCTTGTTTTTACTTCTAACCTTTCCTCGTATAACTGACCCTCATCATAGGTTATAAAGAATTCATTCTCTTTATATCCGTATCTGCCCTCCGATGTAAATTCAATAGTATCGGTTTGGTCATCAACGCTTTGAATACCTGTGATTTCTATTATAACATCCTTAATCATATATTACTTAAATCCACCTGTTTAACCTTTTGCTCATCGATATCTCGTCCTAAAAGTATTGATGCCTGATGCCTGAATGAATCAGCCTTATCACTTACATAAAAGCTATGATTTCCGCCGATTGTATTTTTATTAAGCATATCGTTTTTCTCTAAATATTCCTTAACACCAAAAGACGTTGCAGTTCCCGCATTGATAAGCGCTACCTTATCACCTAAAACCGATTTAATAGCAGAGCTTAAAATCGGATAGTGCGTACAGCCTAAAATTAATGTATCAGCGCCTGATGAAATAATCGGCTCAAAATATCGCCTTATTGTTTCGGTCACAATAATATCATTTTCGCTATACCATCCTTCCTCAACCAAGGGAACAAACAGACTGCAACTTTGTGTAATAACGGTAGCAGTCGGCATTAACTCTTTAATATATTTTTCATGCATACCGCTTTTAATTGTAGCCGAAGTACCTATAACTGCGATAATTCCGTTTTTGGTAGTATTTACAGCATCACGCGCCGCGTGTGAAACCACCTCAAAAAACGGTACGGGAATATCACTTGCCGTATCGCTCGCCACAGATGAAACAGTACCGCAGGCGGCAACAATAAGCTTTACATTCTGTTTTAATAAAAAGGTTTCGTCCTCTAATGCGTATTTTCTTATAGTTTCGCGGCTGCGTGTTCCGTAAGGAACTCTGCCGGTATCACCAAAATAAACAATATCCTCATTAGGCAGTGTTGAAATAAGCTCACGAACTACGGTTAATCCGCCAAGTCCCGAGTCAAAAACACCGATAGCACGATTATCCGACACCCATTACACCTCTCATATACTTATTCAATTTATAATACCATATATATTAATATTAATCAATAGAAAAAACATATTTTTTGCCTTTAAAATAAAAAACATTTCCCAAAAAACAGGAAATGTTTTTATTTTGCCAACGGATGAAATTTTGTATAAACTGATGTATATTTGCTTTTCATAAGCTGTGCGTAAATCTGAGTTGAGGAAATATCGCTGTGACCAAGCATTTCCTTTATATCAGAAAGCTTAGCACCGTTCTCTAACAAATGTGCGGCAAAGGAATGCCTTATAGTGTGCGGTGTGATATCCTTCTTTATGCCGGCTAAATCAGCATAGTGTTTAATAATTTTCCAGAAGCCCTGACGTGACATATGAGTTCCCGTCATATTTGTAAAGAGCCTGTCCTCGTTTTCGTCAATAACTATTGTATCACGAACATTTACGAGATATTCTGTAAGCGATTTAAGCGCAGCAGGATAAAGCGGTATTACACGTTCTTTTTTCTCATTCTTTAAATGGATAATGCCGATTTGCAAATTCAAATCGGTCACCTTTAAATCAATAAGCTCCGAAACCTTAATACCTGTTGCATATAAAAGTTCGAGCATTGCCTTATCACGAATACCCTTATATTCAGAAACATCAGGCTTTGATAAAAGCAAAATTACTTCGTTTGAATCAAGCACCTCAGGAAGCTTGCGCGCTGCTTTTTTAAGTTTTACATCTTCAACGGGATTATTATCAGTTAACCCTTTTGATACAAGGAATTTGAAATAACAGCGAAGTGTAGCCACTATCCTTGAACGGGTGGCTTCCGATTTTCCTATAACCGACAGATATTCAATATATGAATTAATATTTTTAGGTGTAACCATTGCGGTATCATCAATTTTAACCGAAGGGCAGTATGTAATAAACTGATTAATATCACGCATATACGATTCCAATGTATTTTTTGAAGATTTCTTAACAGAAACTAAATAATCACGGAATTCCGTAACATACGCATTCATACTATCCCTCCTAACCTAAAAATTAAAATTATCTAAAAAGTTGTGCGACAGGAACATATCCACCGCCGCAGATAACAATAACAACACAAGCACTGTTAAAAACTTTATGCAGTATTTTTTGAAAGCAACGGAAATTCCCGATTGCTCATCTTCGTAAACAGTAAGCCGTGCAAGAGCCAAAGAAAATTTTACCGCCTGCTCACTCGATAAAATTAGTGCAATAATCAAAAATATTGCAGAAGGCATCACCAAAACCGCATTAAAGGCAACACCCTTAAAGGAAAACTCTGAATAAAGATACGCCGTTTGTGCTCCGTAAACATATCCCTTTACCGCCAAAATTAACGGAACGCTCACCATACCAAACATAGATGAACCTAAGGCAAAGCAAACAAACAAAATTCCAACCGAACTTAAAAGTGAACTTATAAATACCTTAAAAAGTCCGGAAGTTTGGCGAAGCGTAATAAAACTACTCAAAAGTGATTTTGAATAACTGTCCAATGCTTCATATTTCCCGTAATTTGAAACACCGAAAACAAGTCCTATAATAAAGGATGCTACAACAAGCAGCATTATCTTGTTTTGTGAAGTAAAAGAAATTGCCTTATTAAAAGAACTTAAATTTAAAACCTTTCCTCTTTGCATGATACCACTCCTTACTCTTAAGAAATAGTATGCAAAAATAGGACAAGATATAACTCAAATTAAATTCTATATTTTGTGGCAACCTAAAAATAAAACACAAAATAAGGGAAAATTCTTGTTTTTATGTAAACCTATAAAAAAGGCGTAAAAAAATCAGGCATCCAAAAATGGAAACCGATTTCTAACAGAATATCCATTAATTTTGACTACATTATATTTATACTATATTTTTCAAATTATGTCAACCACTAATTTTCTCAACTTTCGGCATTATGTAAACTCATTATGTAAACCACACAATATGTCGGTATATTATTTTCAAAAAAACCCAATTTATTGTAAATTGGGACTTTTATTTTTTAAAAAAATATGTTACAATATTTAAAAATGTTTTAAGGAGTTAAAAATGAGTAAAACAGTTTTAATTACAGGTTCATCTAAAGGTATCGGTGCGGCCACCGCAATTCTATTTGCACAGAAAGGTTATAACGTTGTTATCAATTTTAACGATTCTTACGAGTCTGCTAACCTACTCGCCCGTTCGCTTACTTCAAACGGTTATTCGGTTATGACACACAAGGCTAATGTTGCTAACCGTCTTGAAGTTGATTTAATGGTAAAAGAAACATTATATAAGTTTGGCAGTCTTGATATTTTAGTAAACAACGCAGGCGTCGCTTATCAGGGACTTATCACCGAAACCGACGAAATTGATTTTGACAGAATTATCGATATTAACTTAAAAGGCGTATTTAATTGCTGTAAATCAGTGTTACCCTCAATGATTAGCCGTCAGTCAGGCAAAATAATTAATATTTCATCTATGTGGGGTCAGGTTGGTGCTTCTTGTGAGGTTGCATACTCTGCTTCCAAAGCAGGCGTTATCGGTCTTACAAAGGCACTCGCAAAGGAGGTAGCTCCAAGCGGAATTTGCGTAAACTGCATAGCCCCCGGTCTTATTGAAACAGGTATGAACTCTCACCTTACAATAGAGGAGCTGAGCGACTTTGTTAGTGAAATTCCACTTGGCAGAATGGGTAATGCCGATGAAATTGCCCACGCAGTTGAATTTTTAGCAAGCGATAAAGCAGACTACATAACAGGTCAGGTGCTTGGCATAAACGGTGGCTACGTAATTTAACACAAGATATTTAAAAG
>JAZRAI010000008.1:0-63101 GCA_045634455.1 Acutalibacteraceae bacterium
AGATTACTTGTAAATATTCTTGTTGATACAATTAAATCTCTTAAATAATAGGGAGCATTGCGAAAACGGTCTTGCTGTAGCTAAGGCCTTAAAGGCTGACGACCGCATTGCTTGGGTAACCTATCCTTCACTTGAAGGTGACAAATACTATGAGCTTTCACAAAAGTATTTACCTAACGGCTCTTGCGGTGTTGTAAGCTTTGGTATAAAGGGCGGAAGAACCGCAGCAGAAGCTTTTATGAAAAACTTAAAGCTTGCCGCTATTGAAACCCACGTAGCCGATGCTCGCTCCTGTTGTTTGCACCCTGCAAACGCAACCCACCGTCAGATGAACGATGAAGAGTTAGCTGCCGCAGGCATTTCTCCCGACCTTATCCGTTTTTCTTGTGGTATAGAGGATGCCGAGGATTTAATTGCAGATATTATGCAGGCTCTTGATAAAATTTAACTTTAAAGGAAATATTTAATTATGCCTATTAAAATTCCAAATGATTTGCCCGCAGTAAAAATTTTAAACGATGAAAATATCTTTGTTATGACCCAAACCCGTGCCATAACACAGGATATCCGTCCGTTTAAAATTCTGCTTCTTAATTTGATGCCCAAAAAGATTGAAACCGAAACGCAGTTATCAAGGCTTCTCGGTAACTCTCCCTTGCAGGTCGATTTTGAATTTATTCACACAAAAAGCCATAAATCCAAAAACACATCTGCCGAGCATCTTTTTACCTTTTACAAAACCTTTGATGATATAAAGGATAAAACCTTTGACGGTATGATTATCACCGGTGCTCCTATTGAGCATTTGGAGTTTGAAGAGGTTGAGTATTGGGACGAGCTTTGCGAAATTATGGAATGGACCAAAACTCATGTTCATTCAACCTTCCATATTTGTTGGGGAGCGCAGGCAGGTCTTTACTACCACTACGGCATAAAAAAATATCCTCTTGATAAAAAAATGTTTGGCGTTTTCCCCCATAAGGTGGACTATAAGCGTTCAATTTTGCTTCGTGGCTTTGACGATACCTTTATGGTACCTCACTCCCGCCACACCACCGTTTTAGAGGAGGATATACGAAAAGTAAAAGACCTTCGTATACTTTCCACAAGCGACGAGGCAGGTGTTTACGCAGTCTCCTCAAAAAAGGGTAAGCAAATATTTATAACAGGCCACTCTGAGTATGATAGGGATACCTTAGCACAGGAATATTTCAGGGACTTGGACGCAGGTAAGGAAATTGAAATTCCTAAAAACTACTTTCCGCAGGATAATCCTAAAAAAACTCCCTTGGTTACTTGGCGAAGCCACGCAAATCTTTTGTACTCGAATTGGCTTAACTATTTTGTTTACCAAACCACACCCTATGATATTAATAAAATTAAGTAAAAAAAATTACGCTTTCAAAATTGAAAGCGTAATTTTTATTTATTATTTGGCTTGTGTTCGACTATATCCGAAATAGAACATTCCAACAATTCACAAAGGTCATCAAGCGTATTAGTTGAAACCGACATATTTCTGCGCAAACGCTGAACGGTGCTACCGCTTATGTTAAATTTAACCCTTAATGTATAAGTGGACATTCCTTTTTTCTTTAATGTTTCCCACAATGGCGTATAAACTATCATAATATACCTCCAAAAACATCTTGCATATTTTTATTATGCTCGATATAATGGTCATATAAAATGCTCTAATATTGGGCATATAATGGAGGCAATTATGATTTGTTCACTTTTTGGTCACAGAGATGCCCCCGAAACAATAAAATCAACTTTAAAAACCATTCTATTAGATTTGATTGAAAATAAAAATGTAAATATTTTTTATATTGGGAATAATGGTTCTTTTGATAGAATGGCAAAAGAACTACTTAAAGAGTTGAAGAAAAGCTTAAACTTTAATTACTATGTTGTGTTAGCCTACATTCCACCAAAAACTGACGATGTAGATTATAGTGATACCATTTATTTTGACGAATTAAACTTTAAACCGCACAAAACACGAATCATAGAAAGAAACAAATTAATGATTAACAAAGCAGATATCGTAGTTACCTATGTAACACATATCACAGGCGGTGCAAGTAGATTTAAAGATTATGCTATAAGAAAAAATAAAATAGTCATAAACATTTCCTAAAAAAGTAACGGAGATACATTAAAATGTACCTCCGTTTATTACTATTATTTCTGCTCGTCAAGGGATAGTGAGAATGAGGGTAAAAATTCCTCTAAAAACACCTTTACCTCGGGCATATCAATTTCCTCTACCGCAAATCGAACGGTTTTTTCCGCAGTTGCAAATTCGCGGTTGCCCATATCAATTTCCTGCATACATTTGATAAGTGCAGAAATTTTATCTGCCGCCTTAACTAATTTTTTTGTTTGCTCGTCAGGGTTGTAAATACTTGAAAACTCGCCCTTGAAATCCTCAGGTAACATCGATAAAAGCTCTTTTTCTGCCGCCGCCTCAATCTGCTTGTAGGCGGTTTTTATCTCCGAGTTATAATATTTAATAGGTGTTGGCATATCCCCTGTTATAATCTCGCTTGTGTCGTGATACATGGCAACAACAGCCACAAAATTAGGGTCATACTGCTTTTCAAAACGACTGTTTCCAATAATCGCCAATGCGTGAGCAATTTGTGCCACCTCCAAAGAGTGTTCGCTTAAATTTTCACTCTTTGTATTCCGCATAAGCCCCCAACGGTATATATTTTTCATTCTTGACATAAATGCGTAAAAATGATTTTTCATAATTCCACTCCAAAATTATTGCTTTTATATTATAATTATAGCATTTCTTATACCTATTTTCAAGTTGTAAAACTTTTACTTTAAAAATGCAGTATTTTGTGGTAAAATATATAAGTTATATAATTGTATCATTTAAAGGAGTTCTTGTATGAATTGGACCGAAATCACGATTAAAGTTCCCACCGCCTACACCGAGCAGGCAGAAGCCATAGCAAATATGACCGTACCTTACGGAATTTATATTGAGGATTACTCCGATTTGGAGCAAAAGGCTTGGGAAATTGCCCATATTGATTTAATCGACGAGGAGTTAATTAAAAGCGACCGCGAAAATTCTATTATACACATCTATATTTCAGAATGTGATAACGCCGCCGAAGCGTCAGAGTTTTTAAAGGAGCGTCTTGCTGCCGAAAAAATTCCTTTCTCATTAGGTTCTGTGGGTGTTGAGGATACTGATTGGAACGAAAACTGGAAAAAGTATTTTCACCCTATTGAAATCGGTAAAAAATTGGCGGTTGTTCCAAGCTGGGAAACCTATGAAAATAAAGAAAACCGCACAGTTTTAAGTATCGACCCGGGTGCCGCATTTGGCACAGGCACGCACGCGACCACATCGCTTTGCCTTGAAATGTTGCAGGATAAAATAACTCCTGAAACAAAAATGCTTGATATCGGTACAGGTAGCGGAATTTTAGCCCTTTCCTCTGTACTTTTGGGAGCCGAAAAAGCAATTGGTGTTGATATTGACGCACAGTCGGTTAAGACTGCCAAAGAAAATGCCGAAATAAACAACATTGCCGACAAAACCAAGTTTGTTGTGGGCGACCTTGCAGATAAAATAAGCGGTCAGTACGACGTTATATGTGCAAATATAGTTGCAGATGTTATAATCAGACTATTGCCCGATGCAAAAGCATTTATGAAAGATACCACTTCCCTTATAATTTCGGGAATAATTGATATAAGAAAAGACGATGTGCTCTCATCAGTAGCCGAAAACGGCTTTATAATCACAGAGGAAAGCTACCGTGATAATTGGTGTGCATTCACTTTAATTAAAGGAGAATAATATGCTTGAATTTGAACAGCTTAATTTAAGACTTCTCTCAAACGAGAACGAGGTGCGCGATTTAAAGGATGCCCTCGGTTATGACCGATTAGTTAGAGAAATTGAGGAGCTTGAAGCAAAGGCTTCGGCGCCTGATTTTTGGGACAATATGGAGGTTTCACAAAAAATCCTACAAAAAACAGGCAAGCTAAAAGGTACTGTTGAGGCATACGATAAAATCTGCGCGACCTATGATGATTTGCAGGTGCTTATCGAAATGGGCGACGAGGAGGAAGACCTCTCCTTAATAGAGGAAATCGAGACCTCTTTGACAGAGCTTGAAAATAACCTTGCAGCCCTTAGACTTCAAACACTGCTTACAGGCGAGTATGACAAAAACAATGCCATTCTTACTTTCCACGCGGGTGCGGGCGGAACTGAGGCTATGGACTGGGTTTCAATGCTTGTAAGAATGTATAACCGCTGGACCGAGCGTCACGGCTTTAAGGTAAGCCTGCTTGACTTTTTAGACGGCGACGAGGCAGGCCTTAAAAGTGCTACGCTTCATATAGCGGGCGAAAACGCATACGGCTATTTAAAGAGTGAATCGGGTATTCACCGACTCGTCCGCGTATCCCCTTTTGATGCTTCGGGCAGACGCCATACCTCATTTGCATCCTTAGAGGTTATGCCTGAAATTGAAAATGATGCCGATATCGAAATTAAAGAGGACGACATTAAAATGGATGTTTTCCGATCATCAGGTGCGGGCGGTCAGCACATTAACAAGACCTCATCTGCGGTAAGACTAACCCACATTCCCACAGGAATTGTTGTTGCCTGCCAAAATGAGCGTAGCCAATTCCAAAACAAGGAACAGGCCCTCAGAATGTTAAAATCAAAGCTTTTGGAAATAAAAGAGAGAGAGCATCTTGAAAAAATTGAGGATATCAAGGGTGTTCAAAAGGATATTGCGTGGGGCTCGCAAATACGTTCTTATGTATTTATGCCCTATACCTTGGCAAAGGACCACCGCACAGGACACGAGTCAGGCAATATAAACGCTGTTATGGACGGCGATTTGGACGGCTTTATAAATGCATATTTAAAAGCCGCCTCCAAAGGAACTTTACAGGATTCTGACGGTGATGATATATGAAAAGGATAATAAGTATAGCACTTTGCCTTTTACTCTTTTTTTCCGTAACCGCTTGCGGAAAAAAAGAAAAAAAGCAAAATAAAGAAAACAGCAAATATGTAATCAACACAAAAGCCGAAAAGGACGGGGTTATATATCAAGGCACCGACCTTTCAAAATACGTAAAGCTTGGCAAGTATAAGGGTTTAGAAATTGATACCGCTTCCGAATATTATAAAAATTATTACGATGCCGTAATAGACAGTGATATTGAAAATAACGACCTTTATGTAAAGAAAACAAAGGGTACTGTAAATATTGGTGACACTGTAAACATTGACTATGAAGGCAAAAAGGACGGTGTCCCGTTTGACGGCGGTACCGCAAAAAACCAAGAGTTAGTTATCGGTTCAGGCAGCTTTATCGACGGCTTTGAGGAAGGACTTGTAGGCAAAGAAATTGGTTCCACCGTAGACCTTAACCTCACCTTCCCCGAAAATTATCACGAAGCATCTCTTAAAGGACAGGCGGTTGTTTTCACGGTTAAAATCAACTATGTCGGCGGTGGCGAAAAACGTACGCCCGCTAATTATTATAAGGATTTAGGCTATAAAACACTTGCAGAATATGAAGCACACGTGAAAGAAACCGCAGTTAAGAATTATCTTTTAGATATGGTTATGGACTCTTCAGAAATCAAGGGTTATCCCGAAAAAGAGCTTAAATATTTGACTGCGGCTTATATGAATATGATTTCTGCTCAAATTTATGCAAGCCAAGGTCTTTCGCTTGAAGATTATTTAAAAGCTAACAGTAAGGACCCAAAAGAATATGAGCAATCCGTAATAGAAAGTGATGTTAAGCCTTCAATGGATATGCAGATGGTAATATTCTATATACTTAATAAAGAAGATATTACAATCACAGAAAAGCAAGCTACCGATTATCTTAACGAAATAATAAAAGACAGTACGGAGCTTACCGCAGAAGATTATCTCGACTTTTTCGGTGAATATTATTTTGAATATGCAATAGCTCAGGAAAAGGCGCTTGATATTATTTATAGTAACGCAGTAATCAAATAAAATATTAAAATTAAACAGGGAGGGTGGAAAATGCAACTTAAAATTCAAAACGGAATTGTTGAGTTATCGGGAGAACCGATACTTAAAAATGTAAATTTTGAAATAAATGACAATTCGCGTATAGCGGTAGTTGGCAGAAACGGTTGCGGTAAAACCACCCTTTTAAAGCTTATTGCGGGCGAGTATAAAATCTCAAAGCTCGATTCTGACAATTCAGCATTTTTCACCATTTCGGGAAATGCTACAATAGGCATGCTTTCGCAAATCACCTTTAAGAATGACAGCGTTTCAATGCTTGATGAAATAAGAAGTGCTTATTCCGATATTTTGAATACAAAAAAAGCGCTTGACGAAGCCCAAAAAATAATGGAGCTTGAAGCTAACGAAGAAAACATTAAAGCATATACAAACTTGCTTGATACATTCACAAATTTAGGCGGTTTTTATTTTGAGCGAGAATATGAATCGGCAATTAAGCATTTTGGTTTTACAGACGAAGAAAAACAGCGTCCGTTATCCGCTTTTTCGGGCGGACAGCGAACAAAAATCGCTTTTTTAAAGCTAATTTTATCAAAGCCTGACATTCTTTTATTGGACGAGCCGACAAACCACCTTGATATAAAGGCGGTCGAATGGCTTGAAAGCTACTTAAAAGAATATAAAAAGGCCTTTGTGGTGGTATCCCACGACCGTATGTTTCTTGATAACGTTGCCACCTGTGTTTACGAAATCGAATACGGCAAAACCTATAAATACAATGGTAATTATTCCGCTTTTGTGGAGGCTAAAAAGCTTGTTCGTGAGCAACAAAAAAAGGATTATATTGCCCAAAAGAAAGAAATTGAAAAGCTTGAAAACTTAGTGGAACGCTTTCGCTATAAGGCGACAAAGGCTTCTATGGCTCAGTCAAAGCTTAAACAGATTGAGCGCACCGAGATAATTGAGGCTCCTGAAAAAGCCGATACAAAGACTTTCAGGGCTTACTTTGAGCCTGACGACATCGGCGTAAAGGATATGCTTTCTCTAAAAGGGTTATCCATTGGATACACAAAAACTCTCTCCACTGTTAATTTAGAGGTAAAACAAGGAGATAAAATAGGAATTGTAGGCTCAAACGGACTTGGAAAATCTACCCTTTTAAAAACCCTTGTAGGCGAACTTGCTCCGCTTTTGGGCGAATTTAGGTTTAGTAACAGAGCTACTATCGGTTATTTTGACCAGCAAATGGCTGAATATAAAAGCAACGATACCGTATTAGACGATTTTTTAAAAGAATTTCCACGCCTTACCGAGTTTGAGGCAAGAAGCGCCTTAGCAGCTTTCCTATTTACCGGTGAGGAGGTTTTCAAAACCGTTGATGTTCTATCGGGCGGTGAACGTGTAAGGCTTGCTCTTTGCAAAATATTTAAGCACAAGCCGAATTTTCTAATTCTTGATGAGCCGACAAACCACATGGACATTATCGGCAAAGAAGCGCTTGAAGAAATGCTCAAAGGCTATACCGGTACCCTGATTTTCGTTTCTCACGACCGCTATTTTATTAAACAGGTTGCAACAAGTGTTCTTGAATTTTTATCGGGCGATGCTGTGCTTCACCGCTTTGGGTATGAGGAATATCTTGCAAAGCGCAGACTTGTGACCTTGGACGAATTTGAGGCAGAAAATATTCCCAAGCCCAAAAAAAGCTTTACTACTCCCCTTAAAGAAAAAGCAAAGCGCGAAAAAGCCCTTAAAAAGTGCGAGGAAAAGATTGCTTTGCTTGAAGCCAAAATCAATGAGCTTAATACTGAACTTCAAAGTGAAGAAAACCTTACCGACTATGTAAAGCTTTCTGCTTTGCAAAGCGAGTTAGAACAATCCGACGCAGAACTGCTTGAAGCTTTGGAAGAATGGGAAAAGCTTCAAGCACAACTTGACATATAATTTTACTTATGCTAAAATGATACCGTTAAAGCAAAGCTTGCGGTATCTTTTTTTAAGATTTAAATTGGAATAGGGGTGCAATTCCCCTGCGAACTCGTCGCCGTAATTTATGTTAAGGATTACTTATGTCACTGCTTTTTGTGGGAAGGCGTAATCCCTCTTGAAAACCCGAATTCAAGGCATAATAAGTCGGAATACTCGCCACAAGTTATTGATACAAAAGTGCCACGAGTAATTGGCGGTATGTATGGCTTTATTGAGTGAGTATTGCACCCAATTTATTTG
Organism: Acutalibacteraceae bacterium; assembly: GCA_045634455.1. Taxonomy (GTDB): domain Bacteria; phylum Bacillota; class Clostridia; order Oscillospirales; family Acutalibacteraceae; genus UBA737. Next base: position 8,243 of record JAZRAI010000008.1, read on the forward strand.
TATATATAAATCCTTTTGTATTGATAAGCTTTTTCACAATACAAAAGGAGTTTTTTATTATGAAAAAAAGTTTAATCATTGTTTTAAGTTTACTGCTTGCCGGTCTTATCTGCCTTTTTGGTATCCTTTATTTTAAGGATAAGAATCCGACAGAAAGCGACAAGCCCGCAACCTCGCAGTCGGGCGATGAAAAGGCGGAAAAGCCTGACAATAAGACTAAAATTACCATTTCAATAATTTTAGAGGATAAAAGTAGTAAAGTATTTAAAATTTCTACCAAAGAAAAAACTTTGGCAGATACCCTGCTTCAAGAAAAGCTTATATCAAAAGAGGAGTATGACAAAGGCTTTTATACAGTTATAAACGGAATAAGTGCCGATTACACAGCTGACGGATATTGGTGGTGCATTAAAGTAAACGGCGAGGATTCTATGGTAGGAGCTAATGAGATTATACTAAAAGACGGTGATAACATTGAAATCATCAGAACGCCCGCATAAGCTTTATACACTTATAACCTTAACGCTTTTAGGTGTTTTAATGTATGTTTCGCAAGTGATTATGTCGGCACTGCCGAACATCGAAATAGTGACCCTGCTTGTTATACTTACAACACGCAAATTCGGGGTGCGTTCGCTTTACTCGGTATATATTTTTGCTTTTTGCGAAATATTAACCTATGGTATCCATATTTGGGCTATAAACTATTTATATGTTTGGACTATATTGTTTCTTGTGATACTACCCATAAGAAAAATAGACAGTGTTTTTCTTTATATCATAATAGCGGGAATTTTCGGGCTTTTATTTGGAACACTTTGCTCAATACCCTATTTTATAACAGGAGGCTTTGCCTTCGGCTTATCCTATATTATAAGCGGTATTCCTTTTGATTTTTTACATTTAATAGGAAATATTTTAACTACGGCGATACTTTATAAACCGCTTACGATTGTTATGAATAAGATTAAATAAAAAATGCTCTTAACCGTTTGGTTAAGAGCATTTAATTTTATTTGAATAATGTTTCAAAAATATCTTTAACATATTCCATAGGCGTAACTCCGCCTGCTCTTGGCAGTAGGAATAAAAGTGCACAAATTCCCAATATCAAAACAAACAGCAAAGCCGTTAAAACCATTATTGGAATATTAAGCGAGGAAACTTTCTTTTGTATTGAATCATCCTCATCAAAAATTTCATCATCCTGAGTAAATTTAATGTTTTCGGGTATTATTTCCTCAGGCTCGATTTCAGGAACAATAGAAACCAATTCGCGTTCCGTTTCAGGAGCATAGAAATAATCCTCGTCAAGTTCTTCCTCAGAATCAATAATTATTTCTTTTGCTACTTCTTCTATATTTTCGGTTTCCTCTAAAAATGGTTCTTCCTCAGGATTTTGATTTTCATCATAAACAAGGGCTGCTATTTCAAAGGGAACCGGGTCCGCATCACCTAAATTACTTTCAACAAGTTCAATATCCTCATCACCCATATCTGCTTCATAGGTCATATCAACATCATCTAAAAGCTGAATATCGTCAGAAAGCGGCTCTATGTCCTCATCTTCCTCAAATATTTCATCAATTAAATCGATTTTTTCCTCAGACTCTGTATCCGTATCGTAATCGGTTAAAAGAACTATTTCCTCACCGTTTTCAGGCTCGATATTTTCTGTTTCATCTACACCTAAGAAAAGTTCATCAGGTTCTTTTGCATTGTCAGTTATATCAGATACCTCTGAAACCAATGTTGCAGCTTCTTTTACGATATTAGCTGCCGCCACAGTAGCCGCAGCCGCTTCTGCCATAAGAGAAGCTTCTGAAATACCCTCTGCTACCGTTTCTTTTGCTAAATCTGATACTGCTTCTGCTGTATTTGTTATTACATCCTTACTATCTTGTGTCTCTGTGTTGCTTTCAATTATACTTTCAGCCTTATTTTTAAGCTCTATTGCATAAAGCTCACTTATATACGGGTGAATCAGGTTTTCCACAATAGTTTTTCTTACAGTTCGGCTCTCAGATAACAAAATCATCGTTTGCGGGCCTCGTTCTATTATGCATCCGCCGAAAAATCCGTCAGATGTTACAAGCGGAGTAGCACCGGCTATTATGTTTATCGGAGCATCTGTTCTGATACCGTAAAGCTTATTATCAACCTTTTCCAAGCTACTTCCGATAGCAGAAGCGGTTGTAGCAATCGAGCCCTCTTCTCCAAAAAGAGGACCTACAACCATTATAATACGGCTTCTTGAAACAGCACGGGCAAGACTGTGCACCATTAATTTTCTGTCGGTTGCTTTGTCGGTAAGCAACCTCATTCTGCAACATCCGCAAAGATTAAATTCCATTTCAAAATCGGAATTTGTTTTATAATAAACAATATCCACTTTCATATTCTGAAACATTTAACATTCCTCCTGTTTTTAAAAGGGATAGCTTAGTCCTCTTTTCTTGTACCAAGCTTTAGGATATTTAACATTCTTATTAAGCGTGGCGTTTTCGGTATCTACGAGTGTACCTTCGTTTTCGCGTGTTTTTCTTGCCATAACAACAAGTCTTGCATTCTTAAAATCGTTACAGCAGGTAACAAGGGTTAAAAATTCGTCCTCTTTATTTACATCTACCATAGTTTTAATAAAACTGCGGTCAAGTGCCTCCTCGTACCAAAAATTAAAGTTATTCTCGCTTGAAAATTTATTCTTGTATATATCATACATATGACCGCCGTCGTCCTGTCTTACGGCGTTTAGAACAAAGACCGCATATATCTTATAGGTTTCGGTATTTCGGTAAAGCGAGGTAAATTCAATAGTAGGATTTTGCTTATAAAAATTAATATTTCTTAATTTTTTAAGGTCGCCGAACATCATTCCGTCCTTCATATTATGACCGAACAGAACTATGTTTTTATCGGTTTTATCTTTTCTTATTATATTTTCACTATGAACGAAAACCGCACCGTATCTGCTTTCCTCACCGCATTGGTTGTGGGTTAAATAATAATCGTTATTATCCGTTTTATAAACGGGATTATCTATTTTTGTATTATTAATTCTTATCCAACCTATAAAGTCTTTGTTTTCCTTTAAAAGTTCCTGCTTTACGGCGTAATTTTCATCATTGGTATCAACGGTTGATGAAAGCTCTTTACTGTACCAAATTTGGCGGCTTTCCTCAATAATGTTTTTCTGCTTCTGCGTTTCGGTAAGATATCCGCCTATAACAACAGAAGAAACTATTACTCCTGTAACAGACAACAAAAATAATAACTTTAAAAATATTTGCTTTATGTTGTCTTTGGAATTAGGCAAATAGTTTTTCAAAAGATATTTAAATATCTTTGATACCTTGCATTCACTTTCTTTTAGATGACTCATTATTTCAACCTATAACTTCCATAATATATTTAAAAAGCTCTGCCACCGCTGTTTTTCTGACATATTCACGGCTGATAGGCTTTATATTCAAAAGCTTAGCGACAGTTTTTTCCTTTGTGGAAACGGCTATAAAAACGTATCCTACCGGGTGTCCCTCAGACGGGTTTGGACCTGCTACCCCCGTGATAGCTACGCCGATATCGGCATCCCCTTTTGTTCTTACTCCAACTGCCATTTCGCTTGCAGTTTCACTTGATATAGTACCAAACTTTTCAAGTGTGGTGGGGTCTACCCATAAAATTTCGTTTTTCATTTTTGCAGAATAAGCGCATACTCCCAACTCGAAAACCTCGGAAGCCCCCGATACAGAGGTTATATACTCCGATACCATACCGCCTGTACAGGATTCAGCTGTTGCAATTTTTAACCTTTTTTGCTTTAAGAGTGATACTAAATCGGAAACCGTTTCAAAAAGTATTTCTTCTGTCATAAAGTCCTCTAATCTATATATGAATATTCGGTCTCGCTTATTGCCTTTTCAATTAAAGCTTCAATATCAAGCTTTTCCTCAGCCTTTTCGCAAAGATTAATTGTAGGTCTTGTTTTCGGGTGCTTCGGTGTGAAAACGGTACAACAATCCTCATAAGGCAGAATAGATGTTTCAAAAGCATCTATCTTGCGTGAAATTCTGATAATTTCCTCTTTATCCATACCGATAAGAGGTCTTAAAGTCGGCATTGTGCATACCGTATCGGTAACCACTAACGCAGGGAGAGTCTGGCTTGCAACCTGACCTAAGCTCTCACCCGTGATAAGGGCAAGACTGCCCGAATTTTTAGCAATACGCTCGGATATTCTCATCATCATTCGACGCATTATAAGGGTAAAATACTCCTCAGGGCAGTTTTCTGCAATCATATCCTGAATTTCGGTAAAAGGTACTATTGCCAAATTTATAGTTCCGCTATAACGCGCTACCTTTGAAAGCAGAGTTCTTACTTTCATTTCAGCACGGGCGCTTGTATACGGAGGGCTTGCAAAATGAATTGCATTAAGACGCAGTCCCCTTTTAGCCATTGTCCAAGCGGCTACGGGACTGTCAATACCGCCCGATATTAAAATAGAAGCTGTACCTGCGGTGCCTACGGGTAAACCGCCTGCGCCTTCTATCTGCTCGCCTCTGACATACGCCGCATAATCCCTTACCTCAACAAAAACGGTTTTTTCGGGATTATGAACATCAACTCTTAAATGAGGATAAGCTTCAAGCAAAGCTCCGCCTAATTCGCGGGCTATTTCAGGTGAAGTAAACGGGAAATTTTTATCGGCACGCTTTGCCTCCACCTTAAAGGTTTTGGCATTTTTAAGGTCATCTTTAAGATAAACTACCGCCTTTTCGATAATATCTTCCATAGATTTTTCGCAAACACAGGCACGGCTGAATGCGGCAATACCGAATACCCTGCCGACCGCCTCCAAAGCTTGCTCAAAATCAAAGTCTTCACTCTGAGGTTCCACATAAATTGTAGACTGCGCTTTTCTGATTGTTACTTCTCCTAATTTTTTAAGGCGTCTGCGCATATTTTTAATTAGTGCGTCCTCAAAAGTATTACGATTAAGACCTTTAAGCGCCAATTCGCCGTTTTTAATAAGTATTATTTCCTTCATATTTTTGACCGCCTAAGCTTTTTTACCGCTTCGGTTAAAGCGCCAAGCAATAGGTCGATTTCCTCCTTAGTGTTATCCTTACAAAAGCTTATTCTCAGTGCACTGTCAATATGCGTTTTATCAAGTCCCAATGAGCTTAGCACATAGCTTAACTCGCCCTTTGCACAAGCACTTCCCGATGAAACAAAAATATTTTTGCTCTCCAAAAAATGGAGCAATGTTTCAGAACGGTAAAACGGCACCGAAATATTGAGTATATAAGGTATTGCGTTTTCGGGTGAATTAATTTTTATAAAATCGCACTCAGAGAATTTTTCCCTTGCGTATTCGTTTATTTCGCATATTTTTTTATAATTCGTATCAATATCCCCAATATCGGACACGGCACCCATAAAGCCTGCAATAAGCGGTAACGACTCGGTGCCCGAGCGAATACCTTTTTCCTGACCACCGCCCGTAATAAAAGGCGCTATTGTCACACTCTTTTTCTTGTAAAGTGCGCCGATACCCTTCGGTCCGTGTATTTTGTGGGCGCTGACACTCATCAAATCAATATCCAAACGCTTCACATTAATGCGAAGCTTTCCAAAGCCCTGAACCGCATCACAATGAATAAGCGCTTTCGGAGCCTTATTCCTTACCATACGCGAAATTTCCTCAACAGGCTCAATAGCACCTATCTCATTATTAACAAGCATAACGCTTACCAAAACAGTTTTTGGTGTAAGCGCTTCGCTTAACTGCTCCAAGTTCACAATACCGTTTTTATCTGTATCAAGGAAAATTACCTCAAATCCCTCAGCTTCAAGCCTTTTTACTGTCTCTAAAACCGACGGATGTTCAATTTTAGTGGTAATTATCCTGTTTCCGAAGCCTTTTCTTTTAAAGGCGGACATTATTGCGGTATTGTTAGCCTCCGTACCCGAAGCCGTAAAAATAATTTCAGACTTATCTGCCGATATAAAGCGAGCTACCGTCTCCCTTGCTTTTTCCATTAAAAGCTCGGCTTCAAAGCCTAAATTATGTAAGGACGACGGGTTGCCCCAACATTCACACAAAGCGGTATTTATGCACTCTATCGACTTTTTGCAAGGCTTTGTTGTAGCACTGTTATCAAAATAAATTATAGTTTTCACCCTCAAGACATACTTAATCAAATACATTATACATCATTTTACAACAATTCTCAATAGCAAATATTGTGTATTAACATATTTTTTACTATTTCTAATATCTATATAATTAGGTGATTTTATGGCAAAATTTTTAACCTTGCTTGAAAATATTATTTCGGGATTTTTACCCTTTTCTCTACTGATTTTTATTGGCCTGTATTTAAGCTTTAAATCTCGGTTTTTGCAATTTTCAGGGCTTTTAAAATCTTTTTCGCTGATTAAAAAAGCAGTTATGCAAAAGAAAACCGACAGCAACTCATTTTCATCCTTCCAAGCGGCAACCACAGCTCTTTCGGCGGCGGTCGGTACAGGTAATATAGTCGGGGTTTCATCAGCTCTTATATTAGGCGGTCCCGGTGCGATTTTTTGGATGTGGCTATCAAGCTTTATGGGTATGCTTATAAAGTATGCCGAAATCACGCTTGGCATAAAATACCGAAAAAACGAAAAAGGCGGGCCTATGTATTACATTCAAAAGGCTATGCCAAAAAAATTTAAACCCATAGGTTATTTGTTCTCAATTTTGCTTTTGCCAACTGTAATAATAAGCGGTAACATAACCCAAACCGCAGTTGCCGTTGAAGCTTTTGGAGTAAAAGGCTTATATAGTTTAATAATAGTAGGTTTTTTCGCCGCTTTGTGTTATCTTTCACTCAAAAAAGGAATTGCAGGCATAGGCAGAATTACCGAAAAGTTAGTGCCTTTTATGTCGGTGGGATATATTATTATTTGCCTTATCGTAATACTTGCAAACCGCAATAAAATACCAAATGCTCTAACCTCGGTTTTAATCGGAGCCTTCTCACCCAAAAGCGTTACGGGAGGTGTTGTGGCGAGTACCGCTACCGCTATGTTTACAGGTGCTTCCCGCGGTGTTTTTTCAAATGAGGCGGGACTTGGAACCTCTGCAATAGCACATTCACGTGCCTTTGATGCCGATCTTAAAACCCAAGGTCTATTCGGCATTTTTGAGGTTTTTATTGATACTACACTTCTTTGCACACTTACAGCATTGACAATTCTTGTAAGCGGAGTTAAAATTGAATATGGTAGCAATTCCGCCTTTTGCTTGGTATCATCTGCATTTGCAACCGTTTTTAAAGGCAGTTCAAACGTAATACTTTGCTTTATGCTCTGTTGTTTCTCGCTTTCAAGCGTTATAGGTTGGGCGGTATACGGAAAAGCCGCGCTTGAACATTTAAAAGCAGATAGGCTAAATAAAATATTTGATACATTTTATCCGCTTTGCTCTATTGTGGCAATTTTTTTTAATTCCTCATCAGCACTCAGGCTTTCATCCATTTTAAACGGAGCCTTGCTTATTTGCAATTTGCCTGCAATACTATATTTGAGTGAAGAATTTATTTATAAAAAGGAAAAGAAATATGATACAAAACAGAATAAATCGTTTAAGAACACAACTTGAAAAAAACTGTGCCGCGCTTATTTTAAGCGAAGTAAACCGACTATATTTTTCGGGCTTTTCTTCCTCGGCGGGAGCAATTGTAGTAACCGAAAACCGAGCCGTTTTTCTTACAGACTTTCGCTATTTTGAAAAAGCAAAGCGTGAAATTAAAGATTTAGAGGTTATTTTATCTAAAAAGCTTTATTCCGATATTAAAGAAGTATTAAAAAAAGAAGGTGTTAAAAACCTCCTTTTAGAAACGGATTATGTAAACCTTAACCAATACACCTCATTAACCTCTATATTTGAAGATATAACCATTTCAAAGGAAAACGTCTTAACCTTGGCTATAAAAGAAATGCGAAGCGTAAAAACCAAGGATGAAATTAATAATATCATAGCTGCACAAAAAATTACCGACAAGGCATTTCTACATATACTCAACTTTATTGATACAAATAAAACCGAAAAGGAAATTGCACTTGAACTTGAATTTTGTATGAGAAAAGAAGGTTCACAAGCCGCTTCATTTGATTTTATTGTGGTATCGGGAAAAAACTCCTCGCTTCCGCACGGTACACCAACCGACAAAAAAATTGAATACGGCGATTTTATAACTATGGATTTTGGCGGTGTTATAAATGGTTATCGCTCCGATATGACAAGGACTGTGGCGTTAGGCAAAGCGACCGAAAAGCAGGAGCTTGTTTATAATACCGTTCTGAAAGCCCAGGAAACCGCACTTGAAAAAATAAAGCCCCATGCTATTTGTAAGGATATTGACAAAGCCGCACGCGACGTTATAAACAATGCCGGTTTCGAAGGTTGTTTCGGGCATGGGCTTGGTCATAGCGTTGGTCTTGAAATTCATGAATTGCCCTCTTTTAACACTGTTGATAACACCGCACTTCAAAGCGGAATGGTGCTGACAGTTGAACCGGGAATTTATTTGGAAAATGAGTTTGGCGTCAGAATTGAGGATATGGTAGCTATAACCGATAAGGATTATGTAAACCTAACCTCTTCTCCGAAGGAATTAATTATATTATAAAAAAAGGCGGTAAAACCGCCTTTTTTGTATTTTATATTACCTTTTCAAAAACTTTTGAAGTACTGCTTACAGTGTAAGAATGAACATCAGGAATTACTTCGCCATCAATTTGCAAGGGAGACGGTACATCGAATTTTACCGTAACCTCATGACATTTATGTAATGCAACATACTTTTTATATTTTATGTGATTTCCCTTGAAAATTGAGAGAAACAGAAAAATAATTCTAAGCTTGTTTAAATTATGAGCCACTATTACGGAAAGACTGCCATCAGGATTATTTCTGTCCTGAATAGGAGCTATTGGTATTCCCCCGCCAAAATAACGACCAAACATAGCAGAGGTCATCCAAACACGGCTATACTTATACTCTACCCCATCAACACAAACGGTTGCTTTTCTTGGCTTAAAAGCATATAAAATACATTTTAAAGCAATAAGTGCATAATTGCCCTTCTTACCTTTTTTCTGAGCTTTTTCTTTTTCAAGACAGCAAAGACCGTCAAGCCCGTAGCCTGCACCGTTTACAAGTCGATAGCTTTTTCCGTTTACTGTAAGCTTAGGCAAATTTTTAATATACTCATTAATTTTAACGGGCATATTTGTAGGCTTTAAATTAATATCATTAAGAAAATCGTTTCCACTGCCTGCCGCCAAATATAAAACATCGTTTTTAATATCTATTTTTTCTGTATCATTTATAAAACGGTTCAAAGTTCCGTCGCCACCGCAGATAACAATTCTGTCATCGTTTTCTAAATTTTCAAAAAAATCTCTATAATCTAAAATTTCCGTAACATCGAGAAAAACCGCGTCTCCCTCAGGCAATTTAACATAATTTACACTTTTCTCTCCCCTGCCGTTGCCCGACAATGGGTTATAAAGTACATAATTTTTCATATTATCACTTCCAATAATTTATTTTACCTCATTTTGACAGTTTTTGCAAGATAAATGCGTTTTTTGTCGAAATATACTTGAATATTACTCTGTTTAATGCTAAAATCTTTTTAAAGGAGTTGTTCTTTTTATGAGTAGCGTAAAAATTCTGCATACCGCAGATATTCACATAGGTGCGCTCGATAGCTTTTTGGGCGAAAATTCCGAAAAAAGGCGCGTCGAAGCACTTTTAACCTTTGAAAGAATAATAGATTTAGCCCAAAACGAGGGTGTACAGCTTATTGCCATTGCAGGCGATTTGTTTGATAGCAATAATATCGAAGAACGCTTTTATAAGGCGGTTTTTGAAAAAATAGAAAAAAGCGGTATAAAAACTGTTTTTTGTGCCGGTAATCACGACCCAATAAACAGCGAGTCACCTTTTCTAAGACTACCGCTTCCACAAAATCTTTATGTTTTAGGCGAAACAGACGAATGTATAACCTTTGAGGAGTTAAATCTTAAAGTGTACGGCAGGTCGTTTTGCGATACCTACTTACAAGGTGAGGAGGAGTTTACACTTTCAGTCGATGAGGATTATGTAAACCTTATGGTTCAACACGGCGAGCTAAAAAGCGACCTTTCCTCCGATTATAACTCCATAACTCCAAAATTTGTAAAGAATTCAAAAATGGACTATATCGCGCTTGGCCACGTTCACAAAAAAACACCCATTGGCAAGCTTAGCAATACATTTTTTGCTTATCCTGGCTGTGTTGAAGGTCAGGGTTTTGATGAGCTTGATGAAAAGGGAGTTTATATCGGTGAAATCGGCAAAGGTGTTTGTAATCTTAACTTTGTTGCAGTTTCAAAAAGACAGCATATTCATCACAAAACCGATGTTACGGGACAAGATTCTGTAACCGCCATAGCTGAAAAAATAGTAGATGAATTAAAAGAAATTTATGGTGATAGCTTTGCCGAAAACCTTTATAAAATCGAGCTTACAGGCGAAATACCGCCCGAATTTATAATAAGCCGTGCAGAACTGCTTTCAAGACTTGAAAATGCAGTATACTTCGTTAAAATCAAAGATAGCACCGAATTAAAGCTTGATATCGAAGCTCTTATAAAGGAGCCTTCACTCAAAGGAATTTTTGTCAGAAAAATGCTTGAAAAAACCGAAAATGCTCCTGCCGAGCAAAAAGAAATTTACAAAAAAGCACTAAAACTCGGCCTTAAAGCCTTTTCTACGGAGGTAAAATACGATGAGGATTGATTCTTTGTATATCGCCTCCTTTGGCGGAATAAAAAATTTAAAGCTCGATTTCAGTGATAACTTTAACGTGATTCTCGGTCAAAATGAAAATGGCAAAACCACAATAATGGCATTCATTAAAATGATGTTTTACGGAAATGAGCGAGGTGGCAACTCACTTTCTAAAAATATACGCAAAAAATATACTCCCTGGAACGGCGACCGAATGGCAGGAAGTATCGATTTCACTCTCTCTGGTAAGCATTACCGACTTGAAAAGGAATTCAGAAGCTCCAATTCTACCGATAAGACCACCCTTTTTGATTTGGATTTAAGTGAAGGCTATGCAGTTGCTTCGGATATAGGCAGTAAGCTTTTAGGCGTTTCTGCTGCCGCATTTGAAAGAAGCGCCTTTATCGGTCAGTTCGGTTTTCCTGAAAAAGATACCGATGCCGAGGGCGAAATTTCGGGCAAGCTTTCAAATTTAAGCCTTACAGGTGATGAAAATATATCCTTTGATGAAGTTCACACAAGACTTCAAAAGGCTAAGCTTTCGCTTATGTCCAAAAGCGGAAAAGCAGGAATTTACGATAAAAACTTACTAAAACTTGAAGAGATTTCAAACGATATTAAAAATGCCGAAAACGCAAAACAGATTTTTGAAAGTAAAAAAGCAGAGCTTCAACAAATAGTAAAGGAAATAACATTACTTGCAGATAAAAGCACCAATATGAAAAATCAGCTTTCAAAAGAGGAAGACTGCCGAAATGCAGAAAAATTTAAACGTCTTTTAGCCCTTAAAGAAGAGCTTGAACAGGAAGGCACTAATTTAAAACTTCGCGACGGAAAGCTTATTGATGATATTTATTTGAGCAAGATAAAATTTTGCCTTTCAAAGCTTGAAAAAGCCAAGTCCTGCGAGGACGTAAAGCTTGGCGAAATCGATGTTTTGAAAAAAAGCATTGATAATGCCATAAATCCACCCGAAAACGCAACCGAGGAAAATCGATTAGTTCTTACAGAAAAGCTTAATTCAATTACTCCTGTAATTGATGAATTGGAGCAGAATATAGCTTTAAATCAAAAAGCCTTAAACGGTTTGGAGGCTAAAATTCCCGAAGCAGAGCTTTCCAAAAAAGCCTTTAATCCGCTTCTCCTTATCATATCTGCTGTGCTTATTTTAGCTGGAGCAGGCTTGTTCTTTGTAAGCAAAATAATAGGAATAGCAGGTTTGTTTGCAGGTATAATTCTTTTAGTATTAAGCTTTGTTATAAAGCCTCATGACACCTCCGTTTCAGAAAACCTAAGACGCGAAATTTTAACCAAAAAAGAAAAGCTAATTGCTCTGCAAAACGAAAAGTCTGCTACATTATCGGAGCTTAGCTCCATAAAATCAAGGCTTGACGCGGTAACAGCGGCACTTAATGCATCTGCGCAAGTATTGGAAAGCCAAAAAGAAATGCTTAACTCAAAGCTTTCTGAGTTGAGTATCCTTAGAAAAGATACCACCGAAGCAAAGCAAGAGCTTATAAACGTATTTGCTGCTTTCAAAACCACCGACTCGGTTGATGAAATAATCGCTGTTTTGCCTACCTTAAAAGAAAAGGCGGACAAAATAAAGCAAATTAAAACCGAGCTTAATATTTATGTAAAAGAGCTTGGCTCTATTTCTTATGAGGAAGCTGAAAGTAAGCTTGCGCTTATCGAAAACGGTGAACAAACGGATATAGATTTTGCCAAATTAAAGCTTGATTATGAAAACATTATAACCGAAATAACTAATAAAAAGGAATATGCCGCAACCCTTACAGCAGAGCTTAATCATTTGAAAGAGCTTTACAAAAACCTTGAAAACAGCAAAGCCCAAGCTGAGCTTTTAAAAGAAACTCTTGCAAAGCAGAATGAGTACTGCGAGGCTCTCAGCATTGCGGATGAAGTTTTAACAGACAGTTTTAGTGAGGTTCATTCCTCATACGGTGCCGTTTTAGAAAAGAGAGCCGGCGAAATTTTTGCCAAGCTTACCTTAGATAAGTACAACAGTATGTCAATTTCAAAGGGCTTCGATATTGCGGTAAGACAAAGTACCGTTTTCGGCACAAGAGATGTTGCATTTCTAAGCAGCGGTGCTTATGACCAAGCTTATTTAAGCCTGAGACTTGCAGTGGCCGAGCTTATATCAGAAAATGAGGCACTACCTATTTTGCTTGACGATTCACTTGCACAATATGATGATATACGAACAGAAAAAGCTATGGAATTTTTGAAAGAATATTCCGAAAAGCATCAAACAATAATGTTTACCTGCCACAAACATATAAAACTTTTGGCAGATGAAAACAAAGCAAATGTTATAAGGCTTTAAAACAAAAGCGGCAGTATATAAAATACTGTCGCTTTTTTTGCCCCTAAACGATACTATTTCGAGGGCAGGAAATAAAAAACTATTTTAGACCTACTGTTTCAAGCGGAGATACTGCCACATTGTCCTTATAAAGTTCTATGTGAATATGCGGTTTTTCCTCGCACTCAAAGGGTACCGTAGCAGAAACACCAAGCTCATCGCCCATTTTAACTACGTCCCCTGCTTTAACTGTAATTTTAGTCAGAGCCGAATATTTTATTACTATTCCGTTTGAGTGATCAATGATTATTGTTTTACCGTAAACGGAAGTTTCCTCAATAGCGGTAACCGTTCCGTCACTCATACTGTTTATCGGCGTACCCGTTTTACAGGCAATATCGACACCCGTATGAAGTCTCATATCATTGTAAGTCTTAGAATATTGTAACGTTTTATCGTTAAAATCCTTTAATATTTCACCTTGTGTCGGCATAGTAAACTTTATAACCGGCATAGTTTCCTCTATCGGCACATCTAATAACTCATCGTTTACCTCGGTATCTGTTTCAGGCTCGGGGATTGTGGGGTTATTTTCAGTATATGAATCCGACGGCTTGTCATATTCTATCGTGTTATCCTTAATTTCTATATCCTGCTTTGCCTTTTCGTTTGCGTTATTAACCGAAAACCAAGTAGCTCCTCCAAGTATCATAACGCAAACCGCCGCCACTATATAAAAACTCGGGGATTTTTTCTTTTTTTTAGTTTTTTCTTCCCTATATTCCAAATAAATCATTCCTTTCACATCGGTAATAATATTATTGACTGATTTTTTTAGCCTATACAGTTTTTAAAAATTAAAAAATAGTTCATAAAAATAATATAGATACGAAAAAATTTTGAGTTATTATATACTCGTACCTTAAAGGGAGCCGCACCCTTTAAGGCATAATTTCCCGAACGGGAAATTCTCTCCTCAAACCCCTTAAAATGAAAAAGAACCATTTAAAAAATGGTTCTTTTTCGTTTTTATTTTTTCTTTTTATGAATATTTCTGATAGTCTTTTTTTGTTTTGGTTTTGCCCGCCCGTTTTTGACCACAACCGATTTATCAGGCGCTGCCAAGCAGTCCTTAGTTGTTCCTATCAAATCATAGCGGCCTGCTTTTTTAAGCGCCTTTAACACAAGTTGTCGGTTTTCGGGCTTGAAGTATTGAAGCAATGCCCTCTGCTCCGCCTTTTCCTCGGGAGTACGGGGTACATAAACCTTTTTCATTGTAATCGGGTCAAGACCTGTGTAAAACATACAAGTAGAAATAGTGCCGGGTGTGGGATAAAAATCCTGCACTTGTTCAGGATGCATATTGTGTCTTTTTAGGAAAAGCGATAATTCAATAGCATCTTTTATTGTGCTTCCCGGATGTGATGACATAAGATACGGCACCAAAAATTGCTTTTTGCCTACCGCCTTTGTAAGCTCATAAAACCGCTTTTCAAATTTTTCGTAAACCTTAACAGACGGCTTGCCCATATATTTTAGCACATTATCCGAGCAATGCTCGGGAGCCACCTTTAACTGACCGCTTGTGTGGTGAAGCACCAACTCCTTGAAAAAGTCCTCGTTTTTATCGGCTATTAAATAATCAAAACGAATACCCGAACGAATAAAGACCTTTTTAACCTTAGGTATGCTTCTAAGTTTTCTAAGCAGACTTAAATAATCCTCGTGCGAAACCTTAACGGCAGGGCACATATTGGGAGCTAAACATTTTTTATCGGCACAAAGACCTTTTTTAAGCTGTACATCACAAGAGGGAGCCCTGAAATTTGCAGTAGGACCGCCAACATCGTGTATATAGCCCTTGAAATCATCCATTTGGGTGATTTTCTCAACCTCATCTATTACCGATTGATGGCTTCTTACACTAATTTGTCTGCCCTGATGGTAAGCAAGCGAGCAGAAATTACAAGCGCCATAGCAACCTCTGTTATGAATTACCGAAAACTTTACCTCCTCTATTGCAGGAACACCGCCCATAGCTTTATAGCTCGGATGATAGTCACGCATAAAGGGCAGTGAGTAAACCTTATCCATTTCCTCTGTACTAAGCGGAGGCATTGGCGGATTTTGCACCACAATTTTCTTACCGCTTTTTTGTATTACGGTATTTCCCCTTTTAGCATCGTGCTCTGTTTGCTGAATTCGGCAGGAAACGGCATATTGCTCCTTACCCTTTTCGGTATTCTGACTTACATTTTCAAAGCTTGGGCATTCGACCGCACCCTTAATGGGTATATATTTTGCTGAATCAACCGCATAAACTGTTCCCAAAACGTCGGTAATCTCGCTTATTTTTTCACCTTTTTCAAGCCTGTGGGCAATTTCCACTATATGCTTTTCGCCCATACCGTACATAAGCAGGTCTGCGCCCGACTCAATAAGCACCGACTCTCGCACATTATCCGACCAATAGTCATAATGGGCAAAACGCCTGAGTGAAGCCTCTATACCACCTATTAAAACGGGCGTATCGGGAAATAACTCTTTAAGCTTTTTTGTGTAAACGGTAACGGCTCTATCAGGTCTTGCTCCCGCTTTACCGCCGGGAGTATAGGCATCGTCACTCCTGCGTTTTTTGGCTGCGGTATAATGCGCTACCATTGAGTCTATATTTCCGCTATTTACCAAAAACGCATACTTAGGCTTTGAAAAGCGGGTATAATCCGCATCGCTTCGGGGTTGAGGAATAATGCAAACATTAAAGCACTCGCTTTCAAGCACGCGTGAAATTACCGCAGTGCCAAAGCTTGGGTGGTCCACATAAGCGTCACCCGTAACGATAACAAAATCCGCTACGTCATAGCCCTTATCTATCATTTCCTTTTTAGTTATAGGTAAAAATGGCATAATATCATCCTAAAATTTAATATACATATAGTATACTATATTTTTATCTTTTCTACAAGAGGTATATATGAACGAGAAAAAGGATTATTATTTAAAAATTTTAATAACCGAATGTATTTTTGTGGGTGTTGTTTTACTAAGTCTCTTAACAATAAAGCTCTGCTTTAAATCCGAACACAAAAAATTAAAAGAATTTTTTTCTAAGCAATACTTTTCCACAACCGATATCAATGAGGTTTTGGAGGAAAGTTTATGAAATTCAAGCTTTTCGGCACCGAAATTTATATTTCTTTTTTGTTCTTTGCAATGATTACAGTAATGATAGCCTTTGACAAAACAGGACTTATAGTACCGACGTTATTTTCAGTTATATGCCACGAGGCGGGACATCTTTTCTGTATGTGGGCAATGGGAAATACCCCTAAAAGGATAAAACTTATTCCTGCTTCCGTTCAAATAACCGACAGTATCACAAGCCGATACAAAACCGATAACATCGTCTCACTTTGCGGTCCGTTAGTCAATATATTGCTGTTTTTGGTGTTTTATATAAATTACAGCATTTGGGGAAATATTACAACCCTTATATTCGCTTTTTTAAACCTTATTTTAGGGCTTTTTAATCTGCTCCCCGTTAAAGGTCTTGACGGAGGCAGAATTTTACACAACATAATAGTTCAAAAGCGAGATATAGCCCGAGCCGATTTAATTTTAAAATTTTCAGGTCTTTTATTCTCGGTTGTTCTTATCATATTGGCACTAATTCTTCACATAAAAGGCAAACTAAATTTATCGATTTACATATTGGGCATTTACTTTTTAGTGCTTTCACTTTCAAAAAAATAGAGGTTGTCTCAAAGACAACCTCTATTAGTTTTTTAATCCATTTTAAATGAACCCGAAATAAGGGTTACACTATCTTTTCCCACCGTCAGAAGTCCGCCGTTTGCAAAGGCGGTTTTCTTTTTGTCCTCACTAATCCAGATAGTTAAAGGAGCAGAACAAAGGCTTGTTACAAAGGGAGTGTGTCCTGCCATAACTGCAAGCTCACCCTCAACACCTCTTACATCAAGCTTTACTACCTCTCCCTCAAAACTGTTGCCGTCAGGTGAAGAAACCGTCAGTTTAAAGGTGTTCAACTCTCCACCTTCTTTGCTTTGGCTACTGCCTCATCAATAGTGCCGACAAACAAGAATGCCGACTCAGGCAAATCGTCGTGCTTGCCTTCAATAATTTCCTTAAATCCGCGGATAGTCTCAGCTATTGGCACATATTTTCCGGGAATACCTGTAAACTTTTCAGACACATCAAACGGTTGTGACAAGAAACGCTGAATTTTACGTGCTCTGCCTACAAGAAGCTTATCATCGTCGGACAATTCATCCATACCCATAATTGCGATAATATCCATAAGCTCGTTATAGCGCTGTAAAATTCTTTGAACCTCTTTCGCAACAGTATAATGCTCCTCGCCAACTATCTCGGGGGACAGAATTCTACTTGTTGACTCAAGCGGGTCAACCGCAGGATAAATACCCTGAGACGCAATGCTTCTTGCCAAAACGGTTGTAGCATCAAGGTGAGCAAAGGTTGTGGCAGGAGCAGGGTCTGTAAGGTCGTCCGCAGGTACATATACCGCCTGAATAGAGGTGATTGAACCTTTTTTGGTAGATGTAATTCTTTCCTGTAAAGCACCCATTTCGGTAGCCAAGGTTGGCTGATAACCAACGGCTGACGGCATACGGCCAAGAAGTGCCGATACCTCACTACCCGCCTGTGTGAAACGGAAAATATTATCAATAAATAAAAGTACGTCCTGACCGAGTGTATCACGGAAATATTCCGCCATAGTAAGTCCCGAAAGCGCAACACGCATACGAGCACCCGGTGGCTCATTCATTTGACCGTAAACCAAAGCGGTATTATTTATAACGCCCGACTGCTTCATTTCGTTGTAAAGGTCGTTACCCTCACGGGTACGCTCGCCTACACCCGAGAAAACAGATATACCGCCATGCTCTTTGGCGATGTTATTGATAAGCTCCATAATAAGAACCGTTTTACCAACACCCGCACCGCCGAAAAGACCGATTTTACCGCCCTTTGAATAGGGGCAGATAAGGTCGATTACCTTAATACCTGTTTCAAAAATCTCGGTAGAGGTAGCCAAATCCTCATACAAAGGCGCACTTCTGTGAATTTGCCAACGCTCCGCAGTTTCGGGAGTAGGAATATTATCCACCGCCTCACCCAAAACATTAAAAATTCTGCCCAAGGTTTCTTTACCAACAGGTACAGAAATGGGAGCGCCTGTATCAGTAACCTCAACACCGCGGGCTAAACCGTCGGTAGATGCCATAGCGATACATCTTGCGGTATTATCACCTATGTGCTGTGCTACCTCAACAGTAAGGGTTTCACCCTTAAGCGGTATTGTGAGCGCATTTAGAATAAGGGGCAATTCACCCTCATTAAATCTTACGTCAACAACAGGTCCCATAACCTGAATTACTTTTCCAATATGTGAATTAGACAAATCAATTCACTCCTTACATTTCTCCGCTTCCGGCAACTATTTCGGTGATTTCCTGTGTTATAGCACCCTGCCTTGCGCGGTTATACTCGAGACTTAAATCGTCTATCATTTGTTTTGCATTCTTTCCTGCGGAATCCATAGCCATTCGGCGCGCATTTACCTCACTCGCAAAGCTTTCACGAATGAGCGAGGTTAACATTCCCGATATATACTCCTTAACGGCATTGTTCAAAACCGTAAGCTTATCAGGCTCGAAAATAACATCTGTATTTTCGCTGTTTTCCGATTTTTCAAGAGGCAAAAGCCACTCGATTTCGGCGGTTTGGGTCATTGCAGAAAGATATTTTGTGTATATTATGCCAAGTCGGTCGAATTCGCCTTTGCAAAACTGCTCGCAAAGAGAATTGCTTAGATTTTCAGCATCCTCAAAACTAAATTTCTCAGAAGAAATCAGCTTTCCCGAAAATCTGTCACAAGCGCGTTTACCTATTGGTATGATTTGGGTATTTTTATATTGCGAAGCCAAGCGGAACACATTTGCATTATATCCGCCCGCCATACCTCTGTCACCGGAAATAACAATAATTTTTGTAATTCCCGTTTCATGCTTTTGCATATAGGGACTTTTTTGCGACTCGCTATCGGCAGTCAATATAGAAATTGCACCGCTTAAAGCGTTTCTGTACTGCCTTGCGTTTTGCATTGCAATATTAGCACGCCTTATTTTAGAGGACGCCACCAAGCCCATTGCTTTTGTAAGCTGTAAGGTAGAGGTAACACTCTTAATCCTAAGCCTAAGTGCTTTTGTATTTGAGGACATTGCTTACACCTGCATTTCCGAAAGGATTTTCTTTAATAGGTCCTCATCCTCTTTATCAAAGAAGTTATCCTCTATTCGCTTTAACCAAGCACCGTATTCGTTTTCAAGCTTAGCATAAAGATTTTTCTCATACTCGGGGATATCCTTTACCTCAACGGAATCAAGATAGCCTTTAATAGCGGCATAAACAATAGCCACCTGCTTGCCAACGCTTACAGGCTGATTTTTACCCTGCTTCAAAACCTCAACTATACGTTCACCAAGCGCCAAACGAGCCTTGGTATCAGCATCAAGGTCACTTCCGAACTGTGCAAAGGACTGAAGTTCTCTATACTGAGAATATAAAAGCTTCAATTCGCCCGATACCTTTTTCATACCCTTTAACTGTGCGGCACCGCCTACACGGCTAACCGAAATACCAGGGTTTATAGCCGGCATAATTCCCGAATGGAAAAGCTCAGTTTCAAGGAATATCTGTCCGTCGGTAATGGAAATTACGTTAGTGGGTATATACGCCGAAACGTCGCCCGACTGTGTTTCAATAATCGGCAATGCGGTAATAGAGCCACCGCCGTATTCCTTTGCAACACAAGCTGCTCTTTCAAGCAAACGGGAATGTAAATAGAATACGTCACCGGGGTATGCCTCACGTCCCGGAGGTCTGCGGATTAAAAGAGACAGTGCTCTGTAAGCTACCGCGTGTTTACTTAAATCGTCATAAATTATAAGAACATCCTTACCCTGCTCGCGGAAATACTCTGCCATAGCACAACCACTGTAAGGCGCTATATATTGAAGCGGTGCAGTTTCGGAGGCAGTAGCCGATACAATGATTGTATAGTCCATAGCTCCGTTGGATGCTAACTCATTCGCAATTTGTGCTACGGTAGTAGACTTCTGACCGATGGCTACATATATGCAAAGAACATCACTGTTTTTCTGATTTATAATGGTATCGATAGCAATTTCAGTTTTACCTGTCTGACGGTCGCCGATTAAAAGTTCACGCTGACCTCTGCCTATCGGTATCATACTGTCTATCGCCTTAAAGCCGGTCTGTAACGGCACAGATACACTCTCACGTTCAATAATTCCGGGAGCCTCTGACTCGATAGGTCTTGTACCGCTATATTCAATAGGTCCTTTTCCGTCAATCGGCTCACCGAGAGCATTTACAACACGGCCTAACAGTTTTTCGCCAACAGGCACTGCCAAAACCTTGCCTGTGCGTTTAACGGTCATACCCTCGCGAATGTCGTTTTTATTTGAAAGAACAGCTACAGATACAGTCTCCTCCTCCAAATTCTGTGCCATACCAAAGCTTCCGCCCTCGAACTCCAAAAGCTCGTTAGCCATACAGTTGGTAAGACCCCATACGCGCGCAATTCCGTCGCCTACCAAGATTACCTTGCCGGTTTCCTCTAAGGATACCTGCTTTTTATAGCTTTCAATTTGCGTTTTTATAATGTTGCTAATTTCACTTGGGTTATTCATTTACTCATAACTCCTTTAATGTCCTCCAGGTGGTGCTTAACGCTTCCGTCCAAAACCTTGCCGTCAAGAACTACCTTGATGCCACCTAAAAGTGACTTATCCTCCAAAAAAATCATTTCTATTTTTTTAGAGGTCATATTTTCAAGCTTTTCTTTAAGCCTTTGCTTTTGCTTGTCGGAAATCGGCATTGCATAATAAACCAATGCTTCGCTTACGTTTTCCTTTGCGCTTTTAAGGGCAAAAAACTCATCAATACACGCGATTAAATCCTTTATTCTGCCGTTTTTAATAAGCAAAATCAAAAAGGACATAACCTCCTCGCAAACGATAGATGAAAAAGCCTCTGTCAGCGCCTTAATTCTTTCGGTAATAGGTAATGCGGGAGATGCCAAAAAGTCTAAATACATAGGCTCTTTTTCTACCTCACCTGCTACCGTTTCAAGATTTTGTGCAAAAGACGGCAACGCATCCTTTTCCAAAGCAATAGCGAATAATGCCTCGGCATATTCCTTTACAGCATCGGTCATTACTCATCACCTATTCCGTTTATAAAAGAGTCAACCAATTCCGAATTCTTTTCGGAATCAAGCTCTTTTTCAATAATTTTGCCGGCCACCAAGGTACTGATATCGACAATCTGACCCTTGATTTCTTTTTCTGCCTTTTTTCTTTCAAGCTCGGCATCCGATTCTGCCTTTTTAAGAATGTTTTCAGCCTTTTCGTGTGCTTCGGCTATAATTTCATTCTCCCTTTGCTTGGCAGTATTTACAGCAGAACTAATCACACTGTCAGCCTCAGACTTAGCGGCAGACAGCTTTTCCTCATAAAGCTTTTTGTTTTCCTCTGCGGAAAGTTTAGCATCATTAGCCTCAGCATAATCATTATCAATACTTGCTTGCCTTGTTTCAAGCATCTTTTTTACAGGCTTGTAGAGAAACTTTTTTATAAGCAAGAAAAGTATTAAGAGATTTGCAAGAGATACTAAAATCTGCCACAGATTAACAGATATAACATCTAATGACTGCATTTTTTAATGCTCCCTATTATTTAAGAGATTTAATTGTATCAACAAGAATATTTACAAGTAATCTTGGTGCTACGAAGATAAGAAGAATTGCAATAACCAAAGCGTAAAGACCTGTGGTTTCTGCAACAGCACAACCCATAAGCATTGTGGTAGTTACTGCACCCTTGCTTTCGGGCTGACGACCGATAGCCTCACAAGCCTTAGCAACTGCGTTACCTTCACCGATACCAGGGCCTATACCTGCAATCATTGCAAGTCCTGCACCTAAAGCACAGCATCCTAAAATAATACCAATAGCGAGTTCCATTTTTTATTCCTCCAATAATTAATTTTGCTTTTTTTGTTTACGCTTTAAGCGTTCTTTATATTCATCGAGCGAGAAAGCACCCGAAATATTAAGCATGGTAAGCATTGCAAAAATGAATGCCTGTAAGCAACCGCTGAATACATCAAAATAAATTGAAAGCACCGCGGGTATACCTACCTGAAACAACGGTATATCTGCCAAGAAACCAGGCAACGCACCTAAAATCATTGTAGATACTCCGCCTAAGGCAGATGCTAAAAGCACCGAAATTACCGTTCCTGATAAAATATTTCCGTAATGACGGAAAGCCATTGAAATGGGAGTTGCAAATTCACTTATAAAGTTAATCGGAGCTAAGAAAGCCACAGGTTCTGTAAAGCTTTTAAGATAGCTTATGGGTCCGCATTTCATTTTATAATAGGTTATTATTATAAATACAAGTATCGCCCAACCGCCAACAATATTTATATCGGAAGTTGGTGGGAAAAGTCCTAAAAGCGATGTAAGACTTGATACTGCGGATAATGCCAAAATAGCAATGATAAAGGGCGAGTAGCCTTTAAAATATTCACCCATATTCTCAATTACAAGTCCGTCAACCTTTTCTATTATAAGCTCGGCAAAATGCTGTCTTTTAAGAACAATTTTTTCACTTATACCGTGTGTCATATAAAGGCAGAAAAAGAAAATCGTTATAAGCACTAACGCCGAATTTACCTGAGCCTCGGTTATTGGAAAATCCTGAATGGGCATAGGTATTTTAAAATAAACCAACGCACCCGTAACATTTATACCCTCGCTTAAAGGCTTTGTTAAAACCTTTAAAACCACGCCGAACGCAAGTGGCAGAGCCATCATAATAATATAAATAGCGTCAATAATTTTAAATTTTAAGCTCTGTTGCTTCAAATACCTCCACCTCGCTTTTCAAATATAGGTCTCAGCATAACGGCAATTCGCGGAAACAGATATGGAATTACTACTGTAATCACATTGAAAATCGGTACCAAATATCCTATTAAAGCTACTACAAATAACATCAATAAGCGAAGCATCTGCGAAAGTTTTATAAGATTTTTGGCATCCTTTTCTTCCTTAGTGAGAGACTTTTGCACAGTAAGTCCCATAAGAAAGAAATTTCCCACTACTGCTGTATATCCCAAAATGTTGCCTGCTAATACCTTGTAATCCCAAATGCCTGCAACCAAAAAAACAGACTGCATAAGCATACTGAAAATAAGCACAATAAGAGCGATATACTGAGTTTCTCTAATAATAGTTTTATCAATTTTTCCCATTTTAAATTCCTTCTCCAAAAAAGAACCTGTATATGTTAGATTTTACCACATATTACATTATAATACAATAAAAATATTGCTAAAAACAGGTAAATTCAATAAAAATTTGATAGTGTTTAGTAAAATTTATTTTTTTGTAAAAAAACATTGACTTTTTATTCATAAAAATATATAATTAATAGGCTTGTTAGTACTTATTCTACCAAGCAGCGCGACTTAATTTAATCAAAACTTATTTCTTTTACAATTCAATATTTATATGTCGAGGCTTACGCTCAGTTTGGTAGTTTTTGCCCGAGCGCTCACAGTGTGAGATACAGCGAGAGGCAAAAAGGCGTAGCGGTCAAAATTTTTAGGCGCTCCAAGCCGTGAAAAATTTTGGGCACCGCAAGAGTAAGCGGAGTAGCAGCGCGATTTAATTTTATCAAGTTTTTTCTTTTACAATTTAATATTTATATGTCGAGGCGTGGCTCAGTTTGGTAGAGCGCTGCGTTCGGGACGCAGAGGCCGCAGGTTCAAATCCTCTCGCCTCGACCAAAATCAAAAGGACACCTTTTTAGGTGTCCTTTTGATTTTATTTGGCAAGCAAATTTTAATATATTTTAAGTTTGATTTTTTATCGTCCCCTATACTCTTGTTTTAATACCTCTGCCATTTCTTCGGGGGATTCTTTGCAATCGTTAGCTAACCATAATTTTATGATAGCGTTAAGACCGTTTCTGAAAAATTCGATATGATACCTTATGTTGCCGTCTATTTGCTCCATTTGGGCTCGTTTGGTATCATATATAGAAATAAGGTGTTTATCATCATAACAAAGCTTAAAATATGTCTTATAAAAAATTTGATTTTCTCTAATATGAGTAAACATCTTTAAAGCGCCGGTACGCTCGTTAAAATAATCATAATCCGCAAAAAGATTGCTAAAATCGTTTTCAAGCTTTTCCCTCACCTTATCTGCAAGATCGAAAATATCGATATAATTGGCATAAAACGTACTGCGGTTCAATTCGGTCTTTTTTATAAGGTCTGAAACAGTAATATCCTTTATTTCGCGCGTTTGCAGTAAATCTATAAATGCTTTTTCAATTTTTTCTTGCGATTCTCTTCTGCGTTTATTATTCTTTACGTTCAAAACTTTTCTCCTTTATTCCAACAGTTGTTGATTAATTGTTGATTGTTTTATCCTCGCAAAAATATTATACTATTTTTGCAATAAAAACACAAGTGTTGTTTTAATGAAAGGAGATTTTCAAATGAAAAAGAGTAGTTTTGTTGCACTGATTATGGGTACTGTCAGCGGAGTGCTTTTTGCACTCGGTATGTGTATGGCGCTTTTACCGGAATGGAACGCATTTACAGAGGGTGTGATTTTCGGCGGTGTAGGTATTGTTTTAAGCATTGTAACCGCACTAATTTGGTGCAAAATGGAAAACAAAAAATTACCCAAAATCAATGGTAAAAACGTATTTCGCATTGTTTATGCAATTATCGGTGCATTAGTACTTGGCGTAGGTATGTGTATGTGCCTTGTGTGGGAGCAAATCGTTTGGGGGACACTCGTTGGTTTACTTGGCATTATTATGCTTATTGCGCTAATTCCGATGATTAAAGGTATCAAATGAAAGCCTTAAATATTGTAAGAAACCCATATACAAGTCTTGCGTTTAACGTCGCTTATGCGCTCGGCAACTGTATTATAGGTTTTCTTAACCTTTCGTGGTGGTTTATTACGGTAGGTGCGTATTATACTGTGCTTGCCATTACAAGATTTTCTGTATTACAGATTAAACGCAAAGCCGGTGGCAATTATGATACCGAGCTTTTTGCACGGCGTATTACAGGAATTTTATTGGTTGTACTTTCTTTCTGCATAGTGGGAGTAAATATAATGTCCGCTGTTAAAGGAAGAGGAACCGCCTTTCACGAAATCTTAATGATTACCATTGCCACATACACATTCGCTAAAATAACCATTGCAATTATCAGTATGGTAAAAGCGAAACATTCCGCTTCCGAGGTGTTAAAGACACTGCGTAATATATCACTAGCCGATGCGTGTGTTTCTATCTATACAATGCAAAGGTCAATGTTGGTTTCGTTTGGGGAAATGGGAAAAGCGGATATTCTGTTACTTAATATTTTTACAGGAACAGCAGTATGGCTTATTGTACTGCTGCTTGGAATTAATTTGATTGGAGGGAAATATACAGAAATGGCTAAATCAAAAATTGTAAAAGCAAACGAAAAAATAGCCGAAGCGGTAACCGACGGTTACAAGAAAATTGAAAAAGGCGTAGTAGACGGCTACAAGAAAATCGAGCAAGGCGTTGTTGCCGGATACACAAAAATTGAAGATAAATTTGTAGATGCTTACCTTACAAAGGACGGCGAAACCGTTGAAGAGGCAAAAGCTCGCTTAAAAAATACAAAATAAATTTCAACTTTTGCAAAAAACCAAGGACTTTTGTCCTTGGTTTTTTACTTAAAGCATATTTATTTTTTATTCCTTGTTCGGCAAAGAGCTATATAGCATAGCGTAATCACTATTACCGAGCATATTAAAGCCAAATACATATATGGTATTTCTACTTGTTTATCAAAGAAATAAATATTGCAGTCTATCCCTTTTTTAATATTTTCAACTATATCCTCCCCGTAGCCCTTTTTGAGCATTTCGGCGTATACTCCGCGTAAATAATGATTGCGAAGCAGTGCCGTTCCGTAAGTGCCAGGCAGGAAAGAAATGATTTTTTGTAAAACCTCGGGAAAACTCGAAATCGGCATATACGCACCGCAAATAAATCCGTATCCTGAGGAAACAATTGTCCCGACTGCCGATGCGTGCCCCGCGGTAGTAAGTCTGCAATTTATTAAAGAAGATAACGCCGTACCAAACAATACAAGCAATATTATATCACCTATCAGTAAAACAATGTCGAAAACGGATAAATACCAACCCATAACGCTCAGATAAATAAGCCCTACCATAAAAGCAGTAAGACAAATAATCAGCGTTACGCCCGCGCTTGAAATAAAGTAACCAAGTGCAAGCAAAGAGCTTTTTACGGGGGTCATTGCAAAATCTTTATTGGCAGAATTTACCTTATCGTTGACCATTAAAAGATTTGCGCAAAAGGCTACCGTAACACAAGATACCGCCAAAAGTGAGGACAAAAGTTGTCCCGAAACGGCACCGTTTATAAGCTTTTCATCCATTTCAATACCTTGCGGTATAAAGCCCGAAAAGACATCCTTATAAACCTTTGCTAAAAAGGTTACATACAAAACAAGCAGAATAACGGGCGTAATAAGAGAGGTGAAAAACATTCCTTTATCCTTAAAAAACAGCTTGCTGTTGCGTTTTATAAGAGCATTAAGTTGCATCATTTTTACCTCCGTCAAGTTTTTTACCCGTAGCGTTTAAAAATACGTCGTCCATTTTTCCTTTAATTATCTCATAATCGCAAAAAAGATTGGGAAATTCAGTTATAAGCTTCGTTGCCTCTAAGGTTGAGGCTACCGTAACCTTAAAGCCGTTGTTTATCGCAGAATATGGTTTATTCAGTTGTTTTACCTGCTCCTCATCGATATTATAAATCAAAATAAAATCGCCCGTATATTTAGATTTAAGTTCAAGCGGCGTACCCGATGCCGCAATTTTACCGCTATCAAGGATAACAACATAATCGGCGTCTGCCGCTTCCTCCATATAATGCGTAGTCAAAAAAACTGTAAGCCCCGTGTTTTTGCGAAGCTCGGTTATTACGTCCCATAAAAGCTTTCTCGTTTGAGGGTCAAGACCTGTTGTCGGCTCGTCGAGTATTAAAATTTCAGGCTCGTGCAAAAGCGCCCTTGCTATATCAATTCTGCGTCTTTCTCCACCCGAAAGCTTGCCGACGGTTCGAGATAATAGTCTTTCAAAATCAAGACGCTCTGCTAAATATGATAACCTCTCGTCGAAAGCGTTACCCGTAATTCCATAAAGCGCCGCCTTTGTTTTAAGGTTATCTTTTACGGTAAGCGATGCATCTAAAACCGAGTTTTGAAAAACAACCCCAAGCTTTCTTTTTGCAAAATCGGTAGCAGTATCCTGATTTTCGCCGCAAATAAAAACCTCTCCGCTATCCTTTCTAAGTAAACCGCACATAATTGAAATAGTTGTAGATTTTCCTGCGCCGTTTTCACCTAAAAAAGCAAAAAGCTCGCCCCTTTTTACGCTAAAATTCAAATCATTTACAGCCTTTATATCCCCAAAGGCTTTATGCAAATTCTTAATCTCTATTACATTCATTTTTCATCCGCCTCATTAGTCTCAAATACTGCGTTCGAAAAGTTTTCAAAAAGTTTTTTCGGTGGAATTGCTATTCCCTTTTTTTCATCGGCTAAAATTATAAGACTATCCCCCGGCTTTATATCAAAAATTTCTCTCGCCTGCTTTGGGATTACAATTTGTCCCTTTTCACCAACAGTTGCAGTCCAAGCATATTTTCCTTGCGGTTTAGCCACAACGTCCACTCCTTTGTATAAAAAGTATGATTTGTATAACTAATTATACCAAAACTTACTTTCCCTGTCAACAAATATTTCAAGTAGACGCAAAAAATCCGCCACAGCTGTGGCGGATTTTAAATTTGTTATTTCAAAGTAATATATAAGTTTTACTTTTCGTCTTTAATAATTGCGATAGAAAGGTCGGTAAGCTGGGTTTCGTCTACTTCGGCGGGAGCGCCCGACATAAGCTCGCTTGAATTTGAAACCTTGGGGAATGCGATTACATCACGCAATGTTTCCCTGCCGCACATAAGCATTACAAGTCGGTCAAGACCTATGCCCATACCACCATGCGGAGGTGCACCATACTTAAATGCGTCGGTTAAGAAGCCGAACTTCTCATGTGCTTCCTCATCTGAAAGTCCCAATGCCTTAAACATTTTGCCTTGAAGCACAGGGTCGGTAATACGGATAGAACCACTTGATAATTCAACACCGTTAAGCACCAAGTCATAAGCCTTGGCAAATACCTTTTCAGGTGCGGTTTCAAGGAATTCAACGCACTCGTCAAGCGGTGATGTAAACGGATGGTGCATTGCATCCCAATTACCTGTTTCCTCGTTATACTCAAAGAACGGGAACTCGGTAATCCAAAGGAAGTTATACTTATCGGGTATAATATCAAGCTTTTTAGCAACGGTCAAACGCAAAGCACCCAAAACTGAGAGTGCAATATTCTTTCTGTCGGCAACAATAAGCACAACGTCGCCCTTTTCGGCGCCTGTTCTCTCATAAATTGCCTGCATTTTGTCCTCTGTCATAAACTTTGAGAATGAGCAGTTAGGTACATCCTCACTCCAACGGATAAAGGCAAGACCTTTGGCTCCTATACCCTTTGCTTCCTCAGTAAGCTTATCGATTTCTTTTCTTGTATAGGTAGCTGCCGCATTTTTAGCATTAATAGCCCTTACTGTACCACCGTTTTTAACTGTATCTGCAAAAACGGAGAAACCGCAATTCTCAACTATATCGGACAAATCCTTGATTTTCATATCAAAGCGGGTATCGGGCTTGTCCGAGCCGTAATCATTCATAGCGTCAACATACTTTAAGCGAGGTAGCGGAGTTACAATATCCTCATTTAAAATTTCCTTAAACAAACGCTTGATATAACCTTCCGCAATGCTGTAAACTTCCTCAGGCTCTACAAAAGACATTTCAAGGTCAATTTGTGTAAACTCAGGCTGACGGTCGGCACGCAAATCCTCATCACGATAGCAACGGGCAATTTGCATATATCTGTCAAAGCCGGAAAGCATAAGCAACTGCTTATAAAGCTGAGGTGACTGCGGAAGTGCAAAAAAGCTTCCCTTTTTCACACGAGACGGCACCAAATAATCCCTTGCACCCTCAGGTGTAGACTTAATAAGTGTTGGAGTTTCAATCTCAATAAATCCGTTTTCATCAAAATAATCTCGGGTAACCTTAACTATTTTATGACGCATAAGGATATTATTCTGTATATCAGGACGGCGCAAATCGAGATATCTGTAACGAAGTCTTAATTCCTCATTAGCGTTAGAATCATTAAGAATTTCAAAAGGCGGTGTTTCAGAAACGCCTAAAATTTTAAGGTCCTTAACCTCAATTTCTATTTCACCGGTCGGTATTTCGTGATTTATTGCAGAACGAATTCTGACAAGACCTGTTGCCATAACAACATATTCACTGCGAAGTGATGTTGCCTTTTCGAAAACAGACTTTTCTGTTTCATCTCCGAAAGCCAACTGCACAATACCTGTTCTGTCGCGCAAATCAGCAAAAATAAGACCGCCTAAATCACGCTGTCTTTGAACCCAACCGCATACGGTTACAGTTTTTCCCACAAACTCTTTTGTTAAGGTACCGCAATAATCGGTACGCTTAACGCCGTTCATTCTATCAAGTAACATTTAAACTTAAAACCTCTTTTTTACATTATTTCAGCAATGTTTTTAAATATTTTAACCCTGATTGCCTCGCCGAGTTCCTCAACGATTTCATCAATATTAATTACGGTTTCAGTGCCTTCTTCCATATCTTTAAGGGAAGCCTTTCCGCTTTCAAGCTCGCTATCACCTATTACGATAGAAAACTTGGCGCCAATTTTATTAGCATATTTCATCTGAGCCTTTAAACCCCTGCTACAAATATCGGTTTCTGCCTTTAAACCTTCCTCGCGAAGCTTAGCGCAAAGCTCGGTAGCTTTAAGTGATGCATTTTCACCCATTGTAGCAATATAAATATCGGTTTTTGAAGCCTCGGGCAGTTCTGTTTTTTGATTTTCAAGCACAAGCATTAATCTTTCTATACCCATACCAAATCCGAGTGACGGAACAGCAGGTCCGCCCATTTGAGAAACAAGACCGTCGTATCTACCGCCGCCGCACACAGTTGACTGAGCACCGATATCTCCCGAAACAAACTCAAAAACTGTACGGGTATAATAATCAAGTCCTCTTACAATATGCGGATTTACGGTAAATTCTATATTTTGAGCTTTAAGATGTGCCTTTACGCTTTCAAAATGCTTGCGGCAATCATCACAAAGGAAATCAAGCACAACAGGAGCATTTTTTGCAATATTTGAGCAAATCGGGGATTTACAATCAAGTATACGCATAGGATTGCGGTCAAGTCTTTCAAGACAAGTTCCGCAAAGCTCATCACTCTTAGAACTAAAATATTCCTTTAATGCCTTATGATATTCTTTTCTGCACTCAGGACAGCCTATTGAATTAATTTCAAGCGAAATTTTTTCAATACCAACAGAGTTTAAAACCTGACGTGCAAGAGCAATAACCTCGGCATCGGCATTAGGTTCAGCCGCGCCTATACACTCCACACCAAACTGATGGAATTCCCTAAGTCTTCCGGCTTGGGGCTTTTCATATCTGTAACAGCCACCTATATAGCAAACCTTTGCAGGCAAAGCAGCATTAACAAGACCTTTTTCGATAGCGCTTCTGATAACACCTGCTGTAAGCTCAGGTCGAAGTGTTATTGAGCGACCGCCCTTATCCTCAAAAGTATACATTTCTTTCTGCACAACATCGGTAGTGTCTCCGACACTGCGTAAAAAGACCTCTGTATGCTCGAAAACCGGCACACGGATTTCTTTAAAGCCGTAAAGTGCGGCTGTTTCTAACATCTTGTCCTCAACATACTGCCACTTATGACTGTCGGCGGGTAAAATATCGTTAGTGCCTTTTACGGCACGGTTAATCTCTGCCATTATAAAACTCCTAAAATTTTGTTATCCTTTGAGGATTTCTCTCCAATCGAGGTCACCACGTTCAAGACCGTGAATGAGCACCTCGGCAGTTGCTATAT
This sequence comes from Acutalibacteraceae bacterium, assembly GCA_045634455.1. Classification (GTDB taxonomy): domain Bacteria; phylum Bacillota; class Clostridia; order Oscillospirales; family Acutalibacteraceae; genus UBA737. The sequence goes on from JAZRAI010000008.1 coordinate 39,658, forward strand.
TTGTTGCAACAGGAATGTTATGCACATCGCATAAGCGCAAAAGTGCGTTTTCGTTGGGGTCATTTGGTCTTGGATTTAACGGGTCTCTGAACATAAGCAAAAGGTCGATTTCGTCACAGCCTATGCGGGATGCAATCTGCTGAGCACCACCCTGACTACCGCTTAAAAATCCTGTGATTTCAAGCCCCGTAGCTTCGGATACTATCTTACCGGTAGAGCCTGTTGCAATAATATTATGTCTTGATAATATTCCACAATAAGCAATGCAGAATTGTACCATTAGTTCCTTTTTTGCGTCGTGTGCGATTAATGCGATTGTCATTTCCTATTTCCTTTCATATCTTTTTTATTTTCGGTAACAGTTCCGCTTCTCCCGAAAGTCTTTTTGCTATTCTTGAAAGCGCCTTTGCAGCACGGCATTTTTTCGGTAACCTGTGAGTTAATGAAAAAATGCTGATTTCGTCGCTTTCAGGCACAATACCAACAAGTCTTAGATACGCAGAATCTATTATATCATCAATATTTTTAAACCTGAGTTTCCTTTTTATTTTATACTTAAAACGGTTTATTATAAGCCGTGCTTCAAGTCCGTTCTCACTTAAAACTTCACTCATTGCAGCCGCATCCCTTACCGATACGGGGTCAGGCACTGCAACGGTTAAGAAAAGTGTATCTTTTGGCAATGCGCTATAAAGTGCAGTATCAATTCCCGCAGGGAAATCAAAAATAACTACATCGTATAACTCTGATACAGTTTTTGCAAACTGTTCAAGTTTTTCTTTTTCAATTAAGCCTACTTTGTTCGGTGCCGGAATAAGTTTAAGATTATCGCAAAAATCAGAGGAATAAACCGCCGCTTCAATTTCCTTGCCTTTTAGCACATCCGATAAATCAAAAACTGTTTGACTTTCAAGGCATAAAAGCAAATCGAGGCATCTTAATCCCTCGTCCATATCAACAAGCAAAACACTGTTTCCCTTTTGAGCAAAGCTAAGGCCTAAGCCTACCGATACGGTAGATTTTCCAACTCCGCCTTTGCCCGAAACTATGCCAAACACCTTTCCCATAAGCATTTCCCTTCAAAAAGATATTGCTTTCTATCTAAAATATTTTATCACAATAACCATTTAATGTCAATTAAGTAAAGCTATATTTTTAAAAAAACAGCGCCACTGTACCGTAAGTAATAAAGGAAACTATAACCGATGCTATCAGTACGCCTGTAAGAACGCAAACAAAGGCTTTCTTAGGCGGCATATCAATCATTGCGGCAACCAAGGCGCCGGTCCAACCGCCTGTGCCGGGAAGCGGTACAGCCACGAAAAGTACAAGTCCCCAAAAGGCATATCTCATAACCTTTTCTTTGTTCTTTTCAGCCTTTGCCTCCATTTTATCAACTATTTTATTAAGTTTTTCGCTTTTTTTACGCATCCAAGCGAAAATCTTTTTTATAAACAGCAAAATAAAAGGTATCGGTAAAAGATTTCCCACTATTGCAAGCACTACCGTAAGCCAAGGCTCTACCCCCACAATAGCGCCTACGGGAATCGCTCCCCTGAGCTCAACTATCGGTAGCATAGAAACCGCTAAAATAGCAAGTATTTTTGCAAAGTATGGCAAATCACCAATAAAATCAACTAAAATTTCTTGCATCATATCCTCCAAAAGTAAATTTATTTTTTACATTTAAATTCTTAACAGCTTTGAAATTCCTTTTAATATAAATTTCCTGTTGATAATTACAAGCAGCAAAATACAAACCGCCTGAAATAAAATCCAATACTTCACTTCAAAAATCATAATCGCTGTCTGTATAAAAATTATGATAGTGTTAAGTATTGTATGAGTAAAGTAAAGATTATACGGCACATATTTTCTCGAATTAATTGCTCTTACAAAGAAGCAGATAAGATAACTTAAAACCGTAGCGAGAGCCGCACCCTGAACGCCAAGCTTTGACGGGATAAGCAAAAGATTGAGTGCTATGTTGATAGCCGCCCCAAGAGCAGCCGTGGCAAACGAAATAACGCTTTTCTTTTTAACTACATATACAGAGCCTGCAAATTGAGTAAATGCAGTAAATACCATTGCCACCGCAAGCAACGGTACATATTCCCACGAAGCATAATATTCGTCGGCAGTTAAAATTTTTGTAGCAAGCTTTGCAAAAGCAATTATAAACGCGCCTGCCAAAAACATTACCGCTTGAAAAGAACCCCAAATTTTACTGTAAAAATCCGAAAGTGCAGAATTGTCTTCCTCCCCTTCTGTAACGGCAGAAAACTGCCAAGCCTGCATAAACATGGTCGAAAGTAATGTCAGCACTGTCGGCAATTTATACGCTACCGTATAAATACCGTTCGCGTGTGAGTTTATTATTTCATTAACCATATATCTGTCGGAAACACTTGTTATCCACCAAAAAACCGTGGTCGGAATAAGCGGGATACTGTATTTCAGCATTTTGACAGTTATTTCTTTGCTCAGTTCAAAAGAAATCTGTCTCCATAGCTTTTCCTTAAATATCAAGAAAAGTGTGCATAGTCCGTCAGCAATTACAACCGATAAAACGTAGCCCAAAACACCAATCTTTGCTACCGCCAAAAAGATGATGTTAAGAATTATAACAAGGCTTGTATTCACTATTCCCTGAATACTGAAAAGTGCCATTTTCCCAACTGCTCGTATATATTGGGTGCAAAGCGAGTGAAGACAGGACGCTATCGTATATACCGCTATAAGCCATACATATCCCTTGAAATCATCAACAAGTCCTAATAGCGGGGCAATGCCAAAAAACAAAAGCGAGCCTAAAAAAATCAAATAAAGACCCGAAGAAAATACCGCTTTTCTGTCGGCATTTTTATCCATTGCAAAGCGAAATACACCCTCTGTAATGCCGAGAGATATTATCGGAAACAAAAGATTTGCCGTTTGGGTTATAAGGTCGGCTGTGCTGTAATCGGCAGGGGTTAAATAACCCGTATAAAACCTTACCATTAAAAACACAAGTATTTTCGAACCAAATGTACCCATACTAATTAAAAGTGTGTTGGATAGCAATGTTTTGTATTTATTCAATTTTTCCACCTCGCTTGTGCTGAAATTTTAAAATTAAATAGTTTCTACCTTAATAAGACTTGTGTTGCCCGATTTACCGTTGGTAACACCGCCAGTAATTACAATTTTATCCTCTTTTTTTAACGAAAAGGTTTCTTTTGCAAGATTTGTAGCAGTGTAGAAAAGCACATCGGTCGATGTAAAGCTTTCGCAAAGCACGGGTACTACTCCCCAAGAAAGTGAAAGCTTACGCCATGTACCAAGGTCGGTGGTAATTCCCAAAATCGGCACATGAGGTCTGAAACGTGAAACCATTCTTGCAGTCATGCCCGAAAGCGAGCATACCGCAATTGCCTTTGCATCAATATCTATTGCCATTCCGCAAGTAGCATGGGAAATAGCATCCACTGTATTTCTTATCTTGAATTCTCTTGTCAGGAAACGCTTTGAATAATGAATGTTCTGCTCGGTAGTAAGGGCAATTCTTGCCATTGTTTCAACCGCCAAAACGGGATATTGACCTGCCGCCGTTTCACCCGACAGCATAATTGCACTTGTTCCGTCATAAACCGCGTTAGCCACGTCGGATATTTCGGCTCTTGTCGGTCTCGGGTTGTGAATCATAGATTCAAGCATTTCGGTAGCAGTAATAACGCGCTTGCCTAAAAGACGGCACTTTGTAATAAGACTTTTTTGAATCTTTGGTAATTCCTCAAAAGGAATTTCAACACCCATATCACCGCGGGCAATCATAATACCTTGACATTCGTCACAGATTTCGTCAATATTATCAACACCCGAACGGTTTTCAATTTTAGCAATAAGGTCAATTTCGGGTGCGTTTATTTCTTTGAGATAATTTTTAACGTCAATCAAATCCTGACGGCAGGAAACAAAGGAGCAAGCAATAAAGTCAACACCGTGCTCAATACCAAAGGCTATGTCCTGCTTATCCTGTTCACTTAAATATTCCTGTTTTAAGGTTTTGTTCGGAAAACTCATGCTCTTGCGGTTAGAAAGTTCGCCGCCAATTATAACCTCGGTTATAACATCTGTATCGGTAGTTTCTAACACCTTAAAGCTTAAAAGACCGTTGTTAAGCAGAATTGTATCTCCTGCATGTAAATCATTTGCCAAATTTTTATAATTCACCGAAACCATAGCTTCGTCACCCTCTACCTCGTTTGCGGTAAAGGTGAAACGGTCGCCACTGTTTAAAAATATTTTATCATTCTTAAAGGTTTTAATTCTGTATTCGGGACCCTTTGTGTCAAGTAAAATTGCAATAGGAAGTCCTAACTCCTCGCGCACCTCTTTTATGGTAGCAATTCTTTCTGCGTGGTCTGCATGCGTGTTATGTGAAAAATTAAGACGAGCTACATTCATTCCCTTTAAGCACATCTGCTTTATGGTTTCTTTATCAGCAGAAGCAGGGCCTATTGTACACACTATTTTTGTTTTTCTAATTCCGTAATTCATAAAATATAACCTCCAATGGGACTAACAAACATTTAACTTGCCTAATCAAAGTTCATTGTAACATAAAATAAGCTAAATAACAATAAGATATTTAAAAAAAGAAGCGTAAACTTAAACGTTCACACCTCTTTTAAATCTGCTATTCACTTTGTCGGCTTAAAAAGTCTGCCGCGGCAGAAATTAGCTTCATATCGCTCTCCGAAAGCTCGGCATTGTTGTCACTTTCAAGCAAAATCACAATTCCGCCAACATCACCCGCACCTATTACCGGCACCGCAAACTTAACTGTTCTCTTAAACCCCTCTAACGCCGTAAAGCCGATTTCATCATCAAACTTTGCTGCTTTGCGCTCGGTCATAAGCTCCTCCACTTCAGGGGTTACGCGCCTGCCCAAAACCTCTTTTTTGGAAAGCCCCGCCGCCGCAATGCAGTGGTCTCGGTCACAAATAAGCACACAAAATTCAGTGTTTTTGGAGACCGCTTCCGCCAAAGTGCCTACAAAATCCCCCATTTCGCCAATCACCGAGTATTTTTTAAATATAACCTCTCCACCCGTTCCCGTAAATATCTCCAACGGATCTCCCTCACGGATGCGCATTGTTCTTCTAATCTCTTTCGGTATAACCACACGACCTAAATCGTCTATTCTTCTAACTATTCCAGTTGCTTTCATATATAAGAACCTTACCTTTCTAAAAATCGGAGATTTTTGAAAGGTGCCAAGAACCTTGTTGCTCGGTACCCTCGCAATAAAAACTCCTTTATTGATTTGATAACATTTCTATTATCTGTCAACAAAGGAGTTTTATACTTATTTTTCTTCTAACGTTTAAATTATCTGTGCCGTTAAAACCTTATTTCAACAAGTTTATCCTGAGCAATACTATTTAACGCATGCTCTAATTTTTTTGTCAAGTATTTCATTGAACTATCAAGATTATAAATACCTGCGTTCATGTTGAAATTTTGATCGTAGGCTTCAAAATCGGCAATAGATTTTGTATTTGGTTCATAATTCAAAAAAGGCTTAAAATAAAATTCCGTTATTTCCTTCTCTTTATCGTTAGGAAAATCAGGGAAAGGTATATCTGGAATTTGATATTTTGTTAAACTCTCTGCCGCAGAACCGTTTATACCTATTTTTTTTAGAAAATTATGACTTCTATAAAAATCTAACATGGCATGAACAAAAACGCTTTTTTGTATGTTTTTATTTCCATAAAAAACCATGCTATCAATGTTTGTTATTTGTTCATCATCATCAAGGATTACCACACTTCTACCCAAATGACCTCGAGAAGAAAAAACCATGTCTCCTTTTTTTAGCAGCGACAATTTATTTTTGTTTCCTAAAAACTTCAAGCCCGTTATTGTTCCCGCATATGAAATATCCTGAGACAAAATAAGTTTATAGAAATTAGGGTATGCGATATCTGTATATATACTTTTACCAATTGCACTTATTTGTAGATTTTGACCTCTTCTAATTTTGTAACCATAATCTAACAGTGAAGAAAAGCCATACTTATAGTTAGTTAATAAAAATCTGAATTTTTTGTACTCTTCGCAATATCTATTCGAATCCATTCTATCCGTTAGAAGAATTTCTTTGTATGTTGGCATCGAGAATTCGAAAGATTTTTCTTTTTGGTTTTCTTCAAGCTCTTCTTTTATTTTTTGAGCACATTGTTTGTATTTCTTTTTTATTTCAATCTCCTTATTAAGGATAGCTTTCATTAAGGTTTCTACATAATTTATTGTATCTGTAGAATTTTCATTGGGAAGAGGTATTAAACACTCTAAAAATTTCGTTTTTCCATGTCTAATCGTGGAACCTCTCGGAACTAAAAAGTCTATTTGTTGCCTAAAAATATTACTCTTAATGAAAGCTAATAAATAATATTTTTTATCAATAATAGGCAATTTATATATACCACTACAAAGCATAGTGTTAGGATAATCCTTATCCAAAATAACAATTTCTCCAACATTGCTATCCTTTGAAATTAGCAAATCACCTTTCTTTAAATTTGAGTTTTTAAAACTCAGCGGCGTAATGTTTTGTACAGACTCTTTGTTTATATCCAAGAGATATGTTTCAGACTGTAACGCCTTGGTCTTTATAAAAAAGTAATTTGATGATTCAACGTAAGCATCGCTACCCACCTCGCTACCTAAGTCGCTTCGTTTTAAATCTCTGCTTAATAATTCTCGAACAGAAACAACGTTTTTATTCTTAATACAAAGAGATTTATATTGCGTAGCAGAGAGCGAAAAATCTTTTGCACGTATATCATTAAAGGTAGTGTAAAGAGGAACATCAATATATTGTTTGGTCATATTCATTCCTCCTTAAAATAATTTCTTTAATGTTTCTTCTTGCATATTACACCATTGCTTAAATTGAGTAACCGTTTCGGTAAATTCTTCATCAAGTTTTGCCGTTCCATCGGGATTAATTTCTTTTTCAAATGTCTGCGGATTCAACTTATACCTAGTTTCAAAACATTTAACCTTGTTCTTTGTCTTGACTTCGTATCCAACCTTTTTAATTTCTTTAGAAAACACTTGATAGTTATTTTCTTTTAATCTTACCAACTCATCTTTAGGTGGTTTATATGCAAAAATAATCGTCGGGGAAACACCGGCTTCAGCAAAAATGTTAGGTGGCAAATCTATAATTGCAACAATTCTCATATTTTCGCATAACCATTTTCTTGCTTCTTTGTGGGAATCAATAGATGCTATGGAATTAGAAAGCACAATTGCCATTCTGCCTTTTTCCTTAAGTACTCTTACAGCATTTTCTAGGAAAATAACCCCAAGGTCTATTTTTGTCTGATTATATCTGTTCCACAACTCATAGCACTCAGCAATCTCTTTTTCTTTGCCGACGGGGATCCATGACCGAGCCTCTCCAAAAGGAGGATTTGTCAATACAATATCGAATTTTTTCAGATTATTTCCATCAACTCTATTATCCCAATTACCATTAAAATTGTGCTCTTGTTTTTCTGTTTTCGGAATAAGTTTTATAAGTTTTCCCTTATCATTAAATTTTGTGTTGATAGAACCAAGACCGTCGCTTTGAACTTCGATAGTAGCATTGCCATCTCCATTAAGCAACATGTTTAATGTTGCTAATTTTACCATATCCTCATCAATGTCGAGGCCGTAGAAATTTTTGTCATCTAATTTGCCATCAGATTTTACATAAGAAACCGATAGAAAATCCGCAATACCAACAGTAGGGTCGATAATACTCTCGTTGTGCTTTGGATTAATCATATCCACTATAAAATCAATTATTTGTAGAGGTGTTATAAATTGGGCATTGTCTGCTTTGCTGAACTGTGACGCAAATCTATAAAACACCAACTGATAAAGATTGTTTCGCTCAGAATTTGTAAAACTATAATTCTGGAATTGCTTCACAATCTCAACTACAACCTTAATTTGATTTTCATTTCTGCTATCGAAATGGTTTTCATTCAAAATCTTTTGATACTCTGTTTTAGCGGCTTTTTTTATTTTATCGATTCTTTCAATAAATTCCTGTATTCCATCATCTGCGATAGTTTTATAATTCTGTTCGTTGAAATTGATGTAATACTTCAAATTATTTACATTATGTTTCTCATCATAAATTTTCAATGCTAATAACTGAATAAGAATATTATATCCCTTTTGATTAACAAGACCGCACTTATCCATTGTATGTAAAATTTGATAGAGGGCATCATTTAATCTTTTTGAATCAGTTTTAGAAATGATAGACAATTCATCTACAGTTCTGCCTGAATAGTCAATAATGTTTTTGGATGACTTATCATAGTTCACCATCTCGTCAAACGACAGAAGATTTGCGTAACCATCTGGAACATCAAAAGTCGGCTCAGTTTTACCTTTGTTTTCAACATTAAACTCATCACTAAGGCGCATATATGATTTTCCAGTACTTTTAAACAGGTAAAGTCGTCCCTCATCGTACAAGATGCCAAACACAATGTTCTTAGAAGACTCGTTCATATATGCCTTTAACTGACTATTAAAAACACCTTTTACATCTTTGCTGTCTTCTTTCTTAAACTCTATACCGCAAATCAGGTGTTCTTTCAACCAATTTAAATCGTCCCATTTAGAATCATCTTTCTTGGTGTGCAATGCCTTATAATGAGAAAACCAATTCGTATCGTCAAAAATTGCACCATCAAGTTTAATTCCTGCTGCGTTTTTATTTCCTTTGGGGAATTGAACTTCTACTCCAATATAGTCTTTAGAGCATAAACCAGCTTCAACAAAGCAATTTAAAAATTGCCACTTATAATATTGCTCATTATATGAACCATCTTTTTTGTACAGTGATGTTTCTTTCTTATCATAAGTCAAGTGTACAGGCAGAAAACAGTTAACTTCTGAAATGTTTTGATTCTCTATATCGTATTTTATCTTTAATTGTTCAAAATTAGCCATATTTACATCCTCATTCTTTATCTAAATTTTTCATATCCTTTATATATCGTCTTATCCAGGCACCAATTTCAACGGAAGCGGTTTTTCCTTCGCTTGCAATAAGCTCCATGAATTCTGCCTTGATATTCGGTTCAAGGACAATCTCAATTTTAGCCGTCTTTTTTCTGCCGGCAGGGCGTCCACCACGAGATTTAGTGGATTCCATTTGCTTCCCTCCAATTCTTACAATGATTTTATATGAATTATATCATATTTTTATCATGATGTAAACTGTTTTTTAAAATTTTATCGGAAATGTAATCGTTCTATAATTTTAATAAACAGGAAGCCGGATGAGCATAGACGCCCACCCGGCATTTTTCATTTATACGAAGGAATTCTCTTGTTATGTAAAAACCGCCCAAAACCATAAAATTAGGGGCTTGTGTTCAATAGGGCAAACTAGCGAAAACCCCCAGTATTTATGCGGGTTTTAGGTGGTTTGCCCTATCTCATACGAGTGAAACGAGTATCTATGTTCTCAAAAACAGTCTAAATCTTTGATTTAGCAACTGTTTTTAGAGGTTATAATAACGCATTCCTCTATACGGCGTACAATACCAGTTGCTTTCATATATATCTATCTCCTTATTTTACAAATTACGCTGCTATTATTTGTAAAAGGGGGAGATTTATACTGCAAAACTTTACTTTACTTTACAGAGAGATTATGATATAATGTTTAAAACATTCTCCGAGGTGATTTATGTGAATAAATTAAATAAAGAATTACTTAAAACAAATATTGAAACCGCCGCAGAGTACGATTTTGATAATCATAAAGTATTTGGCTCGGCATATTGTGTTATTCAAGAGGATAATGTGATTTATAAAAATTGCTTTGGCGCAACCTCTAAAAGCGGTACAAATCCCGTAACGGAAAAAACTATATTCCGCTTGGCTTCTATGACAAAGCCGGTTACCGCCATTGCAACCCTAATTTTGGTGGAGCGCGGTCTTTTATCTTTATCAGATAAAGTGGCGGATTATCTGCCCGAATTTAAAAACGTTCACGTGAGTGAAGTTAACGATTTAGGTGAAGTTATCGATTTGGGCAAACCCAAAAAGGATATTACCATACTAAATCTTTTAAACCATACCGCGGGAATCGGTTGCAGTGTGCCAAAACTGCAAAAAATGACCGCAGAGGACGACAAAACGCTTGAAAACTCTGTTAAATTCTTTGCAAAATCAGGTCTTGATTTTGAGCCCGAAAGCAAACAGCAATATAGCGGAACAGGTGCTTTTGACCTGCTTGCAAAAATTATTGAAAAGGTAACCGACACCGATTATCAGGAATTTTTGAAAAAAGAAATTTTTGCTAAATGCGATATGCCCGATACCGCGTTTGTTCCCACAGATGAACAGTGGAGCAGAGTTATTGCCATGCACAACAGAATAGATGGCGAAAACTGTGAAGTAAAAATGCGTGAAAACTGCGTTTTCTTTAATACACCTTGCACCCATTATTTAGGTGGTGCGGGACTTGTTTCAACCATTGCCGACTATTCAAATTTTGCTAAAATGCTTTTAAATAATGGCGAAACCCCAAATGGCAAAATTATCACAGAAGAAACCTTTAAATTACTGCACACACCCACAGTTCCAAAAGAAATTATGCCTAATAATGAGCGTTGGGGACTTGCGGTGCGAATAGTTGTGAACGATGCTTACAAGGTGCTTCCCGTTGGTGCTTACGGTTGGAGTGGTGCCTATGGTTCGCATTTTTGGATTGACCCTGAAAACAAAATTGCCGCAGTGTTTATGAAAAATTCGCGTGTTGACGGCGGCTCGGGAAACGAATCGGCACGCAATTTTGAAAAAGCAGTAAACGATTCCTTTAATTTAGATTAAACAACAAGCGAGGTGAAATTCACCTCGCTTTTGCTATGTACTTTATTGGTGTTATTATAACACGAGCATCTATTCTTCTCACAATACCTGTTGCTTTCATATATAAAAATCTCCTTGCTTTACAAATTTGTACTGTTAGTATCTGTAAAACAAGGTAGAATTATACTGGCTACTTTACTTTTTATGTGTTATGTTATATAATGCACAACATGTTAAGGAGGCTGTAAGATGAGCAAAGACGTAAAATTAGCACTCAATGTTAAACCTCGCATAGAATGGTTAGATATTGCAAAAGGCTTAGGTGTATTGTTGGTTTTTATAGGTCACTTTTGGTATAAATGTTCATTTCCTATTGTGAACCAGATTATTTATTCATTTCATATGCCTATGTTTTTTGTTTTATCAGGTTTTATTTTTAAAAAAAGCAACTTAAAATTTGAATTATTTGTCGTTTCAAAAATAAAACGCTTGCTTTTACCCACGTTTATCTTTTTTCTATTAGGAACGAGTGTTCTTTTTCTGTTTTCAAAGAATTCCTACATAGCCATTTTAAAAGAATTCTTATTTTTAGAAGGAATGTGTCCGTTTAATGACCCTTGTTGGTATTTTATAACTTTATTTCAACTCCTGATTATTTCTTATTTTCTAAATTTAGATAAACTTCCATTTCTTTGTAAAAGTTTTATTATAATTATTTCTTTTATATTGGGATTCATTTTATACGAATTTAACATATTCATCCCATTTGGAATAAATAGAACCATTATTTCTTTAGTTTTTTTCTCCGTAGGTTCAATATTGGGGCAGGCTCATCGTGAAGGCACTGGAATTCTAAAACCATATTCAAAGGTTTTAATAATTGGTTGTTTAATGCTTTGGATTTTTTGCGGTGTAATTTTAAATAGGAAAGTATCGTTTTATTATATGTCAATAGGTAACTATTTCTATTTTATAATAGCAGGAGTTTGCGGTTCGGCCCTTTTTATTGAATTATCAAAGCAGTTGCAAAAGGCCAAAAGAATCAAGCGTTTTCTTATAAAAACAGCAGATAATTCGATACTAATTATAGGCACACATTATTTTGTCAAAGTTGTATTTGAAAAAATCATGAGTCGTTTTGGTTTGTTTGGTACATGGCAGTATTGTCTGATTGTATTATGCTTCTCATTCGTTACCATTCTAATATATAATTATATAGGTGCGTTTTTCAAAAAACATCTTCCTGCGATTACGGGGGATATGCGATAAATTTTTAAAGATGTAAAGCGAGGTGAATTTCACCTCGCTTTTGCTGTTTTTTATTACATTTTGTAAAATTAAACTGAACAATTTTATATGATGAAGATTCTGTTATTCTTCTATAAAATAAGCGCTATGGGTACATTTACGCTTATGTTCGGGAGGCAATTGCATATAATTGTTATATAGCGTTTTTAAAACAGAATCCCAGTTTTTTGGTGCCAAGAACTGTCTTCCTTCAAACTCAACTTTCACAGTCTCAGCAAACCACTCTCTTTGGAAAAAGCATTTTTCTGATTGTTGCAGATAGACAGCAGCGTAACAAAAGTACTCTTTGTAATCGGTATTATCGGTTGTTTGATATTTTGTTAACGCACAAACAGTTTTTTGAATTTGTTTTTCTTCATTTAAGATATGCTTGAACAGATGAAATTTTTTATGTAAGGTATATATTAACTTATTAGCTTTTCCAAATAATGAGTTTTCTTCTATCAAAAAGTGTTTACAACGAGCAATCTTATATGTGAACAGATGCCGTTTAAAGTTTTTAAGATACCTCTGCTTTTTTTGTTGCGGGAAAACATCCAAACAAAAAACATCAATCCAAGGATACATGACTGTATCCTTTCCTGCAAACATACGGGAAATCTTTTTTGTTTTATATATAATCCGCATTTGGAATTCAGCAGGTCTGTCACCATGAATTTTATATATCCCCTCGCTCAAACCGAAGTGTTCATCTGTATTGTCGTTTTTAAGATACTCTAATAGTTTCATGTAGTCGCCTCGAGGCATCCAAACATCGATATCATCATCCCAAGGGATGAACCCTTTATGACGCACGGCGCCGAGAAGAGTGCCATAGGCAAGATAATATGTAAAACCTTGTTCCTGACAAATGCGATCCAAAAATGATAAAACTTCTAAAGACACAAGTTGAAGTTTTCTTGTATTTCCGGTTGCTTTTTCCATGACAATACCCCTTTAAAATAAGTTGTTTCTGCCTAACCTTTTACATTATTATAAATCAAAATTCGTTAACTGTCGAGTGTTTTTTGCATTTTTTGATATTTATTGCCTTTTTTGCAATTTAAACGGCGCGAAATTCAAACCGCATTTTCTGATTTTTCAAGACTCTTCTAATCTCTTTGGTAATATTAACACATACAATTGCCCTCTATTATATAAGTGACACATAAAAAACTGTCGGTCCAAATTGATGATGAACCGACAGTTTTTTTACAACTGATAGCTATCCCTATTCGGTTTCTTTTTGTACTTTTTTCATTTTCATTTTGCGAGCCAAGAGAGTTAAAACAAGCAAAATGATATAAAGACAACCAATAGTAATAAAGATAGCGCTCCAACCGAATTTTTGCTGAACAAAACCAAATACAGAAGCCTGAATAGCGGCACCCATATATACTGCCCAGTCAAGAATTCCTACAACAGTGGAAGAAAGCGCGCGACCGCCCATATCTCCCGCAATTGCCCAAATAACACCTGTTACCATACTAAATACGCCAACTACAAACAGCATAATCGTTGCGGGCAGTTGTGTCTTGAATAACGGGAAGCAAATAAGTCCAAAGAAAGCAACAACAGATGCCAAAACAAGCATAGGCTCACGTTTGCCCTTGAACACTTTATCTGTGAGGAACGGGAATACGAACATTGCACAAGCCTGACCTAAAGGCAAAACAATATAAGTAAAGAGGTCATTCTTAAGAGTAAGACCCAATTCTTCGGTAAAATAGGTGGGTATCCAAGTAAGAAGACCGTAACGCCCAATACCGGCGATTGCAGAAATTAAGCAGAAAATAATAACCTTAGGTTGGCTAAAAAGAAGCTTATATGGATATAAAAATCCTTTTTTAGCAATCTCAGCTTCCATCAAAGCGTCATCATTGTCAAGTTCCTTATCTGCCTCCTCAAAAGCAGGAAGTCCTACATCTTCCGGTTTTTGCTTGAAAAATGCAATAAATGCAATAAGGATAATAACCATTGGGATAATTGGGAAACGGAAGCCTGCGCGCCAAGACCATTCAGGATTAAGGATTAAACACCAGTTAACAGTTAAATATGTAACTGCCTGTGCTACACCTGAAAAAGCAGTTGCAAGACCTGAAGCAAAGCCACGCTTTTCTTTAGGCCACCATTTATTGATAACGCCAACACCGTTCGACCATACCATTGCCTGACAAAATCCGTTAAGTCCCCAAAGAACCGCAATAACTGTAAGGTTGTTTTGGAAAGAAATAAGCAGATTAAGTATAGCAGAAGCCACTACGCCGAAAATCATCAACCTTTTATAGCCAAAGTACGAACCCAAACGTCCGCTTACTAACTGTCCAAATGCGTAGCACCAGAAAAGAGCAGATGAAACAACGCCTATAGTACCAAGGTCCGAAGCAAAATATTCTTTCATAAGCGGCATTACAAGATTGATATTCTGTCTGCCGTTATAGAAGAACAAATAGGTAAAGCCAAAGCTTAAAAGCATAAGCCATGCATACTTTTTAAACTTCTTGAACTGTTCGCTGTTATAGCCATACATAAATTTTTCTTTTAATTCTGACATATTTTTTTCTCCTTATAAATTAACCGAAAATCTTAGCATCAGCTTCGTCAAAGGGGATAATATCAGCCGTTACACGCGCGTGGTCATCAAGGTTATCGATCTCATCAATATAATATCCGTCATAATCATACGCGCGTATATTAAGTGCCGGGAAAATTTCATTAAGCGCATTCTCAGCATAGCACTTATCTTCGCCTTTGTGAATATACTCTACTACCTTACCCACCCAAGCAGATGCCGTAGCCTTGTCCAATTTATAGAAAGGCTGGAAGGCAAAGCAATCCTCATCAAATATCTTGATAGAAACCTCTAATATCTTTCCGTCCTTTACTCTGCTCTTGAAATCCTTTTCGGGAAGTGCCTTTTTATAATTTACAGTACCTGTATTAGAATCAGCACTGTTTAGCACATCATGAACTAATTTTCTGTTGAATACCAAGTCGCCGTGCATAAAAATCATATCATCATCAATATAATCACGGGCAAGGTACATTGAATAGATATAGTTGGTCTTATCAAATATATCATTGCGAACAAATGTAATGTTCAAACCGTCAAATTCTGCCGCAACCGCCTTTAATTGTTCCTCAAAAGGACCGGTTGTAACAATAAAATCCTTAATACCCTCCGCACTTAATATTCTGAGCTGTCTGTGAAAAATTGTCTCCCCGTTTTTTAGAGGAGCCATAGATTTATGATGAGTTTTTGTAAACTCACCCATTCTGTTGCCGTAACCCGAATTAAAAATAATTGCTTTCATAAATTATACTCCCTTCAATTACGAATACGCCGTAATTTTTTCCTTTAACAAAGGTATTATAATATTTTACCCCCAATTATGTCAAGAAAAAATCAACATTTGTTCATTTTGGTACTTGAAAATCACGCTTTGTTGATTTATAATATACATATCACCGATAAAAGGAGTATGTTTAATGTCAATAGGCTCAAATATAAGAAAAAGACGTTACGAATTAAAAATGTCTCAACAAGAACTTGCCAATGCAATGGGGTATAAAACCCGATCTACAATAGCAAAAATCGAATCGGGTGAAAACGATATATCACAGAAAAAACTGCAGAAGATGGCAGAAGTGCTTGACACAACAGTGCAAGCCCTCTTAACAAGTTATTTGAATGAAAACGCTTTGTCTTCGATTGCTATAAATACTTCATATAACAGAACCAAAAATATTGTTGTGATCCTTGCGGGCGGTAAATCCTCAAGAAATCACCAAAATATACCAAGCCAGTTTATAAATGTAAATGGTAAACCTATTATTGTTTATTGCATGGAAAAATATCAGTCTCATCCTATGATAGATGACATCTATATAGTTTGCTTGAAAGGCTGGGAAAGCATTGTTAAGGCTTACGCAAATGAATACGGTATAACTAAGCTGAAAAGTCTTATTCCGGCAGGAACAAGCGGTATAGACTCTTTTAAAAAAGCTTTTGACTGTATAAAAAGCAGATACTCACAAAATGATTTGATAATCATTCAAGAAGCAACCCGCCCAATGGTAGCCACCGAAACCATATCAAAGCTGCTTCAAGCGTGTGAAAAAAGGGATAGCGCCACAATCTGTCATTATATGAATGATTATGTACAGTTCAATATCGGTAATAATCGCACTCAATATATTGACAGAAATACTACCGTAGCCTTGCAATCCCCCGAAGCGCACCGTATATCGCTTATGAACAAGGTGTTTGATAAGGCCCAAAAAACAGGTCACACTCTTACCGAAACCTGTTGCACAATGCTTCTATACAATTTAGGGTATGACATTAATTTTATTGAAAGCAGTAATAACAACATAAAAATAGTACGTGAAGAGGATATTGCCACCTTGAGCGCACTTATAAAAAACTATGATTATCAAGATTAATTTTTGATCGGCATATAGTTCTATATACATCTTTATATAAAATAGAAATTTGCGTTTGTCATACTTAATATTTTCATTTCTTAGTAAAACTAAAAATTCCTTAACGAATGCTCAGCAGCTTCTTTAAATCCGTCCTCTTATCTCTTAAACTCGTCAAATATTATCACCTCGCTTGTTCTTTGTATAGTTACAAAAGCACTTTTCCCTTACAAAACTTTCAAATCGTGTTGCAGTATTTATAAACCAAAAGATTTATACTTGCAATAGACACTTGAAAAAAGTATAATTATAAAAGACTATAAAAAAGCGGGTTATATAATGAAAAACAACCTTATGATTTTCGGAGACAGTTATTCAACCTTTAAAGACTTTGTGCCTGATGATTTTGCGGTCTATTACTCTGAAAATGTTAGAGATGAGACCGACGTAACGAGTGTAAAAGATACTTGGTGGTATCAGGTGATTAGCGAAAAAAACTTAAAGCTTGTTCAAAACAACAGTTGATCCGGCTCAACAATTGGATACACAGGCTATGACAATGTGGATTGTTCAACATCTTCCTCTTTTATATACAGATTAAGACAACTAATCTCAGTCGATTTTTTCCACAAAAACAAAATTGATAAGGTTTTTGTTTTCGGCGGAACAAACGATAGTTGGTCAAACGCTCCCTTAGGCGAAATTAAATATGATAATTTTGATGAGAGCGATTTATATTTTGTATTGCCTGCAATATGCTATTTTCTAAGTCTCTTAAAGGAAACCTTACCAAAAGCAGATATTTACTGCCTGATTAACACTGATATCAAGCCCGAAATTGCTTGCTGCATGAAAGAAGCTTGTAAAAAATACGGAATAACACCCATTACCTTTGATACAATCGATAAAAAATGCGGTCATCCCACGATTTTGGGAATGAAAAATATTAAAGACCGCGTTTTAGAAGTTATAAAATAAAAACAAAAGCGAGGCGACTATCTGTGCTTAATAAGCTTTATACTACTGAGGGTGAGGCCCTTTGTGATATACCATGGGAAACCTACCCGAGACCTCAAATGCGTAGAGAAAGTTATGTAAACCTAAACGGTATTTGGGAGCTTACAGTAGTTGGTGAAGCTGAGCCTTTTAAAATCAAAGTCCCCTTTTGCCCCGAAAGTCTACTTTCAGGTGTAAATCGACATTTTTCTGAGGGTGACACCCTTTCCTACCGACGCAAATTCACTCTGCCAAAAAATTTTAATAAAGGCAGAGTTCTACTGCATATAGGTGCCGCAGACCAAATCACAGAGGTTTATGTAAACCAAAAGTTTATTGGTCGGCACGAAGGCGGCTACACCGCTTTCAGTTTTGACATAACCGACGCTTTAAATGCGGAAAATCTGCTTGAAATACGTTGTACAGACAATCTTTATGACCTTTCATTTCCCTACGGAAAACAGACCTTAAAACGTGGCGGTATGTGGTATACCCCCGTTTCGGGCATTTGGCAAAGCGTATGGTTAGAGAGCGTACCGACAAGCTATATAGAAAATCTGCGCATTGAAAACCACGGCTACGGCGTTCATATAACCATTACTCCTGCTATTAACGGGTTAGTAAATGTAGACGGCGTCGGTGAATTCCCTTTAATCGAGGGCAAAGCGGTGATAGAACCCGAAAATCCGCAGCTTTGGAGCCCCGAAAACCCATATCTTTATAATTTTCGCATCACCGCGGGCGAGGACTGTGTAGAATCCTATTTTGCTATAAGGACTATTGAAAGTCGTACAATAAACGGAATTCCCCGTCTTTGTCTTAACGGAAAGCCTTATTTTTTCCACGGACTTCTTGACCAAGGCTATTGGCCCGACGGCATCTATACCCCCGCTACCCCAAAGTGCTATACTGATGATATCTTATCTATGAAAAAGTTAGGCTTTAATACCTTACGTAAGCACATAAAAGTAGAAGCAGAGGAATTTTATTACCAATGCGATAAGCTTGGTATGATTGTATTTCAGGATATGGTAAACAACGGTGATTATAGTTTTATCCGTGATACTGCAATACCCACATTGCGAATTCAAAAATGTGGGGACACGCGTATGCACAAAGATAAAAAGACGCGTGAAAGATTTCTACTCAATATGGAACAAACGGTGTCACAGCTTCAAAACCACCCTTGTATCCTTTATTGGACCGTATTCAACGAGGGTTGGGGGCAGTTTGACAGTGACAAAGTCTATAAAAAATTGCGCACATTAGATAACACAAGAATTATTGACACTACGTCAGGTTGGTTCCGTCGCAAAAAAAGTGATGTAGAAAGCCTGCACATTTATTTTGGACCTTGGAACCAAATCCGTCCTTGTGAAAAACCGATAATACTTAGTGAATTCGGCGGATACACCTATCCCGTGGCGAATCACCTTTTTAATACCGACAAAGCCTACGGCTACAAAACCTGTAAATCTGAATCGGAATTTCAAAACCAATTAGTAGCCCTTTACCGAAACAAGGTACTACCCGCTATAAAAAGAGGTCTTTGCGGAGCAATATACACGCAGGTAAGCGATGTAGAGGATGAAATCAACGGACTTTTGACCTATGACCGAAAGGTGTGTAAGGCAGACGAAAAAGCCATGACTAACTTATCCGACGAACTTCATAAGCAATTATCCGAAAGTTGCAAACATAAATCATAAAGGTATTTAAAGGAGAATTTATGCGAGAAATCGATGCTTTAATTATAACCGACACTGTAAAAAGGCTTTGTATTGAGGCTAACTGTCACCTCGGAGAGGATATAAAAAGCTGTATCGCAAATGCCCATAAAAACGAGCCTTGGCCCGGGGCAAAAGAAATTTTAGGGCACATAATAGAAAACTATGAAATTGCGGAAAACGAAAATAAGCCGATATGCCAGGATACAGGTGTTGCCTGCGTTTTTCTTAAAATCGGTCAGGATGTACATATAAACGGTGACATAACCGATGCCGTAAACGAGGGTGTACGCCAAGGCTATACGGAAGGATATCTCAGAAAAAGCGTTGTTAAAGACCCTTTAAACCGAGTAAATACGGGTGACAATACCCCTGCTATGATTTATTTTGAGCTTGTAAAAGGCGATAAGGTTGAAATCACGGTTGCTCCCAAAGGTTTTGGAAGTGAAAATATGAGTAAAATTGCCATGCTTCGTCCATCTGACGGATTAGCAGGCGTTAAGGAATTTATAAAAAACACTGTTTTAGAAGCAGGTCCTAATCCTTGCCCGCCGATAGTTGTAGGCGTAGGCATTGGCGGAACATTTGATAAGGCGGCCGTGCTTGCTAAAAAAGCACTTCTGCGTCCTGCCGACAGTTCTAACGAAAACGAGTTTTACGCAAACCTCGAAAAAGAGCTTTTGAACGAAATAAATGCTTTGGGTATCGGTCCTCAGGGTTTTGGCGGAAAAACAACTGCTCTTGCAGTAAATATTGAGTATTTTCCCACACACATTGCCGGACTTCCCGTTGCGGTAAATATAAATTGCCATGTTACAAGGCACAAAACGGAGGTAATTTAAAATGACAATTAAAATCACTACTCCGTTAACACGTGAAAAAGTCAATAGTCTTAAAGCCGGTGACAGTTGTCTTATTTCAGGAACTATTTATGCAGCACGCGACGCAGCACACAAACGTCTTTGCAAACTAATAGACGAAAACAAACCGCTTCCTTTAAATATTAAGGACAGTATAATTTATTTTGTAGGTCCCACTCCCGCAAAGCCGTGCGATGTTATCGGTTCGGCAGGTCCTACTACTTCTTACAGAATGGATGCATACAGCCCTGATTTAATAAAGCTTGGGCTTACAGGTATGATAGGTAAAGGCAAACGCGGTGCTGAGGTTATTGGGGCTATGAAAACTTACGGCGCGGTATATTTCGGTGCTATTGGCGGATGCGGTGCTTTGCTTTCAAAGTGCATAAAAAAATCCGAGGTTATAGCTTATGAAGACCTTGGCGCGGAAGCTATTCTACGGCTCTATGTTGAAGATTTTCCCGTTGTTGTGGTAATTGACAGTAACGGAAACAACCTTTACGAGACAGGGCCTAAAAATTACTTAAAAAGTAAATAATCAAGACAAAATACCCGATTAGCTGTTATGGCTAATCGGGTATCATTTTTATAAAGCAATAAATTTCAAACAAATTTAACCGCTGTACCGTATACAATTACCTCGGCGGCGCCTTGCATAACCGCTGCCGACGAATAACGAACATTAACAATCGCATCGGCACCGAGTTCCTCTGCCTCTACTACCATTCTTTTGGTAGCTAATGCACGCGCATCATTCATCATTTCATTATACGCTTTAAGCTCGCCGCCAACCAAGGTTTTAAAGCTTTGTGCAATATCTTTACCGATATGCTTTGACTGTATGGTGCTTCCCTTTACAAGACCCAACATTTCAAAATTTTTTCCCGTTATATAATCAGTATTTACTAAGATCATTTTCTTCACCTTTCTTTATTTCGTTTATTCTTTCTATGCAAACCTTAACCATTAATAATGAAAAAGCAAGCGGGATAATTCCCAATGCATACTTCCAGATGCCTTCAAGCAATGAAATTAAAAAGCCAAAGTAAACAATATAATATAGAACCATCACTACGGTCACTATTATTGGGGCTACTGCTTTTTTCATATTATCACCCCTTATTATTTAATTTTTTGCAATTTTGAGGTGTTGGCAATAACAATAAGCTCCATTCCTTTTTCAAGTGGGAGCGAAGGGTCAACCGTTGTGCTGATTTGATTTTTATTTCTGAGCGCTACCACATTGACAGAATACTTTTTGCGCAGACTAAGCTCAATAAGATTTTTACCAACCCACTCATCTTTAACTGCTATTTCTACCATGGAAATTTCATCCGAGAGCTCTATCATTTCCGCAAAGCCCGAAGTAAGCAGATTTTGAGCAAGACGCGTTCCCGATTCTTTTTCAGGGAAAATCACCTTATCCGCACCAACACGGCTTAAAATCTTTTGGTGCATCTCGTTTCCGCATTTAACAATAACCGTTTTAACGCCGACCTCTTTGCAAAGCGTTACTGCCATAACAGTAGCTTCAAGATTACTTGCCATAGCTACAATTACAACATCAATATTAGCTATGCCGAGCCTTTTTATTGCCTCCGGCTCTGTTATGTCGGCACATTTGCAAACGGGAATAGTTTCAATAGCGTTGTTAACATTGTTTTGGTCTATATCAACCGCCAAAACCTCTGCGCCACCCGCTATAAGTTCTTCTGCAACTGCTCTTCCGTATCTTCCAAGTCCGAACACGGCATAAGTTTTATTAATATTCATAATACACAAGTCCCCTTTATCCTACACTTATTTCTTCAACAGGATTTCTAACAATACTTTGATTTTCTTTTTTTCGGTTAAACGCAATAGCAAGCGATATAGGACCTACCCTGCCAAGGTACATAGTAGGGATAATAATAAGCTTGCCTATGCTACCGAGCGATGCGGTTAAATTTCTTGTAAGACCTACCGTTGCGGTTGCACTTACCGTTTCATACGCAACATCAAGTACCGACGCATCCGTAACGGCGGAAAGTAAAACGGTTGCTGTAAACATTATAATAAAAGACATACTTGTAACCGCAACCGCTTTGCTTACGGCTTGTTTTGTAAGCTGACGGCCAAAAATCTCGGTATCCTCTTTATTGCGAACAGAAGCAAATGCAGACACAATTATAACAGCAAAGGTAACTGTTTTTATACCTCCCGCAGTTCCAACGGGAGAACCGCCGATAAACATTAGCAAAAGACAAACAATGGCTGTTGCATTTGTCAGGTTTTCTTGCGGTATTGTTTGGAAGCCTGCCGTTCTTGTTGTTACCGATTGAAAGAATGACGCTTGTATTTTTTGAAACAGACTATACCCACCAATTGTTTCAGGATTATTGTATTCAAAACAAAATATTAAAATTGCTCCCGCAAAAATTAAAATCAAGGTGGCACCGATGGCGATTTTACTATGCAAAGTGAGTTCCCTTATAAGCTTTACTTTTTTCATGCGTATCTGTTTTAAAACACGAAGCACATCCCACCAAACAATATAACCAATACCGCCCAAAATAATTAATATACAAGTAACTGCATTTATAATCGGATTAAGTGCGTAATTACAAAGACTGTTTTCTGCAATTATGTCAATACCTGCATTACAAAATGCCGATACAGAGGTGAACACCGAAATCCAAATTCCCTTTAGTCCAAAATCGGGAATGAAAACCGTCATATAAAGCAAAGCACCGATAGCTTCTATAAGAAAAGTTCCTGCCACAACCTTTTTAACAAAGCTGATAAGCCCTGAAAGAGAGTTTAAATTAAAGGCATTTTGCAAGAGCAGTCTGTCCCCGATACCTATTTTTCTGTGCAGAAGCATCATCACACCCGACATAATCGTTATAATACCAAGACCGCCGATTTGGATTAAAATAAGTATTACAACCTGTCCAAAAACACTCCAAGCAGAAACGGTGGGAGCTACCACAAGACCTGTAACGCAAGTGGAGGTTGTTGCTGTAAAAAGCGCATCTAAAAACGGTGTAGGCTTCCCGTTTGCCGAGCTTATCGGCAATGCAAGCAAAACCGCACCTATAAGTATCGCTACTAAAAAGCTAAGCAATATGATATGCGTTGTCGATACCCGAATCCGTTGTTTTTTCATAGCTAATTCAAACACCTTATTTTTACTTTTATAATCGCTATAATGGTT
Source organism: Acutalibacteraceae bacterium (assembly GCA_045634455.1). Taxonomy (GTDB): domain Bacteria; phylum Bacillota; class Clostridia; order Oscillospirales; family Acutalibacteraceae; genus UBA737. The sequence continues at coordinate 63,033 of JAZRAI010000008.1, forward strand.
ATAGTAAGTCGAAATAGCGTGAGAACACGCTATTTCGACACAATATCAAAGATATTGTGCCAAATTTTT
>JAZRAI010000009.1:0-54135 GCA_045634455.1 Acutalibacteraceae bacterium
GCTTTCATACCGCTCGGGAAAGCAACGGGGCTTATTTCCCAGTCACCCACCTGACTGATAGGCTTATACCAACCTGCATCCATAACAAAATACTTTGTTTTACTCTCCTTGAATATTTGGGCAGTTTTAAGCAAGTCGTCCTCTTTCGGTTTACCCCACGAAGTAACATAATCGTTATAAATAATAGGAAGACCTTGTTCGCCGTAGGCATCTATTGCTCTATGACGCATGGCAAGAAGTCTGTTCGAAAGCTCGGCAATGCCGCCTCGTGCCACCGATACCATAGCGGTAGGGGTAACAAAACTCTCACCGTCAGCAATCCTCTTGCTCCAAGAACCTGTAATACTGTCGGCAAGACCAATAGAGAGCGACGTACCATCAATAACACGGCTCATTTCCATGAGCCAGGAGGCATTGTGCGCTAAATACACGCCCCAAATAACCCCGTTTTTGGTATCTTCAAGCGCACCATAAGGGTGATACTCACGAACAGGACGGGTACCAATTGCACCAAAACGAAGACTTTCAGCCGAACTAGCCCAAGCGCGTTCAAGACCAAGTTCGGTTAAAGTATTGGTTTGATGAAGTCCTTCCATAGACCATCCTGCCTTAAACCGATGGAAAACAAGGTTTTTACTACCTTCATTTCCTAAATAAGGACTTAAACCATCAAGCGATGCGCTTGTAATATATTCGAGAATTTGTTCCTTACCCGTATTATTGAAAAATTCTGTAGTAACTTCAAAACCACTCTCTCCTTTATACCAACGAAGTTTATGCTTGATACCAAAGCCTTCTTCCGCTTCTTCCACTGTTACAACTGTTATACTATCATTGTTTTCTTCGGTGTACTGCTCTTTAAATTTAAGCAAAGATAGGGTTTCACTAAGTTTGAAACTATTAGAAAACATTCCAGCATTATAACACTCAAGTTGTAAATGTGCCAAAGAAGAGCGTTCATAAACTCCCATATTCTTTTCTGTAAAGAAGTCACATTCCATATCATTAGGAAGTAGTATCATTACTGCCCTTTTTTTATTGTTTAATATGAAATTTACCGAGATATCACCAAACTCGTATTTGCTTATAAATTCAGACAATTAAAACAACTCCTTTTGGTTTTTAAATCGTTTTATACAAACTCTGTAAGAATGTCAGCGTTTGCTATTATACCATAATCAGCATAGTCGAAAATAGGAGCATCTTTATCAGGATTTATTGCAATGATAGTGCCTGATTTTTGCATACCTGCAATATGATGCACCGCACCTGATACGCCAACCGCTATATACACGAGCGGACTTACCGTTTTGCCTGTAAGACCCACCTGCAATGTATATGGCAAAATATCGTTATCAACTGCTTTTCGAGTTGTAACCATTTCGGCGCCATATTTTTGGGCAAAAGCTTTTACAGTATCAAGATTATCTTTTGCGCCGTGACCTGCTGCAATCATTATTTGTGCACCGTTTTTGGTGGTACGAACAGTCGCCATAGCGGGCTTTGTCGTACTAACAATTTTTGCAATAACACTACCTGAAAGTGCCGGGCGGTACATATAAAGTTCTTCGCCGTCAGTTTCAAGCAAGGTACAATCGGCACACAAACCCAGGCTCGAAATTGCGCCAACCTGAGCCGACACCTTTTTAGAAAGCGAATCACTTCCCCAAAGCACTGCATTAGGCTTTAATTCAGTTATTTTTTGTGCCAAATCTTCGGCATTTGTAAGCGGCAACACAGTTATATCGTCACTTATCGTTTCAGCAAAAGGTCTTGGACCTTCTCCGACAATATACACTTTACTAAGCCTTTGTGAATTACAAACCGCTTGCTTTATTTCATCATTACGCTTATTTAATGCATCGGTAATTATTTTCGGTAATTCTTGGGCAGTAATAAATTTACATATTCTCTTGCCCGACTCGTTTTCAAAGGTTTTAACAACCCTTGTAGGCGAACCTGTAAGACCACATTTTTCTATGTCTGCACACAAAGTTTCTGCCGACCAAACCTCTACATCGCCGAGCTTAGACATTATACTAGGCAGTCTTAAATTGTTAATTCTCTCAATTGTTAAAAGTGCGGGTAAAGTCACAGTTTCGACACCATTATCACGAGTAACGCAGGTAACAGTTTCGCCAATTTCATCAATGCTCATAACGTTGGTTATAAGACTTGTGTTTGCAAGTACCGAAAGCATCGGTCCTGTCTGAGCTGTATCACCCACTAAAGTTTGTCTTCCGCAAAAAATAAGGTCAGGGTTTATTTTTTTCACCGCAAGTGACAAGGTGTAAGCAGTAGCCAAGGTATCTGCACCGGCAAATGCCTTGTCAGACAACAAAATTGCCTTTTTAGCACCAAGCCTTGTCAGTCTTAAAAGGAAATCCTTTGCCGATTGAGGCCCCATACTTAAAAGTATAACTTCTGCATTTTTTACCCTTAACGCCTCTTCATAAGCACAAGCATCAAATGGATTTATTTCACCGTCAAGTCCTTGACGGATACAAACAAGTATTTTCATATTATCTCTCACTATAAATCGGTGCTAATACATCGTGTATCTTTTTATAAATTTCAAATACCTTACGGTATTTTTCGGTATTTTCAGGGTTGGGGTATGTAATATCCACTTCTTTAACACACTTTTCTACCGCATCCTTCGCGTCCTTAAATACACCCACAGCAATACCCGCAAGCATTGCAGAACCAAAGGAAGAATCACTACTTTCGGTGGTTTTAAGTGCAATCCCTAAAGCATCCGCAATCATTTGACGCCACAGCTTACCTTTTGTACCACCGCCAATTGCTGTAGCAACAGTATTGTAAGGTATATTAAGACAATCAAGATACAGTTTGCTGTCAAGTAAAGAATATGCTACGCCTTCAAGCACGGCTCTTGTGAAATGTGCTTTTGTATGAGTAGCACGAACACCCGTGAAGCTACCGCAAAGCATTGGGTCAGCATAAGGTGTTAATTCACCGTTTAAGTAAGGGTGGAAAACAAGACCGTCACAGCCTATGGGCAACTCTGCCGCACCCATATCAAGTTCCTTATATTCACCGCCAAAAGTATCTCTATACCAACGGTAAGAAGCGGCGCAGGATTTTGTGGCAGTACCGGGATACCAAAGCCCATCAGCTATATGTGAATAGTTAACCAAATGTCTATCAGGATAAGGTTTGTCCGTAATAACACAAATTCTGCCTGCAGTTGCAAGCTTAACCGTAACGTCACCCTTACTTACCGCACCGCTTGCAAAAACTTCCATAACAGTATCGGTCGTGCCGCAAATAACAGGCGTATCCGCTTTAAGACCTGTGGTTTTTGATGCTTCATCGGTCACCTTACCGATAATATCTGTAGGTTTAACAATAGGCGGTAACATATCCACAGTTATACCTGCTAATTTACAAAGTTCCTCGTCCCAAATCATATTATTGCAGTCAAAAAGCATACTGCCCTCTGCTTCAATATAATCAGTGCAGAAAACACCTGTAATGTAATATCTCACATAATCTTTTTCGAAGAAAATATATTTCGTTTCAGCAAAAACATCAGGCTCATTTTCTTTGAGCCAAATAAGCTGTGGCAGTGTCCAAATCGTATCAGGCTTATGGAAGCTCTTTTTAAAGATTTCTTCGCCCAACTCTTCACGCAATTTATCGGCTTGCTTTCTTGAACGGGTATCAGTCCAATGAATAGCATTGCGGAGCGGTTTAAAATTTTTATCACAAACAAGTGATGTATGCGTTGCAGAATCAATTGCTACTGCCAAAATATCTCCGCTATCAATACCGCTTTTTGAAAGTAACGCTTTACAGTTTTCGCAAAGCGCATTTATCCAGTCTTTCGGATTTTGCTCACAAGCACCATTTTCAGGATAAAGAGTAGGATATTCAACCGTATTATCAGCAATTATATTGCCGTTGGTATTAATAAGTGTGGCTTTAGAAGCGCCGCCACCAAAATCTATACCTAAAAGATATTTCATAAACTATATCTCCTTTTATATAAATATCGCAAACATTACAGGAATTGTAATGATAGACTTCACGTGTGAGATAAGCGCCATACTTGCTCCCGGTGTAGTATCACCGTCATAAGCTGCAGGAAAAACAACTGTATTAAGCCCTAAAGGCATCGCGGTAGCGCAAAGAGTCAGCATAACAATACTGTCATCCGTGCCTATAAGCTTTAAAACGAGCACAAATATTAAAGGCAGTATTATAAGACGTAAAACCGAGGCTAAATATATCCTCTTTACTCTTAACAGCTTTTTTAAGCTGAAATTTGCCACAATAAAGCCTGTAAGGATCATCGCTAAAGGCGACATACACGCTCCTGCAGAAGAAAGCGCAGTTATTAAAAATTTTGGTATCGGCAAGCCTGTTATACCTGCTACCCCGCCAAGAAGCATTGAAATACAAATCGGATTCAAAAATACCCGTAACGAGAATTTGGTGCTTTCGTTATCTTTTTTAGGAATCAACGATGCCGTTCCAAAAGAATACACATAAAGGCAAAGCGGTAGGGTAAAAATCATATAATCAAACAGCACATCTTCACCGAAAATGCCTAAAACAACCGCATTACCCATAAAGCTGAAATTTGCAACCGCAAAGGAGTATGTATAAATTTTTCGTAAATAATTATCCTTTGAAAAAAGTTTTGATAGTAATACACCGATAACAATCGATACTATCATAATTACTGTACCGTAAACTATATAAACCCATTTTTCGTTCATATTTTCAACAGTACAATATTTATAAAAGGTGTTGAATACAAGGCACGGCACTAAAACATTGGTTTCAAGCCGCGAGACAACCATAGAAGTATTGAGGGGTAAAACTTTAAAATAATTAAGAAAATAGCCCAATGCCATAAAGATAAACAATACCAGCATTTGATTAATTGTAGCGCTTAAAACATTCATTTTTATTCCTCGAAAAATTAATATTTAATCTCGTAATTAGCACCTGTGATCCCCGCAACGACTCCCTTTTCTATAAGAGCGTCATTATCTTTATGACATATTATCCATTTGTTTTTACGGAAAAGTAATGGGTCTTTTTCCTTTATAGTAAGGTCGGTATTGGTATCTTGGGGCAGGCCTACAACACATCCAAAGCCCGCTTCACTCACTTCGCAGGGGCAAAAATGCAATGATGTGGCATAAACCTCAACCGCTGTGCCTGCCGGCAGAAAGAAGGCCTTGAATTTTGAAGAATCAATTTTGCCGTCATTAATGTCCCAAATGTGACCTAAAATAAGCACTAAAGGAGTAACGGCGATATTGATTTCACTTGAAGTATGCCATTCCGTAGCATTAAGAAAATTGTTATGTCCCCAACAGTAACCAATTTGTGTGGGCAGTGTACCAAAACACTCGTTTTCAATTTTATAAGCAATATCTAAAATTACAAAGTCCTCACAAGTCGGAAGATAAGAGGAGCCGGTATCCGGATTAGCTATTTTTTGGGCAGTTTCTATGATTTCGTTAGCATCAAGGCTTGTAATAATTCGTCCAAACGTTGCAAATTCCTTGTCACTTACATCATAAAGTTCAATTTCAGGGTTTAACTTCTTTAACTTTTCTAACATTTTGCTCACCTTTTAAATCATTCTCGCTTTTAAAATGTTATTTAATTAGCACAATAGAGATATGCTTAATAGCATATCTCTATTAGCATCTTATCTGTTTGCAATCCAATCATGATCAGGATCGTTCTTTCTATTGAAACCCTGATAATCCCCTGCCATAAGCCATAAGAAATAGGTCTGATAGCCCGGAGTTGCAACGGTGGTATGATAACCGTAAGGAAACTCTACCAATTCGTCATATTTCACTCTGTATGCCTCGTCAAGTTCACCGTCAGCAGTATAAAGGCACTGAACAGCAAAGCCTTGCTTGGGGTCAAATAAAAAGTAATAAATTTCCTCGGCAATGCACTCTACGGGCATATTATTCTCATCATGCTTATGAGGTGGGAACCCTGCCCAGTTACCCTCTGTACAGTATGCTTCACCGATAGTAAGCACCTTAGCATTAGAATTACCATCTATAATAAAGCTGGTTTCTCTTTCAAACGGAGGCTTACCCAATAGTTTTAATACAACATGGTCTTCACGTAAAACTTGAGGTTCGGTCTTTTCAGCTACGGGTGTACCGCAAACTGCAATCTTAATATTGTCAATAGCTTCGATTATAAGCTCTTGCTCACGACCCATATAAAAGCTTTCTGCTTTGCGGTTTTCGAAAACATTTGCTCTATTGCCGACATTTTCATAAACTTCTTCATTAACCTTTACATTACAATGACCTTCAAGCATAATAAAGGCAAACTCTTTATCATCAGTATAAAAGGGTAATTTTTGACCCTTTTGAAGCTCTATAATACCAAATTCAAGCTTTTTAAGACTACACCCACCTATTTTACAAATTGGAGTGTATCCGTTAGCCGATTTATACGATTTCTTAAAGTTCATAACCATTCTCCTTTAAGTACTTTTTGGTAGTTTCAAAATCAGGAACACTTTCACGAGCGCCTACACCGGTACACTTAAGGCCCGACACAGCACTTGAAAAATGACAACACTTAAGATAATCATATCCCTTTGTCACTGCTGCCGCAAACGCCCCGTGGAAGACATCGCCCGAGCCGTTAGAATCAACTACCTTTGCGGGATAAATAGGATAATAAATTATATCATTTCCGTCATATAAAAGTCCACCCTTTTTACCCTGAGTAATTACAACAACTTGCGGGTTGTAGGTTTCGTAAAGCTTTTTAGCGGCTTCTTCTGCCGTATTACATCCTGTATGTCCCAAAGAAAACTCTTCTGATGGAATCATAATATCGGTAAGAGCAAGCAGTCGCTCTACATTGTCATAAAGACCGCCGCAATCATAAAGCACCTTAACGCCATTATCCTTTGCAATTTTTGCACCCTCAACGGCGGCATCCATCTCATTACCGTCAACCATAAGTATCTCGGATTCCTTAATTGCTTGCTTTTGAACATCATTTAACACAAGCGGAGGTAAATCACCTTTATCAAAAACGCAGGTGCGGCTTGTACTGTCAGCGCAAAGCCATAATACAGAAGCAAACGAACGATAGCCTGATTTAATTTCAATAAGGTTTGTGTCTACGCCATACTTTTCGAAATCCTCTTTTAAAAACTTACCGCCGTTATCATCGGATAAAACTCCTATGTAAGCAGTATTTTCACCTAATTTTTGTGCCGCCACAAGACCCGTTGCAACAGGGCCGCCGCCAGCGGTTTTGCTGGCGGTTGCTCTCATTTTGGTATCTTCGGTTGGGTATGTAGGGATATTGTAAAGGGTATCAAATACATTAGCACCTATTCCCACTATCTTAAACATATTGTTACGCCTTTCCGTCTGCACCAACAAGTTTAATTCTTGTAATGCAGAAATCTTTAACCGCTTCAATCGGCTTTTTCATAAAATTATCAATAGCAATGGCTCTGTCGGGCTTTTGTAACTCATCAAGACAGCAATCAAGAAATGCATAACAAATATCAGTAGCAAAGTTCATCTTGCGGATACCTGCTTTAACTGCCTTCTTAATTTCTTCGTCAGGAACACCCGAACCGCCGTGAAGCACAAGTGCAGTATTGTTAGTAGCCTTGCGGATAGCTTCAATACGCTCTATATCAAGCTTTGGAGGTTTTTTATACTTACCATGAGCAGTGCCTACCGCTACGGCAAGACAAGCCACACCTGTCTCTTCAACAAATTTCTTTGCATCATCCGGGGTTGTGAATTCATCCATATCCTTATCCGCAGTAGTACCCACATGGCCGAGTTCACCCTCAACCTGAACATCTACAAACTTGCAGGTATCAACAACTCGCTTTGTAAGAGCTATATTTTCCTCAAAAGGAAGTGTTGAACCGTCAAGCATTATACCTGTTGCGCCGTAACGAATTGAGCGTGTCGTTTCAAGCTCACTCGGACCGTGGTCAAGATGGAAGCATACAGGAACGATGGCTCTTTTAGCAGCAGCAAGAACAACCGGTGCTAAGTAATAGCCGGTTTCCTCCTTCATAAGACGGGGATAAACCTGCATAATAATGGGAGCCTTGGTTTCCTCAGCAGCCTTAATAACGCCCATTGCACTTTCCATATTGTAAACATTGAAAGCGGGTACGCAAAAATTACCTTTTTCTGCTAAATCGAGTACATACTTTAAGTTTACTAACATAATTATTCACCTAAAATCAAATCTTCAATAGAGATAATTTCAACATCCTCTGCTACTGACTTGAGTGATACATATTCAGCAACACAAGCAGTAACGATAATATTAGCGCCGATGCTCTTAGCATTGAAAATTCTGCGCTTTGCTACAAGCTTAACAATCTCAGGCATATACTGTGCCATAAGAATGTTACCTGCCCAAACAGTTTCTGCACGGTTGAGAAGCATTTCGCTGAGAACTGCATAAGACATAACAATCTCACGAGCCTCCTCGGTTTCCTCAAGGTCACGGGACAACTGATATGGATCTTGGAACACAACAGACTTACCGCTATTCTTAGCCTCAAGCTTGCCGTCCTTAAGTAAACCTGCAACAAAGCTTGTGTATGTAACAACATCTGCTGCAACCTCAATGCCATACTCTTTATAAAGTTGTTTGATAGCTTTAGCATCATTAGGATCGTAAACTACAACTGTTTTGAATTCTCCGAGCGCTTTAGCACAAGCTTCCATCTGTTCCTTGGTTTCATTAGCGGCACCAATAAGGAAATCAAGCTGACCTCCACTTGGAAGTTCGTTATCAAGAACTGTAAAATCAACGCCTGCCTTATCAAGTACCTTAATAGCCTTCAAAGCCTGCTCGCATGCCATAAATTTAGCATCTACGCCTAAGAAAAGAAGTGTATCTTTCTTTTGGGAGTGTGCCTTAATAGCCTCAGCAAGGCAATCACAAGTTACGGTTTTGCCATAAGCATTACCTGTTTCAATACAGTTTTGTACAAGTGTCATTATATATTCAGGAAGTTTGCCCTCGAGTGCTGCTTGAAGACGGGTTTCCTTCGTGAACATTACAGGGTCCCAACCTGTTACGCAATCGTGCACACAAGCGCCACAAGTACAACATTCGTAAATATTATCCATAATCTCACTAAGGTCAATAGCCTCGCGATTTACAAGTGAGATGCCAAGCGCACGTGCACGTGCCGTATTTCTTTCCTGACCTGTTGCATTGCCAATAGGACAAATATGGTGACACATCCAGCAAAAACGGCAGGAGTCAACGTGTTGTTTGCATTTTTCTGACATTATCATATTAACTTACCTCCCTATCGATTAAAGACCCAACTTGAACGGATTCATAATGCCGTTGGGGTCAAGTGTCTTTTTAAGTCCTTCAAACACCTGCATTGCAGGACCGTACTGTTCTTTCATAAGTCTGCCAAGTTTAATACCAACACCGTGGTGGTCATTAACAACGGCACCATGTTTAAGTGCTGTACGAACACCACAAGTCCAAACTGCTTGATGTAAGCGGAGTGCTTCAACCGGATCCTCGGGAACATCCTTACCTTCTATAATAAAGCGGTCGTAAATCACTGCACCCCATTCATACCAATGCGAGAAATGGGCAATAAATTTAGCTTGTGGGAAATTAGTTTCAATTGCCTCTTTCATAGCCCAATAAATTTCTTCAATTTTACCATATGGAGCTATTGTATCCATTGTACCGAACATCTGCGGAATATCCATCATATGACCGGGATAGAAGAATGTAATCTTTTCTTTCCACCATTTTTCACCGTATTCGCTGCCCAAATCTTCAGCACCATACTTTGCGAATGTTTCAAGAAGAATCTTTTCTTCTACTTCTACCATTTCCTTTACACCTTCGTAAGCGATGTTCATAAACGCACCCTTGCGCTCAACGCCTACGATTTTCTTAATAAGGGAAGCGGTTTCTGCCTCGTCATAAAGGCGCATAACTGATGGCTTAAACTTCTGTAAAAGTTCGCGAGAAGCCTGGAAAGCGCCATGCATATCTTGGAACAAGAAACCACGGAAACGTCTTTCTTCAGGCTGGTCAAAAATACGAATCTGAGCCTTTGTGATAATACCTAAGGTTCCTTCAGAACCAATGAAAATTTGATTAAGGTCGGGACCTGCGGCATGCTTAGGAGCAGAGCAGGTTTCAATAATATCACCATTTGGAAGAACAACTTCCATTTTAAGTACCATATCGTCGATTTTACCGTATTTTGTGGAAACAACGCCAATGCCGCGATGAGCCAAGAAGCCTCCTACTGTTGAACAAGTAAGTGAAGACGGATAGTGCATGGTAGCCTTACCTACTTCATTTGCAGCCCATTCAATGTGCTTATATATAGCACCTGTGCCGCACTCTATGTACATACCATCAGTATTAACTTCATAAATCTTATTCATTCTCTTGGTATCAAGAATAATACCGCCACAAACAGGAATAGCACCGCCTTGTGTACCGCCACCTGCGCCCCAAGTGGTTACAGGAATCTTATAATAGTTAGCTATTTTAACTACCTTTGATACTTCTTCTGCATTTTCGGGGCAAACAACAAAGTCTGCCTCCGGCATACGCTGACCACGGTCAGCCCACATACGGGAAAGCCAATAATAGTCAACGCTATGTGACACTCTGTCAATAGCTCTTGTCGAACAATTTTCCTTACCGACTGCATCTTCAAGTTCGGTCAAAATCATTGCAAACAAAAATTCGTTCATTTGATACTGCATTTTTATATCTCCTTTTAAATTATTTGATAGTTTTGTCAACCTTTAGATTTGGGAAGTATTTGCAGAATTCTTCAATTTCTTTTCTATAATCTCCCTTAATCTCAACAAAATGGTGAATATATGGACCGTCAATAAGTCTGTCCTCTATTTTTTGCAGGTCTTCAAATTCACCCCATAAATACGTACCATGAGTTTGTGGACCTTTTGTTGTTTTGCAAACAAGGGGTAAAATCATATAATTACCGCTTTCCTGGTCAATACGCGCTACTGTGTATGTTCCATCCTTAGCACGAAGCCAAGCGCGCTGATTTACGAGTCGCGCTTTTGTACCTTCTGCCTTTTCGCTTACAGGGAAAGGTCCGCAGTGCCATAAAAGTTCTGCATTTCGGTTTTCGGGATGCCTTACTGTAAATTCGCCGAAAAGTGGTCTACCTTCTCCCAATGTTGCACATTTAAGCAAAGCCATTGTTAAGGCGCAATGCATATCGCTTTCGCAAGAAATCATATAACCCATTTCATTAAGTAAACCATAAAGTGCACAGGGTGCTAACCCGTCAAACATAACAGGAGTTGCAGTCCAACATTCTGCCGAAATCACATCAAGATTAAATTCTTCAAAAAGATGCTTATACATAGCAACCATTGTAGCCATTGGTTTTATGTATTTTGGCGTTAAATCATCAAGCTCGTAATTGGTAAGAAAATATTGCTCATACTCAGCGATTTCATCTTTGTAGTCTTCGGCAGCAGTTTTCATCCTCTGCTCAATTACTGCAAAGTTGATAGGAATTATCTTTATGCCAAATTTTTCCATTAACTCGCCTTCATTCCAAATTACCGAAAAGAAAGGTGCGGGACGAGCGCCAACCTGACCGATACGCATACCTTTAAAGTTCTTAACCATACATGCAACTCGTACAAAGCTTTGAAAACCTTGTTTAAATTCGTCACTTTCAACTTGGCAACAAGGCAAATGTGAAAAAGGTATATGGTAACGCTGCATTTGTCGTGAAACACCAAAAAGACCACATTGTGAATCTGTAGGACGCATACCATCCACATAGTATTCATCGTCAAGCGGTGCCCATAAAAGAACGGGCTTACCCAAGGCCTGTGCAATGTCAGCAGCAGCCTCCTCATTGCCAAAATTGCAGTTAATAATCATAACTGCATCCACATTTTCAGCCTTAAAACGTTCTACAACCTCTCGAGCCGAAGCATCGTCAAAAACCACGTCTTCAATACCAATGCCCTTATTATCAACAAAGCTTACCTTATCGGTTGTGAAATTTTTCTCGATATACTGCACAAACTTCTTTCCACGTTGTTCAGCGGAATACCAATTAAGAAAAGTTCCTCTTGGACGGTCAGTAGCATTACGCCGCATAGCCACAAGTCCGATTTTTACCTTGTAATCTAACACAACAACATCACTCCTTTATATTTTAGATTATAACAATTGGTTTTAAAAAGATAAATGTCATATTCAAAACATTTTTTGTAAAAAACGTTTCATTTTTAGAAAAAATGTGTTATACTGTTATCAATAGAGCAAGAAAGGGGTTTAAAAATGAAAATTATACCATTCCAAGAACTGTATAATACCGAGTTTGTTGTTACTGAATCATTGATAAAAGGGCAAAACTGGTTTACCCGTAATAACTTTTATTCTTGCATCGGTAAACCTAAGCCTTCTCATACTTTTCTTTGGTTTAAAAACTGTAGCGGAAAGATTACCGACACTAATGGAAATGAACTTTTCGTCGAAAAAAATCAAATTGCTTTTATGTCTAAGGGTATAGAATATACAGTTGAATTTTTTGATACAGCCCCTAATCAAACCGATACCGTTGTGTTTCACTTCCAATTAACAGATACTTTTAACAAGCAAATCACACCAACCGTTTCACCTCAAATTTGTATAAAAAGTGTCAGTAAGGAGTTAGCTCTGAGCATAGACAACGCCGCTGATGAATTTAATAAAAACATTGTTTGTCTACCATTTATCACTTCGGTTATTTATTGGTTATTCGGTTTAGCCTCAGAAAGGCAAAAACAAAGAGTTGTCAGCCATAAATTCAAATACATTCAAGAAGGTATTGAGCTTATGGAAAACAACTCTGATAAAACACTAAACGAAATTGCAAAAATTTGTGGAGTAAGTGAAGGGCATTTCAGAAAACTTTTCAGAGAATACAGCGGTGAAAATCCTATAGAATTCCGTCAGAAATACCGAATTGAAAAAGCAAAACAATTATTACTGCTTGATACCCAATCCATCGGTGAAATTGCTGAAGAATTACATTTTTCGGACATTTATCACTTCAGCAAAACCTTTAAAAAAGTAACAGGAATTTCTCCGCAAAAATACATTAAACAAAATCTCGATTTATATTAAAGATTATTTTTTGTTTATCTTTTTCGAATTTCATACTTAATTTCCACTTCGTCTTTTTGAGAATAGCAAACATTATTCTATTTTTCGTCTCTTAACAAAACAGGCTTGACCGTTTGGTCAAGCCTGTTTAGTTAGTTTTTATATAATTTTGCAAGTCCGCCTTCGGAGGTTTCTCTATACAGATGAGACAAATCCTTACCCGTTTGATACATAGTTTCAATAACCACGTCAAAGGATACTTTTCTACTACTGTAAAGGAAATTAGCAAGGCTTAATGCATTTATAGCACGCATTGCCGCCACCGCATTTCTCTCTATACAAGGAATTTGAACAAGACCGCAAACGGGGTCGCAGGTAAGCCCTAAATGATGCTCCATAGCCACTTCTGCGGCATATTCAATTTGGTCAATACCCATAAAGAACAATTCGCAAAGTGCTGCAGCAGCCATACTGCAAGCCGTACCAACCTCTGCCTGACAACCACATTCTGCACCGCTTATAGATGCATTTGTAGCTACAATATTACCCACAAGACCTGCTACTGCTAAAGCCCTTATAATATCATCATCTGAAAAATTATTCTTTTCCTGCATATATTTAAGCACCGCAGGAAGCACTCCGCATGAACCGCAGGTTGGAGCAGTTACTATAATACCACAGTCTGCATTCTGCTCACTTACCGCAAATGCATAAGAGCATACTAATCTGTTTTCCCTTGTTTGGGGACTTTCATCAATATGCCTTTGATTAAACAAAAACTGTGCTTTCCTTTGAACCGACAATCCGCCCGGTAAAATACCGTTTTTGGATAATCCCTCGTTAATCGCATTTTGCATTGTTTTCCAAACTGCCATAAGATACTCTTTGATATCGTCGCTTTCGTTTTCAAAAACGTAATCCGAAAGCCTTATATTTCTTGACTTGCAAAGCTTTGCAATTTCTTCAAATTTATTTTCTTTATAAACCTGCTTTTCAGAATTTTGAAGCTTTTCATCGCTCTGAATTTCACCGCCACCGATACTGTAATACCGTTTTTTGGCAAGTTGCACGTTATCCTTAAAAGCAATAAACTCCAAAGTATTAGGATGTACATCGGTCTTGGTTTCATAATCGAAAACAATTTCGTGAGGAACGCTTGCAAGTGTCTCACTGATAGCTCTGTCAGTGCCGTGACCTTTTCCCGTTTTTGCAAGTGAGCCGAACAAAACTACTTTTACAAAGTCTGCTTGTGGGTACAGTTTAAGAAAATCAACCGTTGCATAAGAAGGCCCCATTGTATGTGAGCTTGACGGCCCGTATCCTATTTTATATATGGATTTTATAGATTTCATTACTAATCCCGCTTTACTTTTTTAATGTTTCGGTTAAAACTGTATTACCGAGGCTATCGGTGAATACAACCTCTATTTCATCATCATTTATTACAAATCCGCAACCGATAAATCTGTCATTTTGAGGTTCAGATGCAACAACAACTGTGCAGGGCTGACCGAGATGGTCCTCCTCACAACCTATTGGATATATAGCCTTTTTGTGAGTATGACCGCATATTAAAAGGTCCGGCTTTATATATTCTTTCAAAAGAGATGCCCATTCGCGATATATATCTGCTTCGATATTAAATGGGGGCTCTAACTGATAGGTAAACGGATTATGTGCTATTACAAGACGCGTTTTAACATCAGACGCCAAGTATTCATTTTCCGCATTCTCGATAACCGATTTCAAAAACTCTGTTTGCCTTTCTCTGAAAGAGTGACAAGCAACGGTATATCCATATTCCGCATTTGTATCCGCTTTATCCTCACCGCAGTCAAGAAGTATACCCCAAATGCTACCAAGCTTAAAGGTATAATAAGTATTTCTCTGTTGACTTGGAGTGTAATCGGCAAATTTTTCGGCAAAGTTACCGCGCATATCGTGATTTCCGCGAGAGAATACCACCGGGATACCGCCGTTTGTTATCTCTGAACAAATTTCATAGATATTAGCAAACTTTTCGGGATTACCGCTATGGTCAATAATATCACCGTTAAGTATAAGCACATCAATATCCCCGAAAACCTTTGCGGCTTTTACGGGATTTTCAATTTGATTGTGTGTATCGGAAAGATGATAAATTCGAATATCTTCTTTTGGCACAGGAGTAAATTTATAAGTAAATTCAACCGGATTTTCTGTTTCGCTGAAATAGGGCTTGCGCTCAATAATCGGTCTTACAGAAACTGTGTATTCCTTAGCTTCATCAAGAGCTTCCATAGGTACTTCTACCCTATGTAACGGCGATAAGGAATTCATTATGCCATTTGATTCGTCATAATAGATTTTATCACCTATTCTCACACTGAAAAGAGATTCTTTTGTAAGTTCTACCATTATTTGGTATTTTTTCCCAACGGCAAATACAGCCGGTGCAGTTTTAAGCATAGCAAGTACTCCTTAATATGAAAAATTCTACTATAAAATTGTATCACTTTGTATTTTTAAAGTCAACAAATTAAATCGCATTTTTTAATTTATATTTATATTAATTTTTCACCCAAAATCACCAATACTAATTTTGGGTGATATTTTTGATAACTACTATTTTGCGTACATTTATTTTATACTTTTTTGTAATTCTTGCGGTAAGGCTTATGGGCAAACGTCAGATTGGCGATTTGCAACCAAGTGAGCTTGTAATTACTCTTCTTATTTCGGAAATTGCAGCAATACCGCTTCAGGATACCTCACAACCAATACTAAACGGAATTACCTCAATTTTTGTATTGGTTATTCTTGAAATTTTCATTTCCTTATTAACCCTTAAAAGTCAAAAAATACGACAGCTTTTAAGTGGCAAATCAGTAGTTGTAATTAAAAATGGAGTTATCGACCAAAAGGCTATGAAAAGTGTTAGAATGACCGTGCTCGATTTAATAGAACTGTTAAGAACGCAAAATGTATTCGATATTGAAAAGGTAGCTTTTGCGGTACTTGAAGTAAACGGAGAACTTAGTGTACTTCTTAAATCGACTGAGCAAAACGTAACAGTGAACGATTTAAATATAAACAAGCAAAAGGAGTATTTACAACTCCCCGTTATAAGCGACGGCGTTATAATGACCGAATCACTTAAAAGCCTAAATATCACTTACAAGGATTTAAAAGAAATTTTAAAAGGAATACCTGTAAGCGATATTTTCCTTATGACGCTTGACCGCAAAGGAAACAAAAATATTGTAAGAAGGAGTAAATTCTGATGAAACGCTCTATCGCTGCAATTATTCTATTATTATTTTTGATATTCGCTTATACTTTTAATTACACATATATAAATAAAACCTGTGAAAAAGCAAATGAAAAATTGCAAAATTGTATAGAGGTTTATAAAAACGGTGAGGACGCCACCGAAGAAGCTCGCGAATTGGAGCGCTATTGGACCGACAAAGAACCTTTTTTATCCGTTTTTGCAAACCATGCAATGATTGATGAAATTGAGCTTGCAATTTCATCGCTTGCCATATATACAGATACCAAAAACAATGCGATTTTCTATGAATATTCAAGTACCGTTAAAACGCTTTTACACCAAATGCTCGAGGATACACGTCCTTCTATGCACAGTATTCTCTAAAAAAGTGCATATTTTCATAAATATGCAGTATATTTTGCATATTATTCAATAATTTTTGAAAATTATCGCATATTTATGCAAAAAGGTGTTGACAAATCAAAAAAATAATGTTATAATTCTACTCGTAAAATAAAAAAGTCCGAAAGGGCAAATAATTTTTTAGGAGAGATTTATAATGAAAAGCTTAAAGAAAATTTTAGCAATCGCGTTAGCACTCTGCTTGGTATTTTGCTTTGCAGGCTGCGGCGAGAAAGAAGATGACAAACTTATAATGGCAACCAACGCAGCTTTCCCTCCCTACGAGTATGTTGAAGATGGCGACTATGTTGGTATTGACATTGAAATTGCTGAGCTTATTGCAAAAGAGCTTGGTAAAGAACTTGTTATCAAGGATGTTGAGTTCGGTTCTATCATCGGCGGTGTTCAGTCCGGTAAGTATGATATCGGTATGGCAGGTCTTACCGTTACTCCCGACCGTAAGAAGAATGTAAACTTCTCTACCTCATACGCTAACGGAATTCAGTCTGTAATCGTTAAAGCAGATGCAGATTTCGAATCTTATGAAGATTTCTACACCGGCTTTGATAAGGATGGCAATCCCAAGGCTGTAAAAGAAGGTATCAAAATAGGTGTTCAGCAGGATACAACCGGTGATATTTATTGTTCTTCTAAGCCTTCTGAATGGGGCTTCGGTGAGGAAAATGTAGTTCGCTACAAGACAGGTGCTGATGCTGTTCAGGCTCTTATCGAAGGCAAAGTAACCGCAGTTATCATTGATAACGAACCTGCTAAGGCATTCGTTTCAACAAATGAGGGTCTTAAAATCCAGGAAACCGAGTTTACCAACGAAGATTATGCTATTGCAGTTAATAAGAAGGATGAGCAGTTACTTAAAGATATAAACAAGGCTCTTAAGAAGCTTACCGATGAAGGCAAAGTTCAGGAAATCATCGATAAATACATTAAGTAATTCATAGCTAATAATTTTTTACTTAACTCATTCGGTTTATCCGAATGAGTTAAGTTTTGTAAAAAGGAGAAACTGATGAAAGAATGGTTTCAAAATTTTTCTGACGAATTTGTTCTTAATTTTATTAAGGACAACCGTTGGGAATGGATAGTTGAAGGTCTTAAAAACACCTTAATAATCACATTTTTCGCAACACTTATCGGTATTGCGATAGGTATTGTTATTGCGATAGTTCGCTCTACATACGACAAAAACCAAGAAGCAATGAAAAAGCATAAAAACTTTGGGTTTTATGTTTTATCATTGTTTAATGCTATTTGTAAGGTTTATTTAACAGTAATTCGCGGAACTCCTGTTGTGGTACAGTTACTTATTATGTACTTTATAATATTTGCAACATCTAATTCGGAGGTTACTATCGCAATTATTACCTTCGGTATTAATTCGGGCGCTTATGTTGCTGAGATTTTCCGTTCGGGTGTTATGTCAATAGATAAAGGACAATTTGAAGCAGGCAGAAGCCTTGGTTTTAACTATATTCAGACAATGATTTATATTATTGTTCCGCAAATGTTTAAAATTGTGCTTCCTACCCTTTGCAACGAATTTATTGTACTTCTAAAAGAAACATCAATTGCGGGTTATGTTGGAATTGTTGACTTAACAAAAGCCGGCGACCTTATCCGCGGACGTACATTCTCTGCATTTATGCCACTTATTGCAATTGCTATAATTTATTTAGTACTTGTAGTAGTCTTTACATGGCTTGTTGGCAAGCTTGAAAGGAGGTTGCGCAACAGTGACCACTAATGAGACATTGATTAAAGTTGAAAAGCTTGAAAAAGCCTTTGGCAAAATAGAGGTTTTAAAGGGCATCAGTACCGAGATTAAAAAAGGTGAAGTGATTTGCATTATAGGCCCCTCAGGTTCAGGTAAATCCACTTTTTTGCGTTGTTTAAACCTTTTGGAAGAGCCGACAGGCGGTCACATTTATTTTGACGGTACAGATATTACCGATCCTAAAACAAACATAAATCTTCACCGCCAAAAAATGGGAATGGTTTTCCAACAGTTTAACCTTTTCCCACATATGACGGTACTTAAAAATATGATAATTTCACCGATTAAGGTTTTGGGGATCTCAAAAGCCGAGGCTACTGAGCGTGCAATGAAACTGCTTGAACGCGTTGGCCTTGCTGATAGAGCTAATTCCTACCCTTCACAGCTTTCTGGCGGTCAGAAACAGCGTGTAGCTATTGTACGCGCACTTTGTATGCAACCTGAGGTTATGCTTTTTGATGAGCCTACCTCTGCCCTTGACCCTGAAATGGTTGGCGAGGTTTTGGATGTTATGAAAACCTTGGCAAATGAAGGTATGACTATGGCAGTTGTTACTCACGAAATGGGCTTTGCGCGTGAGGTTGCTGACCGCGTATTCTTTATTGATGAAGGTATCATAATGGAAGAAGGCAAACCTGAAGAGTTGTTTGCAAATCCAAAAAGCGACAGACTTAAAGAGTTTTTAAGCAAAGTAATATAAAATATCAAAAGAAAAAGCACTTTGGAATTTTCCAAAGTGCTTTTAGTTTTGAGAAAATTATTTAATTTCGTGTGTCCAACCAAATGTATCGGGAAGCTTGCCCCACTGAATACCGGTTAAGGTATCATAAAGCATTTGTGTTGTCTCGCCGATTTCACCGTTGTTAATAGGATATTTAACTTCCTTATAGCAAAGCTCACCAATAGGAGAAACAACAGCTGCAGTACCGCAACCCCAAGCTTCTTTTAGGGTACCGTTTTTCAAAGCCTCACCCAATTCGTCAATACTTAAAAGTCTTTCACTAACCTTAAAGCCCTTTGATTTAAGAACCTCGATACAAGACTTTCTTGTAATACCGGGGAGAATTGAGCCCGAAAGCATAGGTGTTACGATTTCGTCGCCGATTTTGAACATAACGTTCATAGCGCCAACTTCTTCAATATACTTTCTCTCAACACCGTCGAGCCACAATACCTGACTGTAACCCTTCTTCTCTGCTCTCTCGCCTGCTCTGTTAGAAGCCGCATAGTTACCGCCACATTTAGCATAACCTGTACCGCCACGAACAGCGCGTACATCCTCATCCTCTATCATAATCTTAACGGGGTTAATACCCTCTTTATAATAGCTGCCAACGGGAGACGCAATAATTACGTATGTTGCGTTGTGAACTGCGTGAACGCCCAAAGTTTCGTCGTTACCGAACATATAAGGACGTAAATAAAGAGATGTACCCTCAGCAGAAGGTGTCCAATCCTGTTCAAGTGAGACAAATGTTTCAAGGATTTCAAGTGCCATATCCTCAGGGATTTGAGGGAGACACAAACGCTCTGCCGAATTGTTCATTCTGCGGATATTTTCAATAGGTCTGAAAAGCTGAACTTTACCATCTTTGCGACGATAAGCCTTTAAGCCTTCAAAAATTTCAGAACCGTAGTGAAGCACGGTAGATGCGGGATGAATTGACAAGTTCTCAAACGGAACTATTCTTGCGTTATACCAGCCCTTTTCGCTGTTCCAATCCATCATAAACATATGGTCTGTAAAGAACTTACCGAATCCTAAGGTAGAGCTTTCAGGCTTTTCCTTTAAAACAGAAGCCTTTGTAATCTTAATTTCCATATCAATTCTCCTTACCTATTGTTAGTGCCTTCAAGTTAAACTCAAGCATATCTGCATGACGGGCAGAAATTACCTTACCGAGTGCTGCATTAATGCTCTGCTCGTTAAATTCATTCATTTCGCCCAAAATTTTACCAACAATAATCATATTAGCCAAAGTAGGCATTTTATTCTCGTTTGCAAGACCTGTTGCGTTGATGTAATGTACGGTAACATCAGTACGGTTTACCTTGCGTTCAATAAGTGTAGAATCAACAAATATTGTGCCACCGGGAACAACCGAAGCCTCGTACTTATCAAGAGAAGGCAAATTCATAGCAACCAAAACATCAGGCTTTGAAACTATGGGAGAACCAACGGGAGTATCGCTGATAATAACACTGCAAGAAGCAGTACCGCCACGCATTTCAGGACCATAGGACGGAAGCCAACTTACATTCTTATCCTCGGTAAGACCCTTGTAAGCCAAGAACTTACCTGAAAAAAGTATACCCTGACCGCCGAAGCCTGCAAATAAATACTGTGTTGTAGCCATATTATTTTGCCTCACTTTCTGCTGAACGGTCCTTATATACACCCAAAGGATAATAAGGAATCATCTTTTCATCTATCCATTCAAGAGCCTTTTGCGGAGTCATACCCCAGTTTGTAGGACAGCTTGAAACAACCTCAACCAAAGAGAAGCCTTTGCCCTCTACCTGATTTTGGAAAGCCTTCTTAATAGCCTTTTTTGCAGCTTTTACATTCTTAACATTGTTAACAGCTACACGCTCCAAATACTCGGCACCGTCAATTTGTGAAAGCATTTCGCAAACCTTAACGGGGAAACCGCAATGAGAAGTATCTCTTCCATAAGGAGAGGTCTGTGTAACCTGACCGGGCAATGATGTAGGAGCCATCTGACCGCCTGTCATACCGTAAATTGCGTTATTAATAAAGATAACTGTTATATTTTCATTTCTTGCAGCCGCGTGAACTGTTTCTGCCATACCGATAGATGCTAAGTCACCGTCACCCTGATATGTAAATACTATATTATCCTTTAACGCGCGCTTAACACCGGTAGCAACTGCCGGAGCACGACCATGAGCTGCCTCAATCATATCACAGTTGAAATAATCATAAGCCATAACCGAGCAACCAACGGGAGCTACACCGATTGTCTTGCTCTCTATTCCCAATTCATCAATGACCTCTGCTACCAAACGGTGAACAATACCGTGTGTGCAACCGGGGCAATAATGAAGCGGTACATCTGTTAAAGCATGTGGTTTATCAAATACTACCATTACTTATTACCTCCTTTTGAAGCCTTTTCAATAGCCTCTAACACCTGCTCGGGAGACGGAATCATACCGCCTACACGGTTGCAAAGTGTTACGGGAACCTTACATTCACTTGCAAGCTTGATATCCTCAATCATCTGTCCCATTGAAAGTTCAACAGAGATGATTTCGCTTACCTTTTCTGCGGCTTTCTTAAAGGGAGCCACAGGGAACGGCCATAAGGTAATAGGACGGATAAGACCTACCTTTATACCCTTTGCTCTTGCTTCGTTAATTGCGTTTTTAGCAACACGAGCCGCAATACCAAAAGCAGCAACGCAAATTTCTGCGTCATCCATCATATATTCTTCGTACATAACTTCATTTTCTTCTATGTACTTGTATCTTTCATAACGCTCAAAGTTAACCTGTTCAAGCTTTTCGGGAGAAAGGAACAAAGAATTTACAATGTTATGCTCTCTTTCCATATTTGTGCCGGTAGTAGCCCAAGGCTTTTCAATAAGCTCTTGCTCCTCATAATCGAGGGATACAGGCTCCATCATCTGTCCCATAGTACCGTCAGCCAAAATCATAGCTGTCATACGGTATTTATCTGCAAGTCTGAAACCCTTAACTGTAAGGTCTGCCATTTCCTGAACAGAAGCAGGTGCTAAAACGAGCATTCTGAAGTCGCTGTGACCGCCTGCCTTTGTAGCCTGAAAATAATCCGACTGTGAGGGCTGAATACCACCAAGACCGGGACCGCCTCTTTGAACATTTACAATAAGTGCGGGCAAATCTGCGCCTGCAAGATAAGAAAGTCCCTCACCCTTTAATGAAATTCCGGGGCTTGATGAGGAGGTCATAACGCGGTGACCTGTTGATGAAACGCCGTAAACCATATTGATAGCGGCAATTTCACTTTCAGCCTGCAAGAAGCAACCACCAATTTTAGGCATTCTTTTTGCCATATAAGCGGCAATTTCTGTTTGAGGTGTAATAG
Organism: Acutalibacteraceae bacterium; assembly: GCA_045634455.1. GTDB lineage: Bacteria > Bacillota > Clostridia > Oscillospirales > Acutalibacteraceae > UBA737. The sequence goes on from JAZRAI010000009.1 coordinate 22,696, forward strand.
GATAACCGAAATAATGCATACAACCTGCTTTAATAGCGGCTTCGGCAATAGCTTCGTTACCTTTCATTAAAACCTTATCTGCCATTTTTATCACCCTTACCTTTCTACCTTAATTATGCAGTCAGGACACATGGTTGCACAAAAAGCACAGCCTATGCAAGCATCCTCGTTTACTGCTTCTACAGGGTGGTGACCCTTTTTGTTGATTGTTGTTTCCGATAATGCTAAAACACCCTTGGGACATACGTTAACACATAATCCGCAACCCTTGCACTTATCGGTTTTAAAGGTTAGTTTTGCCATTTTCAGCACTCCTTTTTCTAATTAATCTTTGCTTGAAGCTTTAACGGTAAAAGATTTTCTACCTTGCCTTCAAGCTCAGTATAAAGCTTTTCTGAAACCGAGGTAAGCACTACGGGAATACCCGTAATCCTTGATACCTCATTCGCATACTCAAGGGAGCTTATTATATCCTCGGCGGTGGTTTCCTCACCCAAATTCGAGTTATTAATAATCCCTGTAAATTTGATTTTACCTGCATACTCAATTTCCCGCATAATCTCAACTGTTGACTCTGCATCGGGAGTAAGAGGTCTGAATTTATTTATTACAAGCAAGCACTCATAATCATTCTCAGCTAAAATAGCGGGAGAAATACGGCCAAGCGCCAAAGCACCCCTATCATCGCCTCCAACATCAATAACCGCTTTCATATCCTTGTTATCGGTAATTGAGTACATCTCCTGCGGGAGAGCAGGAATATCAACATTAGTACCTGCATATTCGGAAGCTATAAGCTTAATGCCTGCTTTTTCTAACTCCTCACGGCTATCCTTTGTGCGGAAATAAGGATTAACAATATCCAAATCAGCAATGCATACATCATTATAACACTTTTTCAGCAAAAATGCTATATTTAATGCAACATTTGTTTTTCCGCTTCCATAATGGCCGCAAAGTAAAGTAACTCTTTTAAAATTCATAACAATTACAACTTATTTCTTTGAATTTTTCCGCTTACTGTTTTAGGGAGTGATTCTCTGAACTCAACAATACGCGGATATTTATAAGGAGCAGTTCTTTCCTTAACATAGGATTGAATTTCCTTCTTTAATTCTTCGGTAGCCTCTGTACCCTTTACAAGAACTATACTTGCCTTTACAACCTGACCTCTAACCTCGTCAGGAGCCGCAGAAACACCACATTCAAGAACGTACGGAAGCTCCATAATAACGCTTTCTATCTCGAAAGGTCCAATTCGATAACCCGAAGATTTAATAACATCGTCAATTCTGCCGACATACCAATAGAAGCCATCCTCATCACGCCAAGCGGTATCGCCTGTGTGATAATAATCATTACACCAGGTTTCTTTGGTTTTTTCCTCGTCACCGTAATATCCAACCGAAAGACCGCAAGGAAGACCATTTCTTATATCGATTACGATTTCGCCTGTCTCACCAACTGCAACCTCTTTGCCGTCGGGGTCAACAATCTTAACATTGTAAATAGGAGCAGGCTTACCCATAGAACCAAGTTTGTGAGGCTCGCCGGTCATATTGCCTATAATCATAGTACTTTCTGTCTGACCGAAGCCTTCAAGAATTTGAAGTCCTGTCGCCTTTTCAAACTGACGGTAAACCTCAGGATTTAATGCCTCGCCCGCAGTAGTGATATGCTTAACCGATGAAAAATCGTACTGACTTATATCCTGCTTAATCATCATTCTGAGCATTGTAGGCGGTGCGCAGAATGTTGTGATATTGTATTTTGCAAACATCGGCAAAATATCTGCCGCATCAAATCTGTCAAAATCGTAAACAAAGGTTGCTGCTTCGCATAGCCACTGTCCATAAAGCTTGCCCCACATTGCCTTTGCCCAGCCTGTATCGGAAATAGTAAAGTGTAATCCTTCAGGGTCAACATTGTGCCAATACTTCGCAGTATGGAAATGGCCAAGTGGGTATTTATGTGTGTGAGTCGCAATTTTAGGATATCCGCTTGTGCCCGATGTGAAATACATAAGCATTAAATCGTCGCCTGCGGGAGAATCCTCATTGCGGTTGAAGTGAGTGCTATAAAGGGTGTATTCTTCATCAAAGCTTCTCCAACCATCGCGAGTGCCGTTTACAATAAGCTTGTTAACAAGCTGAGGATTTTTTTCTGCCGCCAAATCAACCTGATGTGCGGTGTCACCATCTGCCGTACAAATAATTGCAGTAACTCCTGCAGAACGGAAACGGTAATCAAAATCCTTTGCCAAAAGCTGATTCGTAGCAGGAATAGCAATAGCACCAAGCTTATTGAGTGCCAACATACTGAACCAGAACTGATAGTGTCTTTTAAGCACCAACATTACCCTATCGCCTTTTTTAATGCCTAAGGATTTAAAGTAGTTAGCACATTGATTAGATGCTTTTTTCATATCCTTAAAGGTGAAGCGATTCTCGGTATGGTCAATCCCTATATGTAGCATTGCGAGCTTATCAGGATTTTTATCTGCCAAAGCGTCAACCAAATCAAAAGCAAAGTTGAAACGCTCTGTATTCTTGAATTTAATGGAAGTAGGTGTTCCCTTTTCGTTCTCGGTAATATCAATAAACTGACTGTAAATACGCTCCTTTTTATCCTTCTTAGGAGCAGCTTTTACAACCTTGAAAGGAGCAGATTTAGTATCAGTAAGCTCAGGAATAGGCTCACCTGTGGGATTTAAAACAATAGCATAAAATTCGCAATCCTCACCATTTACAGCTATCATACCATGAGGAGTTAAGCTGTTGTAATAAATACTGTCTCCGGGGCCTAAAACAACCTTATGGTCACCGATTTGCACCATAAGGTGACCTGCAATAATAAGGTCGCACTCCTGACCCGCATGGGTAGTAAGCTCGATTTCCTTATTCTGCGCTTCCTCGCTGTAAACACTCTTAACATAAAGAGGCTCAGCAATTCTGTTCTTAAAGGCAGCAGCAAGATTGTAATAGGTCATTCCGTGCGCTTTTTCAATACGCTGACCTTCACCTCTGCGTGTTACAGTGTAAGATTTAAGAGTAGGGCTTACACCCTCAATAATATCGGTAACGTCAACCGAAAAAACATTTGCACAACGATAAATAAAGGCAAAGTTTAAGTCACTTTCTCCATTTTCGCAGGCTATATACTCTACCTCAGATACATCTGTGGCAGAAGCCATTTGTGCAGTAGTAAGACCGACAATTTCGCGAAGCTCTTTAATTCTGCCCGCTATTTCTTTAATTTTAAAATCGAGTCCGTTGTTTTGCATAATTTCCTCCGTATTGGGCGACCGCCTTAAAACATAAAGCCCGCCCCAAAGTTATGACTTTGAGACGAGCCGTTTAAATACAAACCCGCGGTACCACTCAAATTGCAGTAAAACTGCCACTCTTGGAATCAAACAATTCCTATGCATTAACGCAGCAATCACGGAGAGGGTCTACTAAAATTTAAAATTCTTTCTTCCTCCCGACTCAGGTGTTACAGTAAATAATTGCTACTAATGGCTTACACCAACCGCCATCTCTCTTAAAGTGCATAAAATTTACACTCACCGTCAATGTCTCTAAGAGATAATATATCATATCTTTCAGGTTTTGTCAATATTAAATTAGAGCTTATTTCTCTGGATTTTTCCGCTTATTGTCTTAGGCAAAGATTCCTTAAATTCAACGATTCGAGGATACTTGTAAGGTGCGGTATGTTGTTTAACGTAAGCCTGAATTTCCTTTTTAAGGTCCTCAGTAGGCTCAGTGCCGTTCACTAAAACTATGCTTGCCTTTACAACCTGACCTCTTACCTCGTCAGGAGCCGCAGAAACACCACATTCAAGAACGTACGGAAGCTCCATAATAACGCTTTCTATCTCAAAAGGTCCAATTCTGTAACCCGATGATTTAATAACATCGTCCACACGGCCAACATACCAATAAAATCCGTCCTCGTCACGCCAAGCAGTATCGCCTGTGTGATAATATCCGTCGTACCAAACCTCGTCGGTCTTAGCCTTATCCTTATAGTAGCCGTCAAACAAACCACAAGGAACCTTATCGCTTGTTTTAACAACAATTTCGCCTGTTTCACCGTCAGGTACAGGATTTCCATCGGGATCTAAGATATCAACATCATAAAGCGGAGTGGGTTTACCCATAGAACCAAGCTTATGACCGCTACCCATAAGATTTGCAATAACCAAGGTGAGTTCTGTTTGACCGAAGCCCTCCATAATCTGAAGTCCTGTTGCCTTTTCAAACTGCTTATAAACCTCAGGATTTAAAGCTTCACCCGCAGTAGTCATATGCTTGATAGAGGATAAATCATATTGGCTTATATCCTGCTTAATCATCATTCTAAGCATCGTAGGCGGAGCACAGAATGTGGTGATATTATATTTTGCAAACATAGGCAAAATTTCAGATGCATCAAACCTATCAAAATCATAGGTAAATACAGCACCTTCACAAAGCCACTGTCCGTATAATTTGCCCCAAAGCGCTTTACCCCAGCCCGTTTCGGAAATGGTAAAGTGCAAGCCGTCTTCGTCGACACCATGCCAATACTTAGCAGTTATATAATGACCAAGTGCATATTTATAATTATGAGCCGCAATTTTAGGATAACCCGTAGTACCCGAAGTAAAGAACATAAGCATTAAATCGCTACCGCAGGCAGTATCCTCGCTTCTGTAAAAATGTGCACTGTAAAGCTCGTATTCCTCGTCAAAGTTGTTCCAACCTTCACGAGTGCCACCCACCATAATTTTAGTTTTAAGGGTGGGACTGTTTTTTGCCGCCAAATCAACCTGAGTAGCAACATCACCATCAGATGTACAAACAATAGCAGTTACATCTGCCGCATTAAAGCGATACTCAAAGTCGTGCTCCTGCAAAAGATTAGTGGCGGGAATTGCAATAGCACCCAACTTGTGAAGAGCCAAAATCGCAAACCAGAACTGATAATGTCTTTTTAGCACAAGCATTACCCTATCGCCTTTTTTAATGCCCAAAGCCTTAAAATAGTTAGCACATTGGTTAGAAGCACGCTTCATATCAAGATATGTAAATCTGCGCTCAACCATATTTTTATCAATATGCACCATAGCAGTCTTTTTGGGATTTTTCTTTGCTACTGCGTCAACAATATCAAAAGCAAAGTTAAAGCTTTCCTCATTCTTGAAATCTATCGACTGTAAAAGACCGTTTTCATCCTCAACAGTATCAATAAAGTTTGAAACTGCCAACTGTTTATCACCCGAATGTGCAGTAACAATAGTTTCACGAATGCTTGTTTCCTGCTCGTTTTCACCCGGTAATACAACTGCCACAAACAAACAATCCTGTCCGTCTACCGCAATCATACCATGAGGTGTTGAGCTATTGTAATAGATACTGTCTCCCTCGCTCAAATACTCAATATTATCACCAATTTGAACCTTTAAACGACCACTCATAACAAAGTCAAATTCCTGACCCGAGTGAGTAGCCAAATGGATAGGCTTATCCTGAAGTTCAGGGTTAAACTCATATTTTACCCAATAAGGTTCAGCAATTTTTTTGCGGAACATAGGTGCCAGGTTTTGAATTTCAATTCCATCTTCCTTAGCGGTTGCCTGTCCCTTTCCTTTGCGGGTAATTGTATAAGAAGAAAGTTTTGCACTGCTTCCACCGAGCAAATCAGCTATTCCAAGTCCAAAAACTAACGAACACTTGTGAATAAAACTAAAAGGCAAATCCTGTTCTGCTGCTTCATATTTTTTGTAGTCGTCAAACGAAACCTCGGTTTTTTCAGCCATTTCGGCCTGAGTAATGCCCGAAATTTCACGCATTTCCTTAATTCTTAAAGCAACCTCTAAAAGTTCCTTATTAGTTGACATATCAAAGCCTCCTAAAAATAAAAAAATTCGTCTCAATAAACTTGAGACGAATGAAATAAACATCCGCGGTACCACTCAATTTGCAGTAAATACTGCCACTCAGGGTCTAACAACCCGTATGCCTTTACGCAGCCTCACGAGAAAACTTACTGTAATTTCAGTTCTCCGGCTCAGAAGTGATAGGTATATTTTATAAAACCAATATCGGCTCACAGCAACCGCCGACTCTCTGTAAAAGATTTGATAAAACCGTCTTCGTCAAAGCCTTTATATTTTTTAAAATTATAACACAAACATTTCTTATTTGTCAACACTTTTTTTAAATTTCCCCTTTATATTTACGTCGTGTTGCCATACCGCCCCTTATGTGGCGTTCCTGTTTGTTTTTTTCAAGCACAGCCTTAACACTTTTGTAAAGCTGTGGGTTATCGTAATAAAGCCTTTCGGTAACATCCTTATGTACAGTAGATTTGCTGATTTTAAATACCTTAGCACAAGCCCTTACAGTAGCTCCTGTATCAAGTATATATTCACCCAAAATCACTGCTCTATCTCGGAAATCCTCTCTCATACAATCAACTCCTAATGTACTAATTAATTGTATGAGAGTAGGTTTTTAAATATTACTTATACACCTGAATATGCCGAGAAGCCTGCGTCAACCGGAAGTACTACGCCTGTTATAGCCGAAGCCGACCTATCATCGCAAAGGAAAAGGGTTGCTCCCAAAAGCTCGTCGGCATCCACAAATCTGTTTGTAGGAGTGCCTGCCAAAATTTTCGCACTGCGAGCTGTGGGAGTTCCATCCTCATTAAATAAAAGTGCCTTATTCTGTGCAGATACTAAAAATCCGGGAGCTATTGCATTACAGCGTATACCAGTTCCTGCAAAATGGGTTGCAAGCCACTGTGTAAAATTAGAAATCGCAGCCTTTGCCGCAGAATATGCGGGGATTTTTGTAAGCGGAGTGTATGAGTTCATTGATGAAACGTTTAAAATTGAACCCGACTTTTTATCTGTCATATCGGCGGCAAAAACCTGAGTTGGCAAAAGTGTGCCTTGAAAATTAAGCTTGAAAACGAAATCTACACCGTCAGGCTGTAAGTCAAAAAAGGTTTTTGTTCCCTCTTTAGCTTCGTGGTGATATTCGTTATCGGTAGTAGCTCTTGGATTATTTCCGCCCGCACCGTTTACTAAAATATCGCAAGAACCTAAATCCGATAAAACCTTTTTATGAACCTCTTTTAGAGAATCAATTTCCAATACATTTGCCTTGTAACCTTCACAAATAAAACCTTCTGCTTTTAATTCGTCGGCTAATTTTTTAACGGCCTCCTCGTTTAAATCAAGCGCCGCTACCTTAGCACCTGACTGTGCAAAAGCCCTTGCCATTGCACCGCAGATAAGTCCTCCTGCACCGGTCACTACTACTACCTTGCCGCTATAATCGATATTAAGTGGTAAATTAATCATTTACTTTTCCTCCAATTTATTAAGCATATCTAAAACGCCTAACATATACATAATGCCAAGTGCTCTGTCATATAAGCCGTAACCGGGTCGAACAGTGCCTGCTTTTTCACCCCAAAGGTGTCTGCCGTGATCGGGACGAATATATCCCTCATAACCACAGTCATGATAAGCCTTTAATATCTCTAAAATTCCTGTATCGCCGTCGCAATCACGATGACTTGCTTCTGAAAAATCTCCATTTTCAAAATGCTTTACATTTCTTATATGAGCAAATGCTATTCTGTCACAATACTTTCTTACAATGCTTGCCACGTCGTTATCAGGATTAGCATTAAGCGAACCCGAACAAAGTGTTAAGCAATTATACTCGTCGTCCACCATTTTAAGGAATTTAGCAATACTCTTTTCATCAACAAGAAGTCTCGGAAGACCAAAAATATCCCAAGGCGGGTCATCCATATGGATTGCCATTTTAATGTCACACTCACGGCAAGTAGGCATAATGGCCTCTAAAAAATATTTTAAATTTGCCCAGAGTTTTTCGTGGTCAACATCCTCGTAAGCCTTAAATAGTTCATCAAGCTTTGCCATTCTTTCAGGCTCCCAACCGGGGAATGACATATTGTATTTCTCAGTAAAATCAAGAATATACTTCGCCATTGCGTTGTAATCATCCTGAATCATATTCTTTTCATAAAAAAGTGCGGTTGAACCGTCGCCCACCTCATGGAAAAGATTACTTCTTGTCCAATCGAAAATAGGCATAAAATTATAACAAATTACCTTAACACCGAATTTTGATAAATTCTTTATAGTAGTCTTGTAATTTTCTATATATTTATCTCTTGTAGGAAGACCTATCTTAATGTCGTCGTGAACATTTACGGATTCTACAACATCCATATTAAATCCGTAAGGAGCTAATTGCTTTTGCACCTCGGCAATTTCGTTTACTTCCCAGACCTCACCCGGCATTTTATAATGAAGCGCCCAAACAATACTTGTAACACCTGGAATTTGCTTTATGTCTTGTAAAGAAATTTTATCGTTGCCCTCGCCATACCAGCGAAAACCCATCTGCATTGGCATAACATTACCTCCAAAGCTATTTTTATATAGTATACCACACTTTGTTTACAATGAAAAGAATAAATTTAGCTATAAATATTGTAATTAATGCTGTTTTTTTAGTAATTATAAAATCAAAAAAGGAATAGCGATGCTATTCCTTTTTAATTAACCTAAAAATATATTTCTGATACTCTCAATTTGCTTTTCGGTTACACCTATTGAAAGCAGATAGTTTTCTGCCTTTTCTGTATAGGTTTCACCTTCAAGAGTTTCAAACTCTGCTATAAATTCTTTAATTTCATTCAAAGAGAAATCGTCATAACAGAAAGCAGATAACTGATACTCCTTAATTATATCATTCTTTGACATTCCCAAAAGAGCTTCTAAAATAAAGCAAACTGTTCCCGTTCTGTCGTTTCCATAGGTGCAATGCATATACACAGGATAATTTGCAGGGTTTGCCAAATCTGAAAAAATGCTCTTTGTTGAGATAACCGCATCGCTGTCAAAAATGTATTTATACATAGAGGAATTATAATACTTATGTGTTACAGAGTCACCAAGCATATCCTCGCCTGTTTTTCTTAAATCCATTTCGGTTTTGATTTTAAGTGTGCTAAGCATTGTTGCAATGCCCTTTTCTGTAATTTTATAATCAGGCTCAACAACTCCGTCAAGCTCTGTTCCCCTGAAAAGAAGACCTTGCTTTACATACTTTCCGTTAAGTCCCTTGAAACCACCGATATCGCGAACATTTGCTATACCATCAACCGATAAAATTCTTGGGTTTTGAGTAGTCTTAAAGCTTCCCGTATGAGCAGAAAAAGTATCGTTTGTAAAGTTAATAGTTATCCTATAATAATAATTTGTATTAGTTTTTAAATTATTAACCTTAACGGTTTTTTTGGTAATATTAAAGTCATATTTTACCGACTCTGAAAAATCGTAATACTCAGAAATCTCGAGCTTTGCAGAGTTTACAATACAGCCTGTCGGTGTATTCACAAGATTATATGAAATCGCCAAAGGCTTTTGTGCATACAAAACGCCATCATTTGAATGTTCCTTGGCTATCTGCTTAGCCGTAATCGATACATCTGCCTGCATATAATCGGCGATAGCATCACTTACAGTAGAAACCTCTTCGGTAAAATAAGTAAACTCAACCTTTAAAACCTTAGAAGTTTGAGAAACAGAACTCTGTGAAAGTTCCAAAGCCTCCTGATGTTTCTTTTCGTTTTCAATTCTTCTTATAATGGTTCCTCTAATATAAAAAACAGCAAAAACAAGTAAAAATGCAAGAATGATAGCAATCATTCTTTTATTGCGTTTTATAATTTTTCTTAAAAAACTATTCTTTTTGCGTGAGCGTGATGAAGATTTTCTGTGAGAAATAAAAAGCTCCGTACCGGGGGCCGATTCTTTATGTTCCTTGGTTTTTTTGGTGTTATCCTCATCAAGGGATATATTACTGTCATTTTGGGTTATATCTAAATTTTCCATTGAGAACTCCTTTTGCGCGGTTGAGATGAAAACTCTATTTTGAGTTACCTTATCCATTATACTTGCTATCACTCATAATTTCAATTCTTTTTTTTGATAAGATAAACTAAATTTTTAAAATTTTGATAAGCAAATTTAGGATTTAAGCCCTTCAACAATAATTTGTTATTTGGTCTGATAGGTTTCATAATAAATCCTAAAATAAAGTTTATAAATATTTGTGTTGCAAGCGAAGCTGTAGCTGCTCCCACCGCCCCGTAAAACGGTATTAAAACAATATTTAATAATATGTTAATTATAACACCTGAAAGATTAATTAGTGGTAAGATTTTTTGCTTTTCCTCTGCTAAAAGCCAAATATTGCGTATTGTTCCCATAAAGGAAAAAGTGCAAAACCAAGTAAGTATTTGTAAAATCGGCACAGAAGAAGCATACTCAGAACCATATAATACATTTATTATAAGTCCTGAAAATAACGTAAAGACAATACTTTGTGCGACAGATAAATATACTATTAAACAATATAATCTTGAAATATTATCTCTATATATACCCTCGTTTTCATCTTTTTTAGAGGAAAAAATCAGAGGTCTAAAAGAATCCATAATTGCTATGTATACAAACTGTAAAACAGTTGCTGATGTTATAGCGGCGGAATAATAACCATTTTCTTCCTCACTTATCATTGTTGTTAACATTATATGGTCAGTATTCTGATAAATCACAACCATCAAAGATGCAATAATGTAATGCTTACTTCTCCGCAACATTTCTTTTGCTCGTGTAAAGGAAAAAGAAAAGTATTGTTTTTCTTTTTTAAAATATAAAATAATAAGAGACAGACCTACAATTGCATATTCTATGGTGTGAGAAACAGCAAACCAAAAAACATTTTTCCCTGTTATTAACAAATATATCTTGTAAGCAGATACTATAACATACGCACACAACATTACTAATGAGGAATACTTAGATAACAACTTATATTGAAACCAATACTGAATCATTTCTATAGCCGCAAATAAAATACTTGTGCTATATAAAACACAGACTATCACCGTATCTATTTCTCCGGGATTTGCAATAAAAGCAAACAAGGTTACACCCAAAATAGAAAATATAGCCGAAAAAACATTAAGTGTAAGAGAAGTACCTAAAATTTCTCCCTGCTTATTTTCTTTCTTAAGGAGTTCATTTACTAACGTAGCGTCAAGGCCTAATTTCATAATTGGCATAAAAAACGCCACTATAGAAGCCGCATAATTAATAAGTCCATAATTAGAAGGGCCAAGGTATCTTGCGGATAACATACCAATAACAAATTGTAATAATGATTGTGCAATTTTACATGCAATTATCCATTTTGTATTATCAAATACTTGTTTACCTTTGATTTGCGGCATTATACCCCTCCTTACTAATTATCATTCTAAAAATATTTTCTTTATGTTTTCTATTTCAGATTTAGTAACGCCAGTAGACATCAAAAAGTTTTCGGTTTTTTCTTGAAGCGTGTCTCCATCTAACTTTTTCATATCTTCTACAAATTGCAACATTTCCTCTTTATGAGAGCCACCGTTAAAAAACGTAGAAAGTTCCCATTCGCTATAACAGTCATTTTCTGATACACCAAGTAGTGCCTGCAACAAATAAGTGATTGTACCAGTTCTGTCACTTCCGTAAGTGCAATGCAAATAAAGAGGGTAATTCTGTGTAGAAGCCAAATCAGAAAAAATATTTTTTAATGTTTTTTTTGCCTTTGGCTCAAATATTTCGCCATACATAAAGTTAAATGTATAAAATTTTTGACTTATACTACTACTTAAATTTGCTCCGCCTTCTGTTTGACTGCGTAAATCCATTTCGGTCTTAATTCCAAGCTCGTCCACAAAAGTATTTATGCCTTCCTCTGTAATTTTATATTTAGGTTGCATAATACCTCCGAGTTCTGTTCCACGATAAAATAAGCCTTGTTTTACTATTTTCCCATCCACCGTTTTATATCCACCGATATCACGGACATTTCTTACACCATCAATCTTAATCAAACGTGGACTTTTAGCTGTTTCAAAGGTTGATTCTGCAAGAGCTTCCTCGCCTATTTTTGTTTTTACTATAACCCGATAATAATATTTTTGTCCCGTTTTTAAATTGAAAATTTGGAATTCCCTTTTGTGGATTTCGATATCAAACTTCTTGGCATTTTCAAATTTTTTCGTTTCAGATAAATAAACAGCAACAGAAGAAACAGTATCGTTATCCGAAACGTTTTCAATATTAAATTTTATCGTCACTGGAGACGGCGTATCAAGTCTACCAAAATCGTTCTTGTAAGAATCGTATAGTTTTTCCGCTTCATACTCTCCATTCATCCAACCGATAATTACACTGTTAACCAGATATTGTTCGTCTTTTATTGGAATTAACTCAACCTTTAAAGCCGAATCCTTACCTTCAGTTCTACCCTCAAATTTGCTATTTTTATCTATATAGATGCCAATTACAAATAAAATAATCGCCAAAGCAACTGATACACCTATACATATTTTTTTAACCATTTTATTATCATTTCCTTTTAACATAGGATTTCATAAATATCCCCCCAGCTCTAATAACAAGAGCCGGGGGAATAACTTTTATAAAATCACGCGGCCTAATTCATCGAAATTATAATTCATTTCGATGGTCAAACCATTACCTTCCCAAACATAGAAAGTTTGGTTTGTAATAAGTTTTCCTCCCCAATATATAAAGTAATAATAGCCGTCAATATATACAAGGCCTGGAAGTGGTGTTTTTCCATTTTCATAATAGTAAATACCATCATCCTTTAACACAAAACCGTTAAGCATCTTACCGTCTGCACCGAATTCGTATTCCTTACCTGCAGGGATATCACAGTAGCTTATCGAAACATACTGTTTTCCGGTCTTTACTAAACCGCCCCAGTATACATAGTAATAGTCGCCTTCCCATTCAACAAGTCCGTGTGTTCCTGTAATTCCGTTGTTGTAATAGTAAAGAGTACCATTCTTATTTACTATACCGTTAAGCATCTTACCGTCTGCACCGAATTCGTATTCTTTACCCGCAGGAATATCACAATAGGTTGTGCCAACAAACTGTTTACCTGTTTGAATTACGCCGCCCCAATAAGCATAGTAATAATCACCATTGTAGCAATAAAGACCTGGGGTTACGGTTTTACCGTCAACAAAATAACAAAGTGTTCCATCTAGGAGAGCCGGACCGTTAGCAAGTGTGCCATCCTCTTTAAAGAAATAATTACCGTTTGATAGGTCGCAGTTGGTAGTGCTAACATATTGCTTACCAGTTTTAATCACACCGCCCCAGTATACATAATAATACTTATCATTATACTTTGTAAGACCATATGGACCTGTTATACCATTTTCGTAATAATATAACGTGTCGTTCTTCTCGACAATACCAGTAAATGCTTTATAATCATCGCCAAAAATGCGTCCTGCATAAGTACCAATTTGAGCATAGCCTTTATAATTAAAGTAATAGTAAGTACCGTCTATCACTTTTAGTCCTGTGTAACCGATTCTATCTTTTGCATAACCATAACCGTTTCTATCAGTATGAAAACCATCTGAAATAATAATGTTTTTATCGCAAATACCATTACCATCGAAATAGTACCATGTTGGTATAAGATTTTCTCTAATCATTTCAAATCCATTTTCTAAACGATATGAGTTCTCAAAATAATAATCTTTACCATCTATAATTTTCCAACCATTTTGATGACAACCGGGACCATAATAATATCTGGTTCCGTAAAGAGTTTTTGCCCAACAACCTTCAACTACCTTACCTGTTTCATCAAGTTTGTAAACAAGGTCCTGATTATATTGGAAGGTCCCCGTCAAAGCGGCCATAGTATTAGAATCAAAATAATACCAATCATCGCCTATCATGTGCCATCCGCTTGCTAAAAGACCAAGTTTTGCATAACGGTAAACACCCTTTTCATCATCAAGGAATAGACCGGTGTATTTTAACTGACCGATATTTACACCATTTTCACCAAAATCGTAATAATACCCTTCTACTTCTTTAACGCCTGTTAATTTCTTACCATCAAGGTAATAAACAAATCCGCCGTCCACAATTTCCCAACCGGATTTAAGAGAATTTACAAGAGTATATCTATCCTCAAATTCATTATAAACCGAACTGAAATATCCTCCTTTTTCGGTTTCGTCATCCGGGTTAATAAAGGGATAAACCTCAAATATAGATTGATTTTGCTCATCACAAGCGAAAGTATAAAGTGCATTGGCACGCATATAAACTGAATAGCCTATTTCTCCTGAATTAAGAACAGAAAGTTGATTTATACTATCCCAGTTTGCGTTATCCTTTGGTGTAATCTTAATACCGCTTAATATACACATTGGATTAGCAAGATCAGAATCTATAGGTTCTGTTTGGTCATTCCATTTTAATGTAAGAGTAAGAGTATTATTTTCTTCATCAAATTCTGTTTTAGAAAGATAGAAATAATCATTAACTAATGTAAGTTCCGAATAATCAACATCAAAATTCTTATCAAATTTAATTACGGGCTTCACTTCAGTCAGTACGCTTATACGCTCTGCCAACTGACAAAGGAATCCCCACGCAGAAGCATCAGTCTCTTCTGCACCCGGCAATAAATGCGTTAATTCCTTAAGCTTTTCAGGAATTTCGATTTTTGACATATCTATTGCGAATATATAGGAAGTTATCATATCCTTGTTTGTATTAACAGAATAATATGTAACTGCATCCTTTGTAGTTGAATTGGAAACCTTGCGGTCCCAAGCAAATTCTTCATCGCCGCCCGTTGCTTGATCAAAATCAAATACTGCAACACCCTGTTCATACAAGGCAATAGTAATAGAAGCACTAACATTTGAATTAGCAACTAAAGTTGCAGTAATTTTAACAATACTTACAGCAGTTTTCTCATCGCCAATAAATACAAAGTCTTCAAATATACCCGCTTTGCTATCGCTTAAAGTGAATTTAACATCTTTTGGATTTATCGCAACATTATTTCCTTTATAGTTAGCCTTTATCGGAAGTTGTGTTTTAGCACCATAAACTGAATTAATGTTTGTTTTAGTAAAAGAAATTGCATCAGGTTGTACAATGTGTAATGTATAAGAAACTAAAATTTCATTTTCTAACATCAAGTATACATCAACGTTTCCGCTGGCCGATGCTGTAAATAAACCCTCTTCTGTTATTAAACCTTTAGTTTCATCTGAAAGAGACCACGAAGTGCCTTCTGGTAATTTCGCGGAATTACCTGTAGCACTAACACCAACAGCAGTTAAATTAGTGCTTGACCCTACTGTGAGATAGTTGTACTCACTTTCAATAACCGCATGATCAAACGCAGTAGATGAAGGTGCCGTAGAAACTATCATAAGTGATGTACTTACCGAACGAGCAGACCCGTCAGAAGGTCTGTTTACTACAGATAGTTTATCATCGCCCTCTTGCTTAGCTACATAAGTTGAAGAACCGCCACCATCAAGATTTACTGCATGAACACAACCCGCTTCAAGCATAATTTGGGCAATTTCTACCATATTGCCGCCACAAGAAACAGGTTCTTGACGACCATCAAGCACCATAAGAACCACTTTACCCGTTCTTGTGATACCAACGGCGGTACGACTTGCACGTGTACCTCCTTCTGTTGTGACGATTTTGCCGTCTTTTACAAGGGTCGCACCAAACTGAGCAATACCCTCCATAACCCTGCCTTTGTAGATAGTATTATATTCCTCTGTAGATCCAATTACTGCTGTTCCATCATCAAGAATTCCAAAGAAACCATTAGAATTTATGGGATGATACTCTACTCCTCCCATAACAAGCAAACCGCCAGGCTCACCTGTTGTAATATTAAAACCTGCCCCGTTTGTACTTGCAATTACATTATAATTTTCAATATAACTGTCACTAGATGGATTGCCATATTTTTCCTGTGCGGAATTTGCCTGCTCAAGAACGGTTTGCATTCCCCACTTCGTGGGATTATTATCTTTATAGTTTGCATAAAGATTTACATCTTCTCTTGTAATGTCAGCAGTAGCTATATAATATGCCATCTGCTTACCGTCATTAGCTGTAGCATATTTAAGTTCCTGTGTTATACCAGGGGCTAAATCAGAATGCTCTGAGTTAAATACCGTAAGATATGACTTTTCGGATTTTTCTACATAATCGCCTGACTTTTCACAAAGAAAATCAGCAAAAGCATAACAAGAAGCTTTTCTCAAAGAAATGATGTCATTTGTATTATATTTTCTTGTGGCTTCAAGTGTGCTGACTACCTTGTTATTGAGATATTCATTATATACCTTTTCGCGGATTTGTTCACGTGTGCCAGTATTGTTAAATCTGTTTTTAAGTAAAAATTCTGCACGAAATTCATCAGAAAGTTCTTCTGTAAAGTATTCTAAAATTGTATTATAAAAAACACCATACTCATATGTTTCAGGAATAGTTTGCATAATATAGAAAGCGTCTATATCACCATATAAATCAGTAAGTGTAAAGGAACCATTTGCACCTAATTCATCATCTAAATTTTTTAAAAAATAATTTTCAGAAATATCGGCTACCATTTCATCAATATCGCCAGATACCTTACCTAAATCAGCAGCACTCATTAGGTCAACTATATCGCCTGCCCAGCCGCCGACGTCCGCGTGATTTACGCTTCCTTTATTATTATAAGTGATATCCATTGTACCAAACATATGTCCTAAATCAACATAATCTCCGTTTGGTAAATAGAAATTGTCTATATTTTTTAATCCCGTAATATTTAATGGGAAACCAAGTTCTTCACTAAGAGGTCCTTCTAATTCAGCCACAAAATTGGCGAATTCGATATTTTCATACCCGGCCATAATTCCCCAAGAACCGCTATTGTACCTATCAACACCAGTTCTGATATACTTGATCATAATATCATATATGTCAACTGAATCATCCACTTCTTGGACATATATATTTGCTAATTCTTCCAAAAAAGCGAAATTGACTATAAAAGTTTCGTAATCTGAAATGTTGTTGTCAGTATTTTCTGCTCTTACTATCTGAGCTGGCATTAAGGAAAACAACATCATTACTGCCAACAACGCGGAAAGCAGACGTCTTCCAAACTTAGTTGCCATTTTCACATTCCTCCATTATGTGATAAAATTTATAGTTGCTACCGCACGTTTTGTGCGGTAGCATGTGATTTTTAATTAAAGTTCTAACATTATTCTCTTTAGTCTGATCAAATCCATAATGTTATATTTGCCGTCATCGTTAAGGTCCATAATTGTTTCATATATGTCGTTATCGACATCAGTTTCAACAAGGTCTATACCTAAAACGATTTTCTTAAGCCTTACAAGGTCATCCGCACCAAGTGTTCCGTCAGAGTTGATATCAGGAACAATGTGCTTTGCAATAACAGTTACATCACCTTTTTCCCCACAAACCTCGCAAATATGATATTTGCATCCATCTGCGCTATATGTAGGAACTGCTTCAACTATCCATTCACCAACAAGGCTATGACCTGTAGCGGGATCACCGTCAGCTACATAGCTATAACCACAAGAACAAGTATAAGTGATACAACCATTTTCTGTACAAGTAGGAGCAGTTGACTCTTCGGTAATTGCGTGATTATTGTTATCCCATTTACCATGAGTTGCATTATAGATATAGGTTGTTGCAGTTGTTGCAGATGAAGTTTCTATAAAGCTTCCGTCTGCGTTTTTAATCTTTGCAGGGGTAATAGGTATAGCTATATTTGATTCAGCTGTGTAATCACTACCTTGAACGAATTGGTATGTAGCAGTTTGTGTGCCAGCAACTGTGATAACTTTTCCGTTTCCTGTACTGAAAATATTGGCACCGCCTGCGGTGGTATATACATATCCTGCAGAGGCATCTACTATACCGTCAACCTGAATTTTAGCATCAGCCAAATCCGCTTCTGTTCTTGTATAGGTTCTGCTTGGTGCATATCTCAAAGGCAAGAACTTATGATTAAAATTCTTTGAATACGAAAAAGTTCCCCAATCATCAGCATCGTATGCATAAATATTAACACCATCGCCCAAAGTACAAATAGCATCCTTGCGAACAATGATTTCAGAGCCGGGTAATAAAGCAAGATCTTGGTCTAATGAAGCCTTACCGCTGTTTGCAATAACTGTTAGATTATTTGTAATAGGTAATTCATACTTAGCGGTGTCTTTAGATATACCTGTAATACCGTTATCACCACCGAAGCCAATTGAAAATGTGATAGAGTCAACAGAGATATCTCCATTTGATTCAACAATAAGGCGGTCGGTTGAACCATCATACCTCTTTGTAACATAACCGTCAGATATGGTAAACATAGCATCGCTTGAACCGATAAATGTTACATCCTCGCTAAAGTCCATATTAGACATTGTAATAGTTACAAAGGTTTTTTCAATAGCACCTGCATAAAGTGTTAAGGGAACCTCAATATTCTGAACATAATATTGTGAAAATAGGAATACACCATATTCTTCTTCCATTGCGCTTGATATGGAACCGCCACGGAAATCTCTGAATTGGAAATATTCATAAACAGTAGCACCGCTATTAGCCACAACAGAACCGTCACCAATAATGTAACCCCAAGCATAAAGAGTAGCACCATTATTTACAGTTATGTTACTGCCGTCAGCCATATTAATACAGCCGTAAGCACCGCTGTTTTCACATCCAAATCCGGAACCTTGAGCTTCTCTGTGTTTAGCAGAAACACTTATAGCACCATTTACTGTTATATTAGCACCGCTTGATAAATTAAGGGTGCGATAAGGATAGGGTTTAATATCTGTAGTTCCCTCATCGTGACCGGGTTCGGTTGTATAAAGAGTATTTGCACTGTCAAAAGGAATAAGCAGTGTAACACCCGCCGGAATTGTATAATTACCTGCAGGTAACGTAGCATTATTCATAAGAACAACAGTTTTACTTGATGAACTTGTGGCTGCTTTATTTATAGCAACATTCAAATCATCAAACAAATACTTATCTTCTACCAAAAAATATCCTTTTGAAGTAGAAGTCACAAAAATAGCTTCAACAGTCATATCATTATCAGGAGTAACAGTTATACTCTTATTTAACGAAATAACTTGATTGTTAGTGGGATTTATCCAACCTAAGAAAGTAGCTCCGCTAATAGGATTTGCAGTCAAAACAGCTCCTTGAGAAGAAACAACCTCTTGTGTATAATCGTTTTCTACATTCGTATCGCCAAATTTTACAGAACCAAGCTCGCTATTATATTTTACAGTGACATTAAATGCTTGCAAAGAAACTAACAAAACAAAATTACTTAGTTTCAGACTTGCGGTAGAATTTTTATTTGAAGTCAAAACCACAGCCAATGTTGCATTTGCATCGATTTCAGAAGATGTATATGTACCGCTTCCAGAATACGAAACACCACCAATGGTTAATGAAGACGCGTTTTCAACGGAATAATCAAATTTGATTTGTGCTTTTTTGCCGCTTTTATTTGTAATTGTAATGGTATTTATAGCGGAATATGTAACAAACATTTTTCCACCTACTGCTGTCGCATTAACGGTAGCCCCATCGGAATAATCGCAAGTAACACTACCCATTGTATTTGTTTTTTTATAAGAAATACCAATGTTGCAACTCGCTGTATCACCTAAAACGCCTGATATTTCTTCGGTATCGGCCGCAAAAATTGAAATTGGAAATGCAGCGACCAACAAAAGTACCGCCATTAATATCGGTAAGATTTTATTATTAAGAAATTTAACCATAAGTAAATGCCTCCTTAATATATTATATTTAACCGCTTATTGCGGATTATATTTATGTTTTGAATTTATAAAAGGAAGTGCTAAAACAAAATATGCAATATATGCCACTTCCATACGTAATGATGAATTATAAAACGTAAGCAAAAAACAAATTACTGACATCATCATACCCAATCTGCAAAAAAGTACGTTATCAGTATTTTTTCTCATTTGTTTAAATGCTAAAATAAAACAAACAACAAAAAAAGACAAATAAGTTAAAAGACCTAAAAAACCAGTTTCTAAAAATAAGAACGCACTCGAAAACCAAGTATAGTGAAGATTTGAGTTTAATTTGTAAAACGGCGTATTACAAATTTCAAATGACGATGTATCGCAGTTTCCAAGTCCCATTCCGAAAAGTTTTTCAGGTATTTCAACAAGGAAATCTCTTGAAATTACCGGAATTGCAGTAAATCTTCCTAAATCTTCTTCAGTTGCATAATTTTCTGCAGTAACAAGTTCCATAACCCTATCAAAAGAAAGAGCATTACTACTACCGAAAAGCGATGCTAACAATCCACCTGATAGAAATATTATCAACGACAATAAAATCATAACGAGAATTTTTTTCCAAGAGAAACGTGTAAAAACCGCTGCAAAAACTAAAATAAAAAGAAAAATCAAAAAATAGAATTTAAGTTCTGCCATAGCCGCAATTATTAAAGATATACCGCATTTCAAAAAGCATTTAATAGAATTTTCGCTATGTTCCATAAAAGACAACAACGATTTTGCAACTATTATAGAGAAAAATATTATTGAATATGCATTACAACCTTTTTCTACACCAAATAATCCACCTAAATAATCCTGCCTATACCCTAAAGTGAATTGCACAAATGTCACAACTACATTAAGCCAAAAGACCTTATCAAAAAAGTTAAGAAAAAACTCCGCATCATCTTTGGTGAAATATAAAATAAAAGCTAAAAAAGCAATATAAAACCTAAAATTATTTCTAAATCCCCAAAGGTAATATACTAATGATTGATAACTAAACAAATAAACTATTAAGGTAAGAGCAAAAAACGAAAGAATTATGAGTATCAAAGGCAACGACTCATTCTTAAAGGCTACTCTTCTTCCAAAGAATATAGAGGATAATATCAGAACTATTGCTATATCAATTGAATATTTAACCAAACTTGGTAGATTAAGAAAATCTATTAAAGACGAAAGTAACAGAGGTAAAATTAATACAAAGTAAGTCAGGCTCTCCGAAAATTTTCGTTTTTTTATGTATAATATGCTACCGGACATCTTAACCTCCTACCTATCTAACATGCTTTTAAAAATAACAATATGTAACAAACGGGATATAGTCTCAACTTCAACATTCGCCAAAAAATTCTTGATAAAATCTTTTGCGATTTTATTACTTCTTTACTTAATATTTTTAATAATAATCCATTCTTAAAGAAATCTTTAATCAATGTGTATTTTTCACTTAAAGTATACTCTGAATTGATAATTTGTTTCATTCCCGCTAATGTAAACATAAGATATCTTGTGCAAATGCTATTAGAAATTTTTACCGGATACTTATTTTTTTTACATAATAATAAGCTTTCTTCTAAAAAGGAATCGTTTAGTGCTTGATGATTCTTTTTGAATTGCTTAGTATAAGAAGTATTACTTTTGCGGTAATAATAAAAATTTTCATTAATTACAGCAACTAAGGAGAGAAAACCAAAAATTTCAGTAGTAAAATATGCGTCTTCCGAAAAAATTTCACGTTCAGAAAGAAACTTTATGTTATTTTTCTTGATAACACTTGCCTTATACATCTTTCCCCAGACACTTATTCCAACACCTATTTTATATGTGAACAACGATGGTAAAAGTTCATCAATAACTTCCCTACCCACGAATATATCTTTATTAGAATTTAAAGGCACAGATTTAATATTTCCATCATCACTAAACTCATTTTTTCCAAAAATTATCAAATCTGCAAAAGTTTCATTTGCTTTAAGAATACATTTTTCAACAGTTTCAAAATCCAAATAGTCATCGCTATCAACAAAAAAGATATATTCCCCAGTTGAATTTTCTATTCCTTGATTTCGCGAAAAACCCGCGCCGGAATTTAATTTATGCAAAACCCTTATTCTGCTATCTTTTTTTGCCCAATTATCACATATTAAAGGACTATTATCAGTTGAACCGTCATCCACAAGAATAATTTCAAGATTTTTATATGTCTGATTTACAACACTTTCAATACATTTATTTAAATAATTTTCAACATTATAAACAGGCATAATAACAGAAACCAACGGCATTTCCATATAAAAATCTCCTAAATTTAAGACGCTGAAATCTCAGCTACTGCTTTGTTCCAATCATAACAGAGAACCGCATTTCGAGAGCCAAATTCTTTTTGTAATAATATATCATTAATTATAGAATTGATTTTTTTACTATCAAAATCATTTGTGAAATAAAAATCATCTTTGCCTATAAATTCTTTCATCTCGCCAAAATCAGTAGTTATAACAGGCAAATTACAGGCTGCAGCTTCCATACAGGAAAGCGGTATATCTATGCAATTCCCATCCTTTACAACAGGGAAAAAATAAATATCAGACAATTGATAAATTTCTTCGATATTTTTTATATAATCGTCCACTAATTTAATATTTTCTCGTGATAATAATTTTTGTTTAAGTTCTAAATCTTGCTCACTTTTAGTAAGTGTACTTGTAACCAATAAAACAAAATATTCGTCGGAAATATTTAAAAGTTTATCAACGTTTCTACCACTATTCAAATGTCCCACATGAAGAATTACATTTTTATCAAGGGGTATATTATACTTTTCTCTTAATTTTTCCCTCTCATTATCGGTTGCAGGAACAAACTTTTTAGTATCAACTCCGCATTTTAAATACTCTATTTTTTTATTTGCAAAAACGTTCCTATAATAGTCAGCTACATCGCGTGAAAAGACGATAAAACTAACCTTTTTTGAAGAAAGTAATTTTTTCGAAAGTGTGCTGAAATCTTGCTTCATTGTTAAAACAATTCGTATTGCTTTTTTCGTAAATACACTTAAAACAAAGGCTCTGATTGCCATAGGTAAAGAGCGTGTAGGAAAAGGAATAAACAAGATTTCATCTTTCTTATTTCTTAAATACTTCAAAAAACTAAAGTTTAAAAAAAACTTGTTGAGTTTAAAGTAAACATCGGCTATATTACCTTTCCTTTGGTAAGCAACAACCGTTGTATCAGTATTCTTTTGTTTAATTCTTTTAATTAAACTATTGGCGAGCTTTAAGCATCCCTCGTCTACTGTTTCGGTTAAACAATTTGATAAAACAATCATTTTTCTGTCGTGCAAAACGCTTCTTTGCAACCCTCACAGGTTGAAAGAGCGTCTAATTGCTCCTTTGAAATCTTGCCGTCACGAAAATCGCGGACTACTTTATTTTCATACATAGAATATTTTTGTTTCTTAAAGAAAAACAGGAATTTGTGCTTTAAAACCCAGAAAAAAGGCACCCAAATATATTTGTGCATTGCAGGTGAAACCGAGCCTATCATCCAACAGTTTCGGTCACAGCATCGTACTTTTTTGCGTACATTTTCTGCCTCAACACTACTCCAAAGCTCATCAAAGGCTTGATTATTCAAATTACCCATTACAAGCTTTTCTCTTGTTCCATTACAAGGCATAACATCACCGTAAGGGTCAATAAAAAACGTATCAAAGCTCATATCACAAGGAAGTAAACGTTTTTGCGAAAATATATAATTAATAAGTCCGTGGTTGAAATAAGCCCTGAACCACTTTTTAGGACTATTTGATTTAAGTAGCTCGTTCACCAATTTTTCGAAATGAGAAGCCACCATTAGCCTATCTTTAATAATGTTATTACTTTCAACGAAATAGAAACTGTTATGAAGCGAAGCTGTTGCAAACTCCATATCCATTTTATTTGAAAGGTCGTATAAAGGCACTAAATCAGGTGCATTTCTGTCCTGAACCGTCATGCCGAAGCCTACATCCTGCATACCCATTTCTTTTAAGGTTTTAAGGGTTGTATAGCCTTTATTGAAGCCGTCTTCAAGACCGCGGATTTCATTATTTGTCTGCTCTAAACCCTCTATCGAAATACGAATTCCGATATTCGGGAATTCACGGCACAAATCCACAATTTTATCGGTAAAAAAGCCGTTTGTGGAAATTACTATTCTGTCGCTTTTCTTATAAAGTTCCCTTACAATATCCTTTAAATCGTCTCTTATAAACGGTTCTCCGCCGGTGATGTTTGTAAAATACATTTGGGGCAACTTTTTTATTGTCTCAATACTTATTTCATCCTCAGGAAGCGAAGGAACCTTATATCTGTTACACATAGTACATTTAGCATTACAGCGATATGTAACAATAACTGTACCGTTAAGTTTTTTGGGCATAATTATTCCCCTTCTATACGGTTAAAAGTATTCAGATATTCCTGTGCTACATTATTCCATGAAAAAATTTGTTTTATAAATGTGCTTAATTTTTCTGAAAAGTCATAACCTAAGTTTAACACTGAATTATCCATAATTTCTGCAAATTCCGCTTGGTTTTCAAAGGTAAAACATTTGTCGGACAGTTCAAAAATCAGATTTTTCTTTATTGCAACAGGAATTCCTGCCGACATAGCTTCAATTATTGTAAGAGAAAATCCTTCCGCCACAGACGGGAAAAGCATAAGATTTGCCATGTTATATAGCTCGTTCAGTTCTTTGCCGGGCTTAAGCTCTCCAAAGTATCTAACCTGACTTTCTATACTGTTTTCAGATATATATTTATTGATTTCTGCCTGATAATTTTCGTCAATTATTCCTCCTGCATAGCAATAAACTATATCGCTATCCTGCTTCATAAAAGGTAACAAAGTTTTTATTGCAAAAAGTTGATTTTTTCGCTCACAAACAGAACCGACCTGTATTACAATTTTCTTGCCATCTAAATCATTTTTTTTCAAAATCAGATTTCGTTCTTGCGATGATATCGGTTTATAAATATCGGTATTAACCCCGTTAGGAATTAAAACTATTTTATTTTTATCGACCCGAGTGTGTTCGGCAATATTATTTCTGGCTTTTTGATTTAAAACAAAAACTCGATCTGCAAAAGGCATAGAATATACCTCTTGAAAATACCTTTTTGAAACAATTGATTGTATATCATTCCAATCGCCGTGCCATATATAGCTATGGTTTGTGAAAGCAATATAAGCATTTTGTCGCTTTTTTTTAGAAACTAATTTTATAAAGAAAAAAAGATTATATTGATTATGAAAATGAAGAATTACTTTCTCATCAGAGTTCTTTAAAATATTGCTTAACTTGTATGCCAATGAAATAGAATAAACTACTCTTTTTAATTTATGAACTACACCAAGACTAACATCTGTTTTTGTAAAAACTTTAGGAACTTTTACTTCAGAAATAGGAAGTTCTGTTTTTGAACGATTAGATGCTTTTATATCTATTATTTCTGCATCTTGCCCGTTTTTTATAAAAGCCCTTGTAAGTTCTTCAACAACAATTTCTGTTGCAGCGCCAATTTGAGCAGGAATAGGCGTATAGCCAGTTCCTATTTCATATATTTTCATAAAACTATTCTCCGTAATACTTCAATAATTTTTCATAATAAGTTTGTGGAGTTTCAAATTCAACATACTTGCAATTTTCTATAAAGGTTTCAAGCTTGTTTGGAGTAAAAATTAAATCTCTTAACTTACATTCTAAATCATCGACATTTCCGCTATTAAATAAAAGTCCTGTCTTTCCTTCGTTTATTAATTCAGGAATTCCGCCCATACGTGAAGCGATTACCGGTGTTAAATATATTTGTGACTCTATTACAGAAAAAGGACAGTTTTCGTACCACTGCGAGGGATACACACTACATAAAGCATTTGAAATTAATTCTTTAAGTTCTTCTCCGGTTTTAAAACCAACATACTCCGCGTTTGAAACTTTTTCTATTTCTTCTGCTGCAGGACCATATCCCGCAAAAACAAATCTTGTTTCCGGCATGCGTTTTGCTACTTCAAGTAACGCAAGCGTTCCTTTGTCCCGCGATAAATGTCCAAATTCCAAAATATAGTCGCTTTTTTCAAGATTTTCAATTTTTTGTGTTTCAAAAAAATTATGTATTACTACTGTTTTATCTGAAAATCTCTTTTGTAAATCAAGTTTGCTTTTCAAAAAAAACGAAGGACAAATTATAGTATCAATATAATTATAAGCCTTACTGTATTTCCAAAAATAAGCATCAAGCATTGCTAAAAAGCTCTTCGTTCTTGAATTTTTCACGCATTTAGTTCGCAAACAATGAGTATAGTTTCCACCTAAGCATTTTTCACAAACATTAATATTAGTATCAAACAAACCATGACTTGGACAAATTAATTGATAATCATGCGCGGTGTATATAATTTTAACTGTACGTCCTGTTATTTTACGATACTTTTGTACAGCAAGAATAATACTTGGTGTTAAATGAAACTGAATGTTATTTAAATGAACAACATCAGGCTCGAAATCATATAAAACTTTACTTATCTTTCTCTTTGCTTCGGTGGAAAAAATAATACGAAAAGGGGCGGTGAGATTTTTAAATATACCATCGTTAAAATCAATATTCGTAACACATTCTCCTATATTGTTACCAACAATATTTTTGGAATTATATAGTCCAAAATATTGAACTTTATGACCGTATTTTTCTGAAATTTCTCCAAGCTTAAATGTATAGGTTTCAGCTCCACCTTTTGGAAACAGAAATTTATTTACCAGCAAAACTTTCATGCTTTTTCCTTTCAGAGTATTTGGAAATTCCTACTCCGTACAGTTTTAAAGTTTCATTCGTAACATCATCCCAATTATATTTACTGCAAATATAATCTGCGCTGACAGACGAAAAGTCCGCCACAATCTGCGGGTTATCGCAAAGATATTGAAGCTTTAATGTTAAATCGGCAACGCTTGACTTTTTAAAAGTAATTCCCTTATCGCCAATAACCTCGGTACACTCGGGAATATCAGAAGTAAGACAGCAATTGCCGTAACTCATTGCCTCTAAAAGACTTAGCGGCATTCCCTCTAAATCAGAGGGCAATGTATAAAAATAAGCATTACTGTAAAGCTCTGCTAAAAGTCCGCCTTCAACAAAATCGGTGAAAATTATTCTGTCATCAGAATCTGCCATAGCTTTTATATACTTCATATACTCGTCAGTATCAGAGGCTCCGCCTGCAATAACCAGCTTTTTATCGGTTTGAACACTCTTAAAAGCATCAACTAAATAGGAAATACCTTTTTCAGGAACAATTCTTCCCAAAAATAAAATATAATCCCCGCCGATAAGACCGTATTTTTCGGTTATAAGCTGAGGGTCACATTTTGTAGTCTTTGAAACTCCGTTAGGAATATATACTGTTTCGCGTCCATAAGTTTCCAAAAAATAATCCTTAAGATTTTGACTTAAAACGATTATTTCGTCTGCACATTTCACGGCACATTTTTCACCGAATTTTATATACATTGATGCAAAATTACCCCATTTTGCACGCTTGTGGTCAAGACCGTGAATAGTAGCTATACAACGCTTTCCAAACATTTTGGGAATCCACATCATAGCGCAAGGTCCCTCTGCATGGTAATGAACAACTTTATAGGATGAAAAAGCGGCGGCTATACTTGCAAAAAATGAAGATGACATAGCCGCAAGACCTGCTTTATTAACGGTCAAAACCGATTTGATATGTACTCCCTTATATTCTTTAAGGAGTTGCTTATCAAAATTTTTACCGCTTATATGATGTCCTTTACGATTATATAAAGTAACATCAAAACCGAGTGAAGCCATTCTGACAGAAAGTTCCTCGGCAACTATTTCAACGCCGCCTTCACGAGAAGGCACACGTTTATGTCCGATAAAGGCAATTTTCGCCTTTTTATCGTCGTGGGGCATCATTCACCCTCCATACCGCAAACAGCACCAATTGTTTTATATAATATTATAAAATCGGTTTTAAAACTGCGTTCTTCTATATACTTAAAATCAAGACTTAGCCACTCATCAAAGCTCAAAGAGTTACGATGGGGCTGAATTTGCCAATAACAGGTGATACCGGGTGTAATCAAAAGTCTTTGCATTTGTATATCATTGTATTGCGCTACCTCACGTGGCAGTGGAGGTCTGGGCCCCACAAGTGACATATCACCCTTTAAAACATTATAAAGCTGAGGTAATTCATCAATACCGGTTTTTCTCATAAAACTTCCAAATCGGGTAATTCTTGGGTCTGACTTAATTTTAAATACAGGACCCTGCATTTCATTTTTATCCAACATAGAATCAAGCATATCTTCCGCATTTGGAATCATAGAACGAAATTTATAAAGTTTAAACCTTTTACCGTCTTTTCCCACACGCTCTTGTGTATATACAGCAGAAGCACCGGGTGAATCAATAAGTATTATAAGAATTATAATAGCAAAAGGAATAAAAAGCCCTACTAAACCTAAAATGGAGGCGATAACATCAAAACCGCGTTTAAATATTAAATATAAACTGTTTGATTTTACGCTGATGTCAACTCTTTCAATTTCAACTGCCTTTGTTTTCACATTATCCCCCTCCTTTAAATTTTTTATTAATACATCATTTTTCGTAGAAAGCGTTAATAACAGTCTCTTTTAAAGAGGCTTCTGTGGGATAAAATTCTATAAATTCTTCCCCCATTTTATTTTCGCCCTCTAAATTTAAAATTTCTTTTAAGCTATACTCTGAAACTTTTTTCAAATAACTCTCAAGCTTATTTGCAGAACAATCCGAAACAAAGCTTTTTGAGAGCTTTAAGGATGCACTTGAAATAAAGCTGTTGTCCTTTTCTATGGCTAACATTGCTTTTTCATAAAGTGCTTTAATATACTGCTTTTGACGTACCATTCTGGTACTGTTGCTTGGGTCATTAAGACCATAGCGTGTGCGGATATAAGTTAATGCCTGTTGACCGTTAAGGTTTACAGTCTGCCCTTTTACGAGGGTTTCATCAACTTCTGAAAAATCCTCTAATATCTCAAGCTCTACTCCACCCACTAAATCGTTAACAACGGGAACTACATCCATAGTAACCGAAACATAGTGGTCAATTTTAATATCCATAAGCAGTTTTGATACCGCGTTGGCGGTATTTCTACAGCTTACCTCTCTGCCATTTCCGTAGGTGTGAGACAATGCTATCTGTTTAGTGGTAGTACCAACTTTATCGCCTGCAACACCCAAAATATTCATTTCGGCAACGGTATCTCGATTTATATGTATAGCTTTACACTCGCTGTTTTTGTTGTCTATCACAAGCAAAAGCAAGAAGTCCGCCTGCATTTCGTTATTATAGGAATCTCCGCTTACCTGTGCCGTTTTATCAAGGCCCAAAATAAGCAGAGTTTCTATATTATCCTTTAAGGTATATTTCTGACCGCCAAACTCCACCGTATCTGTTGCGGTAGTGAAGCCGTCTCCCTTAAATTTGCCGCGATTTTTTTCCCAAATGTTAATTAAAATTAAGGAAGCAACTACAATTATGGCAACGGAAAGAAATATCGCAATAATTTTTAAAGCAAGATTACTCGATTTTCTTTCGGTCATATTGTTTTTTACGCCTTCTTTCTTTTAATTAAGAAGAATAATGTTACAAATAAAGCTAAAACACAAGCTACGAGAATAGCTATCCAAAGAGTAAGATTTGAGTTATCACCTGTAACAGGAGAATCAGCCTTCACAGAAGTATCAACAACTATTACAAAAGGAGAAAAATCGTCAAGCTTAAACTTTAAAGTTTCGCCGTCAGCCGATAGCTTTGTATCAACAAGCTCATAACCGTTGCCTGTGTAGTGAAGAAGACCTACAAAATTCTTAAGTGAATCAGCTTTTAAATGAATAGTAAAGTAACCATGCTCGTCATGTTCAGGGCAATGAGAATAGCTGATATCAAAAAGGTCGCTTATAGCAAGATTTTTAGTATCAATATTATTCTTTTTGCAATATTCTTTGAGTTCTGTAGAAAGACTTGCAATATCGGTAGAATTTTTAACTTCCTGATATACCTTTTCCATTTCATCCTGGAGTGAATCGTTTAACTCATCACGCTCTGAATAAGGAGTAATAATAAGTTCTGCTACACAATCTTCACTCTCGTTGCCTGATTCACCTTTAACAACTTCGGGAGCAGGATTGTTAGAGGGGCTTTCTACAAAGCCGGCAGCAAAAGAGCTGATACTCATAGTAAGCATCAAAACTGCGGTGAGACAAAATACTAATAGTTTTTTCATTTTAAATTCTTCCTTTCAAAAAGAATATTTTTTTAGTTTTTATTTTTTGGGAAAATTTGATTTCCCACATCAACAAAGCTTTCAAAATAAGCTTTGCCAAATTTATTGATTAATTTATTTTTCGCAATATCATAATTCGGCTTGCGATTTGTTGTATTATGAGAATCGGTTCCTATAAAATGTACCGCCTCATTATGAAACAGCTTTAAAACTTTTTTTCTTTTAAAAACGTTTCCAAAAGTTTCGGCATTCACCTGAAAAAGCAAACCGTTTTGTAAAAGAAGATTAATAAGCGGTGTATTAAGAAAATTCAAATAACGGTCGATATGTGCTATCACCACGGTAAAGCTTCCGTTTGCGGAAAGTTGTAACAACTCCGACACAGTGAATTTTGACCATTTTTCAAAAGGCATTTCCAAAAGTAAAAATTCCGAATTTTCAATTAACAAACTGCTTAAATTTTCAAGATGACTTATACCTTCGTAATAACTGACCTCTGCACCTAAAACAATTTCAGGCAAATCAGATGTAAGTTCTTTTGAAAGTAAGTCAAAAGCCGTTTTTCTATTTTGCAAAAACTCCTCAACAGTTGTTTTATCAGCATAAAAATGAGGGGTTGCAACCACTCGTTTTACACCCTGCTCAGATAAAAGCTTCAGCATTTCAATACTTTGCGAAACACTGTCGCTTCCGTCGTCAATATCGGGCAATATGTGAGAATGAAAGTCGGTCATATTATCACCCCGCCATTACTTATTTGTGCCGTAGGTAGAGTAATATTTGTAATCACGTTTATATTTACTGTAATAACCTTTGCCACCGGTTGTCTCATTCATTACACAGCCTAAAATCTTTACATTAGAAAGTTTCAACTGTCTTACTCCAGCTTCAAGTTCAGGCTTTTCTGTATAATCCTCACGAATTACAAGAACCATACCTGTAATATACTTTGAAATTGCAAGTGAGTCCGAAACGAGATTCACAGGCGGAAGGTCAATAATTATAAAATCAAAGCTTTCTTTCAAAGCTTCTAATAGCTTTTCCATTTTAGAAGAGCTTAAAAGCTCGGAAGGATTAGGCGGTAGTTCACCCGAGGGCATTATATACCAATTATTGTAATGCATATATTCAAAGTTCGGTAAAAGGTCAAGTCCGCCAACCTTTAACAAATCCGTAAGACCCGGAGAGGAATCTATGCGCATCTTTTTTGCAATAGACGGAATGCGTAAATCGGCATCAATA
>JAZRAI010000010.1:0-60872 GCA_045634455.1 Acutalibacteraceae bacterium
TCCGAAAACCTTCTTCCCTCACGCGGCGTTGCTGCATCAGAGTTTCCTCCATTGTGCAATATCCCCCACTGCTGCCTCCCGTAGGAGTCTGGGCCGTGTCTCAGTCCCAATGTGGCCGTTCAACCTCTCAGTCCGGCTACCAATCGTCGACTTGGTAGGCCTTTACCCCACCAACTATCTAATTGGACGCGAGTCCATCTTACAGCGGATTGCTCCTTTGATATTCAGGAGATGCCTCCCGAATATATTATGCGGTATTAGCAGTCGTTTCCAACTGTTGTCCCCCTCTGTAAGGCAGGTTACTCACGCGTTACTCACCCGTCCGCCACTAAGTGTTTCAAGAAAATCCATAAGCAAGCTTACATCAATTCAGCGAAACACTCCGTTCGACTTGCATGTGTTAGGCACGCCGCCAGCGTTCGTCCTGAGCCAGGATCAAACTCTCTAAAAAATTATATCTCAACACTTTCGTGTTAAAACCTTTTTTAAAGCGCTCTTTAGCTCTTTACTTTAATGCTGACGCATTATTTTTTGTCCGTTTACTTTTTAAAGTACACTTGACTTTTCTCTCGATTTCTCTTAAGAATTGTCGGGTCCTTATTATTGTCGTTGTTTAATTTTCAAGGTCCGTTTTGCGCCTGCCTTTTTTATGGCGCTCGATTATAATACCACATCAATTACCCTTTGTCAACACTTTTTTTCAAAAAAATTTAAAAATTTTTAAATTATTTTTTAGACCACTATATCTTGGGTTTTATGTCCTTTATAAACCACATTTTTATTACTATATATAAGATAATATATACATTATATATAAGCAAAACAGCCCCTTGACGGAGCTGTTTTAAATTAATCATTAAACAAATCTTTAACTTTATCCATAAATGATTTGCGTTTTTTATAATTTTTATCGTCATTAAAGGATTTTTCGAAATCCTTTAATTTTTCTTTTTGCTCGCGGTTAAGATCGCGCGGAACTTCTACCACAACTCTGACATACTGGTCACCCTTACCGGCGTAGCGAAGCCTTTGTATGCCCTTACCCTTTAACTTAAATTCATCACCCGGCTGTGTACCCTCGTGAATACTGAATTTTGTTTTTCCGTAAAGAGTAGGAACTGTAATTTCGTCACCGAGAGCCGCCTGCGTAAATGTAATAGGTATCTCGCAATAAACATCATAGCCGTCTCGCTCAAATATGGGGTGAGGTCGCACATTTACATTAATGCGCAAATCACCCGAAGGGCCACCGTTTACGCCTGCATCACCGCCGCCGCGAAGGCTAATTACCTGACCGTCATCAATACCTGCAGGGATTTCTACCGGCACATCAACAGTATGACGTATTCTTCCTTTACCTGCACACTTGCGACACGGATTATCTATTATTTTACCGCTTCCTTTACAATGGTCGCAGACTTTTTGGGTTTGCATTACACCAAAAGGAGTGCGCTGTGTTGCAGAAACCTGACCGCTTCCGTGACAAACGGGACAGGTTTTAGCAGAGCTACCCTTTTCAGCACCGCTGCCGTCACAGTCGGGGCAGTTATCAATTTTTGTAACCTTTATAGTTTTTTTACAGCCCATTGCCGCTTCCTCGAAAGAAAGGTTAACAGTAGCCGCCGTATCGTTACCGCGTCTGGGAGCGTTAGGATTACGCCTGCTGCCGCCACCGAAACCTCCGCCGAAAAAGGAGCCGAAAATATCTCCCAAATCGCCAAAGTCCTGGAAGCCTCCGCCCCAAGCACCGCCGCCTGCGCCTGCGCCGAAATTAGGGTCTACGCCTGCGTGACCGAATTGGTCGTACCGAGCACGTTTTTCGCTATCGGAAAGCACCTCGTAAGCTTCATTAACTTCCTTGAAATTTTTCTCTGCCTCGGCATCTCCGGGATTAAGGTCGGGGTGATATTTTTTTGCAGCTTTTCTGTATGCTTTTTTTAATTCGTCCTCTGACACAGATTTATCTACGCCCAAGACTTCATAATAATCTCTTTTATCAGCCAAAACCATTCTCCTGTAAATATGTTATAGGGTCGATGTGGGCACCGACCCCTACATATAATATTATTTATTCTCGTCTACATCTGTGTAGTCTGCCTCGTAAACGTTAGGGTCTGCTTCGCCCTGCGGTGCAGACTGTGCTCCCTCGGGATTTGCTGCCTTGTAAAGCTTTTCGCTAATAGCAAACAACTCTTTCTGCAAATCTTCCTGACGGGCCTTGATAGCTTCGATATCCTCACCCTTAAGAGCTTCCTTTAAAGCATCTTTTGCGGTGTTGATTTTAGCCTTTTCATCCTCGGTTACTTTGTCGCCCAAATCGGTAATAGTCTTTTCAGTCTGGTAAATCATCTGATCTGCATTATTGCGAACATCCACAGCTTCTCTGCGTTTCTTATCCTCTGCAGCATATTCCTCAGCCTCTTTAACAGCCTTATCAATATCCTCTTTAGACATATTTGTATTAGATGTGATTGTAATATCGTTTTCCTTACCTGTTCCTAAGTCCTTTGCGGAAACGTGAACGATACCGTTTGCGTCGATATCAAAGGTAACCTCAATCTGAGGAACTCCGCGAGGAGCAGCAGCAATACCATCAAGGTGGAATACACCAAGAGTTTTATTATCCTTTGCAAATTCACGCTCACCCTGTAATACGTGTACCTCAACAGAGGTCTGACCGTCAGCCGCAGTTGAGAAAATCTGGCTCTTTTTAGCAGGGATAGTGGTGTTTCTGTCGATAACCTTTGTGGAAACACCGCCCATTGTTTCAATACCTAATGAAAGTGGGGTTACATCAAGAAGCAACAAACCCTTAACGTCGCCGCCCAAAACGCCTGCCTGCAAGGATGCACCGAGAGCAACACATTCATCAGGGTTAATGCCCTTAAAGGGTTCTTTACCCATAAAGTTCTTAACTGCTTCCTGAACAGCAGGAATTCTTGAAGAACCGCCTACCATAAGAACCTTGTTAATCTCGCTCTTATCGAGACCGGAGTCTGCAAGTGCCTGACGAACAGGAGCCATTGTAGCATCTACGAGGTCGGCAGTAAGTTCGTTGAACTTTGCGCGAGTAAGAGTTGTTTCAAAGTGCTTAGGTCCTGTCTGGTCAGCAGTAATAAAGGGAAGGTTAATATCAGCAGTGGTCATACCGGATAAATCGATTTTTGCCTTTTCTGCAGCTTCCTTTACACGTTGCATAGCCATTTTGTCGCCTGAAAGGTCAATGCCCTGCTCTGCCTTGAAGGTTGCAACGATATAATCCATTACGCGCTTATCAAAGTCGTCGCCGCCAAGCTTATTGTTACCGGCAGTAGCCAAAACCTCTTGAACGCCGTCGCCCATTTCAATAATAGAAACGTCGAAAGTGCCGCCGCCAAGGTCATATACCATAACCTTTTGGTCATCCTCTTTATCAATACTGTAAGCCAAAGCGGCTGCGGTAGGCTCGTTAATAATTCTCTTTACCTCAAGACCTGCAATTTTACCTGCATCCTTTGTTGCCTGACGCTGAGCATCGGTAAAGTAAGCAGGAACTGTGATTACTGCCTCAGTAACGGTTGTGCCGAGGTACGCCTCTGCATCAGCCTTTAATTTCTGCAAAATGATTGCGGAAATTTCCTGAGGAGTATATTTCTTATCATCAATAGCCACAGTATATGCTGTACCCATTTCGCGCTTGATAGAGCTGATTGTTCTGTCGGGGTTGGTAATAGCCTGACGCTTTGCAACCTGACCTACCATTCTTTCACCTGTTTTTGAGAAAGCTACAACAGACGGTGTAGTTCTTGCACCTTCTGCATTAGCGATTACTACCGGCTCGCCGCCTTCCATAACTGCTACGCAAGAGTTTGTTGTACCCAAGTCAATTCCTATAATTTTTCCCATATTTATTTCTCCTTTAAAAGTTAAATTTTGTTAAATACATTATATATATTAGTTTGCTACTTTTACCATTGCGACCCTTATTACGGTATCACCGATTTTATAGCCCTTTTGCAAAACCTCAGCAATTACATTTTCTCCCAAATTCTCATCCTCGATATGCATTACCGCTTCGTGGAAATTCGGGTCAAAAGTATCGCCCGGCTTTGCCACCTCTTCAATAGAAAGCTTTTCGGTGAGCGACTCGAACTGCTTTACTATCATTTCGATACCCTTTATATAATCGGGGCTTTGCTTATCTTCAAGTACGGCAGCTCTATCGATATTATCAAGTATCGGCAAAAGTTGTTTTATAAGGTTTGCTTTTGCGAATTCTGCAACCGATACCCTTTCTCTTTCGGTTCGCTTTTTGAAATTATCAAACTCGGCGGCGGTACGTAAAAGCAAATCGTTTTTAGCATCGAGTTCTTGCTTTATTTTTTCGAGTTCCGCATCCTTTTTGGACTTCTTTTCCTTTTTCTCAGCAGGCTTTTCGTTTTCGGCAGTTGCCGTTTTCTTTTCCTCTGCCATATTTAATCCTCCATAATTATTATGTGGTGTCTTGATTAAACACCTTGACAGTTTTTGCGGCATATTTTTTACAGGGAATTTTGCAACACCTACAAAAAGAATTCCCGCAAACATTGATTTTATTTTCATTATAAGCCCTTTTTAAAATTTGTCAAGGACTTTTTGAAAATTTCTTTGACTTTCCCTGACCTTTTACAATTTGTTAATATTTTTTTGCCAAAAATAAAAAGCAGACATTTCTGTCTGCTTTAAAATTTTCACTGTATTTTATTTCTTTTTGATTTCAGTTAAGATTTCGGTTAAAAGTTCCTCAGTTGTGGGAGCCTTAACCTCGGGCTCGGCAGGAGCTTCCTCCTCCTGCTGTTTGCGAAGAAGCTTTTCAGAAAGTTCCTTAGTTTTTGCAAAAACTTTGATCATAAGGAAAATGATGAATGCTACAAGCAAGAAATCAATTATAACCGAAATAAATCCGCCGATATTTAAAGCAACCGGCTCTCCGCCTGCTTTTGCAGGAAGCTTTGCAACAAGCTCGGTAACGCTTAAATCACCGATAACCCAACCGATAAACGGCATAAATAAATCGTTTACAAGGCTTGCGGTAATCTTACCGAACGCGGTAGCAATAATAAGACCGATAGCCATATCAAACACATTGCCGCGCATAATAAATTCCTTGAACTCTGCAATAAATCCTTTTTTATTCTTTTTCATTTTTTAACATCTCCTGTTTTTTATTTTTAAAAATCTTACCGCCAAATTCAGCGGTTTCGATATTTAATCCTACAAAACGCTTTAATTAACCGAATTTTTTAGCATCGGCATACTCATTTACAAGTTCTTTTTCGTTTTGATTTTTATTAGACAAAAGCCATTCGTAAACTTCCGGATTATTATATGTATCAGTCCATGCGTTATGGTCGTTATTAGGATAAATTGTGATTTTTGCGTTACCGCCAGAATTGTTTACTGCTGCAACCATTTTCAAAGTTTCCTCAGGCAGAACTGTTTTATCAAGGGCTCCGTGAAATGCCCAAACAGGTACATTTTTGAGCCTTCCTGCATTCCAATACATACCGCCGCCACAAATTGGCACAATAGCGGCAAAATACTCCGGCAAGCTCATTCCAAGTTGCCAAGAGGTGTAACCGCCCATACTGGCACCCATCAAATAAATACGGTCCTTGTCGATAAAGTCAAACCCTGCAACCATCTTTGTAAATGCAAGCAAACGCTCGTAAGAGTCAAACCAAGTGTCATCCTCGCTTAAAGGAGCAATAACCACAAAAGAGAAATCGGGGGTTTGTTGGCATATTCTAAAAGTGCATTATCGTAAAGAAGGGTTATATCCCCGCCTATTGTACCGGCACCATGAATTGACAAAATAAGCGGATATTTTTTTATTTTTATCAAAATTTTCGGGCAAAGCTTCTATATACCTTAAACCACACAATTCTTTTTCAGCATAAATCACTTAGAATACTTCCTTTTTCTCATTCTACCACAACAAATATAATTTGTAAACAAAAAAGGCGGAAAAATCCGCCTTTTCTTTTCTATTTTAATTTTCGCTGAAAATTACAGTTACATCGGGATGAAGCTGTAAGATAGAAGCGGGCACCTTGGGGTCGATAGGACCAAAGAAAGCTTTTTCTAAAATATCCTTTTTAGCAGCGCCGTTTGCAACAAGTAAAATTTTCTTTGCCTGCATAATGGACATCATACCCATTGTAATTGCAGTTCTCGGTACGTCGCTTTCCTTTTCAAAGAAACGCGCATTTGCTTTAATGGTAGATTCATCAAGCACTACCTCGTGGGTTTCCTTTGTAAAAAACTCATCAGGCTCGTTAAAACCGATATGACCATCAAGACCGATACCTAAGAGCTGTAAATCAATTCCGCCAAATTCTTTAATTCTTGCGTCGTAAGCCTCACCCTCTGCTTTAAGGTCAGCTGCCTTTCCGTTAGGAACATAAGTATTTTCGGGCTTAATGTTTATACCTTTGAAAAGGTTTTCATTCATAAAATAGCGATAGCTTTGGTCTGAGGTTACATCAAGACCAACATACTCATCAAGATTCACAGAGGTAACCTTTGAAAAATCAAGTGTTCCGTTTTCATAAGCCTTTATAAGATTTTTATATGTGCCAACAGGGCTTGAACCGGTTGCAAGACCTAATACACAATCAGGCTTTAAAATTACCTGAGACGCAATAATTGCAGCCGCTTTTTCACTTAGTTCCTCATAAGTTTTTGTTGTAATGAATTTCATAATTTTTCCTCCAAATTAGATATTATCGTAAAGACCGTCTGCCACCATTTTGGCAATGGCCTCAACTACCTTGGGTTTATCCTCTTTATAGGTAACACCGTACCATTTATCATCTGCAATAAGAACCTTTACGGTCTTTTCCTTTTTATTAATAGTATTGGCTACCGTAGTCGGTAATAAACATTCGGATTTAGGAACATTTATTTTTGTCTGCAAAAATTCTTTAAAATCACGTTCAAGATAATCGAAAATATCAGGTTGGAAGCCCCACAAATTCATAGAAACAGGTGTATCGGGAGCAAGCGGTGTCCAAGTTTTTCCGTCATCCTCAGTAAACTTGCAATCCATAATCTTGGTACGTTCGGTAACAGTCTTTAAATGTCCGTTTTCAACCTCGCAAACACCGCGGGAAACGTGACCGTTTTCAGTCAGGGTATTAACAAGCCTGAAGGCTACCATTGCATACTCTGTGCTGTCGCCTTTTAAGAAATTTGCAATTTTCTCGAAAGCACTATAGCCATAAAAATCGTCAGCATTAACAACTGCAAACGGCTCATTTACAGTACCTTTGCAGGCAAGAATTGCCTGTGTTGTTCCCCAAGGCTTTGTTCTATCTGCGGGAGCAGTAAAGCCTTCTGGTAAATCGTTTATTTCCTGAAAAACGTATTCGGTTTTAATTTTGCTTTCAATACGCTTGCCTACAATTTCCTTGAAATCCTTTTCGATTTCATGCTTGATTACGAAAACCACCTTTGTAAAGCCGGCTTTTTTTGCATCATAAACAGAAAAGTCAAGAAGCTTTTCGCCGCCGGGACCAATAGGTTCCATCTGTTTTAGTCCGCCAAAGCGACTGCCCATACCGGCAGCCATTACTACTAAAGTGATATCTTTACTCATTATTATTCTCCTTTACAGAATTCTTTAACTATTGATTTAAGTGTATCCCAATTTTCCTCCATATCAGACACTAACTTAAACTGTGTGCGCGCACGGTCAAGGTTATGCTCGGGATATGCGGTTTTAAAATATGTATCACCGTCAATATAGTCAGCGAGGAAACGCATTCCGCATTCAATAGTCATCATTTTTGCACCCTCAGGAAGCAACATTATCTCCGCATCGGGAAGTGAACCGCAGCATCCATCAAGGAAGCCCTTTGCATAAATCGAAAACATATCAATGTCAAAATTAACCTTGCTTAAATCCTTTTCATCCTCAGCCGCTGTAGACGCACCAAAGCGTACTGCATCGCCAAAGTCGGTAACAGAGAAGCCGGGCATTATTGTATCAAGGTCAATTACGCAAAGTGCCTTATGAGTTTCGGCATCAAGCATAACGTTGTTTGATTTTGTATCGTTATGGCTAACACGAAGCGGTAATACGCCCGCTTTGTTACTATCAAGAAGCACACTGTAAAAGTCAGCTCTTGCCTTTACAAACTCAACCTCTTTTGAAACATTTTTAAGTCTGCCGCTTTTATTTTCTTCCACAGATTTTAAGAAGTTTTCGTAACGCTTTACTGTGTTGTGGAAATCGGGAATAGTCTCATACAAAGACTCTGCGGGGAAATCGCTTAAAAGTCTTTGGAAATTACCAAACGCCACCGCGCACTCGTAAAACTCCTCCTTTGTCGGTCTCTCACAACAGATGGAGTCCTTTATAAACTTATACATGCGCCAAAAATAGCCGTTTTTATCCTTATAATAACTCTTATCATCAAAAGTTTTAACAAGACGCAAAACCTCGCGCTTGGTTTCCACCTTTGCCTTTAAATATTCAGTTACTTTTTGAATGTTTTCCATAACCTGCTCGGGCTTTTTGAAAACGTTTTGATTAACCGTTTGAAGAATATACTTGTGCTCTTTACCATTTTCATCAACGGATATTACCTTAAAGGTATCGTTGATGTGACCGTTTCCGTAAGGAATGGCACCTCTAACCTCGCCCGTTACTCTGAAATTGTTAATAGCATTAGAAATTTGTTCCAAGTTTGCTTTCCTCATTTCTTTCCGCCTTTAAAATAATTAAAATCATATTCTCATTTTAACCATTTTACTTGACATTTTCTATGTAAAAAAATATAATTATTGGTATAATCGATAAAAAATAAGTTATTTTACCAACTTTCAAGAGGTGCGCCCATGCGAGAAAAAATAGAACTCGAAAAAATAATGAAAGATTTTTATAGCATTTCAGGCATTAGAATCTCTTTGCACGATACAGAATTTAACGAGATTTACTCCTACCCAAAATCGCACTCCGCTTTCTGTACATATATGCAAGGTTTTTCTTGCGTAAAGCAAAACTGCATCGACTGTGACCGCAAAGCCTTTGACCACATCAAGGAAACAGGCGAGCTTTTCTTTTACAAATGCCATTTGGGACTTTGCGAAGCAACTATTCCGCTTTATTCTTTCGGCGTTCTTTCGGGATATCTTATGATGGGACAGTTTACCGACTCCGATTCGCTTTCAATATCGAACATTTTAAACCGCACCAATGCTTTTGTGAACGATATTAATGAATCAAAAAAGCTTTGCGAACAGATAACAACCATCAAACGCGAAAACATTGACCCATATATTAATATTATGACCTTACTTGGCGAATATTTAACCTCAACAAACCGCTCTTTTTCTTCGAGCGCAGATTTGCCAAAAATGATTAAGGAGTATTTAAACCGAAATTACAAATCGAAAATTACTATTGATACCTTATCCAAAAAATTCGGATACTGCAACGTGACCATTACAAAATGCTTTAAAAAAGCTTTTGGTATTACCGTAATGGATTATCTTATAAAAACAAGACTTGAAAAAGCGGAAGAACTTATTATTAAAAGCAATAATTCCTTTAAACAAATTGCAAACTCCTGCGGATTTCCCGACCAAAATTATTTTTCGAAAACCTTTACAAAACATTTTGGACTTTCGCCAAGCGAATATAGACAAAAACACACAGAAATCATCCACATTAAACAATCATAATACCATTTTTAGTGTTAGTCAAGCAATTATAGTTTACCTTTTTTCGTCAACCAACGGTTGCTATACATAAAAATAACGCCTTTTTCCCTTGTTTTTGGCAGTGTTAATTCTGTTTGCGCAACCAAAATTAACAAAAGCAGAGCGTTTTGCTCTGCTTTTTGATTTTTTCGCGTTTTTAAGTTGCGATTATAAAATAATTGACTGACCTGACATTTCCTCAGGTTGCTCTAAACCTAAAAGTTTAATTACAGTAGGAGCAATGTCACAAAGCTTACCGCCCTCTCGGAGAGTGCAATCCTTGCCTATTACAGAGAAAGGTACGGGATTTGTAGTGTGTGCGGTAAAGGGTGAACCGTCGGTATCAACCATTCTGTCGGCATTGCCGTGGTCGGCGGTAAGAAGCATTACGCCACCCATACTAAGTGTTGCGTCCTCTACTTTGCCAACACAAGTGTCAACCGTTTCAACCGCTTTTACTGCCGCATCAAAGAAGCCTGTGTGTCCTACCATATCGCAGTTTGCAAAGTTAAGAATTACCACATCGTACTTGCCGGTCTTTATTGCCTCGCATACCTTATCGCAAACTTCATTTGCGCTCATCTCGGGTTGTAAATCATAGGTTGCAACTTTGGGTGAATTCACAAGAATTCTATCCTCGTTTTCGAACATAACCTCGCGTCCGCCGTTAAAGAAGAAGGTTACATGAGCATATTTCTCGGTTTCGGCAATACGAAGTTGTGAAAGACCCTTTTTAGCAAGATACTCGCCCAAAGTGTTGTTAAGTGTCTGAGGCTTAAATGCAACCTCAACATTAGGCATTGAAGCATCGTACTGAGTAAAACAAACATAGAATACCTTTTGTCTGCCGCCTTTACGATCGAAGCCTGCAAAATCATCATCAACAAAGGTACGGGTGATTTCTCTTGCTCTGTCAGGACGGAAGTTAAAGAATATAACACTATCGTTAGTCTTAATTCTTTCGGTGCCTGCTACAACGGTGGGAAGCACAAATTCATCTGTAATAAACTTGCCGTCCTCATCCTTTATAGTATAGGATTCGCGAACAGCAGCGGCTGCATCAGTAGTCTGCACACCCTCGCCATAAACGAGAGCGGCATAAGCCTTAGAAACACGCTCCCAACGGTTATCGCGGTCCATTCCGTAAAATCTGCCCATAACAGTAGCCAATTTTCCGCAACCAATTTCATTAAGCTTTGCGTTTAATTCATCAATAAAGTCTGCCGCAGATGATGGAGGCACATCTCTGCCGTCCAAAAGCGCGTGAACATAAACCTTTTCAAGACCGTTTTTCTTTGCAAGCTCTACAAGTGCATA
Source organism: Acutalibacteraceae bacterium (assembly GCA_045634455.1). GTDB lineage: Bacteria > Bacillota > Clostridia > Oscillospirales > Acutalibacteraceae > UBA737. The sequence goes on from JAZRAI010000010.1 coordinate 11,044, forward strand.
CAAATGCTCTATGTGGCTGTGAACACCGCCGTCGGACAAAAGGCCCATAAAGTGAAGCGCACTATCGTTCTTTTTGCAGTTTTCAACCGCCTTTAAAAATGCTTTGTTTGTGAAAAAATCGCCATCACCAATAGACTTTGTGATGCGGGTGAGTTCCTGATAAACAACCCTGCCGGCACCAATATTTGTATGACCTACCTCACTGTTACCCATCTGACCGTCAGGAAGACCTACATCCATACCCGAAGCTCCGATTTGTGTTGTGGGGCAAGTACTGAAAATTTTATCAAGACGGGGAGTTTTTGCACTTTCTATTGCGTTTCCGCTTTTTTCACTATTAAAGCCAAAGCCGTCCATAATAGTTAAAACTATAGGTTTTTTCATATTTTTCTCCTGAAATTAAAATTTATGGGAGGGTGCAGAGACCCTCCTACAAATAAATTTTTATTATTTGCTTGCAGCCTTTACGATTACTGAGAAATCCTCAGCCTTTAAGGATGCACCACCGATAAGTCCACCGTCAACATTTACCTTTGCTACCAATTCGTCAGCATTCTTTGCGTTCATTGAACCGCCGTACTGAATTGTAACTGTCTCAGCAACTTCATCACCGTAAGCCTCTGCAATAGCAGCACGAACATAACCGTTGCCCTCGTCTGCCTGCTCGGCAGTAGCGGTAACGCCTGTGCCGATAGCCCAAACGGGTTCATAAGCGATAATTACATTCTTTAACTGCTCTTTGGTTACGTTTGTAAGTGCCATCTTAGTCTGATATTTAAGCAATGTTTCGGTGTAACCGAGTTCTCTCTGTTCAAGAGTTTCGCCAACACAAACAATAGCGGTAAGACCTGCATTTAAAGCAGCAAGTGTTCTGAGGTTTACTGTCTGGTCAGTCTCGCCAAAGTACTGTCTTCTCTCGCTATGGCCGATAACAACATACTTAACACCGGAAGCCACGAGCATTTCAGCAGAAATTTCGCCTGTGTATGCACCGGAAGCCTTGAAGTGAACATTCTCAGCACCAATTTCAATATTAGAGCCCTTTGCAGCCTCAACAGCAGCAGCAATATCAATAAAAGGAACGCAAAGAACAACCTTGCAGTCTGCATCCTTTACCAAGGGTTTCATCTCGTTTATAAGTGCGGTAGTCTCTGCGGGAGTTTTATTCATTTTCCAGTTACCTGCGATAACTGCTTGTCTTTTAGCCTTATTCATTTTTATTTCTCCTTAAAATATGTTTTAACACAAATGTAGGGGAGGCGTTTCGCCTCCCTCTTAATTTTCATTTACGGGAGGGGAGACCCCTCCCCTACGGTTATTCAATTATTTATCGTTGAGTGCTGCAATACCGGGAAGCTCTTTACCCTCCAAGAATTCGAGAGAAGCACCGCCGCCGGTAGAGATGTGAGTCATCTTGTCGCCGAAACCAAGATTGTTTACAGCAGCAGCAGAATCGCCGCCACCGATAACGGTTACAGCATCTGTTTCAGCCAAAGCCTTTGCAACAGCCAAAGTACCTGCTGCCAAGGTGGGGTTCTCAAATACGCCCATAGGTCCGTTCCAAACAACGGTCTTTGCGTTCTTAACCTCAGCTGCAAATAACTCTGCAGACTTAGGACCAATATCGCAACCCTCTCTGTCTGCGGGAATTTTGTCTGCATCTACTACCAATACATCAACAGGAGCATCGATAGGATCAGGGAAATTAGCGATTGTTGCGCAATCAACAGGAAGTAAAATCTTAACTCCCTTTTCCTCTGCCTTAACCATCATATCACGGCAGTAATCAATTTTGGTATCATCAACCAAAGATTTACCTGTGCCGTAACCCTTAGCTGCTAAGAAGGTATATGCCATACCGCCGCCGATGATAAGTGTATCAGCCTTGGTGAGAAGATTTTCAATAACAGGAAGCTTGCTGTCAACCTTAGCGCCGCCCAAGATACAAACAAAGGGACGAACAGGGTTTTCAACAGCACTGCCTAAATATTTAAGCTCTTTGCCGATAAGGTAGCCTGCAACAGCTTCCTTAACGTGAGATACAACACCAACGGTTGAGCAGTGAGCTCTGTGTGCGGTACCGAAAGCATCGTTTACGAATATATCTGCCAAGGAGCCAAGTTCTGCCGAGAAAGCCTCGCCGTTCTTGGTTTCCTCTGCACGGTAACGTGTGTTCTGAAGTAATACAACGTCGCGGTCCTTCATAGCGGCAACAGCAGCCTTTGCGTTTTCGCCTACAACGTTATCATCAGCTGCAAAAACAACCTCTTTGCCGAGCTTCTCGGAAAGGGACTTTGCAACAGGAGCCAAAGAAAGCTCAGGCTTGGGCTCGCCCTTAGGCTTACCTAAGTGAGAGCAAAGAATAACCTGACCGCCGTCAGCAATCAACTTCTTGATTGTGGGGAGAGCTGCGTTAATTCTGTTTTCATCTGTAATAACGCCATTTTTAAGAGGCACGTTAAAATCACAGCGAACAAGCACCTTTTGACCTTTTACATTAATGTCATCAACTGTCTTTTTGTTAAGAGCATTCATTTAAACTACTTCCTTTCAAAGGTTTGTTAAAAATTTACCATATATTATTGTAACACATTTTAGCATTTTTTCAACATTTATTTTTTAATTTAATGTAGAAATTATATATTATCTTCCCAACGATAATTATGCAATTGACCGAAATTTTGAAGTTCAGGGTATCCCCACTGTCTTAAAGTTTCATAAACTGCGATAGCAACCGAGTTGGAAAGGTTGAGACTTCTTATTTCTCCCTGCATCGGAATTCTTACGCATTTATCAGGATTTTTAAGCAACAATTCCTCAGGAAGTCCCTTTGTTTCCTTGCCAAAAAGCAAATAACATTTATCGGGATAGCTTACGTCCGAGTGTGTGTGCCTTGCTTTGGTTGTATAGAAAAAACAGTCGGCATCGGGATTTTTAGCAAAAAATTCATCAATATTCTTATAATAGGTAATATCAAGATATTCCCAATAATCAAGTCCTGCTCGTTTCAACTTTTTATCATCAATGGTAAAGCCCATCGGTCCCACCAAGTGAAGCCTTGCCCCCGTTGCGGCACAGGTTCTTGCCACATTGCCGGTATTCTGCGGTATCTCCGGCTCAACCATTACTATATTTATTTCCATTTTCTGCACTTCCAAATTCTGATTTTACCTTTTTATTATATTTATTAAAAAAGACTTGTCAAGTAGCGCTTAAAGATATATAATTTATCATAGTAAATATTTTGGGAGAAACGCTATGCAAAAATATAAAAACGTGCAAACTCGTGCCGAATATCTTGATTGGAAAAACGGAAAAACTTATGCTAAAACCGACGGAGCTCTTTACAAAGGCTTAAAAATCGCTTATTTTTTGTTTTTCCTCTACACTTTTTTCATAAACCTTATGTTCTGTCTTAGCTATGCAATGCAGATAAGCGGTGGTGTTCGCACAAGCTCCGATACAAAGTTTATTGTTATCACCGCTTCCTTTACCGCAATAATGCTTTTGGGTGTGATTTTTGATTTTGGCAAATTAAACCTTACCGCCTGTATAATTAATATTCCCGTTATAATCTTTTCGGCGGTTATGTTTGGTATCTTAATGCGTCCCAAACAGACGCCCGACCTTATCTGGGGCTTTCAGCCTTCATATTTATGGCGTCACCTTTTCCCGCTTGCAATAATGCTTATTTTTGCAGTAATTAAGCTTGTTATAGCAATAAGAGAAAAGGTTAAAAGCAATAAGTCCTATAACAATGTTCTGCATTCGCTTTACAATTCATTCCACGAGGAACATCCCGATGCCGACGAGGCAGATTGGCTAAAATTTATTGAAAATTACGACGGAAAGTCTGTAAAAAACTAATCCCTGCTCTGCAGGGATTTTTAAAATCTTGCTATTAAAGAGGTAAACTATGTCTCAAAAGGAATTAAAAATTATAGCCCATATAAAAACCGATTTCCCCACGAAATTCGGTATTCCCCGTCAAAGCGGACTTGTAGATACTACCGCAAAAATTATTTTCGATGATAAATACCGAAACGATGATGCGCTCAGAGGTATTGAAGGCTTTTCTCACTTGTGGCTTTTGTGGGATTTTTCCGAAAACGAAAAAGCAGATTGGTCGCCCACAGTCCGTCCTCCCCGCCTTGGCGGTAATAAACGCGTAGGCGTTTTTGCAACCCGTTCCCCGTTTCGCCCAAATTCTATCGGTCTTTCAAGCGTTAAGCTATTATCTGTCGAGAAAACCAAAGAGTTCGGCACAGTTCTCGTTGTTTCGGGAGCAGATTTGCTTGATAATACCCCTATTTACGATATAAAACCATACATCGCCTTCACCGATTCTCATCCTGATGCTACGGGCGGTTTTTCAGACACGGTTTATAACAATAATCTCGAAGTTGTTATTCCCGAAAATCTTAAAGCTCTTATTCCCCCCGAAAAGCTTGACGCACTATCAGAAATTCTTTCCCAAGACCCAAGACCTTCTTACCAAAACGATCCCGAACGAGTTTATTCTTTTGAATTTGCCGATATGCACATAGAATTTTCCGTAAAAAACAATATTCTCTCGGTCGGTCATATTTGCCACATTTAATCTTTGTCATTTTTTGTCAAATTTTGTCGTCGTTTTTAGCGATTTCTTTGATAATTTTGTAATTTTTAGTCAAAAAACCATAATTATTGTGTTTTTTCTTGCTTTTGTCCCCAAAATATGGTAATATATGTAAAAACAAAGCGGAGGAAAAATTTTTATGGAAAAGAAACTAAAAATAATTGTCAGCGATGATTCAACAGAACTTGGACAGGCGTGTTCAAAAGCTTTTAAGGCATACGGTATGTCGGTATTGCTCTGCCCTAAGGACGGAAAAGCACTTTTAAAGGCGGTAAAGGAAAATTTGCCGGATGTCGTTTTGGCAGATGTCTTTATGCCGAACCTTGATATTTTGGGTGTAATAGATGGTATAAAGAAATTAAACCTTCAAACCGAACCGCTTATTATGGCTATGTCTGCCTTTGATAACACAAGGCTCGAAAAGGAGCTTCTTGACGGCGGTGTGGATTACTACTTCTTGAAGCCTTTTGATGCAAACACAGTTGCCGAGCGCATAATTCAGCTTTCGGGCAGAAAAAGTCAGAACTTACCGCTTGTTATAAGAAACAGCGCCGTTTCTGACCCACAGCTCGAAGTTATGATTACCGATATCATGCACCAAATTGGTGTTCCCGCCCATATTAAAGGCTATCATTACCTGCGCGAAGCTATAATACTATCAATTAAAAACACCGAACTCGTAAACTCTGTTACTAAACTTTTATACCCCACCGTTGCCAAAAACCACGGAACAACCGCTTCCCGTGTAGAACGTGCAATCCGCCATGCTATCGAGGTTGCTTGGGACAGGGGAGACCTTGATGTACTTAACGCCTATTTCGGCTACACAATCCAGAATGAGCGAGGCAAGCCCACAAATTCAGAATTTATTGCTATGATAAGCGACAAACTCCGATTAAAATTAAAAATAGGTTAGGATATTTAAGAACTGTTTCATTAAAGGTATTTTTCGTTATTACCTTTGACGAAACAGTTCTTTTATTTTTAAAATCACATTGATTTGCTTTTTCCTTTTATGCTAAAAAGCATTTCTCGGCTTACTGTTTTACTTGCAAATAAAATGCCAAAATAACAAAGTGCAGAAAAACCACTTAAAAGTATTATGTAAACCAAGCTATCCGACACACGGAATAGGCTTATTATTTTGTCAAATATTACGCAAATTGAGACCGCCAAAGCTATTGGAAACAAAATTTCTTTTAATATTGATAACCTCGCTCCGCTTACCTTTAAAAGTCTGCTCACATTTAAAAAGCAGGTCAGCATATTCGAAAAATACATTATAAGAATAAAGCCTTCAAGTCCTTTAACCGGCAGCAAAAGCGGAATAAGACAAAGCCTTATTATTGAATCGGATACCGCAGTTTTAAAGGTAAATCCCTGTTGGTCAAGTCCTTTTAATATTCCGTCCGAAATACTGTCAAGATACATAAGCGGAACAAGCGGAGAAAGCAATTTTATAAGTCTTCCAACCTCGGTTTCCTTATAAATTAAATAACCGATTTTTTCGCCCCCGCACCAAAATATTGCCGCAAATATAAAGGATGTAAGCGCCGTTAGTTTTAAAATGTTTCTTACAGAGTATTTAACCACCTGACTGCGGCCAAGCGCCGACGCTTCGCTCATTTCGGGAATCAAAAGGGTAGAGACGGCGTTAAGTATTGCCGAAGGAAAAAATAAAATCGGTAATGCCATTCCTTTTATCATGCCAAACTGCGAAAGTGCACTGCCTCCCGCCAAAGGGTAGCGCTTTAAATTTTTTGGCACTAATATGTTTTCTGCCGTTCTTAAAAGACTATTGAGATATCTTCCCGAAGTTATCGGCAGAGCGATATGCAAGATTTTTTTAAGTATTCCGCTATTTGAAGTTCCTTCTGCTTTGGCGGATTTTAAGCACTTTTTATCCGCAAAAAATAATAGTCCCAAAAGCAGACACGCTAAAATTTCCGAAAAAACATCTCCTGCCATAATTGCAGCGCAAGCGTATTTAAGCCCTTTTTTTACGTATTTTTTCACAAGATACAGGCATATTATAATCCTTACCGCTTGTTCAAAAATCTGCGACGAAGCATTGGGAGTTACCTTACGTCTTGCTATAAAATATCCTCTGAAACAAGAAGTAATTCCTAAAAAGGGAAGTGACAAGGGCAGAATTTTAAGCGAAATTGAGGCTCGGGTGTCACCTATAAGCTTTAACGCGATTATGTCCGAAAAGCTCATCAGTAAAATTGCCGAAACAAGCGATACCGCAAGCGTCAGCTCACAGGCTCTTATCATAACCCGTCGGGCGCTCTTGCGTTCACCCAACGCCATTTCCTCGGCAACAAGTCTTGTTACGGCTGTACTTATACCGCTTTGTGCAAAGGTGGAAGCCAACACATAAACCGAAAATATAAGCTGATAAAGACCTATTCCTTCGCTTCCAACCTCTTTTGCTATCCAAATTTTAAAAATTATTCCTGCAAAACGCAAAATCAGGGAGGAGGCGGTCAGTATTAGCGCATTCTTAATAAAAACTGTTTTTCTCACATTAAATCCCACTTTACCATTAGTATATACAATACTATGTATCAAGTATTATTTAAATGCTCTTGAAAAATTGTGGGATTTTTGGTATTATATAGTTGGTATTACTTTTTGGAGGTGTTTGTATGTCAAATTATTTTGCTCCGTTGGCGGATAGACTTCGTCCTACAAGGATAGAAGAAGTCGCCGGTCAAAAGCATATTTTGGCGCCGGGCAGAGTGCTTCGCAAAATTATTGACACTAAAACGCTTCCTAATTTAATTTTTTACGGTCCGTCAGGGGTTGGCAAAACCACCGTTGCAAACATAATTGCAAATAATTGCGGTAAAAAGCTTTATCACCTTAATGCCACAACCGCTTCTACCGCCGATATTAAGGAAATTATTTCCGCTATCGGCACTATTGAATCGCAAAACGGTATTTTGCTTTATCTTGACGAGATTCAGTACTTTAACAAAAAACAGCAGCAAATTCTGCTTTCTTACATAGAAAACGGCGATATAACACTTATTGCATCAACCACCGAAAATCCGTATTTTTACGTTTATAATGCGATTTTAAGCCGTTCTACGGTCTTTGAATTTAAAACCCTTTCTCCTAAGGATATTGCCGAGGTTATCATTCGGGCAACAGGTATTTTAGCCGAAGATTTTGGCAAAAATATTAACCTTAGCGAAAGCTCCCTTAAAAAGCTTTCTGCCGCTGCCGCAGGCGATGTAAGGCGTTCTCTCAATATGCTTGAATTAGCCGTTCAAACGGCAGAAATCGGGGATGAGGTCAATATTTCCGACAATGTTATTGAGGAAATTTTAGCATCAAACGCAGTGCGTTACGACCGCGAGGGCGACCAGCATTATGATATTATTTCAGCTTATCAGAAATCAATGCGCGGGTCCGACCCCGATGCCGCAATTTTCTATTTAGGAAAGCTTTTAGCGGCAGGAGATTTGCCGAGCGCTTGCAGGAGACTGCTTGTGTGCGCAAATGAGGATGTCGGTCTTGCACATCCCCAAATTATACCGATAGTTAAAGCCGCCGTGGATACCGCTATGATGGTAGGCCTTCCCGAAGCCCGAATTCCGCTTGCAAATGCGGTAATTTTGGTTGCCACATCACCAAAATCCGTTTCAGCATACAACGCTATAAACAGTGCTATGCAGGATATAGAGGCAGGTCTTGGCACTAATATTCCGCGTCAGCTTCAAAATAAACATTTTGACGGCGAGGACGCAGAAATCAAAGGTCAAAACTATAAATATCCGCATGATTTTCCTTGGCATTATGTAAACCAACAATATTTACCGGACGATATAAAAAACAGAAAATATTACACCTTTGGTGATAACAAAAACGAACAAAAATATAAAGAATATTGGGACCGTATCCGTAATTCAAAATAACCCTTTTAGGAGCGTGAACGAATGAAGCAATATCTTTTGCCGCCTAAAACACTGTTTTTATGGCAATGCCGTGCCGCACTTGCGTGGCTTGTGCTTATACTGTTTGCCAGCTTTTTTACATTTTCTATTAAAACCTTTTTAATCAGCACTGCCGTTATTACCGTTATTCTTTCTGTAATAACCTTCTTATATCTGCCAAAATATTTCAGTCTTTGTAAAATAAAGGTTTTAAAAGGCGCTGTTATTGTTGAAAGTGGCGTAATAATCCGAAACTGCCATATTTTACCTTATTCGCGCCTTATTTATACCCAAACAATTGTAACTCCGCTTTCAAGATTTTTTGGTCTTTCTGCCGTAACGCTGAAAGCTGCCAGAAGCCGTGTTTATATTCCCGAAATGCGCACAGAGGATATGAAAAACTTTATATCCCGTCTGACAAAGGGGGATTAATATGGAGACTCAGGAAAACAACATCAGAGTTTATCGCGCGCATCCCTTTATGATGTGGAAAACCATAAAACCTTATTTGTTTATATTGCTTTTGCCAATGCTTCGTGCGTTACTGCAATATTTGCACATAGGTCAGTTTTTCCCAAGCTTTTTATGGTTTGAAGTGTCTTTTATCTCCGTAATACTCATTTTTGCGGCAATTCGTTGTTTTTTGTTTCGGGCAACCTGCGATGGTAAAACGGTTACTATTAGAAGCGGTATTTTCTTTGTGAAAATGGCTTCTATTGATATTACAAAGCTTTCCTCGGTACAAACAGTAAGAAATCCTTTTGATATTCTTTTTGGGGCGATTACTTTCAGAATCAATACCGAAGCGGGCGAAAAAACCAAGTCCGACTACGAATTTAAGCTTAAATTCAAGGAAGGAAAAGAACTTGCGCGTATTCTTTACGGAAATGATACCATTTCAAAACAGCGTATTTCTCCATTTAAAGTTGCTATTTTGTCGGCGGCGACCTCATCTGCTCTTACAGGTATGATTATCGGCGTTCCTATTATAAAAAGAGCAGGTGACCTGCTTGGAATTGCTATTTCCGATATGCTTTGGAGCGAAATCAATAACGTTTCTTCAAAGGTTGAAACAAGCTTTCCGCCTATTGTAAACGCGGTTTCCTTGGTTTTTTTGTTAGCATACGGTTTTTCTTTCTTTTATTCCTTTTTAAGATTTTTGAAATTCAAGGTGATTATGGGCGAAAACCGATTAGAGGTACGTTCAGGCTTTTTAACAAAGGTGCGTACCGCCTTTAACCGACAAAGTGTTATTGATGTAAAGGTGGAACAAAGCGCCTTGATGCTCTTTTTAAAGCGCTTTTCTATGAAGGTTAGTGTTGGCGGTTTTGGCGACAACAAATCCGAATCACAGGTTATGATTCCAAGCGGTAAATATGAGGAAATTCACCACGATTTCTCATTTTATTTTCCTTTTTTAATCCCTAATGACCATAAAATACTGCCACAGCGCGGTTTTTTGGCACTGACACGTTTCCTTTATTGGCCTACTGTTTATCTGCTTTTAACACTCGGTCTTTCAATTCCGTTAAGCCTCAGATTTAAAGATTTTGACCGCTTTATATTTTTCTTAACAATTGTTTCTTTGTGTCTGACCTTCTATTACGCATATATTTGCTATATTCAATATAAAAACTGCAAAGTTTCTTTCGGCGATAACATATATGCTTCGAGCAAACGTTGGCTTCGCACTTGTGAGCTTTACTGCCCAAAAGAAAGGGTTGGACAAATTAAACTGACAAGAGTTTTTACCGATTTCTTTTACAATACCTGTAAAATAAGAATTTCTCTCTGTTCGGAAAATGCCGATAGCATCAAACTGCCTCATTACGATTATACCAAGGCAAAGGAAGAAATTTTCAAATGCTTTAACATTGAGGAATAAATACAGCTTTTCTACACAAAATATCAATGTTTCACGTGAAACATTGATATTTTTTTGATTGGTTTGATTTGTTTGGATTTGTTTTTAAGCGTTTTTAAAGCTTTTTTGGTAGGCGGAGCTTTTTGTCTTATTGGTGAAATACTTATTGTTTACACAAAGCTTACCCCGGCAAGAATATTGGTTTCTTTTGTAGTGTCAGGTGTTTTGCTCACCGCAATAGGACTTTATGAGCCGATTGTACGTTTTGCAGACGCCGGAGCTACTGTTCCGCTTACCGGTTTTGGTTATTCACTTGCAAAAGGTGTAAAGACGGCGGTAGAGGAACAGGGACTTATCGGTGCCTTGACAGGAGGTCTTACTGCTACCGCAGGCGGAATTACCGCATCAGTTTTATTCGGTCTTTTGGCATCGCTTATATTTAAATCGGGCGACAAAACTTAATATTTCCTCAAAAAAAACTAAAATTCGGTGTTTTCACCGAATTTTTTCCTTTTTTATTTACTTTACAAATGCTGATTATACTGATATAATAACTATAGAATGTCGAAACGAAAATAGTCGTTTCGACAAGCCGATTTTATCGGCTTTCGCATAATTGATTTTTTAAAAATTCAATTATGCTCTACATTCATTGCAATGGGTTAGTCCAAATTTTATAAAAAATTTGGCACAATATCTTTGATATTGTGTCGAAATAGCGTGTTCTCACGCTATTTCGACTTACTATAACCATTATAATGATAATGTTAATAATATATTAGACAAAATGTTTCACGTGAAACATTAAACGCAGGAGTATTTTTATGGGTAAAATCATTTCAGTTGTAAACCAAAAAGGTGGCGTAGGAAAGACTACCACCGCTGTAAATTTGGCTTCGGCATTGGGTATTTCAGGCAAAAAGGTTCTGCTTGTTGATGCGGACCCTCAGGGCAATACTACAAGCGGATACGGAATAAATAAAAAAGAAGTTAAATTATCGTCTTACGAACTGCTTATCGGCAAAGGAACTGCCGAATCTGCCGCCACCAAGACAGAATATGAAAACGTTTGGGTTGTGCCGGCTTCTATGGACCTTGCCGCCGCAGAGGTTGACTTAATAGAAATAGAAAACCGCCAAAATCAACTTAAAATGGCGCTCGCAACTTCGAGAGATAAGTACGATTACATATTTATTGACTGTCCTCCGTCATTAGGACTTATTACAATTAATGCTCTGAATGCCAGCGATACTGTATTTGTCCCGATTCAGTGCGAATATTTTGCGCTTGAAGGCCTTTCACAGTTGATGGCTTCGGTTCGTCAGGTAAAGCGCCTTTATAATCCAACCCTTGAAATTGAGGGAATTGTGCTTACAATGTTTGACGGCAGATTAAATCTTACAAATCAGGTTGTATCTGAAATTAAAAAGTATTTTGCGGACAAGCTTTACAAAACGGTAATTCCCCGTGCAGTAAGGCTTTCAGAAGCACCAAGCTACGGTATGCCGATTCAATATTATGATAAGCGCTCTAAGGGAGCTATTGCATATAACGATTTAGCAAAAGAATTTTTGAAAAAGAACAGGAGACACTGATATGGCAGTTAAAAAAGGTGGACTTGGCAGAGGTCTTGATTCTTTGTTTGACGAGAATTTGGCTCAAAAAAGCAACTCTGTTACAGTTAATATTAATGAAATAGAGCCCTACCGAAATCAGCCCCGTAAGGACTTTGATGAGGAAGCACTAAACGAGCTTGCAGATAGCATTGCAAGACATGGTCTTATACAACCTATTGTGGTTAAGCCGACTTTGGACGGCAGATATATGATTATTGCGGGTGAACGCCGTTGGCGTGCCTGCCGTATTGCCGAAATCAACGAGGTGCCCGTAATTATAAAGGATACCGACGATAAAACCCTTATGGAAATAGCCCTCATAGAAAATTTACAGCGCGAGGACCTGAACCCCGTTGAAGAAGCACTCGGCTACAAGGCACTTATCGATGATTTTTCACTAACTCAGGACGAGGTTGCCTCCCGTATGGGAAAAAGCCGAAGCGCTGTTACAAATGCTTTGCGTCTTTTAAAGCTAACCCCTGCCGAGCTTGAAGCTTTGCGTAAAGGTGTAATTTCTGCCGGCCACGCAAGAGCATTATTATCGGTAGAGGACATCTCATTAAGACAGCGTATGCTTTATGCCGCAGTTGAGGGTGCATCGGTTCGTGAGCTTGAAAAAATGGCAGCCGACCAGAAACGCAAAACCAAGGTAAAATCCGTAAAAGAGGTTCCTACTTTCTATAAAGAGGTTGAGCTATCTTTAAAGAACGAAATAGGCAGAAAGGTTTACATAAAACCCACATCAAAAGGGAAGGGAACTCTCACAATCGAGTTTTATAATGATGAGGAGCTTGCCGCCTTTGCCGAAAAGTTAGCAAACGCATAAAACCAAAAAACATATTAAAAAACCGAGGTTATTCCTCGGTTTTTGTTTTTTCTCTTAAATTTATAAAAAATTGTTTTAATATTGAGAGGCAGTCGTCCTCCAAAATTCCGCCGTATACCTCAACCTTATGGTTATAGGGTAAATCGCAGAGGTTAATAACGCTGTCAATACTTCCCATACTGCTATCATACGCGCCAAAAACAAGGGTTTTAATTCGCGCGTTTATAATAGCTCCGGCACACATCGGGCATGGCTCTAAGGTTACATACATTTCGCATCCATCAAGCCTCCAAGAGCCCAACGTATTGCAAGCATCGTTTATAGCCTCAATTTCGGCGTGCGACAAAGCGTTTTGCTTTTGCTCTCTGAGATTAAAGCCTTTGCCGACTATTTTTCCGTCCTTTACGATTACTGCTCCCACCGGCACCTCGCCGAAGCCATAAGCCTTTTTAGCAAGAGCAAGTGCCTCTTTCATAAAACTACTGTTCATAATTTTTAAAACTTAACACAAATAAAATTATTGGAGCTACCAAAGGTAAAAACGAAAGTATAAGCCATATAACCGCCCTTTTTTCGTCCGCTTTTTTATATACGTTGTAAAGCGAAATAAAATAGTAAACCGCAAAAAGAACAGAAACTACTGCTAAAATTATAAAAATAAGCAGTGCGGGGATAACCGAATAAAACATAGAAAGCTCCATAGCGGTACCTTTTTGGGCACATTTTTCGGCAAAGCTTAATATTGTTTTTGCAGAATAATAGCCTGTGCCTGAAAAAGCCGCCAACAAAACAACCTTCAAAAGCGACAAAATAAGCAATAGCTTGTCTCTTTTCTTTTCAGTTTCCGAAAGCTTACCCAAAACAAAAGGCGAAACAAACGGAACAAAAGCTAAATAACCGTTTTTTAAGCCCTCGGCTTTTGAAAGACGCAAAAATGCAGTTCCTCGCAACAAATATGTTGCAATTCTTATCGAAACCGCAACTATTAATACTGTCATAAACGCGGTTTTGTTTTCTGTGTACAAAGAAAATAGTGACATATATTCTCCTTTAAACAAAATATTGAAGTGATAAATAAAGATTATATCCTACAAAAAGTATAATCGGTACTGATATAATAAAGGATACACACTTCATTAAAAGTGAGTTGCCAAAGGTCTTATTTTCAACGGTTAAAAGCTCTTTTCTGTTGCCGATAATAAGAAATCCTATAATACCGAGTGCCAAGGCAGCGGTAAGAATTAAAATATAAATAATTTCCGTAAACAATGGGGTCAGGCTTTCGGGCAAATAGGTAAATAAAACCGAAACCGAGTTATTAAGCGCATGCACAATAACGGCAGGCCATAAACTTCCGCTTTTCACTGTCATAAAACCAAGACCAATGCCTATTAAAAATGCAAAAGGAATTTGCTCAAAATTACCGTGCATAATTCCGAATAAGAAAGCTGAAATCAAAATTGCAAAGCCATCGCCAAACTTTTTAAGCGAGCCTAAAATTAGTCCTCGGCAAATAAACTCCTCAACCAAGGCAGGTGTAATTACGGTAGATAAAAAGGTTAACATAAAACCAAATATACCTTTCGGGTCACTTCCGAAATCTACCGAATATTCCACACCCTGACTTTCAAATATTGCTCCTGCAACCGCAGTTACAATATTTGAAAACATACAAATTCCAAAACCTATCATCACAAAGGGTGCCAAGGTGCCTTTTTTCCACCGATTAAAGCTTACCGTATCACTTATCCTGATTTTTGAAATTTTAAAAACAAGTATAAATGGCAAACAAAAGCCGAGTATAGAAAGAACTACTTGCCTAAAATTTCTCACGGCGGGATTATTTAATATATTTATGGTCTCAACTATATCAAAACCTAAAAACTGCACCGCTATAACAGAAAACCTGTTTAAAGCATAAACAAAAATTTCAAGCAGAATAAAGGCGACACCTATGATATTTGCTGTTTTGAAAATGGCTTTTCGCTCGATTTTTTCGGGAGTTTCGAAATATTCCTCAAAAAAGGGTGGTATTTCATCAGGCTCTATACGTTCGGTGTTAACAGTAAAGCCTTCTGCCTCTTCCGTTTTATTATCAGCAGAGGTGTCCCTCTGCTGATAATTATCTTGTTCGTCAAACATAAATTAAATCAACTGCTTTCAGGGGAATTTTTTTACCGCTTTATTCCTCTTGTGCCTCTTGTGTTTCAGAAACTTTTTCTTCGTCGGTCTCAGTGCTGTCTGCCGCATCACTTTCAGGCTCCTCGGGTTTTTGAGTTACCTCATCGTTATTATGCTCGGTGAGTGCTACTGAAAGTATCTTTTCACCCTCTGCCACACGCATAACGCGAACACCCTTTGCAGGACGTGAGAAGGTAGAAATATCACCGCTGTAAATACGGATAATAATTCCGTTTGAAGCAATCATAACAATGTCGCCTTCCTCGGTTACGTTAAGAACGGCTGCAACATCGCCATATTTCTCTGTGCGGTAGTTCATAATACCCTTACCACCGCGTGACTGCAAGCGGTAATCGGAAATATTACTTATTCTGCCGTAGCCCGTTTCTGTAACGGTTAAAAGGCGTGTTTCCTCGTTTACAACATCCATTGCAATAACTTTATCGTCTGCTTTAAGGGTAATTGCCTTTACACCGTGAGCAGTTCTGCCCATTGCACGAACATCAGTCTCCTTAAACTGAATTGCCATACCTTTTTTGGTTGCAATAATAAGGTTATCGCTGCCGCTTGTCATCTTAACAAAGGATAATTCCTCGTCCTCGTCAATAGAAATTGCAATAATACCACTCTTTCGGGTATTTCTGAATTCGGAAAGCTTGGTACGTTTAATTGTACCCTTACTTGTTACCATTGTAATGTAGTTTTCCTCATCAAGTTCACTTGCGGGAAGTATAATGGTAATTTTTTCATTTGGCATAAGCGGGAGAATATTTACAATATTCATACCCTTTGCGGTTCTGCTTCCCTCGGGAATTTCGTATGCCTTAATTCTGTACATACGGCCAAGGTTAGAGAAAAGCATAATATAATCGTGAGAGGAGCAGATAAACATATTTTCAACGTTATCTTCTTCACGTGTAGTCATACCTGTAATGCCTCTGCCACCGCGATTTTGAACATTATAAGTGTCTGCCGGGAGACGCTTGATATATCCGTTTTCGGTTTTTGTAATAACACAAGCTTCCTCGGGGATTAAATCCTCAATGTCAACCTCGCCTGCAACATCGCTTATCTCTGTTCTGCGGTCGTCGGAATACTTATCTCTTAAATTAAGTGCCTCTGTCTTAACTATGTCAAGAATTCTCTCTCTGCTTGCAAGAATAGCCTCACATTCCTTTATGAAATCAAGCTTTTCCTGTAATTCGTCAAGAATTTTCTGCTTTTCAAGACCTGCAAGCTTACCAAGTTGCATAGCAACAATAGCCGAAGTCTGAATATCGTCAAGACCAAAACGCTCGCCCAAGGCTTCCTTACTTTCGGGGATAGTTTTGCTGTTTCTGATAATTGCGATTACCTCGTCAATAAAGTCAAGTGCTACCTTTAAGCCTTGTAAAATATGAGCTCTTTCCTCAGCCTTTTTCTTTTCAAAGGTTGTTCTGCGGAAAATGATATCATATTGGAAATCAATACAATTCTGAAGCATTTCTTTAAGTGTCAGAATTTGCGGTTTTCCGTTTACAATAGCCAATAGAATTGCGCCAAAGGTAGTTTGAAGCTGAGTATTCTTATAAAGCTTATTCAGCACTACCTGCGGATTTGCATCCTTTTTAAGGTCAACAATAATTCTTATACCGCCGTCACGCTTTGAGGAGTAGTCAACAACATCATCAATACCCTCAATTTTCTTGTCTGCGGCTAAATCGTAAATATTCTTAACTAATTCCTGCTTTTTAACCTTATAAGGAATTTCGGTGATAACTATTCTGAATTTTCCGTTTTTAACTTCCTCAATTTCGGCTTTACCTCGAAGGATTATTTTTCCTCTGCCGGTAGCATAAGCTGCACGAATACCGCTTCTGCCCATAATAATACCGCCTGTCGGAAAATCAGGTCCCTTTATATACTGACAAATATCCTGAAGTTCTGCCTCGGGATTATCAATAAGGGCGCACATGCCGTCAATTACCTCGCCCAAATTGTGAGGAGGAATTTCGGTAGCCATACCAACCGCAATACCGCTTGAACCGTTTACCAAAAGTTGCGGGAAACGAACAGGTAAAACAGTTGGCTCTTCTAAACGGTTATCGTAGTTTGGCGCAAAATCTACAGTTTCCTTATCAATATCGTCAAGCATACTGTATGAAAGTCTGTTCATACGGGACTCAGTATAACGGTAAGCAGCGGCAGGATAGCCGTCTATATTACCAAAGTTTCCGTGACCGTCAATAAGAGGATGGCGTAGAGAAAAATCCTGCGCCATACGAACCATTGCGTCATAAACAGAAGCGTCGCCATGGGGATGGTATCTACCAAGTACAGAACCCACTGTATCGGCGCATTTTCTGTATGCCTTATCGGGAGTAAGTCCGTTTTCATACATTGTGTAAAGAATTCTTCTGTGAACAGGCTTTAAACCGTCACGCACATCGGGTATAGCACGGCCTACCAAAACAGACATAGAATATTGAAGCATACTTTGTTTTACTTCGTCTACAATTTCTACCGGCTGAATATTGGTTTCACTATTTTCGGGCCAATATACATTTTCATGCTTTGCCATATTTTTTTACTCCCTCCTTAAATATCCAAATCTGTCGCAAATATTGCGTTTTCTTCAATAAATTTGCGTCTGGGCTCAACTTCCTCACCCATAAGCATAGTAAAGGTTTCGTCTGCAAGTATTGCATCCGACATATTAACCCTTAACATTGTTCTCTTTTCGGGGTTAAGAGTGGTTTCCCAAAGCTGGTCAGGGTCCATTTCACCAAGACCCTTATAGCGCTGAATATCAACACTTCCGCCCAACTGCTCTATATAAGCATCTCTTTCCTCATCGGTAAAGGCATCATAATATTTTTTGCCCTTTGCCACACGATAAAGCGGAGGCTGAGCCAAATAAATATGACCTGTTTCGATAAGTTCGGGCATATATCTAAAGAAAAATGTAAGCAAAAGTGTTCTGATATGGCTTCCGTCGACGTCGGCATCGGCCATAATAACAATTTTATCGTAACGGAGTTTGTTTATATCAAAATTCTCGCCAATTCCGGTACCAAGTGCTATTACCACAGGAGAAAGTTTATCATTTCCGTAAACCTTATCCTCGCGCGCTTTTTCTACGTTAAGCATTTTACCCCATAAGGGAAGTATTGCCTGATAGGTACTGTTTCTGCCTTCAACTGCACTACCGCCTGCACTGTCTCCCTCAACTATAAATATTTCGGTTTTTGTGGGGTCGTCCGAAATACAGTCTTTAAGTTTTTCAGGCATACGGGTTTTACCGCCAATACCCGATTTGTTACGGGATGCATCTCTTGCCTTTTGTGCGGCTTCACGCGCATTTGATGCAGCGATAGCCTTATCAATAATAATTTTTGATTCTGCGGGATTTTCCTCTAAGAACTTATATAATTGGTCGTTTACAATTTCGCGAACCAACTGACCCACAGAGGTGTTACCAAGTTTTGCCTTTGTCTGTGATTCAAACTGTGCATCAGCAAGTTTTACCGAAACTACCGCTACAAGTCCTTCTAAAATATCGTCACCCTTTAGGTTATCGCTTGATTCCTTAATTTTCTTAAAGTCGTGAGCATATTTGTTTACAACGCGCGACACAGTTTGACGGAAAGCCGCCTCGTGCGTACCACCGTCAATAGTGTGAAGTGTGTTTGCAAAAGATAAAATCTTATTATCATAAGCAGTAGACCAAATAAGCGCAATTTCAACCGCTTCATCCTTTTTAGTACCGCTTAAATAAATTACATTTTCATTAAGAGGGTCTTTTTTGATGCCTGCCAACAAATATTCAACATAAGATTTAATACCACCTGCATAGCATAAATCATCCTGTCTGTCCTTTGTTGGAGAATCTGCTCTCTTATCGGTTAAAACAATACGGATACCTGCATTAAGGAATGATTGTTCTCTTAATCTGTTTAAAAGAATGTCATAATCATAAACAGTAGTATCAGTAAATATGGTGGGATCGGGTTTAAAAGTAACTGTTGTACCTGTTTCGTTGGTTTCACCTATTACTTCCAAATCAGTTACAATATTACCTTTTTCATAGCGCTGTTTGTATATTTTGCTTCCGTCCTTAACCTCAACCTCAAGCCAAGTAGAAAGAGCATTTACAACCGACGCACCAACGCCGTGCAAACCGCCGGATACTTTATATCCGCCACCGCCGAATTTACCGCCGGCATGGAGAATGGTAAATACAACAGTTACAGTAGGAATACCTTTTTGAGGATTAATACCAACAGGAATACCTCTTCCGTTATCGGTAACTCTTATAATTCCGTCATCCAAAATATCAACTGTTATTTTATCACAATATCCTGCCAAGGCTTCGTCAATAGAGTTATCCACAATTTCATAAACTAAATGGTGGAGACCCCTTTCTCCGGTAGAACCTATGTACATACCGGGACGCTTTCTTACGGCTTCGAGTCCTTCTAATACCTGTATGGAATTTTCGTCATAATTTTCAGTTACAGGCATATTTAGCTCTTCGCTCATTTAAAATCATTCCTTTCAAAATTAGACCTTTTATTCAAGGTAGATGTGGAAATTTGAGAAATATAAACTTTTTGTTCTTTTTCTTTGTTACAACACAAAATAAAGGATTTTGGAAGTTCAAAAGAAACATTAAACACTCTTTTTTCCTTTTCTGCTTTATTTAAAAAATCACGGGTATGTTTTGAAACGGTAGAGGTATCAAGATCGAAAATACCAATTACATCTTTTTCATTTACCACAGTTTCCTGACCTAAATGAAGATACATTCTACTCAACACTTCCGTTTCTTATATTAAATATTTTTCCCGCTTTTAAGTTTTTTACATTAGATGGGTCACAGCAGGTTAAAAAGACCTGCATTTCTTTTATGTGATTAAGAATAAAATTTTGCCTTTCGGGGTCAAGCTCACTCATTACATCATCCATTAAACAGATTGGACTTTCACCTACATTTTTCTTTATTACCTCTGCTTCTGCAAGCTTTAAGGAGAGTGCAACACTTCTTTTTTGACCCTGAGAGCCAAAGGAACGGGCATCTATTCCGTTTATTTTAAAGCTTAAATCGTCTCTGTGCGGACCGATAGAGGTTATTCCCGTATACATATCATCTTTACGGCTTTGTAGCAGTTTTTCTTTCATATCATCAGGATTAGTATAAATATAACTAACAGAAAGATTTTCTTTTCCGCCCGAAATATCATAATAAATTTTTGGTAAAAACAAATTTATTTTTTCAATATATCTTTGGCGAAGGTCTATTATCTTTTTTGCATTAATTACAAGCTCATCCTCAAAAATATCAAGCATAATATTTAAAGAAGTATCATATTTTAAATCTTTAATTATATTATTTCTCTGTGAAACTGCTCTTGTATAGGCTTTTAAAACCTCAATATAAGAAGGATAAAGCTGACCTATACTTAAATCTAAAAATTTTCGCCTAATACTTGGTCCGTCGGTCACAAGCCTTAAATCAATGGGAGAAAAAACAATAGAATTTAAATTTCCCACAAAAGAAATATTATTAGAAAGCTTTTTGTCATTTAAATATATTTCTTTTTTTTCTCCAATTACAATTTTAGCCTGTTTTTTAATTTCCTCACTTATAAATTCAGCTTCTAAAATTGCTTTTTCTTTATTAAAGGAAATAAGTTCGCTTTCTTTTGAACCTCGGAAACTTTTTGCTCCTGTAAAACACCAAATACCTTCTATAATATTGGTTTTTCCTTGTGCATTTTCTCCGCAGATTACGTTCATATTGTCACAAGGATTAATTTCAACATTTGATATATTTCTAAAATTTGAAAATTTTAATTTTTCAATTTTCATACTATTTCAAAACCGCTTGCTTCAAATTCTACCTTATCACCTTTATAAAGCTTTTTACCGCGCATAGTGCAAACTTCACCGTTTACTTTAACCTCGCCGTTTTGAATAACAATTTTAGCATGTCCGCCGGTTGCAACTAAACTTGCAAGCTTCATTGCACTGTCAAGCCTTATAAAATCCTCTTTTATAGCTATTTTTTCAAAATTCATTATTTTAACCTCATAGGCATAATCATATATTTAAAATCATCGCCATCAGTAGGCTCAATTACAACACCTGTATTAGGACCGTTAAACAAAATTTTAATATTTTCTGTTTCGCAAGCCTTTAATGCATCTAACAAATATCTTGAATTAAGACCTATTTCAAAAGAAGGTCCTTCAAGCTCAATATTAAAGGTTTCGGTTGCTCTACCAATAGAAGTAGCACAAGTAAACACAACATTTAATTCGTTAAAATAACATCTTATTGGAGTTGAGAAAGATTCACTTATTAATAAAGATACACGTTCAATAGTATTTATAAGCTCTCTTGTATTTACTAAAACCTTTTGTTTTATACTTTCAGGTAAGGTTTTTTCGTAATTTACAAATTCGCCCTCTATTAAACGGGAAATAAAGGAATATCCGTTTATATTGAATGAAATAAGTCTTTCACTTACACTAATTTCAATATTTTCTGTTTCCTCATCAATAAGCTTTACTACTTCTGCAATAGCTTTGCTTGTAGCAGTAAAAGAAATATTATTTTGTGTGTTTATTTTTTGTTTTCTTATAGCCAAACGATATCCGTCAATGGCTACTAATTGCATATTGTTATCGTTAAAAGTAAAATTAAGACCTGTAAGAATAGGACGTGCTCCCTCTGTTTGAGCAGCTGCAAAAATAGTTCCTCTTACGCTGTCAGCAAATAGCTTTCCTTCAACTGAAATTTTGTTTCCTTCTGCAATAGATGGAAGCTCAGGAAAATCTGCTCCTGCCATACCCATAATATCAAAGGTAGCTTCTCCGCATTTTATGTGACAGTTAAGTCTTTCGTCGGCTTCTATTTCTACTTGCAAACCGTTAAGACGTCTTAGAATATCTGCAAGCAGACGGGCATTAATAACAATGTCGCCTTCCTCATCGCATTTTGCATATATTTCTTTTTTCATACCCATTTCAAGATTATATGAAACAAGTGTAATTTTGCCTTGCTCTGCAGAAATAAGAATTCCCTCTAAAACAGGCATAGAGGTTTTTGCTCCTACAACTCTTTGAAGTTTTGAAACTGCTTCTAACAGTTTTGCGCGTTCAACAGAAAAAATCATATTTTTTCCTCCTTAAAACAAATATAAAATAACAGTAATAATAAGAGTGGGGGAAACGGTGGATAAGATATTTTAAAAGGCATTATTATTTGTTTTTCGCAGTTGACAGAAAACTTTATAATTTGTGGATAAGTAATGGCTCTTAAAATTATCCCCCGCCATCCACATGGTTTCATTAGTGGATATAGGTTATCTTTGTGGATAATTATTAATAAGAAACTGTGTTATTGCTCTTTAAGTTTTTAATAATATCGTCAACCAATTCTTTTTGGTAAGGCTTATCTATAAGGAAAGTTTCAACCTTATTTACATTGCTTAAAACGGTTGTGTGGTCCTTACCGAAGCATTCGCCTATTTGTTTAAAGGAAAGGTCGGTGGTTTTGCGGGAAATATACATAGCAACCTGACGGGCAAGTACCAACGGAGCAGTCCTTTTATTTGAAAGAATTTCTTCCTCACTTACGTTATAGGTTTTAGAAACCTCTTCAATTATTTTTTCAATTTTGATGGGTTCAGGTTTTGTGTCGTTAATAACATCTTTTATAAAGCCCTGCACGGTAGAAATGGTGGGAACTCTGTTTTGAAGTGTTATAAACGCCTTTAACTTTTTAACAACGCCTTCAAGCTGACGGATATTAACCTTTATATTTTCCGCGATATAATGAATTAAATCCTCGCTTATTTCAATTCCCATACCCTCTGCCTTTTTCTGTACAATACCAACTCTTGTTTCATAGTCAGGAGTGGTAATATCGGCAAAAAGACCGCTTTCAAGACGTGAACGAATACGATTATCAAGAGTTTTTACCTCTCTTGGGGGACGGTCAAGTGTTACCACTATTTGTTTGTTCTTTTGAAGTAAGGTGTTAAAGGTATTAAAGAATTCCTCCTGTGTTTGCTCCTTACCCGCTATAAAGTGGATATCATCAATAAGCAAAACATCGATGTTTCTGTATTTATTTCTGAAATCGTCTATCGTTCCAAGACCTAACTTACCGTCCTGCAAAGCACGAATAAGCTCGTTCGTGAATTCTTCACTTCTTATGTATTCGATTTTCTTTTGGGGATGACGGCGTCTGATTTGATTTTTAATAGCAAGCATCAAATGAGTTTTACCAACACCCGAAGGACCGTATATTACAAGCGGATTATAAGCAAGTCCCGGATTTTCGGTAACTGCAATACTTGCCGCATAGGCAAAACGGTTTGCAGAGCCCACAATAAAGTTTTTAAAGGTGAAAAAATCCTCAAAGGTTAAACCTTCACTGAATTCCTCGGCTTTAAGTATTTCTTCTTCCTCATCTTTATAGATAATGCTTACTGCAATGGAAATGCCCATAGAGGTTTTTATTGCTTTTTCTATTATGGGAGCATAGTTTTGTTGAATTATTCCTGCCGCATATTCATCGTTACAAGAAAGGGTAAATGCACCGTCTCTGAAAGAAACGGGTTTTAAGTCCTGCAAGAAACAGGAAAATGCAGTCTCGGTTATTAAATTTTTACATTCTTCACTAACTATACCCCAAATATCGTCAAGTGAACTAACTGGCATTATGTAAACCACCCTTATATATATTATATATTTATTATATTATTATATATATAATAACATAAGTATATCAAATTTTCAACTTTTTTATACACAAAATGTGTATAAAAATCAATGATTTTACTAAAATTATTAATAAGTTAAGAAAATTTTAAAAAAGAGGGTTAAAATGGGCATCAGAACAGACCTTGCAACCGAAAAAACAACGCAAGAAAACAAAGAAAAATTTAAATGCTATAAAAACGGATATACCGAGGTTAATTATTTTGAAACAAAGGGCGAAAAGGTTGTTTCTCTCCTATTTTGCGAGGTCGAAAAAATTTGCGATTTTACCTGCCTTAATGAGGAAATTTTAAAGGCGTTAAAAACTCTTTTAAAAAGACCGCTCGGCACAATTCTTTGTGTGGCTCTCGGCAACGATGAAATTGTGTGTGATAATATAGGGCCTGCTATCGCAAAGCGTATTTTGGCAACCAGACATATTGAGAAAAATATTGCTCAAAAAATAGGGCTTTCGGGCTTGCTACCAACAGCGGTTATAACTCCCGGAGTGCTTGGAAAAACAGGTATAGAAACGGCAGAAACCGTAAAGGCATTGTGTGATAAAATATGCCCCGAAGCAGTAATTGTAATAGATGCGCTCTGCACAGAGAAAAGTGAAAGAATTTTCAGGTGCATAGAGCTTTCAACTATTGGCATAATGCCCGGTTCAGGAGTTAAAAACGACCGCGCAGAAATCAGCAAAAAAACACTTGGAATACCCGTGATTTCTATTGGAATTCCCACCGTTTGCGAAGCCGAAAGCATAGCAAAGGAGCTTACGGGGAAAGAACCCGAAAGCAGGTCAGATTTAATAGTAACACCAAAGGATTGTGACCTTTATTCAAAGCAGCTGAGCATAGCCGTGGCTAATTCAATAAACCAATTTTTACAACCCAAAATAGAGCCTCAAATTATTGAAAAATTGGTATAAAAAACACCGAAAAAGCATAATCTTTATCGGTGATATTATGAAAAGAAAAGGCAATATTTGCTTTTATATATCTTTAATTTTGGCGGTTTTTTTAGTTTTTTATAATGTAAAAACAGTTTTTAAAACGCCGAATACAGAAATAAAAACTGCACAAAAAAACATTGTTCCGAGTTTTTTTAACGACACTTTAAATCCGTTTTTTGCAGAGACGCAATCGGTTCACGCTCCTTTGCAAAGCCCGTCCGAAAGCGAAATACAGCAGGTAATGGCGGGTGAAGTAAAGGGCAAAATAATAGAGAAGTATATTTCTCCTTACAATGCATCAACTTCTTATGACAGTGTTTATATGAAAAACAGTACGGGCACGCAAATAGATATAAAAAGTCTTTTGGAAGCAAAGCTTCCTTTTTCACTTACAAAAACGGCAAATCCGCAGGTTTTAATTCTGCATACTCATGCAACCGAGACTTATATGCCCTATCAGAGCGAGTACTACACAAGCGAATACACATCAAGAACGACCGATAACAGCAAAAATATGGTGCGCATAGGCGAAATTGTAGCTTCCGCCCTCGAAAAGGCGGGAATTTCCGTAATTCACGTAAAAACACAGCACGATTATCCCTCGTATTCGGGAAGTTATTCAAATTCCGCAAAAACAGTATGCGAATATATAAAAAAGTATCCAACAATAAAGGTTGTGCTTGATTTGCACCGCGATGCACTTGCAAGCGGAAACGATAAATATAAGCTTGTAAGCACGATAAACGGCAAAAAAGCGGCTCAGGTAATGCTTGTAATGGGAAGTCAGACGGGAAATGTAAAAAATTTTCCTAATTGGAAAGAAAATTTAAAGCTTGCGGTAAGACTTCAGCAAATATTTGAAAAAACTTATCCTACCTTGGCGCGTCCAATGGTTGTGGCATCAAAAAATTATAACGAAAGCCTTACAACGGGCTCGCTTCTTATCGAGTTCGGAACCGACGCCAATACCCTTGGCGAGGCAGAATATTCGGCACAGCTTGTGGGAGAATGTTTAATAAAGCTTTTAAAAGGAATAGGAGCATAAATGAAAAAAAGTACAGAAAGATATTTTAGAACAGTTTATATATCGGCGGTAACGAGCTTTTGTGTTATTATCGGTTTTTTGGGTATAAATAAAGCCTATGAGAGCATGACCCTCATAGGCAGTGGTACGAAACAAAGTATAATAGAAATAACAGAAGACAAAATAAAAATATTTGAATATATTATTTACTATTGATTTTTTTGTCGATTTCTTTTGCGGCAGCCTCTAAATAGGGAGCCTCAAAGCGTTCAAACATACCGTTATCAACAAGCTGAGCAAGAGAGGTATCAATAGGCATTTTTCCAAGAAGCGGAATGCTCAATTCCTCTGCAATACTTTCAGAGCCCGAGCCGAAAATATTAAAGCTTTTTCCGCAATCGGGACAAACTACATAACTCATATTTTCAACAATGCCAAGCACGGGAATATTCATAAGAGACGCCATATTATAAGCTTTTTTAACAATCATTGATACCAAGTCCTGCGGAGAGGTAACAATAACCGCACCGTCAAGCGGAATGCTTTGGAAAACGGTAAGGGGAACATCGCCTGTACCGGGAGGACAGTCGATAAAAAGATAATCAAGGTCGCCCCAGAAAACCTCCTGCCAGAACTGTTTTACCGCACCTGCAATAACGGGACCTCTCCACAAAACGGGAGATTCTTTTTCTTCAAGCAATAGGTTTACCGACATAAGCTTTATTCCCGTAGAGGTAACGGCGGGCAAAATGCCGATTTCGTTTTGCATTGCCCTTGAATTTATACCAAAGGTTTTAGGAATAGATGGGCCTGTGATATCGGCATCAAGTATTCCTACTTTATATCCCATTCTGCTCATAAGAACGGCAAGCGTAGAGGTAACCATAGATTTACCCACACCGCCTTTTCCGCTTACAACGCCTATTACATGTTTAATATGGTTGAATTCACCCGTCGGCACTAAAAGACTTTTAGGGTCGCGAGAGGAACAGTTTTGACTGCATGTAGAGCAGTTATGTGTACAACCTTCTGTTTTTTCATCTTTCATTTTAAAACGACCTTTCGTTTGTATATTTCTATTAAATAAAATCAGATTTATTCGCCTTCGGGCGGATTTTGCTCGGGCTCAGTATCGTCACCTTGTTCAGGAGTATCGCTACTATCACCGTTACCATCGCCATTACCGTCGCCATCACTATTACCATCGCCGTCACCGTCACCTTGTTCGGGTTTTTCATCAGGCGGAGTTTCGGGGGAGGTATCAGGGTCTGTTGGCGGAGTTTCGGGTTCAGGGTCGGGTGTTGTTTCAGGCTTTGGCGGAGACCAACCCGATGCATTCGGATACCAATTATTTTTCTCAATTTCGTGGGTTTTTATATACTGTTCAGGAGTGATATCATCGTAAATAAATGCGTGAATAACCTTCTTTGCAAAGTCCAAATCGTAATAAACAACAGAGCCAAGACTTGGGTTTCCGGGCGACTTCATTAAATATTCCTGAAGTGGCATACGTGTTTGCTGGAACGAGGGGGAATGAAGCAGTATAGATACCGCTAAATCGTAAATTTCAGTCGGAGAAAGTGATGTTTTAGTGCATGGAAGTAAGGCGTTAATTAAATCCATATACTGTGATTTAGGAATGGTAAGCGCTTTATTGAAAAGCTGTTCCATAACGTGTCTTTGGCGGTCGGTTCTGCCGTAATCGTTATTTGTTCCCCAAATGTTTGCGGTTTTTCTTATACGCGAATAAGCAACCGCCTGAACGCCGTTAAGTTTTTGCTTGCCCGCTTTATAGACATAATAATCTTTTGCGTTTAAGCCCGATACAGTACAAATTTCGGCGATACAGCCGTTAAGCAGCATGGCGCCTGTATCTTTTGTAACCTCTCGCTCGGTAAGTTCGCACTCTACACCGCCGATGGCGTCTATAATATCTATCATACCGAAAAAGTTTACGGTAGCATATTCCATAATATCAAGCCCGAAGCAACTATTAAGGGTGTGAATTGCAACCTCGGGGCTTTTTGCATAAGCAGAGTTAATCTTTCGGTAGCTTGTTTTTCCGTTAGCTACAATCGGCACCAACGAATCGCGCATAACCGAAATAATTTTAACCTGCTTTGTCTTGGTATTAAGGCTTAAAATCATAATACTGTCGGTATTACCCGTAAATACATTCTTTTTTCTTGTATCAACGCCGAACAACGCAATATTTATGATTTTTTCATCAATAATCTGCTCTACTCCGAGTATTTCGGGGTCTTTTGAAAACTTGTTATCGTAGTTGTAATAAAGGTTTGGAAAAGCAAAAAGAGAGCCTACCAAAAGGGCAATAATCAATAAAAAAGATAAAAAAGAGGAAAGAACCACCTTTTTCCATGTTTTAAGCTTTTTCCACCAAAGTACAAAAGCATTGCGCTTTTTCTTTTTATAATGCTTTGCCTCTGCAAAGGTAGAAGATGAAGAAATATCCTCAAAATCTATACCTTCTGAGCTTGATGAAATATCCTCAAAAGCGTCATTTCCGCTTTGATATGAATTTAAAGGCACAGAACCGTTTTCTAAGCCTTCATTTAAATTTTTTTCGTCCATTTTGTAGCTCCCTAAATAACTTCTTTGTAAATATCGCCTTTTTTTATGCCTGTTTCCTCTGCGGCTTGCTTTGCCGCCATAGAGGTGGAAACACCCTCGGAAATGAGCTTTTTCGCAATTTTTACGGCATCCTCTAAGGTGTAAACCTTTTCGGTTTCCTTTGCTCCCTCTAAAATCAGGACAAACTCACCCTTTGGGGTGTTTTCTGTGTAGTAATCAATTGCGCTTGAAAGTGTTGTTTCAAACACTGTTTCGTAAATTTTTGTAAGCTCTCTTACAAATACTATTTTTCTATCACCGAAATATTTATAAAAATCTTTAAGTGTTGCAAGCAATTTGTGAGGTGCCTCGTAAAAAAGCATACTGCGTTTTTCTGCTTTCAGCTCCTCTAAGTGGGTGCGGCGGCTGATTTTATTCATAGACAAAAAGCCTTCAAAACAAAATCTTCCGCAAGGAAAGCCCGAAATACTGATAGCGGTAATAAGCGCACTCGGTCCCGGAACAGATTCAACCTTTATTCCGTTTTCGTGGGCAAGACGCACCAAATCCTCACCGGGGTCGGAAATAGCGGGCATACCCGCATCCGAAACCACGGCACAGTTTTCACCTTTTAAAATGCGCTCAATAATAAGATTTCCTTTACCTTTCTTATTATGCTCATAATAAGAAAGCATTTCTTTTTTAATTCCTAAATGATTAAGCAGTTTTACGGTAACTCTCGTATCCTCTGCCGCGATAAAATCCACATTTTCTAAGGTTTCGGCGGCACGGGGAGATAAATCCCCAAGGTTTCCTATGGGAGTTCCCACAACATAAAGTGTTCCACTCATTTTAAATAATCCTCTTTATACGAGCCGTAAAGCTCTATCATTTCTGCTGTTAGTTTGCCGTTTTCTTCAACATAAAGCGTAGGCTCGATTACAAGGCCTATTTTGCCCGAGCGCCTGCCCTCTAAAAGGACAAGCCAAGGCGCCTCGCCTTTTCGCTGAGCAACAAGGCGAAGTCTTTTTGGTTCAATTTTATGCTTTGAAAAGAGGCACATCATTTCCGCCAAGCGTTCAGGACGCTGACACATACAAAGTCTGCCGCCTGACTGCAAAAGTTTTGCCGACACAGAAACGATATCCTCTAATGTGCAGGCGACCTCGTGACGGGCAACCATTTCCACCATATCAGGATTTTTAAGTCCCGCATTCGGTGCTTTATAAGGCGGATTACAGGTAATAAGGGTTTTTGAACCGAATTCCACTTTCCCCTTTAAATCTAAAAGGTTTGAATGAATAACTGTAAAATTTGAAAGGTTTAGTTCGTCGGCAGTTTTTTGCGCAAGAAAGGTAGCCTCCTCGCTTATATCCACGCCGACAGCGGTAATTTCGGGGTTATCCCTAAGTATTAAAAGCGGAATTATTCCGCAGCCTGTTCCAAGGTCTACATAATTTTCTTTTCTTTTAGGCTTTGCAAAGTGTGATAGCACCACCGCGTCGGTTCCAAAGGTATGATGCGGTGATACATTCACGAAAAAGCCTTTTCCCAAAGGCTCGCGCTTTATATTCTCGACCATTTTACGCCCTGAGGGGTATCCTCTAAAACAATACCCATTTCTTTAAGCTTATCGCGGATTTCGTCGGCGGTTTTAAAGTCCTTTGCCTTACGGGCAGCGGTACGCTTTTCAATAAGCGCTTCGATTTCGCTGTCAAGGTCTTCGGTATTACGGTTGTAAACAAGACCTAAAACGCCGGTTAATTGATCGAACATATCGGCGCAAGCAAGCAAAGTATCGCGTTTTGCACCGTTTGCAATTACAGTGTTAATATCGCGCACTAAAACAAAGATTGCTGCTAACGCATCCGCAGTATTGAGGTCATCCTCCATAGCGGAGATAAATTCTGCCTTTCTTTCCTCTAAAAATGCCGGAGCTTCGCCACCGTTTTCTGCATTTTTAAGCGCAAAATCTATATTGTCACGGCAGGTATAAAGTCTTTCAAGAGAATTTTTTGCCTGCTCGATAATATCAACAGAATAATTTATTGGGCTTCTGTACTGCGAGGAGATAAGGAAATATCTGATAGGCTCGTAACCGAATTTCTCAGCAACATCGCGCACAGTAAAGAAGTTGTTTAGTGATTTTGACATCTTGTGGTTATCAACGTTGATAAAGCCGTTGTGCATCCAATAATGTGCGAAATCGCAGCAGTTTGCCGCTTCGCTTTGGGCAATTTCGTTTTCGTGATGGGGGAAAATAAGGTCAAGACCGCCACAATGGATATCAATAGTCTTACCTAAATATCTGCCTGCCATAGCAGAACATTCGATGTGCCAACCGGGTCTGCCTTTGCCCCAAGGAGACTCCCAATAAGGTTCGCCTTCCTTAGCGCCCTTCCACAAACAGAAATCCATAGGGTCTTCCTTAATATCGCCTGTTTCTATTCTTGCGCCTGCTTCCAAATCCTCAAGCGGTTGATGTGAAAGCTTACCATAGCCATTAAATTTTTTGGCTCTGTAATAAACGTCACCGCCTGCGGTATAAGCATAGCCCTTTTCCATAAGCGAAGAAATAATATTTTGTATTTGTTCAATGTTTTCGGTAGCACGCGGGTGGGTTGTAGCCTCTTTTACGTTAAGGCCTTTCGCATCAGTCCAAAATTCACCGATAAAGCGCTCGGCAACCTCGGGTACGGTATTGCCTTCCTCGTTAGCCTTACGGATTAGCTTATCGTCGATATCTGTAAAGTTCTGAACGAAATTTACATTGTAGCCGCGCCATTCAAAATAACGGCGCAAAACATCAAAAACACAAAGCGGTCTTGCGTTTCCGATGTGGATATAGTTATAAACGGTCGGTCCGCAGGCGTAAATTTTAACCTCGCCCTCGTTTATAGGCTTAAACTCGTCCTTTTGTCTTGTTAGTGTATTAAAAATTTTCATTTTATTTCTCCTTTGACAAGAGAGCCTCTAACTCGGAAATCCTATTTTCGAGGCTATCCATTTTTTGTTTTACAGGGTCGGGAATGTGTATCTGGTCAAGCGGTTTTGTAACCTTTTTACCGTCCTGACGGACAACGCGCGCAGGAACGCCTACAACAGTTGAATTAGGCGGAACTTCCTCGAGAACTACGGCACCTGCCGCAACACGGGAATTATCCCCTATTTTAAAGGGGCCCAAAACCTTCGCTCCCGCACTAATCATAACATTGTTGCCGATAGTCGGGTGACGCTTGCCTGTATCTTTTCCCGTACCGCCCAAAGTAACGCCCTGATAAATCAGTACATCGTCACCGATTTCGGTTGTCTCACCGATTACAATACCGGTTCCGTGGTCGATTACAAGACGTCTGCCAATAGTAGCACCGGGATGTATTTCAATACCTGTTTTGCGTGCGGCACGCTGTGATACAAAGCGAGCCAAAAACATCATATTATGCTTGTAGTAAAAGTGCGCCCGCCTATGCATACGGATTGCCTTAAAGCCCGGATAAAGGAAAAATATTTCAAAACCGCTTTTTGCCGCGGGGTCTCTATCCATAAAGGCTTTTATATCCTCTTTTAATCTCTTAAACAAGATGACACCTACTTTTTTATTTTGCGTTGGCAATATATTCTCTTCCGCCCCAAATGTAAATTGCACCTGAAATTACGCAAAGTGCTGCCGAGAGCCAGAAAAGAGCAATAATTACAACATCAAGAATTGCAAAAACACTGCTTGAAAGAGCGATTATCTCATTTAAAGCATATACAAAGAGTGCTAAAATAATACCAAGCATCTGGCTTACAGTTTTTGCTTTGCCCCACATATTTGCGGCAACAACCTTTCCGCCTGCGGTAACTGCAACTAAACGGATAGAGGAAACTGCAAATTCGCGGAATAAAACAATAAATGTAATAACAACAATATGCCAAGAAAACTTTGTGCCGCCGTAAATGAACATAAAGCCTAAATATGCGGCGGTGGTCAGCATTTTATCTGCCAAGGGGTCCATAAACTTTCCGAAATCGGTTACCATATTGTACTTTCTTGCCATTTTGCCGTCTATCATATCTGTAAGGGAAGCGGCAATAAATAAAACAAGTGAAATAAGGAAGTGGAAAGGAAGTTTTCCAATAAGCATTACTGCCATAAATACGGGGGTTGCTATCATTCGAGCTAATGTTAATTTATTCGGTGTATTCATTCTTCTAACTCTCCTAACAAATCATAATCTATATTATCGTTAATTCTAACCTTTACATAATCGCCGATTTTAAGGGGTTTTGTTGACATAAAGAATATTTTTCCGTCAATTTCGGGGACATCGGCCTTTGTTCTGCCATAGTAACATTTGATGTAGTCGTCCCAACCTTCTATCAGTACTTCGGTTACGGTGTCAACCTTTTCCTCGTTTTTCTCGGCTGCTATTGACATTTGAAGCTCCATAATGTTTTCCATTCGGTCAACCTTTATCTGCTCGTCGATTTGGTTATCAAGTGTTGCAGCAATAGTGCCCTCTTCGGCGGAGTAGGTAAAGCAACCAAGTCGGTCAAAACGTTTTTCTTTCACAAATTCCGCTAACTCGCAGAACTGCTCATCGGTTTCTCCGGGGAAGCCTGTGATAAGGGTTGTTCTAAGGGTTATTTCGGGGATTTTTGCTCTGATTTTGTCAATCAATGCCGAAAGAGACGTAGCATCACCTTTTCGGTTCATTCGCTTTAAGATATCTTCGTTTATATGCTGAATCGGAATATCAAGATATTTTATAAGCTTGTCCTCACGCTTTATAACATCTAAAAGCTTGTCTGTAATTTTATCTGGATAGGTGTAAAGCGTTCTTATCCAATGAAGCTTTTCTATTTTGCAAAGCTCACTAAGTAGCTCGGGAAGTTTGCTTTCGCCGTAAATATCCTCGCCGTAAGCGGTGGTGTCCTGAGCTACAACGATAAGCTCGGTAACGCCGTTGTCCGCTAACTTTTTAGCTTCGGATACGCAATCCTCAATAGTACGGCTTCGCATTTTGCCCCTGATTTTCGGAATTGCGCAGTATGTACAGCAGTTGTTACAGCCCTCTGCCACTTTAAGATAAGCGGTAAACGGAAATCCTCCTAAAATGCGGTCTCCGTTTAAGGGCAAATCGTCTTTATCTCCAAAATAATTCTGCTTTTTGCCTTCAATTGCATTTTTAACAATTTCTGCTATATCGGTATTTTTGCCGATTCCTACGCAAACGTCAACCTCGGGAATTTCCTCGGTTACATCATCTTTGTACCTTTCTGCCAAGCAACCTGTAACAATTAAAGCTTTAAGATTACCCTCATCTTTATAACGCGCGGCTTCCAAAATATTTTCGATAGCCTCAGCCTTTGCGGTTTCTATAAAGCCACAGGTGTTAATTATTATTGCATCTGCTTCGGCTTCGGCAGGGGTGATTATAAACCCTGCGTCTTGAAGCTTTTTGAGCATAATTTCAGCATCTACCTGATTTTTAGGGCAACCAAGGGATACCATTGAAATCTTATACATTAATATTCCTCACTGAATTCAAGTTCTGTTTTGTATTGTGATAACGCTTCCTTTATCGCACTAAATGAAAAGCCTTTTCGGGCGAGTGCGGCAAAGGTCTTATCAAACGAAGCCTTATCGGATAGCTTGTAAGCGTATTTCTTTTCTATTAATGCTTTTATCTGCGCTACCTCATCGGTTTCGGTTTCGCTTAAAACCTCTCGTGCTATGTCAAGCGGCACACCTTTTTGGTACAGCTTGTTTAAAATTTCTCTTTTGGATTTATTTGCTTGCGAGTACCTTTCGGCAAGCCTTTGTGCAAAACGGCGGTCGTCTATAAGACCTATTTCGCAAAAATAACCCAAAACCTCAGCAGTAGCGCTTTTTTCAAAGCCTGCTTTGATAAGCTTGTCGAAAAGTCCCTTTTCGGTGTAGTCCATACGGTCTAAGTACCAAAGAGCCCGTTGCTTTGCTCGGCGGTAGTCCGATTTGAATATAAGCGCTTTAAGTTCGTCGTCGGTTATATCCATTCCTACAAAAAGGGAGGCTTCGGCAACGGTGTCGTTATCGATAAAACACACCTTGCCGTTAGAAAGAGAAATTTTTGTTAAATGCAGTTTGTCGCGAAATATAGAAACTATTTCCATTATTCGTCAACTGCAATATCAATATCAATAGTCTTGCGGGGACGAGCGATAGGCTCTTCGGGCATAATTTCTATTGCATCGTCGCCTGTGGGAGCATCGGTCGGAAGTTCTTTGCCGCTATCAAATGCAGCAATAATTTTAGCCTCGATTTCGGCAGCTAATTCGGGGTTATCCTCGAAAAGTTTTACAACATTGTCTCTGCCCTGACCAAGTCTTGTTTCACCGTAATAGAACCAAGCACCTGATTTTTTAACAACGTCCAACTCGACACCGGCATCTATTATTTCACCGATATGGCTTATGCCCTTACCGTAGATAATGTCGAATTCTGCGGTTTTAAAGGGCGGAGCCACTTTGTTTTTAACAATTTTTGCCTTTGTGTGTGTACCGATAAGCTCGCTGCCGTCTTTAATCGGCTCGCCCTTTCTTACATCGATACGCACGCTCGAATAATATTTAAGTGCGCGGCCACCCGGAGTGGTTTCAGGGTTACCGTACATAACGCCGATTTTTTCGCGTAATTGGTTAATGAAAATGGCGGCACAGTTGGTTTTTGAAAGCACACTTGCAAGCTTACGCATTGCCTGAGACATAAGGCGTGCCAAAGAGCCTACTGTTACATCGCCCATTTCACCGTCAATTTCGGCTCGGGTTACAAGTGCTGCAACCGAGTCAACAACAATTATATCAACAGCGCCTGAACGCACAAGTGCTTCGGCAATTTCCAAAGCCTGTTCACCTGAATCGGGCTGAGAAACGAGCAATGCGTCAATATCAACTCCCAAGTGAGAAGCGTAAACGGGGTCTAATGCGTGTTCAACGTCTATAAATGCGGCAGTACCGCCAGCTTTTTGTGCTTCTGCAACGCAGTGGAGCGCAACGGTGGTTTTACCTGATGATTCGGGTCCGTAAATTTCAATTATTCTGCCCTTTGGTATACCGCCAATGCCGAGTGCTAAATCAAGCATAAGAGAACCTGTCTTTATATGCTCGACATTCATATTAACATTTTCGCCAAGGCGCATTACAGCACCTTTGCCGTATTTCTTTTCAAGTTGGTCCATTGCAGATTTTAAGGCTTTTGCCCTTTCTGCATCTTCAATTCTTTTTGCGGGAGCTTTTGGTGCTTGCTTTGTAGCCATTTAAATCTCTCCTATTCTTTTATTGCGCTGACGGCTCTGTCGATACCGCCTAAATCTTTTTTAATTTTTATATCCTTTAAGCCTGCTTCTTTTAAAAGGTCGGCAACGGCATTTGCTTCGCCTATACCCACCTCAAATAACAGCATACCGTTTTGCTTTAACGCGTTTTTGTAGTTATTTATTATCGCTTTGTAAAACTGCAAGCCGTTATCGTCGGCAATTAGTGCGGTTTCAGGCTCAAATGCTACCTCGGGTGAAGTGTCCTTCATTTCATTTTCGGGAATATAGGGCGGGTTACTTACAATTAAATCATATTTATTGTCCGATAAGTCACCCAAAAAAATGTCGCCCTTATAAAGTGTGGTATTTATAGCCTCGTTTAAGTGGATGTTTTTTTCTGCATAAGCGATAGCTTCATCGTATTTTTCGAGCAAATCTACCCGACCTTTATATTTTTCGAGCGCCAAGGTAATGCCTATACAACCGCTTCCTGTACAAAGGTCTAATATTTCGGGAGCCTCTGTATCCTTTAAATAATCAAGAGCTACATCAATTACCGTTTCTGTATCCTGGCGGGGAATAAGTACGCCCGGACCCACAAAAAATGAACGTCCATAAAAATCCCATTTACCAAAAATATATTGAAGCGGATAGCGCACCTCACGCTGATGCAAAAGTGCGGTAAGGTTATTTTGTTGAAAAGCGGTAAGCGGAGTAGAATATTTAGCTAATATGTCATTTGCGGAAAGACCTGTTATGTGTTTTATAATTTCCTTTGCTTCAAAGACATAATCTTCAATACCTGCCGCTTTAAGCTTTTGTTTTGTGGAGTTATATGCTTCAAATATTGTCATTGTTTTCCTCTTGTGTTTTGTCGGTTTCTTCTATACTGCGGTCAACGTCGGGAGTTTGGGGTTCGCAAGCTTTTAGTGCCGCAATTGCAATTTCTATCATATCATCCTCGGGCTCTTTGGTTGTGATTCTTTGAAGCCACATACCGGGAGCCGAAATAATTCGGGTTACAACGTTATCATATTTTCCGCAGGCTTTAAGTACCTCAAAACCAATACCGCAAACAATTGGCAGCATAAGAATTTTAGCTATTACCCAAAGCCACTGAATATCGTAAACGGTGGGGAAAATAATTTGTATAACGGTTGATATAATAACACTTATAAGTATCATAAGTATCATAAAGGAAGTACCGCAACGGGGATGAAAACGCTTTTGAGGACGCACATTTTCTACAGTCAGCGGTAAGCCTTTTTCGTAGCAGAAAATGGTTTTATGCTCTGCTCCGTGGTACATAAATACCCTTTTTATATCCTTCATAAAGGAAACGCCCCAAACATAAAGGACAAACACGGCAAGCTTTAACGCCTGCTCTATTGCGGAACGGGCAAGCTTTGGAAAAGGATTTCCTGCTACCCATTCAAGTCCCGCAACACAAAGGCGGGGCAAATACATAAACAGAACAATAGCAAGCACGAAGCCCAAAACAGTGCCTATCACCATAGCAATATTTAAAAAGGCGCTTTCCTTTTTCTTGTCGGCTTCGGTTTTTTCTGTGTTTTTCTCTTCCTCCAAATCGGTAAAGCCCGATTTATCTGCCGAAAGCATCATTGCTTTATAGCCTTGCACTAAGGATTCTATAAAGCTTACCACACCGCGAATTACGGGAAGCCCTAAAATTTTATATTTTTCTTTAAGGGATTTGTAATCAAGATAGGTGATATCGATTTCCTTATCGGGAGTTCTTACAGCAAGCGCCGTTTTTTCGGGGCTTATCATCATAATACCTTCTATAAGCGCCTGACCGCCAATAGAGGTGTATTTACATTTAGACATCTTCTTCTCCTTCGTCATCTGTTTCGCCTTCGTAAAGCGGAAGCACAATGGTAGCGGTAGTTCCCGCGCCTTCAAGACTTTCTATAAACAAAAGTCCCTGATGCTGTTTTATAATTTCATCGGCAACGGCAAGGCCGATACCTGAACCGCGAACGGTTTTGTTTGCCTTATAAAACTTTTCTTTAACCCTGTCTATATCCTGTGCAGGAATACCCACACCGGTATCCTTAACCGAAATTCTTACACAGCCTTCCTCTCTTATCTGGTCGATAAGTACCTGACCGCCACTTTCGGTATATTTTACTGCGTTATCAATTATATTTATGAAAACCTGCTTTAAACGGTTAGCATCGCCAAAAACCTCTAACTGCTCGGCAGGCTCCGCAAAGTGAAGCTCAATACCCTGCTGACGTGCAAGCTCAACATACATATCTGCCGATTCTTTAAGAAGCGCCGAAATATTAAGCGGACTTGATTCCAAAGAAATTCTGCCGTTTTCCATACGTGAAAAATCAAGCAACTCCTCAACAAGACTTGAAAGACGGTCGGCCTCTGATAAAACTACATCAAGACCGCGGTTTACAAGCACTTCATCTGTGCCGACAGACATTTTGGCGGTTTCGCCCCAACCCTTAATGGCGGTAAGCGGAGTTCTAAGCTCATGCGAAACGGATGAAATAAAGTCGTTTTTAAGGTTTTGCGCAGAGCTTAATTCAGACGCCATATAGTTAATAGAATCGCAAAGCTCGCCGATTTCATCGTTTTTGGTAATCTCTATTCGCGAATCAAAATCACCCATTGCAATTTTTCTTGCAATGTTGCTTACGTCGCGTATAGGCCTTACAATGGATTTAACAAAGAAAATTCCCGAAAATGCGGTGATAGAAAGTATAATTACGGATATCACAATTTCTAAAATGATAAACTGCATTAAGGTTTTGTTCATCGCAGAAAGCGATGTTACCCAACGGTATGCACCAAGCGGTTTTTCGTTGATATCGTAAAGCAAAACTGTTCCCGCAAGCACTTTTTCGCCATCGGCAGTTTCTATTTTTGCGGAAGCGGAGCTTTTGTTTTCGAGTGCTGCATCATAATCAGGCATTTTTTCAGGGGAAGTCTTAAAGCCGGAGGTAGAAACTATAAAGTTTTTGTTTTTATCAAAAACCTGAACCTCAAGTTTGTCCTTATAGATAAACTGTCCCGCAATATGAATAGCGGTATCTGCAAAGGTGTTTTCGCTTTCACTTTCAAGGGCATAAAATTCATAAGCGTAATCACTTGCAAGGTCGGTAATACGTTCAATATAAAGTGAATTAAAAAGCAGCGCAAAGGCAATAGCAACTGCTGTTACAATAACCGCTACAATAAGAAAAATATTCATAAACCAACGCATGGCTATACTTTTAAATTTAATTTCAAGCTGCATTACCTTTTGCTCCTTTCTAAAAAAGTTTTAAAGTGCCTTTAATTTGAATTCCACTTGTAGCCCATACCCCATACGGTTACAAGGTGGGTAGGCTCTGATGGGTCATCCTCAATTTTCTTTCTGAGACGGCGAATGTTAACGTCAACGATTTTTTCCTCGCCAAAATAGTTTGTACCCCAAACGCGGTTTAAAATGTCGGTTCGGTCGATGGGTGTATCGGGGTTACGGAAAAAATACTCCACCATCTGAAACTCTACTTGAGTAAGCTCGATATTAACATTATTCTTTAAAAGGGTACGTTTTCTGGTGTTAAGAGTGAAAATGCCGAGTGTTATATCGTCAGAGGTGACAACTGTTTTTGCGGTGTTCATTCCAACTCTTCTGTATAGAGAGTCAACACGGGCAAGAAGCTCGGTCGGGCTAAACGGTTTTGTTATGTAGTCATCTGCGCCCATCATAAGACCGCTTATTTTGTCCATTTCCTGAGTGCGGGCGGTAAGCATTATAATTCCCAAGGTTTCACTGCGTTTTCTAAGCTCCTTACAAAGGGTAAAACCATCAATGCCCGGCATAGAAATATCAAGCAATGCTATCTGAAAACCCTGAGGGTCGCTATCGTAAATTTCGAGTGCTTCCTCGCCTGAGCCGGCTTCGGTAACATCATAGCCTACACGTTTCAGGTTAATAGCCTCAAATTCGCGGATTGCGGCTTCATCCTCAACTATTAAAATTCTTTTCAAAACGGAACACTCCTTTAAAATGTAGTAATGGCGGCTTTTACGCTCTCATGCGTAATGTTGTAGATTTCGGCAGTTTCTGAAACAAAGAGAATATGCACATTGCCGTCGGCACGAACCAATTCCAAAGCGGTGGTGCCTTTTTTCTTCATGCTTTCCCAATCCTTTTGGCTGACACTTTGAATTGTTAAAAGGTTGTCACCCACAGTAAGAGTTTCGCTATCGTAAAGATATATTCCGCGCTCATGGGTTTGGGTGTTTTTTAGAATTGCAATTTTTCCTATAAGGCGGGCGGGAATATTAAGCATATATCCGTCGTTTATGTTAATCATAGAGGTTTGCTGTATCGTGAGGCTTTCACCGTCAAAGGAACACCAATTTGTAAGATACAAAATTTCGGTGGCGGCGCCTATCGCAACAGAAGGCACATTTTCCTGTACGGGTATTTCCAAAATCCCGTCACCGTTTATGTCGGTAGTGGGGAGAGATACCGAACGAAGCGTTTTAACGGTTTCCTTAAAATCTGCCGAGTAAAGCGGGTTTTTAAGAACGCCTTTTTCGTAAATAAGAACCTCGGTAATAGCACCTATACCCTTAATCTCCTCAATGTAGGCAACGGTTTTTCCGGTTGAAAGCGGAGCAATTATAGGCTCAGCTATGGTTTTTGCGGCGCTATCAAGTGCACATGAGGAAAGAGTTGTAACAGCATCTTGTTCCCATCCGTAAAGAAATGCGGAGTTGCCCGCTTCCTTAGAGTCGGCTTTTATAACCAGGATTTCCTCTTTACTGTTTTCGTCTAAATCGCAGGCAAGAAAATGTGTGTATCTTTCCAAAAGCATTTGGGTGATACCGTTTTTGTCAAGGGTGTAAACAGCTAACTGCATTTCGCTTGTGCCGTAAATTTCCCAACCTACCAATATTTCTTTGGTGCCGTCCGAATTGAGGTCCGAAAAAGCAACCTTATCAACACCGCCTGCAACAATTTCCTGACGGGCAACAAGCGACCAATTTCCTTTGCGCTTTGTTATCATATCGATGTGCATACTACCTGTTTCACCGTCGGAAGTATAGTAAAACACAAAAGCCTCGTCAAATCCGTCTGCATCGATATCGTGCCGTATAATGGCGGAACGGAATTCCCCGCGAGAGGGATATTTGAGAGTATATCCTGCGGGAGCATTTTTACTTATGATATCCGCAATGGGTTTAAGCTCCTCTGGAAGGGACGGTGCAGACAGCAACTCTGCGGTGTCATGTATCATCAAATTACAACCGGAAAAAGAAAACACAACGGCTATAAAAAGGCATAAAACAAGTATTTTTCTTATCACAGAGCATCCGTCCTTTCGCACATAATTATACATCATCTATTATATCATAAGATATTAAAAAAATAAAGACATTTTATTAATAAATTATAATAAAATATCTTTATTTGATAAGTAAATATTATTTTTTGAGTTTTCTTTTTAGAGAAAAACAGCTATCCGTAAAAACAGACAGCTGTTTTGAGTTTGAAATTATTAATATGCCTTGCCCCAATAAAGCATAGACTTTGCCTTTTTACCGCAGCAAACACAGGTGTCGGAGATTTCCTCCTGCTCAAAGGGAGCGCAACGGGATGTGATACCTGCTACCTCTTTAAGCTTATCCTCGCACTCTCGGTCGCCGCACCACATAGCACGGATAAAGCCGGGTTTATTATCGGCAATTTCTTTTAATTCGTTAAGGTTGTGCGCATCATAAGTCATTTCTGCACGGCGGTTTATTGCTTTTTCGTAAAGTCCGTCGTGAACAGCCTTTAAAAGTTCGGGGATTTTAACCGATAATTCGTCAAGCGAAACCACAGTTTTTTCACCGTTATCGCGACGAACTACAACGCAAACGTTGTTTTCAATATCGCGTGGACCAAGCTCTATTCTGAGGGGAACGCCCTTCATCTCATACTCGGCAAAC
Source organism: Acutalibacteraceae bacterium (assembly GCA_045634455.1). Classification (GTDB taxonomy): domain Bacteria; phylum Bacillota; class Clostridia; order Oscillospirales; family Acutalibacteraceae; genus UBA737. Next base: position 52,640 of record JAZRAI010000010.1, read on the forward strand.
TTCCAACCAGGGGACTGGTCGCTATCGTCAAGCTTTACACGGCAAACGCTTTTTAGTGTTTCGTATACTTCGCGTGCCTTTTCAAGAACACCCTCTTTATGGGAAGCAATAGGTACTATTACAGTTTGAATGGGAGCTACAACAGGTGGAAGCACAAGTCCGCTGTCGTCACCGTGTGTCATAATAAGCGCTCCGATAAGACGGGTTGTTGTGCCCCAAGAGGTTTGGAACGGGTGAACTATCTGATTGTTTCTATCGGTAAACTCAATATCAAACGCATTTGCAAAACCATCGCCGAAATAGTGTGAAGTACCGCTTTGCAAAGCCTTACCGTCGTGCATAAGCGCTTCAATGGTATATGTATCCTCAGCGCCTGCGAAACGCTCCTTTGCAGTTTTAACACCTTTAACAACCGGCATTGCAAGTACATTTTCGCAAAATTCGGCATATACATTAAGCATACGGATGGTTTCTTCCTTTGCTTCCTCGGCGGTAGCGTGGAGAGTGTGACCTTCCTGCCATAAAAATTCGCGTGAACGCAAGAATGGACGGGTGGTCTTTTCCCAACGCACAACATTACACCACTGGTTATAAAGCTTCGGCAGGTCGCGGTAGGAGTGAACAATGTTTTTATAGTGGTCGCAGAAAAGGGTTTCAGAGGTAGGACGAACACACATTCTTTCCTCTAATTCGTCATTTCCTCCGTGAGTTACCCAAGCCACCTCGGGAGCAAAGCCCTCAACATGGTCCTTTTCCTTTTGCAAAAGGCTTTCGGGGATAAACAACGGCATATACACGTTTTCGTGACCGGTTGCCTTAAAGCGTGCATCCATTTCTTTTTGTATATTTTCCCAAATAGCATAACCATAAGGGCGGATAATCATACAACCCTTAACCGAGGCATAATCGATAAGCTCTGCTTTAATACAGACATCGGTATACCATTTGGCGAAATCCTCATCCATAGAGGTTATAGATTTTACAAGCTTTTCCTTTGCCATAAAAAAATTAGCACCTTTCATATTGCATATTCCTGATTATTATACTTTAAAAAGGGGTTTTTTGCAATACTTTTTATGAATAATAAAAAAATTTTTCAGAAAAAATGCAAAAAATTAAAAAATATGTTGACAAAATATAAATATAGGAATATGATTTTAGTATAAATTTAAATGTTTCATTTTCAGGAGGAAAAATTTATGGTATATGACAAAATTAAAGCTATACTTGCAGAGCAGTTGGGTGCAGACGAAGAAGAAATGTCTATGGACACCAACATTGCTAAGGACTTAGGTGCAGACAGTCTTGATGTTGTAGAGCTTTTAATGTCTATCGAGGATGAGTTTGAGGTTGAAATTCCCGATGAGGAAATTGAAAATATAAAAACTATCGGCGACCTTACCGATTATATTCAGAACAATATGAATTAAAAAAGATAAGCACCCCAAGAGCGTATAGCTTTTGAGGTGCATTTTTTATGTTTTATTTTGCTTTTGCTTCACAGTAAAGGCAACGGTAAATGCGCTTTTCTTTGTCGGCAAGCGTGAATACCTGAGGTAATTCCTGTTCGGTAGTGGAAATACATCTCGGGTTTTTGCAGGTAAGAACATTTGTAAGCTTCTGCGGAAGCTCAATCTTTTTCTTTTCAACATTTTTGCCGTCTTTAATAATATTTACGGTAACATCAGGGTCAACAAAGCCTAAAATTTCGGTGTTGAGGGTAACCTCGGCATCGATTTTTATTATGTCCTTTTTGCCCATTTTCTGACTGCCTACATTATTTATAAGTGCCACTGCACAGTCAAGCTCGTGAAGTTTTAAAAGTTTATAAAGCTTCATTCCTTTTCCTGCGGTTATATGGTCAATAACTATACCGTTCTTAATTGAATCAATATTCATTATTCTACCTCCAAAAGCTTCAAGATAAGTGCCATTCTCATATACTTACCATTCAGCACCTGCTTGAAATAGCAAGCACGCTTGTCATTATCTATGGAAACGGCAATTTCGTTTACACGCGGAAGCGGATGCAGAATACACATATCCTCTTTCGCGTTAATTAGCTTTTCGGGGGTTAAAATATAGCTGTCTTTAAGACGCAAGTATTCTTCCTCGTTAAAGAAACGCTCGCGCTGAACTCTTGTCATATAAAGTATGTCAAGTTCGGGCATAACGCTTTCCAAATCGGTAGTTTCAACATACTCAATACCGCTTTTTGCAAGCGCTTCCTTCACATAGTCGGGAACAGTAAGCTCCGACGGGGAGATAAAGATAAACTTCATACCCTGATAGCGTTTCAGTGCGTTTATAAGTGAATGTACTGTTCTGCCAAATTTAAGGTCACCGCAAAAGCCAACTGTCAAATTGTCAAAATGTCCCTTTTCGCGGTGAATTGTAAGTAAATCTGCAAGTGTTTGTGTCGGGTGGTTGTGTCCGCCGTCACCTGCGTTGATTACGGGAACAGATGCGTTCATTGCTGCCACTAATGGAGCGCCCTCTTTTGGGTGACGCATAGCAATAATATCGGCATAGCAGGAAACGGTTTTTGCGGTGTCGGCAATGCTTTCACCCTTTGCTGCTGACGAGCTTTGCGCTTCGGAAAAGCCTAAAACATTACCGCCAAGCTCCATCATAGCAGCCTCAAAGCTTAGCCTTGTTCTGGTAGATGGCTCAAAAAACAGTGTTGCAAGCTTTTTGCCGTCGCACTTATGAGCGTATTTTTTGGGGTTTTCGATAATATCATCGGCCACCGCCAAAAGGTTGTCCAATTCCTTTTCGGAAAGCTCTAAAATATCAATTAAGCTTCTCATTTAAGGATTACTCCTTTGCTCCGTTTATTTTAAGATAATTCTTAATTCTTTCAACATTTTCGCGGTTTTTCTCGTCCTCTTCAAGATACTCGATAATGTCATAAACATCAACTACCGAATATACGGGGAAACCGAACTCCTCGCCTACTTCTGCCATAGCACTCTTTTCGGTTTGTCCTTTTTCCTTGCGGTCAACCATAACAAAGCAAGCGGCAACCTTAACACCCTCTAAATGAGAGAGATTTGACATACTTTCTCTGATAGCGGTACCTGCGGTTATAACGTCCTCTACAATTACAACTTCTTGACCGGCAGTAGGCTTGTAGCCTACAAAAACTCCGCCTTCACCGTGGTCCTTTTCTTCCTTTCTGTTAAAGAAAAACGGTACGTCCAAGCCGTTTTTAGCAAGTGCTACTGCAACGGATACTGCAATCGGAATACCTTTATAAGCTGGGCCGTAAAGCACAGTTTTTTTATCGCCTATTTTTTCAAAGTAAGCCTTTGCGTAAAATTCACCAAGTTTGCAAATCTGCTCGCCTGTTTTAATGTCGCCTGCGTTTATGAAATATGGGATTTTTCTGCCTGATTTAGCGGTAAAATCGCCGAACTTTAAAACACCGGCACCCTCTAAAAACTGTATAAATTCTCTTTTATAGCCTTCCATTTTAATTCTCCTTTTATATATTAGCCTATAAATTCTGCACAGCATCTTTCATAAGCTGCAACAGGGTCGCTGGCGGCGGTAATAGGTCTGCCTACTACTATGTAGTCTGAGCCGATTTTCTTAGCCTGTGCGGGTGTCATAACACGCTTTTGGTCGCCTATGTCACCGTCGGCAAAGCGAACACCGGGAGTAACCGTTAAAAATTCCTTACCGCAAACCTCATGCACCTTGCCTGCCTCTAAGGGAGAGCATACAACACCGTCAAGCTGAGCTTTTTTTGCGTTGTGAGCATAGTGCATTACAACCTTATCGATAGGCTCTTTAATAAGAAGGTCATTTTCCATTCTTTCCTGGTCGGTGCTGGTAAGCTGCGTTACAGCAATAAGAAGCGGACGGCTTCCGTCAGGACGTGTTAAGCCTTCAAGTGCTGCTTCCATCATGGAAATTGTGCCACCTGCGTGAAGATTTGTCATATCTACATCAAGGCGAGATAAAACTGCCATTGATTTTTTAACCGTGTTAGGTATATCGTGAAGCTTTAAATCAAGGAAAATCTTATGACCGCGTGCCTTTAAATCTTTTACAATTTGCGGACCCTCGGCATAAAAAAGCTCCATTCCTATTTTAACAAAGGGCTTTTTACCTGTGAATTTATCGAGAAAGCTTAAAGTTTCCTCTTTGCTTGCAAAATCGCAAGCAATAATAACGTCTTTACCCATTGTGTGCTCCTCCTATAATTTCTTCTAAACTGTTAATTTTATATTTTGCCATAACTTTCGGCAAATCATCAATAATATTTTTGCAAGCAAACGGCTCTACCAAGTTGGCAGCACCAACCTGCACTGCGGTAGCACCTGCAAGCATCATTTCAATTACATCCTCGGCGGTAGATATGCCACCCATACCGATAATCGGTATTTTAACCGCATCGTAAACCTGATAAACCATACGGAGCGCCACAGGCTTTATTGCAGGACCTGAAAAACCACCCATTTTATTAGCTAAAATAGGTTTTTTGGTCTTTAAGTCTATGCGCATACCGAGAAGTGTGTTTATAAGGCTTACGCCGTCAGCACCTGCACTTTCGCAGGCTTTGGCTATTTCGGTAATGTCTGTAACGTTGGGAGATAATTTTATAAATACAGGCTTGCTTGTAACCTTTTTAACCGCTTTTGTTACCGCTTCCGCATTTTTAGCGCTTGTTCCAAATGCTAAACCGCCACCGTGAACGTTAGGGCAGGAAATGTTAACTTCAAACCAACCGATTTGTTCCTCGTTGTCAAGCATTTCGCAGGTATAAGCATAGTCCTCAACCGAAAACCCGCTAACATTTGCCATAACCGGCTTTTTGAAGCACTGTTTAAGTCGGGGAAGCTCCTCAGAAATCACCTTTTCAACACCGGGGTTTTGAAGTCCCACAGAGTTAAGCATTCCGCTTGGAGTTTCGGCAATTCGAGGGGTTGGATTGCCAAAGCGGGGGTCTTTTGTTGTGCCTTTAAAGGAAAAGGTTCCAAGGCAGTTTATATCGTAAATAGATGCAAACTCATAGCCAAATCCAAAGGTTCCGCTTGCGGGGATTATGGGATTATCAATTTCAATACCGCAAAGCTTTACAGCAGTGTTTACCATATAATTTCCTCCCTTTCAAGCACAGGTCCGTCTTTACATATACGCTTGTTGCCGTATTTTGTTTTGCAACTGCAACCCATACAAGCACCAAAACCGCAGCCCATTCTTTCCTCAAAGCTGAATTGACCTGAGGTTAAAGCTACTTTTTCTATTGCCCTGAACATAGGCTCGGGACCGCAGGTGTAGAAATAATCGTACTCTAAATCTTTCATGGCATCGGTTACAAAGCCTTTTATACCATAACTTCCGTCAACGGTTGTTACATACACATCAATTCCGAGCATTTTAAAGATTTCCTCATAAAAAATCTCGCTTTTTGTGTTGAAGCCTAAAATAACGGTAGGCTTTTTGCCGAATTTTATAAGCTCACGGCATAGGTTGTAAAGAGGCGGAATTCCAACACCGCCGCCTATTACAAGCGGAGTTTTGCAGTCATTTTCCGCATTAAAGCCGTTTCCGAGACCTACAAGAAGGTCGAGTGTGTCGCCGTCTTTCATTTTGCTTAATTTTTCTGTGCCGACGCCTACTACCTTATAGATTAAAACAATAGTATTTTTGTCGTAATCGCAAATAGATATGGGACGACGCAAAAATTCGCCATCAATTTTAATGTTTACAAACTGTCCGGGAGACAGAATGGCAGAGGTATCCCCCTCTAAAACCATTCTAAAAACACTCGGTGCCAATTCAAAGTTAAAAAGAACCTTATAAAGCCCCTGCTTCATCATAAAAAATCATCCCTTTTATGCGTCGATTGTTGAAATTGTAATTGTGGTTTCCTCTAAAACGTCAAGCAATACTCTTACAGTATCAAGTGCTGTAAAGATAGTTACGTTGTTGTCGGTTGCAAGGCTTCTTATCTGGTGACCGTCGGTCATAGGACCTGAGGAATTAATATCTCTTGTATTAATTACATAAGCAATGTGGCCTTGGCGGATAGCATTGGGAATTTCCTCACTGCCTTCACCAATTTTGCCAAGCACATGAGTTCTGATACCGTTTTTCTTTAAGAATTCGGCGGTACCGCTTGTAGCCTCGATATTAAAGCCTAAGTTATAGAAGCGCTTGATTAAGGGGAGAGCCTCCTCCTTATCGCAGTCTGCAATAGTAGCAAGCACAGTTCCGTAGTTTTGAACCTTCATACCCGAAGCCTGCAATGCCTTATACAAAGCGCGGTTTATCTTATCGTCGTATCCGATAGCTTCGCCTGTTGACTTCATTTCAGGAGAAAGATATGCGTCAAGTCCGCGGATTTTATTGAATGAGAATACAGGAACCTTTACGTAGTAACGTTTTTTCTCCTCTGCGTAGATATCGAATATACCCTGTTCTTTAAGGCTCTTACCGAGGATAACTTCGGTAGCTATATCTGCAAGGCTGTAACCGGTTGCCTTTGAAAGGAAGGGAACAGTTCTTGAAGAACGGGGATTAACCTCGATAATGAATACGTTATCGTCTTTATCAACAATAAACTGAATGTTGTAAAGACCCACAATACCGATGCCAAGACCTAACTTTTTAGCATATTGAAGTATAATACCCTTTACCTTATCAGAAATGCTGAATGTGGGATATACACTGATTGAGTCGCCCGAGTGGATACCTGTGCGCTCTACCAATTCCATAATACCGGGTACAAATACATCCTTACCGTCGCAAATTGCGTCGATTTCAACTTCCTTACCCTGAATGTATTTATCAACCAAAACGGGCTTGTCCTCGTCAATTTCAACGGCGGTTTTAAGGTAATTTCTAAGCTGCGCCTCGTCTGCTACAATCTGCATTGCTCTGCCGCCTAACACAAATGAGGGGCGAACAAGTACAGGGTAGCCGATTTCAGCTGCTGCCGCAACACCTGCTTCAATATTTGTTACGGCCTGACCTTTGGGTTGAGGAATATTAAGTGCTTTCAATACCTTTTCAAAGCTGTCGCGGTTTTCTGCGCGCTCGATAGCATCACAGTCAGTACCGATAATCTTTACACCTCTGTCACGAAGCGGCTCGGCAAGGTTGATTGCGGTCTGACCGCCCAGCGACGCAATTACGCCCTCGGGCTTTTCAAAGTCGATGATATTCATTACATCCTCGGTGGTAAGCGGTTCGAAATAAAGCTTATCACTGCAAGTGTAGTCGGTAGAAACGGTTTCGGGGTTGTTGTTAATGATAATTGCTTCATAGCCCGAATTTTTAATTGTGGTAACTGCGTGTACGGTTGAATAGTCAAACTCAACACCCTGTCCTATACGGATAGGACCGGCACCAAGCACTACAATTTTCTTTTTATTTGTAACAATAGAATCGTTAGCACCCTGATAGCTTGAATAAAAGTAAGGAATGTAAGCGTTGGTATGGCAGGTGTCAACCATTTTATAAACAGGAAGTATTTTTGCTTCTTTGCGTTTATTATATACCTCTAACTCGGAAACATTCCAAAGCTTTGCAATAAATTTGTCCCCAAAGCCCATGGTCTTAGCCTGCATAAGGATTTCGGTGCTATTGGGATTTTCCTTAACGGTGGTTTCCATTTTAACAATGTTTTCAAGTGCGATAAGGAAATATTCTGTAATTTTTGTTTTATCGTGAAGAGTTTTTGTGTCAACACCAAGACGCATAAGCTCAGCTATTGCAAAGATGTTGTCATCCTTGAACTCTTTGATGTAGTCAAATAACTCCTCTTTTGATTTACCGTCAAACTTAGGAAGATAGAAGTGGTATGCGCCAATTTCCAATGAACGAACCGATTTTAAGAGACATTCTTCTAAGGTAGAGCCAATGCCCATAACCTCACCGGTTGCTTTCATCTGTGTGCCAAGTGTATTTGTTGCCTGACTGAATTTATCAAACGGGAAACGAGGAAGCTTTGCTACCACATAGTCAAGTCTTGGTTCAAAAGCGGCGGTGGTATTAGCAATTTCAATATCCTCAAGCGCCATACCAACTGCAATTTTAGCGGTAACACGAGCAATGGGATATCCGCTTGCCTTTGAAGCCAATGCAGAAGAACGTGAAACACGAGGGTTAACCTCTATAAGATAATATTCGCTTGAGGTAGGATTAAGTGCAAACTGTACGTTGCAGCCACCCTCAATTTTAAGTTCTTTAATAATCTTAATAGCTCTGTCATTAAGCA
>JAZRAI010000011.1:0-75694 GCA_045634455.1 Acutalibacteraceae bacterium
GGCCAGTCGATGATGCCGCCGAATTCTTTTACGTTGGTGTAGCCGAGTTTCACAAGCTCCTCGGATGCGATTTTACTTCTTCTACCGCTGCGACAGTAGACTAATATCAGTTGCTCTTTATCGGGCAGTTCTTCTTCGGCACGATTTGATATTTCATATTCCGGGATTAAAATTGCGTTTTCGATATGTCCCTCGGCGAATTCTTCTTCGGTTCTCGCATCGATAATCACATAATCCTTTTCAGTATCCATAATGTTTTTTGCTTGTTCGGCAGTAATCTGTTCATAGGTCGAAACTTTTCCATTTTCGCCACCACAAGCAGTCATTCCAAACAATGAGAGTGATATTAAAAGCATTATAATCAATCCTTTAATTTTTTTCATAGTATTTGCACCTCACACCAATGCATTAATTATTTTGTGCAAATTAAACATTCGTCTTTCATAAATTTTTCCTTTGAAAATTTTAATAATAGTTTGATTTTTTGTCACCAAATGAATGGAATCAATCGGTATTTGACTTTTTGTTTATATTCACGGTAGCCGACAAGATCTTTTTCGAGAAATTCTTCTTCATCTTTGATTCTTTTGGCGATAATAAATGGGTATGCAAGAAAAATTAAAAATGAATATATTGAACCAAGTACTAATGGCATTGATAAAAATAAAAGTAATGTCACGCTGTACATTGGGTGTCTTACTATACCGTATAAACCCGTATCAATAACCTTTTGATTTTCTTGCACCTCAATAGTACGGCTAAGATATGTATTCTCTCTAAGCACCTCGGCATAAAGAATGTACGCCACAAGAAAGACCGCCGCTGCGCCGATTACAACACTTCTTGGTAGTTTAAACCAACCAAAACGATAATCCGAACCTGCAACGATGAAACCCACTAAAAACATAAGACCACTCAATTTTATAACAGTGCTTTGTTCTTGGCGCTTTTCCTTGGCATCCAATCTGCTTTTTAAAAGATTGGGTTTTTTAAACATCATCACAATCCCTGCAAAAAACATCGGTACAAATAAAAGTACCATAAACAACCAGCCGTTAAAGAACGAAATAGTTCCTGCAGGCAAAAATATTAGTAGCCCAACCAAAATAAAACCAAATATAAATTTAGTTATTGCCTGAATAAATAATTTTATTGTCATAGCAAACCTCAATTAAATTCTTTATTTATGAATTAATTATACCATATAAATATTAAAATTGCTACATATCCGTTTGCTAAATGGTAAGAATAGTTAATAGAAAGTAAACGGAGGTAAGTTTATGTTTAAACACGAAAAGATGCTCTTTCATCCTGTAGCAGTAGAAAAACCGAACCCGCAGTATGCGTCCCTTTTGCAGGAACAGCTTGGCGGAGGTAAGGGTGAGCTTAAGGCGGCTATGCAGTATATGTCGCAGAGTTTTAGAATTAAGGACCCTGAAATCAAAGATTTATTTCTTGACATTGCCGCCGAGGAACTCGGCCATATGGAGATGGTGGCACAGACCATCAACCTATTAAACGGACACGATGTTGATGCTCAGCAGGTGCCGTCAGGCGAGATTCAGTCCCACGTACTTTTAGGTCTTAACCCCGGTCTTATTAACGCTTCGGGTTACTCTTGGACGGGCGACTATGTGACAGTTACGGGAGACCTTTGCGCAGACCTCTTAAGCAATATCGCATCCGAGCAACGTGCAAAGGTGGTTTATGAATACCTTTACCGTCAGATTGATGACAAAAAGGTGCGTGAGACCATCGACTTTCTTTTAAACCGTGAAGAAGCGCACAACCAGATGTTCCGCGATGCATTTAACAAGGTGCAGAACTCTGGCTCTAACCGAGATTTCGGCACAACAAAGGCTGCTAAAATGTATTTCTCTATGTCGGACCCCGGTCCCAACGCTTTTGCGACGGGTGATACAAAGCCTGTATCTTTTGATAAGTAGTAAAAACCTCTCTGCCGAATTTTGGCAGAGAGGTTTTTCATCACCACATAACTGCGCCGCCGTTGAGGAGGCCGGCGTGTCTGGGGTTAAACATCAGGTTGCAAAATAGCGCGATTAGGAACACGAGCGTGAAAAAGCACAAATTGACGATAAGTATTTTTGACAGTTTATCCTTTATGAATGTGGATTATGTAGTGCTATAACCCCCCCTTTTTTATGTAGATTTGTGTGTAGAAAAAGACCATACCCTCGTGTGTTGGGTATGGTCTTATTTTAACATCATCAGGTGCCATAGCAGCACCCATATTGTTTACGTCGGAGATATTCAAATCTACAATTTTACCGAAAGTAATATGCTTTACAAAAGGCTTATTTTCACCTTTTTCAAGAATCAGTGCGCCGGAGCCTGTTACTGTCCATTGTGCGGTTGGAGTTCTTTGACAACCATAATTCAAAGGAAAACGGTATTGTCTTTCTGCGGAGCAGAAATGTGACGAGGTTACGGCTATTGTTCTTTTTGAAATTTCAGTATCCACAAATATTGCCGCCAACGCAGTTGAAAGTGCCATTGTGGAGCAAGCTCCGTAAAGCCCTAAAAAAGGAATATTTAAATCTCTTATACCGAAGGAACTGCCAATACACTGATTAAGCAAATCGCCTGCAAATATATTATCTATGTCCGACGGAACAAGTGAAGCCTTTTTGAGCGCTGTTTCGATAGCGGTTTTTTGGAGCTTGCTTTCTGCTTTTTCAAAGCTTTTTTCACCAAAATAGCTATCCGTTATAAAACGGTCAAATTCATTTCCTAACGGACCCTCATGCTCCTTTTTGCCAACTACCGAAGCATAGCTTATTATAGATGGCTTTTTTTCGAGGGCTATTGTGTATTTTCCAATTCTTACTGCCATAATCCACCTCAAAAAATAATTTTAATCATTTTTATGTTGTGTAAAAGGCAAAAAAATATCCCTATGGAAAAATTGTTACTGCTATTTTTAAATTCATTAAAAAACTGTTATTTCAATTTTTTTCTTTATTTTTATCTAAACGAAATTTTGGCAGATAAAATGTTATAAATTCTGCTAAAACGCCCAGTGGCAATGCGGCTATAACATCAACCGCTGAATGTTGTTTTATAAACATAGTAGAAAAGCATATTAAAATTACTGCTATAAGAACAAAGATTTTAAAGCCTGTGTGCGCGCTTTTTTCTCTGAACCAAACAGAAGCTATGCCGAGTGAATACGCAACATGTAACGAAGGGCAGACATTTGTAGACGTATCGAAACGGTAGAGAAAGCCTATAACCGCTGTTAAAAGATTGTCGTTTTCGAACTCAACCGGACGCAAATTTTGACAATTTGGCAGTATTATGTAAACCGCCATTGCTACAACTTGAGTGACAATTATAAATTTCATTAAATTTTTAAAATTGGCAGGATTATAAAGTGCAAAATACAAAAGCGAATAAACAATAAGCAAATACCAAAAAGTATACGGAATTACAAACCACTCGCAGAACGGTATTAAATCATCAATAAAGCAATGCATTACGGCACAGTTTTCACGTGGTATAAGGTTTTCGGTCAAAAAATAGAGCGCGAAATATCCTATCCAGCCAAGCAACCAAAGCAGATGAGAATACTCAGGATTGTGAAGCTTTGAAAATCGAAACTTTCTATAATCAACCACAGGTTTTTTAAATTTCATTTTATTCTTCCTTACTGTAGGGATAATATTTCTTAGGCATATTTTTATATGGCACTACCCTATGCCTTGGCAGAGAAAGTGCAATATTCTCTATCTCTGTCATTAAATATTCGCAAATCCTTTTTCTTTCCTCTTCAATTGGAGCATCGGGATTAAACCTTATAGTTTTACCGATAACCGCTTTCTTTAATGTGGGGGCCACATACATAGGAGCAAAGCTCAAATCCTTGCCTGTTTTTTTATAATAGAGCTTCGCTACGTCTATAAATCTATCGCGAAATTCGTTTATAATATGACTGCGTTCCGTTCTGGTTTCAGGATAAATTACAATGTTCGCTCCGTCCTTCAAAGCGTCCACAGTTTTTCTGAATGTTGTTACCACTTTTGCATCGTAGAAAACCGGAATAGTATTAGCATTTTTAAAGATGCAAACAGAAACGGGAGCTATAATGTATGATAAAAGCTTATAAAAAGGTTTTATGTATTTAGGTTTATCCCGCCAAAAATCCTCGAAAGCATAAGCCGGCATTTGCTTAATACTCATCATCTGAGCAGCGCACCAAATAGCACGCTTTCCGGGTATGTAAAACTCTGCTATTAAGGGACCGTTCATTTTAGTGTGATTACCTACAATTACCGTGGGCTCATTTTTAAGATTTTCCATACCCTGTACTATTGTTTTTTGGTAAAACAGCTTTACAAAAAACCTTAAAATTTTGTAACAGATATATGAGAACCTACTTCTCTTTTGGGACTTAATTTATAACACCGCTTTCAAAAATATTACATAAGATTATATGTCTTTATTTTTAACATTTTTTGTAAAAATAATTACAAAATCGTTAACAAATAAATTCAAACCTTTTAAATACTTTTCCGTCGCGTTCAACGGTTTCGTTCCACATAGAAGCAGGTCTCACCCAAACCTCTTTCTCGCCATAAAGTGCTCTGTAAATTACCATTTCCTCTAAGTTTTCGGAATTTTTTGCAAATCCCAATACTTCATACATATTACCCTTAAAGTGACGGTATTTTCCAAGCTTTATTTCTTCCATATTTTCTCCTAACTTTCTTTAATAAGCCTTATATAAAACTCAACTGCCCTATTTGCACAGTCCACCCGTATGCGCTCATTATTTCCGTGTATAGTTGCCCTTTCCTCGCTTGTTAAATCCATAGCAGAAAAGCGGTACACCTTATCAGAAATTCTGCCATAATGACGGCTGTCCGAGCATTGCACCATAAGGTAAGGTGCTACAATTGTGCCTTTCCATGTAGATGCCACTGCTTTCGCTACCCTATTATAGGATTCGCAGTCGGTTTCAGAAATTCTGCTTGGATTCATACCATGCAAAACTTTAAGTTCTACATTACTGTCGTTTACGGTTTTATTTATGTATTCCATTGCCGAATCAATGGTATCAGCAGGATTTAAACGAATATTGGAGACCATTTTAGCCTCAGGCGGAATAACATTTGAAGCTTTGCTTCCTGACATCTGTGTAAAAGCTACTGTTGTACGCATTAAAGCGTTAAGCTCACCACCGCTTTTTTTACATAGTATATCAAGCACACCTTTAAAAAGCCAAAGGTTAGCAAAAATCATTCTGTAAACAAAGTTTGAATGCCTACCCAATGTATCAAACATTTCACGTACAGGCTTTGTGATATGGGATTTAAAAGGATTATTCTCCATCTTAACGCAAGCGGAAGACAGTATACCCACGGGAGTGTGCGGTTTTGGAGCAGATGCGTGACCGCCGTTTGACTTGCAGGAATACTCAACATCTACCATTCCCTTTTCAGCAATACCGATAAGTCCGCAAGGCGCACTAACACCCGGAAAAACATTTTCAACTACTGCACCACCCTCATCCACTACAAGATTGGGTGTAATGCCGTTTTTCTCGAAATAATCTACTATATTAGAAGCACCGTTTCCGTTTGCCTCTTCACCGCCTGAAAAGGCAAAATAAATGTCATTTTCTGGGATAAAGCCTTCCGCAATCAAAGTATCAGCAGAGAAAAGCACTCCGTTAAAGGTGACCTTTGTATCAAGCGTACCTCTGCCCCAAATAACATCGTTTTCCAAAATAGCGTCAAACGCCGGTTTTTCCCAACCGTTTTCATCTACCGGAACCACATCGTAATGAGCCATCAATACCGTTGGCTTTTCACTGCTTTTTCCTGCCCACTTAAACAGAATTGCCCTGTCCTCTAACTCCATATACTCGCATTTTGCGAAAACGTTAGGATAAAGTGTGGGTAATTTTTTTATAAATTTTTCAAACTCGGCATTATCTTCTAAACTTTTATCTCTGTAAGATACAGTTTTACATCTTACCAATTCACGCAGAATTTCTATTGCCTTTTCCTTATCAAAGCTTACCTCGGTATTATCGGCACAAATCGTTTTTTTAGGCGTAAAACTCAAAGTTCTTATGATTATAACACCAAAAAAAACAAAGATGAAAGCAACCAAAAAAATCCAAAAATAAAACATTTAAAGCATTCCTTTTTTATACATAATTCTGGCAGTAGCAATTGTAAATACTACGCCTACGGGCACCATAATTCCCACTGTGCCTGCATTTAAAGCAGGTACAAATATAAATAATACAAGCATTAAAATAATTGGAGCTACTGAAAGCTTTGCGTTTTTAGAAATAAATACTACCGCGAGACCGCCGAACAAGGCAGGTAAAAGCATATCAAAAGCCGGCTTTAATGTTTCACTTTCAAGAAGCGGAGTGATGGTTGTAAGCGCCAAAACACCAACCAATATTATAAGGGTTGTAACTATTGAGGATACCGCAATAGAAATTGTAGAAATAATTTCGCCTTCCTCATCTGTGGCCTTAACATTTGCTCTTTCCATGGCATCAACCGCACATGGAAGTTTTAAATTAGATATGTTACCTGTTACAAAGGAAAGATATGTACCGCCTGCGCCAAGCATTGGAACATAGGTAAAAATTTCAATAATACCAACTGCCCAATACATAGGAACTGTTGCAAGCATTCCCTTAGCAAGACCCGACCATTCGGGAACAGCACCGTAAATTAAAGATACCGCAACAGGAAAAGCAAAAAGCGCAAGACAAATTATGATACCCCAAATTTTTCCGTCACGATGTACCGATTCAAGATATGTCATTTCTTTTTTCATAAAGCTTTCCCTCCTAACCTAACCAAGCGGTTATCGGAATAGCAGATGCCATTCCGCCCACAAGACTTATAGGCAATGCATAATCATTAATCCAACGCACCTTGAATTTAAGGGTTATAGCACCGCAAATTGCCATAAGAATTGCCGAAACTGCCATTACACAAACAGGTATAAGTCCCGATGTGTCACCCTTGAAAACTAAACCTACATCACAAAAAACATAGCCTAAAAATGCAGATATCATACCCAAAAACATTGCGTTATTAAGTATTTCTCCCCACTTTTTATCCTTCATGCCGATTTTCATAATTCCGCCTTGGATTTTTTTAGTTACGAAAGGCACTAAAATAAGACCTGCGGAAATACCCACTGTCATAACCCACACAACAGTTATGAAAACATTGGGGTCTGTAATTCTCGAGCCGGCTTCAATACCCAAAGCGGTGAGCGCATTGTTTGCGGCAACCGTTTCATATGTAATAGAGCCGATTACAGAAAGCCTAAGCCACGGTAAAGCCACGCCAAGACTTTTCGAAAGAGCCACAACACCTACAAGTATTGCAACCGCAGGGGCTATTGTAAATATAGCAGAGGAAACAACCGTTTTCTTTAAAACTTCGCTTTTAATACCTATCTGCTTGGCACGCTTTAAAGCCCTTACCAAAAAATAAACCGATTGTCCGAGCACTGCCGCTATTATAATAGCCACAATTACAAACAGTACAGGACTGTTTACACTGAATTTCATTTACTCTACACTTCCTTTTGAATTATAAAATTACTATATACATTATAATACACCGCATATTCTTATTCAAGAGCGAACGATAAAAAATATTCCAAAAAAACCTTAATAAAATCCTTGACTTTAGTGCGGTGATGTGGTAGAATGTGAAAGTATTATTTTGTAGGAGATTTTTTGCTATGACTAAAAAAAGTGAAAAAGAAAATTTAAAGCTTTATAAAGCAATACTCTCACTAAAAACCCCCGAAGAATGTGACGCCTTTTTCAAGGATATTTTCACATTTCAGGAGGTTGAGTCTATCGCTCAGCGCCTTGAGGTTGCCTGCCATTTGACCGAGGGAAAAAGCTATGTGGATATAAATAAGCTTACCGGTGCTTCAACCGCAACCATTTGCAGAGTAAGCAAAGCGCTCAACTATGGTGACGGTGGCTATAAAACGGTTATTGAAAGGTTAGAAAAAAATGCAGATTAATCAGGATATATTAAAGCTCGAGGAAAAGGCAGTATTTACACTCCGCAGCCTTTATGCTTCCTACGGCTATAAGCAGTTTAAAATGAGTAAGTTTGAGGAATATGACCTTTACTCCAAAAATAAGGATTTTTTGGTGTCGGACGGGGTTATAACCTTTAACGATGTGGGCGGAAAGCTTTTAGCATTAAAGCCGGACGTTACCCTCTCTATAATTAAAAATTCCAAGGATGACGGCACAGGCTGTCAAAAATATTACTATAACGAAAATGTTTACAGAATTTCCGAAACCTCACATACATATAAGGAAATTATGCAAACAGGTCTTGAATGTATAGGCAATATTACAGATAACGAAGTTTTTGAAATTTGTGAATTGGCTGCAAAAAGCCTTGAAGCTATAAATGATAGTTTTTCACTTCATATATCTGATGTGGCCCTGCTTGAAGCTCTGCTGAATGAATACGAAATACAAGTAAACCTTAAAGCAGAGGTTATAGCTGCAATAAATGAAAAAAACGGAGGCAAGCTTAAAGCTATTTTAAATGACAGTGATTTTACCGCTTTAAAATGCCTTGTTAAAAGTTATCAAAACTACGGCGACGCTCTTAATGAAATCAAAACCGCTTGCAAAACTGAAACTTCACTTAAATATATAAATGAGTTAAGCTCACTTTGTAAAAAGCTTGAAGCTAACGGCTTCTCTAAAAACTTGGTTATTGATTTTTCAATAATAGATGCCAAGGGTTATTATAGCGGAATTGTTTTCAAGGGATTTATTGAGGGAATTGCTACAAGAGTGCTCTCAGGCGGTAGGTATGATAAGCTTATGCGCCGAATGAACAGAAAGTCTGATGCGGTAGGCTTTGCGGTATATCTTGATACACTTGAAAGAATTGAACAGTCAGACCACGACGATTTTATTAATATAGCGCTCCCAAAAGGCAGACTTGGTGAAAAGGTTTATGATATGTTTGAAAAGGCAGGCTTTGATTGTCCCTCAATTAAAGAGGCAAACCGAAAGCTAATCTTTGAAAACAATGATAAAAAGCTCCGTTTCTTTTGGGTAAAGCCCTCTGATGTTGCAATTTATGTAGAGCGCGGTGCCGCCGACATAGGTGTTGCAGGAAAGGATATCTTGCTTGAATACAACCCTGACGTTTACGAGCTTTTGGATTTAAACATTGGCAAATGCCGTATGGCAGTAGCCGCAAAAAAAGATTTTTGCGACGACACTTCCAAAACATTAAGGGTAGCTACAAAATTTTCCAATATTGCCAAAAACTATTACGCAGAAAAGTGTAGAGATATTGATATAATCCATCTTAATGGTTCTATTGAAATAGCTCCCATTTTAGGGCTTTCCGATGTTATAGTCGATATAGTTGAAACCGGCAAAACCTTGCTTGAAAACGATTTAATGCCGTTTGAAACGATAGTACCCATAAGCGCCCGACTTATTTCAAATAAGGCCTCTTTCAGCTTTAAATCGGAAAAAATTGAAAGCATTAAAAAAGGTCTTTTAAAAGAGGTAAAAACAAATGATTAAAATTTTAAAATATAATGAGGTATCGGCAAATGAAATATTTGCCCGTTGTGATGCCGTATCGAATGTCACAGACATTGTAACCGATATTATAGCAAACGTTAAAACTAATGGTGATAAAGCACTTTTTGAATATTGCGAAAAGTTTGATAAGGCTAAACTTTCCTCGCTTGAAGTAACCGATAGCGAAATTGACGAGGCATTCAGTCTTGTAGAACCGCGCTTTATAAAAATCATCGAGGAAGCTGCCGAAAATATCCGTGAATTCCACAAAAGACAAGTGCGAAACAGTTTTATCATAAACGAAAAGGACGGCATTGTTACAGGACAAAAGGTGACCCCCATTGAAAAGGTGGGACTTTATGTGCCGGGTGGCACTGCGGCATACCCGTCTACCGTTCTTATGGATAGCATACCTGCTAAAATTGCGGGTTGTAAAGAAATTTGCATTACCACTCCCCCATCACAAAACGGTAAGGTAAACCCTGTAATTTTGGCAGCAGCAAAAATTGCAGGTGTTGACAGAATATTTAAAGTAGGCGGTGCGCAAGCCGTTGCCGCTTTGGCATACGGTACCGAAACTGTACCCAAGGTAGATAAAATCGTAGGTCCCGGCAACGCCTTTGTAGCCGAAGCCAAGCGTCAGGTTTTCGGTATGGTATCAATAGATATGATTGCAGGACCAAGTGAAATTTTGGTTATAGCCGATGCAAAAAGCAACCCTGCTTTTGTTGCGGCAGACCTATTATCCCAAGCCGAGCATGACAAAATGGCAAGTGCAGTTTTAGTTACCGACAGTTATGACTTGGCCGAAAAGGTACAAGCAGAAATCGAGCGTCAGCTAAAACTTTTGCCACGCGAGGAAATTGCCCGCGCTTCTATTGATAATAACGGAAAAATTATAGTAGCCCAAAACATTGACGACGTAATAGATGTTTCAAACGAAATTGCCCCCGAACATCTTGAACTTTGCGTTGAAAATCCCTTTGACTATCTCGATAAGATTAAGAACGCAGGCAGTATATTTATGGGACGCTATTGTCCCGAAGCGTTAGGTGATTATTTTGCAGGTCCTAACCACACTTTGCCCACTTCGGGAACTGCACGTTTCTCAAGTCCGTTATCGGTAGATGACTTTGTAAAAAAATCGCAATATACTTATTATACTAAAGATGCCCTTGAGCGCGTAGCAGAGGATGTTGCTTTCTTTGCAGAAAAGGAAGGTCTATCAGCTCACGCAAGAAGTGCTACAATAAGATTTGAAAGTGAGCAAAAATGAGTAGCTTTTTAAATGACAGATTACAAAAAATAAATAGCTATACCCCAGGGGAACAACCGCAGGATAAAAAATACATTAAGCTTAACACAAATGAGTCCCCCTTTCCCCCGTCAAACGGAGTTATAAAGGCAATAAACGAAGCCGAAATAAAGGATTTAAGACTCTACTGCGACCCCGATTGTAAAAAGCTTAAAAAATCGGTAGCCGACTTGTATAATGTAGATACCGATAACGTATTCCTATCAAACGGTTCTGACGATATTCTGAACTTTGCCTTTATGGCATACGGTGGGAACGGCTCCGCTTTTGCTGATATCACCTACGGATTTTACTCAGTTTTTGCCGAGCTTTACGGAATTGATACTGAAATTATACCACTTAAAGATGATTTTTCTCTTGACACAGAACGCTTTTGCAATCAAAATAAATTAGTGGTAATTGCAAATCCTAATGCCCCTACAGGCATGGATATCCCTCTTTCCGATATTGAAAGAATCCTTGAAAGCAATAAAAACAATATAGTGCTAATAGATGAGGCTTATGTTGATTTCGGCGGTACTTCCTGCGTAGAGCTGACTAAAAAATATAACAATCTTTTGTGCGTTGGCACATTTTCAAAATCCCGTTCATTAGCAGGCGCCCGGCTAGGCTTCGCTATTGCCGATAAGGAACTTATAAAAGACCTTGAAACAATAAAATACTCCACAAATCCTTATAATATAAACCGCCTTACCCAAATAGCAGGCGAATACGCAATTATTGACAATGACTATTATATGGATAATTGCAAAGAAATTATAAAAAATCGTGAGTATACTGTGGCAGAACTTGAAAAATTAGGCTTTTCGGTGCTTCCGTCAAAAGCCAATTTTGTATTTGCAAAAAGCGATAAGCTAAGTGGCAAAGAGCTATACTTGAAGCTTAAAGAAAACGGAGTTTTAATCAGACATTTTGCCAAAGACAGAATTAAGGATTACATCCGTATAACCATTGGCAGTATGGACGAAATGAAAGTTTTCATTTCGGCTATTAAAAGTATTTTTAAGGAGAACTAATATGCGACAGGCTACAATAAACCGCAAAACCGCTGAAACAGATATAAGTCTAAAACTTAATATAGATGGAAAAGGTGTTTCAAAAATCGATTCAGGTTGTGGATTTTTAGACCACATGCTAACACTTTTTGCCCGTCATGCCAGATTCGACCTTGAACTTTCATGTAAAGGCGATGTTGAAGTGGACTTTCACCACACCGCCGAGGATATCGGCATAGCTTTGGGTGAAGCATTTATGGTAGCCATTGGCGACAAAAAGGGTATTGTTCGTTATGGCAATTTCCTTTTACCAATGGACGAAAGTTTGGTGCTTTGCGCCGTTGATATTTCGGGCAGAAGCCACCTTGAATATTCACTCGATATGAGGGCTAAAAGGGTTGGCAGTTTTGATACCGAGCTTGTAGAAGAATTTTTTGAAGCATTTACACGCAATGCAAAAATCACCTTGCACATAACCAAATTAAACGGAAAAAATGCCCACCATATAATTGAAGCTGCTTACAAAGCAGTAGCCCGCGCGCTAAAAGAGGCTGTGGCTATTGAGATAGAATATAAGGATGAAATTCCTTCAACCAAAGGGGTACTTTAATGATAGCAATAATTGATTACGGCGTAGGAAATCTGTTTTCGCTATCCTCCTCCTTTGCCTCTATCGGTGCAGACACTGTAATTACCGGTGATAGCGAGGTAATAAAAAAAGCAGATAAGCTAATCCTTCCGGGTGTTGGAGCTTTTTCGGATGCAATAGAAAAGCTGAAATCAGCCGGTCTTGATACTGTTATAAAGCAAGAGGTTCAAAAAGGAAAACCGCTTATGGGCATTTGCCTTGGTATGCAAATGCTTTTCGAAAAAAGCTATGAATACGGCGAGTATGAGGGCTTATCTCTTTTAAAGGGTAGCGTTGTTCCTATGAAAAACAGTATCCCCCATGATTTAAAAATTCCCCATATCGGTTGGAATGCCTTGCGTTTTAAAAAGGATTCTCCCCTTTTTAAATACATAAAAGACGGCGACTTTGTATATTTTGTTCATTCCTATTATGCCGACGGTTGCGAGGATTCACTTATAGCTGATACCGAATACGGAAAATTCCTTACAGCAGCAGTACAAAAGGACAACATTTACGGTTGCCAATTCCACCCCGAAAAAAGCGGAGATGTGGGACTTAAAATATTAAAAGCATTTTGCGAAATGGAGTAAAAAATGAAGCTTTTCCCTGCAATAGATTTATATGACGGTAAGGCAGTGCGCTTATATAAAGGCGACTACAACCAAATGACCGTTTATAGCGAAAATCCAATAGAAATAGCTCGTGATTTTGAAAATTGCGGAGCTAAATATATTCATCTTGTTGATTTAGAGGGTGCGCGTGACGGCACTACCCCGAATATAGAAATTGTAAAACAGATAGCAAACGAAACCTCACTCTTTTGCGAAATCGGTGGCGGAATACGGTCAATGGAAACTGTTGACGCATATTTAAACGCAGGTGTTGACCGTGTGATTTTGGGTACAGCTGCAGTAAAAGACCCCGAATTCTTAGAAACAGCAATAGAAAAATACGGTGAAAAAATAGCTGTTGGCGTTGATGTAAAGGACGGACTTGTAGCAATAAAGG
Organism: Acutalibacteraceae bacterium; assembly: GCA_045634455.1. Lineage (GTDB taxonomy): Bacteria > Bacillota > Clostridia > Oscillospirales > Acutalibacteraceae > UBA737. The sequence goes on from JAZRAI010000011.1 coordinate 13,539, forward strand.
GTTGGGTAGAAAAAAGCGAATACTCTGGCTTTGAGTTTTGCGAAAAAATGCAAGAACTTGGTGTTAAAACCATTATTTGCACCGATATTTCAAAGGACGGTGCTATGAAAGGCACTAACCGCGAACTATATAAAGAATTATCGCAAAAGTTTTCACTACAAATTACCGCTTCAGGCGGTGTATCCGATATTGAGGATATAAAAGCTCTGCGTCAGCTCGACCTTTACGGCGCAATAATAGGCAAAGCCTACTATATAGGCGCTATCGACTTAAAAGAGGCTTTAGAGGTGGCAAAATGATAACCAAACGAATAATTCCTTGCCTTGATGTGAAAGACGGCAGGGTTGTAAAAGGCGTAAACTTTAATAATTTAAACGATGTTTCAAGCCCCGTATCCCTCGGTAAATATTATAGCGACTGCGGTGCAGACGAATTGGTTTTTTATGATATTACCGCTTCCTCTGACGGCAGACGTCTGTTTACCGAAATTTTAACCGAGGTAGCTAAAAATATTTTTATTCCGCTTACCGTAGGCGGAGGAATAAATACCATAGAGGATTTTGACCGAGTGCTTAAATGCGGTGCAGATAAGGTAAGTGTTAATTCGGGTGCAATTAAAAACCCCGATTTAATAAAAGAGGCTGCTTTAAAATACGGTGACCAGTGTGTTGTAATTTCTGCCGACATTAAACGTGTGAACGGTGAGTTTCGCGTATTTGCAAAGGGTGGCAGAGTTGACACAGGACTTGAAGCCTTTTCTTGGATAAAACGCTGCGTTTCAAACGGCGCGGGCGAGGTTGTGGTAAACTCAATCGATACCGACGGTGTTAAAAAAGGCTTCGATATCCCAATGCTTAAAGCGGTATGTAGCGCTGTAAATGTTCCGGTAATCGCATCAGGCGGTGCAGGATGCAGTGCCGATTTCGTAAAACTTTTCAACGAAATCCCCGATATTTCGGCAGGTCTTGCGGCTTCAATTTTCCATTTTGGAGAAGTAAAAATCAAGGATTTAAAGCAAGAACTTAAAGATAACAATATTTTAGTTAGAATATAGGTGACAAAATGATTAATATTAACGAGCTTAAATTTGATGAAAAAGGACTTATTCCTGCAATAGTTGTTGACAGTCTTTCAAAAAAGGTTTTAACATTGGCTTATATGAACGAGGAAAGCCTTAAAATATCACTCGAAAAAGGACTTACCTGCTTTTACAGCCGTTCAAGACAGGAACTGTGGCTTAAAGGCGAAACCAGCGGAAATTATCAGCATATTGTTTCTATTACTGCCGATTGCGATAAGGATGCACTTGTAATAGCAGTTGAAAAGGACGGTCCCGCTTGCCATAAGGGTACAGATTCCTGCTTTACTGCCCCGCTTTATATAAGCGATAGCTTGCCCGATTTTTCCATGGACGGTCTTTACGAGCTGTTACGAGGCAGAAAGAACGATTTACCCGAAGGTTCATATACTACCTATCTTTTCCAAAAAGGTATTGATAAAATTTTAAAGAAAATCGGCGAGGAATCAACCGAGGTTATTATTGCTTCAAAGGATAATGATAAAAAGGAAACCGTATATGAAATAGCCGACCTTGCTTATCATATTATGGTAATGATGGTTGAAATGGGCATAACACTTGAGGATGTCCGCAAAGAGCTTGCTTCCCGTCATATAATTGACCACAAGGTTAAACAGGAGAAAATGACAAGTGATAACGACTAATTTTCATACACACACCGTATTTTGTGACGGTAAAGATACACCCGAGGAAATGGTTATAGAGGCTATAAATAAGGGCTTCACCGCCTTGGGCTTTTCGGGACATAGCTTTTTTGAGCCTGAAAAGGAGATTTGTATGTCACCTAGTGAACAAAAAGAATACATAAAGCAAATAACCGAGCTGAAAGACAAATATAAAGACAAAATCAAAATCTTTTGCGGTATCGAGCAGGATATTTTTTCAGATGAGCCTGAGTACCATTATGACTACCGCATAGGCTCTGTTCACAATATTCTAAAAGACGGAAAATTTTATGATATAGACTTATCACCCGAATCCACAAAAAAAACCGTAGATACAGTCTACGGTGGCGATTTTGATGCCATTGCAGAAGATTATTTTGCGCTTGTTGGCACTGTGCTCGAAAAAACCAATGCCGACATAATAGGTCATATTGATTTAATTTCAAAGTTCAGCGAAACGCTATGCTACTCCCAAAGTGACCGATTTTTAAAGGCTTGCGAAAAAGCTATAATTAAGTTAGTACCCTATAATAAGCCTTTCGAAATAAATACGGGAGCTATGTCAAGAGGTGCTCGCTCTATTCCCTATCCCACAAAGGAAATTTTAGAACTTATAAAAAAACATGGCGGTAAAATCGCCTTTTCGAGTGACTGCCATAATAAAGAGTTTTTGAATTATGGCTTTGATAAGGCGGTAGAACTCGCGTTAAGCGTAGGCTTTTGCGAGCACGCAATAATCACCGAAAACGGAATTGAATATATTCCGATAAAATAGTAAAAAGCCAATAATAAAAAGTAAAAAAACCTCGTACTTATCGTATGAGGTTTTTTGGCGGAGAGAGGGGGATTTTGTCTCGGCACTGCCGTGCCTATCGCCTCGCTATCGCTCGTTGCCGCGTCGCACAAACAGTCCACCGGACTGTTTGTTATTGCTCCTTGTTCGAATCCACTACTAAAATAAAAAAAGAAGTAATACCTAAAAGGTACCACTTCTTTTTGGCGGAGAGAGGGGGATTCGAACCCCCGAACGGGTATTAGCCGTTACACGATTTCCAATCGTGCGTCTTAGACCAGCTCAGCCATCTCTCCGTTTGACTTATTGATTATACATTATCTAATAAAAAAAAGCAAGTATAAATTTATATTTTTACAAACTTTTTTAATAAAAGCACTTATTATTTTAGTCTCATATATTTTTCCACAAGTTTTACTATCAAATATAACCATTCAAAAACCGACAAGCTTTAAATTAAGCTTGTCGGTTCTCATTAATTTATTAATCTTTACAACCCTTATAAATTACACAATTCATATTAATAACACCAATAGCAAAGGTGATCATCATATAATTGACCATAATCACAGCATTCATTACAATATCCGTAATTTAATGAATCGTAATAATCATCATCATAACAATATTCGCATAATGTATGGTCGTAATATGAGTAATAAGTATCATCATAATCGGCACATATGTTACAATATCCGTATCCTGCATAGTCCATATCATAATAGTAATCATCATAATAATCACAGTCCCAGCATACGCCATCGCCATAACCTATATAACCATGTTCACCGCATTCAGGACAGTCACCATGCATTCCATCTTCAAAAAATGTAGTTTCACCACATTCATCACAGGTATACTCTTCAATGGTATCCTCTATATCGTTTTTAACCTTTTTAATTTCATCTTCAGAAACTTTAGTTTTGTTGATATCGGAAAACTTGACATTTATCTCGATTTCCTCTTTTTCATACTCGCAAACAACATTTATCTCAGAAATATATTTTCCTTTTAATGTTATTTTTATTTCCAAATCAACATCTTCTAAGAAATCATCATTTAAAGCCTTTTTAATGGCTTTTTTCGCTTTACGCTCAAAGGCGTCAGAATCAGAACAAATATCACTTATTTCCTCAAGAAGGTCTGCGGTATCGGGCTTGAATATGTAAGTGTTGCCCTTCTTTTCAAATCCGGCATATTTTTCAAGCCATTCTTTATCGCGAAGCTTTTCATTATAAAACTCTTTAAGAAATTCCTCAACTTCGTCCGAATCTACATAATCATCAAGTTCTAATGTTTCAACTGCTTCGTCCCAGTCTATTTGCTTTTTCTCGCCATAAATTTTATCATACTTTTTAAAGAACTTCTTTTCGTTAACAAAGTCTTCCTCTACATAGGCATAGCAACCGTCTTCATATTCATCATATTCGTAAAGGTCGCCTTTATAAAGTAAAAGCTTGTTTTCATTTTCGTCACCATCTTCGCCTTCGAAAAGGAATAATATATCCCTTGCCTCATGGTCAATGGAATAACGGAAATCACCTTCTAACTCGTCATCGTCTCCGTCAACGGTTATGGTGGCGGTAAGATTTTTAGCGGTTACGGTTTTTTCAGTTGCCTTAATTAAACCATGTAAAGGAGAAAGCATACCAAACCAATTAGTAAAATAGCCTGCAAGAATTACACCTATAATTATTAATATTGAAAAAACAACAGATAAGCCAATAATCTTATTCTTCTTAGATTTTTTAACTGTTAATAAAGTTGATTCTACAATAGGTGCTGTAACTTGCTTTTGCTCCATTGGACTTCCGCAAAAGCCACAAAATGCACAGCCTTCAACATTTTCTTTATTACACTTAGGGCAGATATTCATTTTAAAACTCCTTTACGATATACTACAATAATTATAATACTATTTGTCGAAAAAAGCAAGTTTTTGCATGTATAACAAAAAAGCACACTTCGCAATAAAGTGTGCTTTTAAAATTCTTTTTATAGACCTATATACGGTGCGGGGTTTACGCGTGTTCCGTTTATCATTACCTCAAAATGGAGGTGGTTGCCGGTTGAATCGCCTGTTGTACCTACGCCTGCTATGGACTGTCCCTGATTAACTTTTTGTCCCTTTGTTACATAAAGCGCGCTTGCGTGAGCGTACCTTGTGGTAAGACCGTTTCCGTGGTCAATTACAACTGAATATCCATATCCGCCGTACCAACCCGAAAAGGTAACTGTACCCGAAGCCGCCGCATAAATCGGAGTTCCCTTGGCAGCAGAAAGGTCTACACCCTTATGACCGCGACCGTCGCCCCAATAGGATGTAATCTTATAGCTTCCGCTTGCCAATGGACAAATAAAACCGGCTGCGGATATATTAGCCTTATCTGATGCGCTTATATAGGTTGTGCCTGTACCGATAGTTACAACCTCGGTAACGGGGCTTGAAATAATCTCACTTGAAATAAGCGTTGTATTTACAACCTCACCGTTGAGGGTTACAATTTCCTCAGTTTTTTTAGTTAAACCGTTTTTACCCGCTGTGGTAACCTTTTTATAACCAGCACGTTGTAAAGAGGTTTTTACCTGTTTGCTTTGATATTTTACTATAATATCAGTTTGCTTTAAATAGGTTGTTTTTACAGATAAGGTATTTACATATTCTAAAGCTTTTTCGCGGGATAAGACATCAGCTGCTAAGTAGTAGCCGTCCTCTGTTTCTATCTTATCAATAAACTCAGCGCTTTTTACCTGAACATCTGCGGAATAAGCTGATTTTCTTAAAGTAAGAAGTTCTGACAAAATCTCGGTTTCACAAACAATAAATTGCTCACCATTTACAACAAGAGCCGAAGCTTTTTTGATTTTATCGGTATTTGAAAGCATCGCGCTTGCAACCTTATTTGCAGAATCAAGCTTGTCCCTAAAAGTAATTGTAAGCCTGAGCTTTACATTAGAAAGTTCAGATTTAGCAGACTTGGTTAATGCTTTTCTTGCAAGATTAAAGGCATTATCAGTAATTTCACTGTTTCTAACTGTACCGATTACTTTGCCGTTGTATTCAACCTTAAAACCGATTTTTGCCCCCGAAACCGCAACAGTTACGGCAAGCGAAACAATAATTGCCAAGCAAAAAGCTGTAACTCTTACCGCAAACTTATTGTTTTTCACAAATTTCTTAATATTTGCCAAAAATACGGAATTCAAAAGCTTTAACCATAAAGTTTTCGCATTTTTAACCACAAAATTATATAAAGATACAGACTTTGCAGAAACAAATTTTGCAAAATCCTTGATATGTTTTTTAATTACTGAAAAAATATTCTTTAAATCTATCTTTTTAAAAATGCTATTCACCGTCTCTCAAAAAAAGTTACAAATTGTAATAATTACAATGATATTATAACAAAAGGGTTACAAAATTGCAACCCTTTTAGTAATAATATTGAATTTTTTTGAGTTTTCAACATTAAACCGACCTATAAAACACATTTTTTTGGTCAGAACATTGAAATTTGGTTAGTATCGGGTAAATCACGCATAGCACCAAGGTCAGCCAAATTTTGAATTATGGTCTTAGAAACTCCTGCCTCCAACTGAAAATCCTCAATAGAAACAAAGTTGCCCTTTTGTGCGGCTTCGTATATAGCATATGCCGCCTTTTCGCCAACACCCGAAAGTGCGCCGAAAGGAAGACGCATTTTTCCGTCCTCAGGCACATACTTCATAGCGTGAGACTTTGATATATCTATTGGAAGCACCTCAATACCGCGAGCCATCATCTCGTTAAAGATAAGCATATTTTCATATACATCAAGCTCTTTCTTGGTTGCCTCCTTACCCTTTGCCTTTATATCACGAATATAGCGCTTAACAGCCGAATGGCCTTGAAGTATTGTTGGAACATCAACATCCTCAGGACGGGCGGTAAAGTAAGCACAATAAAATTCGAGTGGCTTATGCACCTTATACCAAGCCACACGGATAGCGGCGGTAACATAAGCAGCAGCATGGGCTTTCGGGAACATATACTTAATTTTGTAACAGCTCTTGATATACCATTCAGGCACATTAACCTTACGCATATCCTCCTCCATAGCCTCCCAGTCCTCTTTGGAAACCTTGCCCTTTGCAACAAGTCCTTTACGAACAGTTTCGGTTATTTTGAAGGCTCTGCCCTCCTCCATACCTTGGTGGATAAGATACACCATGATGTTATCACGAGTACCTATAACCTCTGAAATGGTGCAGGTGCCGTTATCAATTAAGTCCTTAGCATTGCCAAGATAAACGTCTGTACCATGGGAAAGTCCCGAAATCTGCAAAAGGTCGGAGAAATTCTTAGGCTTACAGTCAACAAGCATTCCTCTAACAAAGGCTGTACCGAATTCGGGAATACAATACGTTCCCGTCTGCGAATCGATTTCATCGGGAGTAACACCCAAAGCCTCGGTAGAGGTAAAAAGACTGTAAACCGCAGGGTCACTCATCGATACATCGCTGACAGAAATTCCCGAATATTCCTCCAAATACTTATATGTAGTAGGAATAACGTGACCTAATTCATCAAGCTTTAATATGGTATCGTGTATAGAATGGAAGTCAAAGTGAGTGGTTATAACATCTGAATTAACATCGTCGGCAGGGTGCTGAACAGGACAGAAATCGTAAATAACCTTATCACGGGGCACTACAATCATACCCGCCGGGTGCTGACCTGTGGTTTGCTTAATCTGTGCAGATTCCACCTTTTTAGCCAAGCGATTAAGCTCGGCGTTACTTAATGTAACACCCTTTTTCTCGGCATAAGCCTTTGCAAAGCCAAAAGCGGTTTTTTCTGCCACAGTAGAAATTGTACCTGCCTTAAACACATTTTCGCTACCAAAAAGTGTTTCGGTGTATTTCTGCACCTGAGTCTGAAATTCGTTTGAGAAGTTAAGGTCGATATCAGGCACCTTATCACCCTTAAAGCCTAAGAATGTTTCAAACGGAATATCGTGACCGTCTCTGTTTAAGGGAGTACCACAATTTGGACAGTTCTTTTCAGGCAAGTCAAATCCCGATCCGACGCTACCGTCTGTGAAAAACTCAGTATGGCAACACATAGGACATACATAGTGCGGAGCCAACGGATTAACCTCAGAAATACCTGCCATAGTAGCAACAAAAGATGAGCCTACCGAACCACGTGAGCCTACAAGATAGCCATTTTCCTCACTGAAGGCTACCAGCTTTTGAGCTGAAATATACATTATCGAGAAGCCGTTATTAATGATAGAGTTAAGCTCTTTTTCAAGCCTTTTTTCTACTATCTCGGGTACGGGGTCGCCGTATGTTTTATGGGCATTATCCCAACAAATTTGTCGAAGCAGCTCGTCCGAGCCCTCTATAACAGGCGGATAATTGCCCTCGGGTACAGGTATTACTTCATCCGATATCATTTCGGCAATTTTATTAGGATTATCAATTACAAATTCCTTTGCTCTGTCGCCGAAATATGCAAAATCCTCAAGCATTTCGGTAGTAGATTTAAGATAAAGCGGAGCTTGATTATCAAAATCAGAATAATTTTGTCCCGCCATAAGAATTTTACGGATAATATCATCATCACGTCTTAAAAAGTGTACGTCACCCGTAGCAACAACCGGCTTTCCAAGCTTATCCGCAATTTCTACAACCTTGCGGTTAAAATCCCTTAAAACCTCTTCACTTGTAACGTGTCTGAAACGGTTCGGAGTAACAACACCCGTTTTCTCGTTCTTTTTATCAGGAAGCGAGGACTCGCGCACCATAAATTCATTGTTGCCGATAGGTTGAATTTCAAGGTAATCGTAATACTCAGCAATTTCAAGCAATTCCTCATCGCTTTTGCCGTCAACAATAGCGGCAAAAAGTTCACCCTGCTCGCAGGCAGAACCGATAATAAGGCCTTCTCGCAATTCGTTAAGCTTACTCTTTCTGGTTAGCGGTCTGCCCTTAAAATTATTGATATGGGCATCAGAAATCAGCATATACAGATTTTTAAGACCTACTAAATCCTTAACCAAAATAATTTGGTGATAGCTTTTAATCTGCTTTGCGGTAAGCTTATCAATATTTTCCTTGATATCGTCGGTAAAATAAGCCTCAACACCGTATATTACCTTAAAATCGCCACCGCTTTTACGGATTTTCTTATAAGCCTCTGCCACTGCGGGATACGCCTGCACTACGCCGTGGTCGGTAATGGCTATTGCCTTATGCCCCCACTTATACGCCTGATTTATAATATCCCCCGCAGAGGATACCGCATCTTTTGCCGACATATTAGTATGGCAATGAAGCTCAACTCTTTTTTCGCCATCATAATAGTCGGTTTCAGTATATTTCTGCAAAAGTGCCATAGCCTTAGGCTTTACAATAAACTCTTTTTTATAATTATCAAACTCAAATATACCGTTTACAAGTATATATTCGCCCGACTTTACAGGGGCTACATCCCCCATTCTTTTAGGGTCAACAAACATTGTAGCAGTAAGCGAATTTGTGTGGTCACTAAAAGAAAAGGTGAAAATATTTGTCTCACCGCGTTTGGTGTTAATAGTTCTTACCTCAGTTTCAAAAACCTCACCAAAACAAACAACCTCGCTGTCCTCACCTGTAATTTCTATCATCGGCTTTACGTTCGTGTTAATGCTTCTGCCGTAAAAAAGTTTTGGATTATCTAAGTAAGCAAGGCCATTTTTGGGCTTATCGCTACGCTTCTCAAAGGAAATCTCCCTTTTAGGAGCTTCGGTTTTCTTTTGAATTTGTCTTTCCTCCACAGGGGGAGCCTCGGGTATGGGAGGAAGCTCAATAATATCATCAAGCTGACCTTCAAAAGTGACGTCAATATCTATATTAAAACGGTCTTTAACAATTTTTTTAAACTGCTTGTGGGCATTCAAAGCACAAATTGTATTATATCCGCCGTGCTTTAATGTTATTTTAACACTGTTTTCTGCAAGCTCATACTCCGCCTCGGCAAAATAGCCGTTTACGGCAGTATTTTTAAGTCTTAATTCAGTCGCTATATCTGCACAAGCCAAGGCGCAAAAATCCAAAGCCTTAAAATTATACTCCACATTAAGGGTTTCTAATTTAAGCGCTGTTTTTAAACTTTCATAAAGCTCAAGTTGTATTTTTCTTTCTATGTAATTTTGGGGTGAAAGAACTAACTTTAAGCTTCTGTCATCTATATTAAGTTCACAAATTTCTACTTTTGCATCTTTAATTTTTAAAAGTGCATCCTCACCGATAAATCCGCCGAAAATCTCAGCAAATAGCGGTTTTGCCATTTTTTTACAACTCCGTTTACATTTTTTCTATTTCTTGAAGTAACGCGCTAAGTAGCTCTTCTTCCGGCAACTTTTTAATAATCTCGCCTTTTTTGAAAAGCACACCGCAATTTTTTCCGCCTGCTATTCCAATGTCGGCAGCAATAGCCTCACCGGGTCCGTTTACAACACAGCCCATAATAGCAACGGTTATATCCTTATTGACATTTTTTAATGCCTCTTCGGCTTTTTTAGCAATGCCTATTAAATCAATTTCAGTTCTGCCGCAGGTAGGACATGAAACAAGTTTTACTCCGCCTTTTCGCATATCAAGTGCTCTTAATAACTTAATTCCTGCTTCAACCTCTTTCACGGGGTCATCAGTAAGCGAAATGCGGATAGTTGAACCAATACCTCTAAGTAATAGTCCGCCTATGCCCGCCGCAGATTTTATAACACCCATACCCTCGGTTCCGGCTTCTGTAACGCCCAAATGCAAAGGATATCTGCATTTTTCTGCCGCCAAAACATAGGAATCATACATAATCTTGGTATCGGATGCTTTAAGGGAAAGCACAATATCATTAAAATCATATTTTTCCAAAAGCGATATATGATAAAATCCGCTATCAACCATTGCCTCGGGACATACCTTGCCATATTTTGCAAGAATACTCTTTTCAAGCGAGCCGGAATTTACACCTATTCTTATAGGTACGTTTTTTTGCCTGCAAACATCGGCTACTGTTTTCACATTTTCATCAGAGCCTATATTACCGGGATTAATGCGCACCTTGTCAACACCGGCATATACACTTTCAACCGCTAATTTATAGTCAAAATGAATATCTGCCACAAGCGGAATGGAGATTTCTTTTTTAAGAGCTTCTACTGTTTTTAAAGCTTGTTTATCAGGCACAGTCACCCTTACAATATCGCAACCTGCTTCTTGCAAAGCCAAAGCCTGCTGAATATTACCCTTTATATCGTGAACGGGTACACAAAGCATTGACTGTACAGAAATAGGCGCTCCGCCGCCGATTGCTACACCGCCTGCCGTTACCCTTAAAGTTTTATCATTTGTAAACATACATCTAACCCTTTATCAAAAGCATTTAAAATAACGCCAAAATATCCTTTGCTGCGACCAGCACCATAAAGATTATAAGAATTACAAAACCTACCGTGTGTATTACCGATTCATACTTTTGCGGAACAGGTTTTCTTGTTATCATTTCGAACAAGATAAACAACAGTCTGCCACCGTCAAGCGCCGGTATCGGAAGTAAATTAAATAGTCCTAAATTTATGGTTATTAGTGCCATAATAGGCAAAACATTTAAAAGATTTTGTTTGGCAACATCGGCTATTGCCACCGTTACACCAACGGGACCCGAAACAGCGCTTATGCCGTATTTTCCTGCAATTAAATCGATAAGACTTCTGCCAATTACGGCACAATAAGAAACCGAGGTTTTAAAGGTTTGCTCAATATATGAACCTACCGTTTTTTTGATGCCGTAAACCTTAAAATCGAGCGAAAGATAGCTTATTCCCTGCTCTGTTTCTGTATTAAAAGTTACTTCCTTTAAAAGCTTTTCTTTTCCGTCACGCAAAACGGTGATATCTATTTTGCCGTCCTTTACGTTAGTAAAGGCATAACTTAAATCATAGGTTGTATAAATTTTTCTGCCGTCCACTTCTAAAATTTCGTCATCAACTTTAAGACCTGTTGACTGACTTTTAGCATTTTCATCGAAAACGGCAATTTTTGTAGATGCGAAGGCTTCAGAGGGAGCCAATATTATTGCAACAATTATAAGTCCCAATAAAAGATTGAAAATTGCGCCCATTGCAACAATCAAAAATCTGCGCCAAGGTGCCTTGTTGCAAAAAGCACGCTCGTCCGTGCTATCATCATCCTCACCCTCCATGGCACAATATCCGCCAAAAGGAATAAGATTAAAGGCATACTTAGTTTCCTTGCCCTTAAACGAAAAGAGCTTTGGTCCAAAGCCTACTGCAAACTCATTAACCCTGACACCTAAAAGCTTTGCGGCAATAAAGTGACCAAATTCGTGAATAATAATTAAAATCAAGAAAAGCAGTATTGCTACCAAATAAGGCCAAACATTACCCCAAATATTTAAAAAGGAAGAAATAAAAATCACCCACTAATAGAATTTTTAATAAGCTCGCGTGCCTCTTTATCGGCAGCAAAAATATCATCTAAATTAAAATCCTTAATATTATTAGCAGTAAGAAGCGCTTTTTCCACTAAATCTGCAATTTGTAAAAATTTAATTTTTCCCTCTAAGAAAAGTCTTACCGCTTCCTCATTAGCACCATTTACCGCAGTAGGACAAATACCGCCTTTTTTAATAGCTTCTATACAAAGCGGTAAACACCTGAAAGTATCCATATCAGGCTTCTCGAAGGTAAGCGAGCCGGTTTCAAATAAATTTAAATGCTCAAACGCAAAGTCCGAACGTTCGGGATAGGTTAATGCATACTGAATAGGAAGTCTCATATCGGGAGTTCCAAGCTGTGCAATTACTGCACCGTCAGAAAGCTCAACGCCTGAATGTAAAATACTTTGCCTATGAACAAGAACCTCAATATCATCTGCAGAAACCCCGAATAAATGTACCGCCTCGATTACCTCTAATCCCTTATTCATAAGGGTAGCAGAATCAATCGTGATTTTAGCACCCATATCCCAATTAGGATGCTTCAAAGCATCCTTTGCGGTAACCGATAAAAGTTCATCTCGGCTTTTCCCGAAAAAGGGGCCGCCCGAACAAGTAAGTAAAATTTTTCTAAGTGATTTTTCGGGACTTCCCTGAAGCGACTGAAAAATAGCTGAATGCTCGCTATCAACAGGCAAGATTTTAACCCCGTTTTCCTGTGCCAGCTTATTTACAATTTCGCCGCCTGTAACCAAGGTTTCCTTGTTAGCAAGAGCAATTGTTTTTTTCTGCTTAATAGCACTAATTGTAGGTTTTAGTCCTGCAATTCCAACAATTGCGTTAAGCACTATGTCGCCTTCACACTCAGCAGCCGCACAAACGCCTTCTACACCCGAATAAACCTTAATATCCGTGTCGGCAAGCTTAATTTCAAGCTCGTTTGCTTTGTTTTGGTCAAAAAGTGCAACAATTAAAGGCTTAAATTCCCTTGCCTGCTTTTCTATCAGTTCCACATTACTTCCCGCAGCCAAGGCGGTAACTCTATATCCGTTTCTTCTGCAAACTTCAAGTGCCTGAGTTCCGATAGAGCCGGTAGAACCTAAAATTATAACGCTTTTCATATTAAATCACACCAACCACAACAAGTGCATACAAAACGGGGGCAATTAAAAGCATACTGTCAACTCTGTCAAGCACACCGCCGTGACCGGGGATTAAATTTCCGTAATCCTTAAGGTTTACAGAGCGCTTAATTGCCGACGCAAACAAATCACCAAGCATACCCACAATACAAAGCGGTATTGTTACTATAACGGTGGGAACAAGCTTGTCGCCGTGACCAAATAAAAGACAGAATATAACCGCGAAAATCATAGCGGACACAATACCGCCAATAGCACCCTCAACCGTTTTCTTAGGTGAAATGTTAGGGCAAAGCTTGTGCTTACCCATTGTTACGCCCACAAAGTAAGCACCCATATCGCAGATAGATGCAAAATTAAAGAGTAACACTAAATAATATAGCTTTTTGTCGGCATTTATGATAAAGCCCAAAAAAGAGAATGCAAAAGCCAAAATTATGGGCATTGCACAAAATGTAACTATCTGAGCAAGGCCGAAATCCTTATGGTTTTTAAGAATTATAACAACTGCATAAAGGAAAAATGCTATTCCCAAAAATAAAGGCAAATTACCATCTAAAACCGCAACATTTCCGCCTTTTACAGCAACTGCTGCCGCAGTGTAAACAAAAGCACCGATAATAGCCGCTTTGCTCTTTATACCTGCTGCATTACCTAATAATTCGTAAGAACCAATAGCCGCAATTATTGCCATAAATCCTGTTACAAACCAATCACTGAACATAATACCAAGCGCCAAAGCCAAAGCTACAATAGCACCCATAACAATTCCTGAAATAATACGAGTTTTCATAATGTTACTCCTTTACACTCCGCCAAATCTGCGGTTGCGTTTATTATAATCCTCTATCGCCTGTTCCAAATGCTTCGGTTTAAAATCGGGCCATAAAATATCCGAAAACCAATACTCTGCATAAGCCGACTGCCAAATAAGATAATTTGAAAGTCTGTATTCTCCGCTCGGCCTTATAATAAAATCGGGGTCGGGTATGCCTGAGGTATAAAGATTAGCGGATATCGTATCCTCTGTAATTTCCTCAGGATTTATGCCCGATTTCACAATTTTTCTGACAGCATTTGTAATTTCATCCCTGCCGCCGTAGTTAATAGCGATATTAAGGCAAAGCCCTGTTGCATCCTTTGAGCCATCCTCATCCTTTTTTATAAGTTCCTTAATATCATCATCAAGCGGTTCTAAATTACCTATAAATTTTACCTTGATATTATCGCTTTTAAAGTTTTCGGCATCCTTTAAATAGTCACGAAGCAGATTCATAATACTGTCTACTTCCTGCTTTGGACGTTTCCAATTTTCGGTAGAAAAGGCGTAAACCGTCAAATACTTTAAGCCTATTTTATTACAGTATCTCGCAATATCCTTAAAGGTTTTTGCCCCCGCAACATGACCTGATGAGCGTGGCATGGAGCGCTTTTTTGCCCATCTGCCGTTACCGTCCATAATAATTGCTATGTGCGTCGGTAGAGGTCTGTCAATTACTTTTTTTCTTTTAAAAAACATATTATCACCAATTTGTTTTAAAAAGTAGATAAAGCGGGCATTTTAAAATGCCCGCAAGTTATGGTACTTAAATTTCCATTATTTCCTTTTCCTTTAATACCGATAAATCATCTGCTTCCTTGCAGTATTTATCAGTAAGGTTTTGGATTTTCTTTTCACCGTTTGTAACGTCGTCCTCGGTAACTGTGTTAGCCTTTTTGAGTGCCTTTAACTTATCAATAGCATCACGGCGTGTATTACGGATAGCAACCTTTGCATCCTCAGAAAACTTTTTAACATCCTTAACAATTTCCTTACGGCGTTCCTCGGTAAGAGGCGGGAAAGAAAGTCTTATAACCCTACCGTCGTTCTGAGGATTAATGCCAATATCAGAAGTTAAAATTGCCTTTTCAATAGATTTAAGTGTCGTTGCATCCCAAGGCTGAATCATAAGCACACGGGGTTCGGGAACAGAAACCGCTGCCATCTGCTCAATAGGAGTAGGCGCACCGTAATAGTCAACCGTAATTCTGTCAAGAACAGCTGCATTAGCTCTGCCTGCACGAATAGATTTATAATCTCTTTCCAAAACCGCGATAGTTTTGTTCATTTTTTCCTCAGTATTTTTAATTAGTTCTTGCATAAACTTTGCCTCCGATCATTTTACTATTGTACCGATAGTCTCGCCCTTTACAGCAGAAACGATATTATCGGGATTGTCAAGATTAAATACCAAAATTTCAATGCCGTTATCCATACAAAGTGAAGCGGCGGTGCTATCCATAACATGAAGTCCCTGCTTTAACACATCAAGATGAGAAAGTGTGTCATACTTTTTAGCATCAGGATTGGTTTTTGGGTCGCTATCATAAACGCCGTCAACATTTGTTGCCTTAAAAATTACGTCTGCTCCGATTTCAGCAGCACGCAAAGCCGCCGCAGTATCGGTAGAGAAAAACGGATTACCTGTTCCGCAACCGAATATTACAACTCTTCCCTTTTCCAAATGTCTTACAGCCTTGTTTCTGATGTAAAGTTCGGCTATCTGACGCATTTCAATAGCGGTCTGCACCCTTGCAGTAACGCCCAATTGTTCAAGTGCATCAGCCAAAGCCAAAGAGTTAATAGATGTTGCGAGCATACCCATATGGTCAGCTCTTGTTCTGTCCATCTTACCGCTTGAACGACCGCGCCAGAAATTTCCGCCGCCTACAACAATAGCAACTTGCACTCCCATATCAACGCATTGTTTTACTCTTTCGCAAACGTCTAAAACCTTATCAAAATCAATACCTGCTCCCTTTTCACCGGCCAAAACCTCGCCGCTGAGCTTCAGCAAAACTCTCTTATAAACAGGTTCCATTTTTTTACAACTCCAATATTAAAATTTATTTAATATCATTTTACAATATAACACAGATAAAGTCAATGCAAATATACCATATTTTAAAATTAACTATTGAAATAATATAAATTTGTGCTAAAATATATATATACTACTTAAAAGGAGATTTTTTACAATGAAAAAGGAAGTTTTAGTTGAAATTTCTGCACGCCATCTACACGTATCAAGAGAAGATTTAGATACTCTTTTCGGCAAAGGCCATGAGCTTACCAATAAAAAGGATTTATCTCAGCCCGGTCAGTTCGCTTGTGAAGAAAAGGTTACCGTTATAGGTCCTAAGGGCTCATTAAAGGCATCTATCTTAGGCCCTGTTCGCCCTGCTACTCAGGTTGAACTTTCTTTAACCGATGCTCGTTCAATCGGTGTTACCGCACCTATCCGCGAATCAGGTGACATTGCAGGCACAGGTGCTTGCAAATTAGTTGGTCCTTGCGGTGAGGTTGAAATTACCGAGGGCGTTATCGCTGCTAAGCGTCATATTCATATGACCGTTGCAGATGCAGAAAAATACGGCATTGTTGACAAGCAAATTGTAAGCGTTAAAATCCCCACTGAGGGCAGAGCTCTTGTATTTGGCGATGTTATTGCACGTGTAAGCGACAGCTACGCTTTGGCTATGCATATCGATACTGACGAGGCTAACGCAGCAGCAGTTCCCGGCAGCTGCATCGGTGAAATCCTTGACTAATAGTTTAGGTCTTTACCTGCATATTCCTTTCTGTGAAAAAAAGTGCAAATACTGTGATTTTTATTCCGCATTTAAAAATGAGGAATTGCTTGACAGGTATACATTGACACTTATAAAAAGTATTAAACAATGGGGCGGCACTTTGAACCGTCCCATTCATACTATTTATTTTGGAGGCGGAACCCCGTCGCTTCTTTCTCACAGATTAGAAAGCATAATAACTGCGGTAAAATCAAGCTTCTGTGTATTGGATAATGCAGAAATCACATTGGAGCTTAACCCTGCGGGCGACGTAAAATCACTTTTGGAATATGCCAAAAAAGCAGGTGTAAACCGCCTTTCAATAGGTGCTCAAAGCGGCGACAATAAGGAACTTTCTGTTTTAGGCAGAAGCCATACCGTCTCCCAAACCGAAAACACCTTTAATTTGGCGCGTAATTTAGGTTTTAAGAATATATCGCTTGATTTGATGTTGGGACTGCCTAACTCTAATATCGCCACGCTTAAAAAAAGTCTCGATTTTATAACCGAACTTAATCCTGAGCATATATCGGCGTATATTCTTAAAATTGAGGAAAACACAGTTTTTTATAAACAGAAAGACACACTTAATCTGCCGAATGACGACGAAGTTGCAGAGCAATATCTGTTCATGTGCGATTACTTGACTAAAAAAGGCTATGACCACTACGAAATTTCAAATTTTGCGAAAAATGATAAATTCAGCCATCATAATCTAAAATATTGGCAAGGTGATGATTATTTAGGGCTCGGCCCCTCAGCACACTCGGCAGTAGATAAAAAACGCTTTTTTTACGAGCGTGACATTGGGGGCTTTATAAACGAAAATCCTCCTTTACCCGACGGAGAAGCCGGCGGAAAAGAAGAATTTATAATGCTATCGCTCAGACTTAAAAATGGCGTTGAATTTTCAAAATATCTTGACCTTTTTGGTGAAAAAATCCCCGATAAATTTATAAACAAAGCCCGTCTTTTAGAAAAACACGGATTTTTAAATATTACCGATAAAAGCATTAGTCTTAACGATAACGGTATGCTTTTGTCAAACAGTATAATTACCGAGCTTTTGGAGTGTTTGTAATGAAAACCTTAAAAATACATCTTATCCGCCACGGTATTACCGACGGAAATATTTTAGGACAATATATCGGTGCAAAAACCGATTTACCCCTTTCTCCCGAGGGATTAAAGGAATTGCAACTTTTAAAAGAAAATTATGAGTATCCGCAAATTGAAGCACTTTATTCAAGCCCGATGCTTCGCTGTAAGCAAACAGGTGCAGTGCTTTTCCCCGATTTTCCTCCAATTTGCGTGGAGAATTTAAGAGAGTATGATTTTGGCGATTTCGAGGGCAAAACCGCACAAGAGCTTGAACACAACCCCGAATTTATAAAATGGACCTCGGGTGTTAATACCACTCCGCCAAACGGTGAGGATAACGCAGAATTTGTAAAAAGACTTTGCGTGGGACTTAATCAGATAGTCCTTGATATGCTCGAAAAAGGAATTCAGAACTCTGCCGTAATTATGCACGGCGGTGCTATGATGATGTTGCTTTCCGCTTGCGCTGTTCCAAGGCAAAAGCCGGTCGAGTGGACTAGTGATACAGGACGTGGTTTTTCCCTGCTTATAACCCCATCACTTTACCACAAAAGCGGAATCGTTGAAGTGACACATATAATTTAGCCAAAGCATTTGACAATATTTGCAAAATATGTTAAAATGATTTGATTTTAAAGCAATTTTTAATGTTTCTGGAGGAATAAAAATGCTGGATATAAAATTTATTTGCGACAACCCCGAATTAGTAAAAGAAAACATCAAAAAGAAATTCAAGGATAATAAGCTACCTCTTGTGGACGAGCTTATCGCCCTTTATACAGAAAAATGCGCTACTAACACTGCTGCTAATGACCTTCGTGCTAACCGTAACAAGATAAGCAAGCAAATTGGTATGCTTATGGGACAGGGCAAGCGCGACGAGGCTGAGGAAATGAAGCAGCTTGTAAACAATCAGGCAGCCGAGCTTAAAAACCTTGAGGAAAAGGAAGCCGAGCTTTCTAAAAAAGTGCTTGAAATACAGATGAAAATCCCCAATATTGTAGACGAGAGCGTACCCGTAGGTAAAGACGACAGCGAAAATGTTGAGGTTATGCAGTACGGCGAAAAAACTGTACCTAATTTTGAAATTCCTTACCATACCGACATTATGGCAGCATTCAGTGGCATCGATAAGGACGCCGCAGGAAAGGTTGCAGGCGAGGGCTTCTATTATCTTATGGGAGATATTGCAAGACTTCATTCAGCAGTGCTTTCTTATGCGCGTGACTTTATGATTGATAAAGGCTTCACCTATTGTATTCCTCCTTTTATGATCAGAAGCAACGTTGTAACAGGTGTTATGAGCTTTGAGGAAATGGATGCTATGATGTACAAAATCGAGGGCGAGGACCTCTATTTAATCGGCACATCCGAGCATTCAATGATAGGCAAATTTATTGATACCATCACTCCCGAAGAAACTCTACCTTTAACCCTTACAAGCTATTCTCCCTGTTTCAGAAAAGAAAAGGGCGCTCATGGTATTGAAGAACGCGGTATTTACCGTATCCACCAATTCGAAAAGCAGGAAATGATTGTTATCTGCAAGCCTGAGGAAAGTATGGATTGGTTTAATAAGATGTGGAGCTACTCTGTTGAGCTTTTCAGAAGTATGGATATTCCGGTTCGCACTCTTGAATGTTGTACAGGCGACCTTGCAGACTTAAAGGTTAAGTCTTATGATGTTGAGGCTTGGAGTCCCAAGCAGCAGAAGTATTTTGAGGTTTGCTCTTGCTCTAACTTAGGCGATGCTCAGGCTCGCCGACTTGGTATTAAGGTAAAGGGTGCCGACGGTAAGAAGTACTTGGCACACACACTTAACAACACAGTTGTTGCTCCTCCTCGTATGCTTATCGCATTCCTTGAAAATAACCTTTCGTTTGACGGTGAAAAGTACACCATTTCAATTCCCGAAGCACTTCGTCCTTATATGGGTGGAAAATCCGTTATTGAAAGCAAGTAATAATATAAAAACAAAAAACTCGGAGAAATCCGAGTTTTTTTGTTTTATCAGTCTATTTCGACTGCAACATTTTGATTGTTTCTTGAAGCGGCGGCACGCATTACTACACGGATAGCATTTGCTATTCTGCCCTGCTTTCCTATAACACGTCCCATATCACTTTCAGCCACGCGCAAATGATAAACAGTTACGCCCTCAGCATTAGGTTCATCCACTTCAACCGAAACAGCATCGGGATTTTCAACCAATCCCTGTGCTAAAGAGATTAATAACTCTTTCATAAGATAAATCCTCGTTCTTAAAGTACACCGTTTTTCTTAAGTAAAGCCTTAACGGTATCTGTAGGCTGAGCGCCGTTTGCAATCCATTTCTTAGCCTTGTCTGCATCAATGTTTACTGCTGCAGGGTCACGGGTAGGATCGTAAGTACCGATCTCCTCGATAAAACGACCGTCTCTGGGGAAACGGGAATCTGCTACAACTACACGATAGAAAGGAGCGCGCTTTGCACCCATTCTGCGAAGTCTGATTTTAACTGCCATTTTAGTACACCTCCGTTTAAAATTTAAAAGTAATATATGTTTTAAAAGATAAACCTTAAAAACCGAAATTATTGAAGCCGCCGCCTTTTGGCATATTCATACCGCGGAGCATTTTTCGCTTGCCGCCCTTTGAATTCATCTGCTTGAACATCTTTTTCATCTGCTCGTATTGGTTAAGAAGGCGGTTTACATCCTCAACCTTAACACCGGCACCTGCAGCAATTCTTTTCTTGCGGGAAGCATTTATTATATCGGGCTTAGCCTTTTCTTTTTTGGTCATAGAGGTTATTATTGCCTCTACACGAAGTAACTGTCGGTCGTCTATATCAACGTCGCGAAGTTGTTTTTCCATACCGGGAAGCATTGATAAAATGCTTTTAAGCGAACCCATTTTCTTAATCTGCTTGAATTGGTCAAGCAAATCGTTCATATCAAACTTGTTTTCTTGAAGCCTTCGAGCTGTTTCCTCCGCTTTTTTCTCGTCAAGCTCGGTTTCAACCTTTTCTATAAGTGAGAGCACATCGCCCATACCCAATATACGGGATGCCATTCTGTCGGGGTGAAACTCCTCCAAATCGGAAAGCTTTTCACCAACACCCGCAAACATAATCGGTTTGCCGGTTACTGCCTTTACAGAAAGTGCCGCACCGCCACGGGTGTCACCGTCAAGCTTGGTCAGGATTACGCCGTCAAGCTCTAAAATATCGTTAAAGGATTTTGCAATATTTACTGCATCCTGACCTACCATAGAGTCAATTACAAGCAAAATATTGTTTACCTCAACCGCTTCTGTAATGCGCTTTAACTCATCCATAAGCTCGGTATCTATATGAAGTCGGCCGGCCGTATCAAGAATTAGAAAATCATGTCCGTAATCCTTGGCGTATGCCACCGCTTTTTTAGCGATAATTTCAGGCTTTTCTGTTCCCATTTCGAAAACAGGAGCATTTACCGCCTTGCCCACAACCTTTAACTGCTCAATAGCGGCAGGTCTGTAAATATCACAAGCCGCAAGTAAAGGACGGTGTCCCTTTTCGCGTAAGTATTTCGCAAGCTTTGCAGAGTGGGTAGTTTTACCTGAACCCTGTAAACCGCACATCATGATAACTGTTGGTATTTTATTGGAAATCTTAAGACGTGACACCTCACTGCCCATTAAAGCGGTAAGCTCATCTTTAACGATTTTTACAACCATCTGCGGAGCAGTAAGACTTTCCATAACGTTTTCGCCGATACATTTTTCGGTAACGCTGTTTGTGAAATCCTTTGCAACCTTGTAGTTTACATCCGCTTCCAAAAGAGCCAAACGCACCTCGCGCATAGCGGTTTTAACGTCAGCCTCGCTTAGCTTTCCTCGTGAACGCAGGCGTTTAAAAACACCGGCTAACTTATCCGAAAGACTGTCAAACGCCATTTAATTCACTCCTTTAAAGACTTTCAATAATATCAATTATATCGGAAATCTTGTTATTATCGCCGTTTTTTAGCTCATTCGATAATTCTTTAAGCTTTAAAAAATGCTCACAATAACCGCACTCTGCTTCAAAACTTTTAAGCTGTGCAACCGAGCGCTTAATAAGGTCACTCGCACCCTGACGGGTTATCCCCTCATTCTCGGCTATTTCCGACAGTGATAAATCATCATCATAATAATATTCAGTAAGAGCCCTCTGCTTTTCGCTTAAAGCAAAGCCGTAAACATCAAGCAAAGCCGAAACATATAAATCCTTCACGCTTCCCACTCCTTACCGAGTATAGAGTATATCACACTTTAAATCAGTTGTCAAGTTTTTTTCTTTACAGATGATTAAGTTTTTTAAGTCAAAGATAAAAGGTCTTGAATTTTACCGTTCAAGACCTTTTGTTTTTTGAAATTTTTCTAATTTTTATTTTCTAAAGAGCAGAATTGCTTTATATGCAATTTCGGCAGCTCCTATATCGGTATTGCATTTTACAGAATAAAATCTACACTTATCCATAATTATTTTCAAAAACCCGAGAGTATTTTTTAACCCTTGAGAATTCTTGGGCAAATATGTTTGAGTAAAAAGTTTTTCTAAAATCAAATCTCTGTCTGTAACACAAAAGCATTCATTAACTAAGCCTCGGGATAAAAAGCAAATATTTTTCAATTCCGTTTTTGTATTCCTATTTAATCCTTCTTTTCCTGCCCAAGGTGTTCCGTATGCATATATTTTTCCGCCAATAATTCTTAACAATGGCTTATCACCATTTATAATAATCACTTTATTTCTCAAAAGCTTTGACCACAAATTTATATGAGTGGTTTTACCTGTTCCACTTTTAGCCAAAAAAGCAATACCACAATCATTTACTGAAATTACCGCACCATGCATTAAAAATCCTTCATACTCAACTATATTTTCTGCAATTTTACGATATATTGCCAACGCTTCCAGATAGCCAATATCATTTTCCGCCAATTGCCTTTCAGCCTCGATTTCAGCATCGGTTACTTCTATGTAAAAATGCGGTCTTCCGATTATTATGTAATCAGCACAAAGATTTTTTACATACTCATATTTATTATTTATTCTTATATTAAGCTCTGCCAAGCGTATTGTAAACATATCTTATTCGTCATCCTCAAGAGTAAAAATCCATTTCATGCCAACAGGTGCCAGCAAAATCATAAGTCCGCCTAAAAAGTGAAAAACAGTAGTTGACAGAACTGTTGAAACACTTAATTTGGTATATTTAAGAAATTTTGTTATTGCAAAAATCCAACCGTATACAGGACTTGAAAAACAAATATATACAACTACTGTGCATATACCAAAAATAGCATATGCCATAAAATTAGCGATATAATACGCCTTTTTGTCGCGCAAATCAAAATAACAATTCCTTAACATAAACACATTTAAAGCAATCCAAATTAACGCACCGATTAACGCAATTGTAAAAACGGAAGCTCTTGTAGTGAATAACCCCGTAATATTAAGCAAAACAGCTATTGCAGAAAACAACGCACAAGAAATAAACAACTCTAAAAATCTGCGAATTATAATTTTAGCCATAATTTTCTCCTAAAAAAGCACTTTAACAATCCGTTATTTTTAAAACATAATTCCCACAAAAAAGGTAGGTTGCCACATAAAGCGACAACCTACCCCGGTGGCTAAAATTGATTAATTAATCAAGTAAAGATGTCGGGAATACCGGTGTACCTGTACCGGAACCTGTATTACCTCCACTTGTATTGCCGCCGGTTCCTACATTTTCAAGACCACCACTTGTTGTTATAATATCTTGAATTTCGATATTAATAACCTCTAAAACTGCTTTCATTTTTAAGCCCCCTTTACTGTTGAAGTATAGAAATCTGCTATATCATAAGATTTATTAAAGGAAACCTTCTCACCGCTTAAAGTTATATAGAACGGTCTAAAAGTAATTGTCATATTATCATAACTTGAAGGGAAAAGTAACTCCTGATAGAAAATATAATTACCGCCTAACATTGAAGGCTGTACTGTTATGTTTAAAGTACCATCAATATTATAAATATTGAACAAGTCATAAACCTGTGTGGTTTTAAGCTCTAATGCTGCGCCATTTTCGGCTACAATATCAAAGCCTACTGCTTTATAATTTAATGAATCAATACCCGCACCAAAACCTACACGGTAATATGTATTACCATTAGCATCAGTTTCAGGAATCATATCAATAATATAAAATACTTTAAACGGATCTACTACTTCCACTATACCATAAGTGCCATTGGAGTTTTCCTCGCAAGTAAAACCTTCTGCTACATACTCGTTGTAAACTTCCTCGTCGAATGTACCGCCTGAAATAAATCCGTTAGTGCCAGAATAAATAGTACCAATAAATGTGCCACCCGTTACACTGAGATTTTCAGCATCAGTCGGGAAAAGACAGAGAGCATATCCGCCCTCGCCTGCCTCAATTGTACCACCTGTAATTGTGGTATAAGCCGCATTGTTATTTAGATGAACTTGAATAGCACGCTTCTCACCATAGATCCTACCGTCGGTAACGGTGAGGACGTTTTTGCAAGCCGTGCCATTATTGAATTGGCGAATAGCCATATAATTGGTAGAAATAACCTCACCACCCGAAATTGTTGCGGTTACATCGCCAAGATTTCCATTAGTAAGAAGGTCAATAGCATAAGCATAAATACCGAGTGAACCATTATTTGCTGAATCATTTTTAACAATACCACTCTTAACCTCAAGGACAGAGCCCGGACCACAGCTTATAGTGCTAACAGTAACGTTAGTTGCGGTGGTATCAGTGTTGTTGTAGATAAGAGTTGTACCATCGATAATAAGAGTACCATTGTTGGTAATCATATCCTCGCCTGCTACATTAGAGGTATAGGTAATGGTCACAGGCTTATCAAGAGTAAGAGTTTCACCTGCATTAACTACAATAGGAGCAAGCAATGTGATAATATCGCCGTCCTGTGCAGCTACCAAAGCAGCAGCTAATGTGGTGTAATACTTATCGCCAATCTTAGCCTGAACAACTTCTCCTGAGGAGTAGCTGCTACCAACCTGAGGATTAGCAGCTGTATTATCACTTATGAGGATGCCTTCGGAAGCTATTTGACCTACAACATAGCCCCAATTGGAAGAAATAGCAGTAACAGTGGTGTCAGCTACAATATTTCCGGTAACCTTATCACCACTCAAAACGATACCTGCAATACCGCCGGCAGCCTTAGATGTTGCGATGATGGTTGCATTCTTAACAGAGCAGCCAGCGATAACTGCATCGCTGTTACTATAGCCAGTAATACCGCCCACGAAACTATAGCCCTTGATAGTAGCGCCATCAACGGAGCAGTTTTCAATGGTGCCCATAGCACGGTAGCTATAGCCAACGATTGTACCTACGCCGTCTACATTCGGAGCATCAATATCAATATTTTTAACTATTACGTTTGAAACGGTCAACTTGCCACCTTTGTTGTTGGCAAAACCAACCAAAATGCCTATGTTGTGAGGCTCGGTTTCCTTATTTCCGGTTCTCACCGAATCGGAAGCATCAACCTTGATATTCTCAAGAACAAGGTCCTTAATGGTAACAGCACCATAGGTGTAACCGAACAAGCCACCGCAAAGATAGCCGTCTGCATCAGCCTTTGGAGCAAAATTGAGGTTCTTGATGGTAAAGTTTTTACCGTCAAAGATGCCGTCGAAGGTAGCATTTATACCGTCGCCGATACCTCTTTCCCAAGTTGCGCCGTCCATATCAATGTCAGCCGCAAGAGCAACATACACGCCGGGAGCATTATACTTAGTCTCTCCTGCATTTACACTGTCACGGAACAAGATTAGCTCCTCTTTATTATTAATAATATATGGGTCTGCTTCTGTACCCGAGCCGTCAAGATCGGTTGGAACGGTCACAAGACCGCTGAGCTTACCGTTTTCGTCAACGATTGTATAATACTCGTAGATATCTACTTTTGCGCCGGTATTATCTGCAAATGCATTCTCAATGCCGTCAGCATGGTAATTCCTATAAACATTGATTTTTGATGTATCGGTTACTGATGCATCAAAATAAATCTTTGCGTTATCGCGGAATATATTTTCTGTAACAGTTACATTGGGCATGAAACTATTTACGGCACGTGCACCGTAGTCAGGATAATACGGATTTGTAGATGCAAACTCGTTGCCGGTGATGATGATT
Source organism: Acutalibacteraceae bacterium (assembly GCA_045634455.1). Taxonomy (GTDB): domain Bacteria; phylum Bacillota; class Clostridia; order Oscillospirales; family Acutalibacteraceae; genus UBA737. The sequence goes on from JAZRAI010000011.1 coordinate 39,615, forward strand.
TCAGCATCGCCGTCACCATATACGCCAAAAGAGTTCGCCCAGCTTAAATCCATATAGCTATTCTTAATAGTCCATGCTAAATTTTTTGAATATGCTACAAGATGGAATCCGTATGTAGCGCCGGTTACGTAAACATTATCAACAGTTACGTTTCCTGCGGGTTCTGCATACATAACCTTCCAAGCATCAGCGATCTTAAGATCCTTGATTGTACCGTTAAAGCCGTGACCGGTAATAGCGGGATCTCCACCCTTGATGGTAGTGAGCAATTCACCATTCTCACCTACGGTACCTTTGATGGTTATGTTCTTGTTGCTAATATTAATAGCTGTAAATTCACCTGCAAAGATTTGAACGGTGTCGCCGTCTTTTGCAGCATCAATAGCTTCTTGTAAAGAATTATATGTAGTTTCATTAATTGAAGCTACGGGTCTAACGATAATTATAGTACCTTCTCCGCCTGTTTTAAGGTCTGCGGGTGCATTGGTGATTGTCAAGGTATGTCCTGCAGGAACAACGATAGTACCTGTAAAATCAATGCCTTCAAGGTCAAGCTTTTCTTCATAGACAGTTACAGTTGCTGTCGGGTTTTTCTCAAGAGCCATATAAACATCGGTGTAGTTAAGAGCACCCTCTGTGGCAACTTGACTATAGTAAAAATAATCATCCCCACCAGGAGTCATCGCAACGCCTGCCTCGATTTCCTCAGAGAATATATTATCTCCTACAACATAGTAACCCTCGTCATCTACATAAACAGCCTTATCGTAAACGCTCTTTGACGAACCAATAGTGAATTTATAGTTACTTGTACCTTGGGCGATTTTCTCATCGAGATTAGAACCCATCACATTAGAAAGATACTTAAACTTACCACCTGTAATCAAGGTATAGGCGGATGAATCTACAGACATCTGCAATTGACCATTGAATACACCACCATGGAACTGGTTTTGAGAACGGTTGGTGTAAATAGTACCGTTAAACTCGCCACCGTAGAAGTAGAAGGCGGGTGCCTTTGAACCGTTATAACCTGTTCCAAAGGTACCTCCCTGACGAACAACATAGCTTGCGTTAAAGATACCGCCGTAGAATCTGGTTATCGGACGGTCTTTTTCCGGTGCACCGGTAAGGGGTTTAGTGTGGCGAACAATCGAACCTCCAGTAGCAGTAATACCACCGGGATTGGCAACATCAGCCTTGATATCAAGTGCATAGCTCATAGAGCTTATGCCATTTATCACATACTGGATAGCATCCTTTCCGGATGCCGCAGTCATAGTAAATGTACCGAGATTTAAAATATGATGCTCAGTAGATTTGATCTTCACAACATCAGACAATGTAACATCAGCCAATAATGTTAATGTTGTTCCATTTGTCCAATTGGCGATAGCTTCGTCAATGGTCGCATACTCTGTATTGCCAACCTTAGCAACAGGTGTGTCGTTAGCAAAAGCCACTACACTGAAAGTGCTTAAAATTAGTAAAAACGAAAGTATAAATGCTAATAGTTTTTTCATTTTTATCTCCTTCTTTCGAAATATATTGCCATGTTCGGCAATCAAAAGATACAAGCATTTTTCGTTTTATACCATATGATGCTTGTACCCTTTGATTGCCGCCCGTTCCCTTAAAAATATGAACGGGCGGCGCAAGGTGAAAGAGAATGAAGACGGCTAATATTTTACAAACGGAATCAAGGATAACCATAATTTCCGTCTTTGGCGAATCCAATATTTTTGTTCCTCGCCCTCAGTACGCTCTATTTCGCAGTTCAGATACTTTAACTCTTGTTTAAAATCTCTAATTTGAAAAGCAAACCCTACAAGCAAGGTGAAAATCAACGGAATGCCTATTAAAAAAAATAAATACAAAAGTTCATTATCTATACCATTATTTGGCATTTCTATCACCTGATTTTTCTGCACTGCAACGTAACTCTGCGCGGTCGAAATTGGTATTATTTATACTAAATACGGCACAAATACCAAATCCAAAAATTCCTCCTATAATAAAGCCTAAAATTAATTGTAACATGGGGAGTATCAACTGCTTTCTGTGACTAACCGCCATAATATTATGTTATGGCAAATCTCTGCTCTTGTTTATGTTTATGAATTCCTAAAATACTGTTCCACCGAACGGTAAATTACTCGGAATATATGCTCTGCGTAATTATCACTGTTGAGCATTTGACCGTTATGTACCTTAACCGCAAAATCGAGCATAACGTTCAATATATAGTTAAGAATCATCCATATATCTGCCTCATCCTTAAAAGCATCTTTAAACTTAAGAACAAGCGGAATAAATTTTTCTTTATGTGTTGTGGCAGAATACTTGGAAAAATATGGCGAATAAAAATATTGTACGTAAGTTAAACATTTATCGTGATTGCCAAGCAAAAATTCCCATATTGCCGAAAAATAAAAACGACAACGCATTTCATAATCCAAACTTTTCATATACATTACATCAATATATTTCATACATATATAAAACAGTTCTTCATCTAAATAATCGAATGTCTTGACAAACATATCGTCCTTACCTTCAAAGCAACGGTAAATATACGCTTCATTTGTGGAAGTAGCCATTCCTATTTGCTTTGTAGAAGCCCTGTCAAGACCTTCATTTGCAATAACATAAATTGCTCCTTCTATCAACCTGCGTCGGGTTTCATCCCGTTTCATTAGATGTTCTCTCCTTCACATTGTAAATGTTTACTACATTTTCAAATAAAATAATACAAACGCCAAGCGTTTGTCCCTGAATAAATATATTCTTTTGAATTTAAGCTTATCTATGGAAGGGAGGATGCTTTTACTGATATATAGTTTTGAGGTTTATTTTGCGGTTTTACATTGACGATAATTTCTTTACCGCAACGTTTACATTTGATTGGCAAATTTTTAATCTCAGTATCCGGGAATAACCATAGCACTGTGTGTTTGCCACATAAAGGACAAATAAGCCTTCGCCGCGGTGCCTCAATATCATTATTTGGTATGTTGTTATGTAATGTGTTATCCAACGGGGGGTCTCCTCTTTTATTCTATGTTGTGCCAAAAACAAAAAGCCTGCACCATAATCGCATAAAACGATTAAATGGCACAGGCTCTAAGGCTCAGGCGCAAGTTTAATTTAACATCTTTTGTGGATACTAAATTCACTTGAAAGGTTATGTATGATTAATAAATAACAACTATGTATAACAAAGCTATTATTCTGTTTACAGAAGCAAACAAATCATTTCCTTTTAGTTATTACGCATTATAGCACAAAAAAATTCAAAAAACAAGCCTTTTTTCGAAAAAAATTAAATTCGTGGAATTAATTAATTTATACAACAAAAAGTATCTTATTTTGTTAATGTTAGATATTAAATAGAGTTTATTGCTATAATATACTAATCGACTTTCCTTTTTATTGACTAAGATTTATCTGTATGGTACTATATACTAAGACTACAAATACATTTTTGTGAGGAACGAATATGATTACTTTACAGAAAAATCCCGATAAAGATTTTAAAATCCTTAATCTCACTGACCCGCAGCTCGGCACGGAGGAATGGGCTATTGGACATAAATGTCGCACCATTCTTACCAATACGGTTTCAAAGCTTATTAAAAAAATTGATCCTGACCTGATTACAATTACAGGTGACCTTGGGTGGGCAGGTCAAATTGAGTCTTATGAAGCCTTTGCAGACTTCCTTGACAGTTTCGGCATACCGTGGGCTCCCGTATGGGGTAATCACGACAATCAAAACGGCCCCGAATTCGTTGAGACTGTAGTGTCACGCTATTTAACGCACCCGCTTTGTGTTTATGAAAAAGGCAACTCTATGCTTGGAAACGGCAATTATGTAATAGCTATTGAGCAAAACGGCAAAATTGTAGAAGGTCTTATTATGATGGATTCTCACGACAAGACGCCGTTCACCTCCGATGACGGGACACAAACACAGGAGTGGGCAAAATTACTCCCACAACAGCTTGTGTGGTATCGTGAGCAAATTGAAAGTCTTAAAAAGCTCGGTTGTTATGACACTACCTTAATGATACATATACCGATTTATGCCTACCGCACTGCTTGGGAAAACGCTTTTAATACTGCACTCGACCCCAAATCCATAAAGCCCGAAAACAGCACAGCTCCCGAAATTTGGAAAGATGGATACAAAAACTCTTTTGGTGTTAAGTATGAGGGAATTTGCAGTTACCCTGCTGACGAGGGTATGTTTGATGTGATAACAGAACTTGGTTCTACCAAACATATTGTCTGCGGACACGACCATATAAATAATTTTGTTGTAAAATATAACGGAGTAAAGTTTATTTACGGATTAAAGACCGGTGCCGGTTGCTATTGGGAGCCCATTTTAAACGGCGGAACTGTTTTGAATATTACAGAAAGCGGTGTATCCGAAGTTTGGCATCAATATATTAACGAATGATTGTATTTGTTTCAAAGTATCCAACCGCTATAAATATAAATTTAGCAAAATAAAAAAGGCTTGAAATCAAGCCTTTTTTTATTTTAAATTGATTTTATTGTTTTACGTTTAAGCATTTGAAGTGCGAATACAAATCCTACAAGTGTTATGCCGATAATATCGGTAACAATGCCCGGATAAATAAGCAACAGACCACCTGCAACACTTAGTATTCGTTCATACCAAGCCATACTGCTTAAAAAGTACCCTTCTAATGCGGCGGATACGCCAAATATACCGATAACTGATGTTATGCAGATTAAAACAACCTCCATAACTGCAGTATCAATAAAGAGCATTGCGGGGTTAAGGGCAAATACATACGGAATTATAAATGCACCTATAGCAAGCTTAGTAGCGGTAATTGCTGTTTTCATGGGATTTGCCTGAGCAATAGCTGCACCGGCATATGCCGCCAAGGCAACCGGCGGTGTAAGGTCAGCAATGATACCAAAATAGAAAACAAAGAAATGTGCTGCAAGGTCAGGTACGCCCATCTTAATAAGAATAGGAGCGCAGGTTGCTGCCATAATGCAATAGTTAGCAGTAGTAGGAACACCCATACCAAGAACAATACAGCAAAGCATTGTAAGGAATAAAGCTACAATAATCTGATTTCCTGCAATGGTAACAATGCCGTTAATAATAATATTTGCGAGACCTGTCATAGTAATAGCACCGGCAATAATACCTGCTATACCGCAAGCAACCGCAACAGTAATCATACCCTGACCGCCTGCTGCAAGAGCTTCAAAAATACGCTTGGGGTTTATGCGGTTTTCTTTATTAAACAGACCAACTACTATTGTTGCAATAATAGCAATAGCTGCGGCATAAGCAATAGAACGTGAGCCGGAGCCTACCAAAGCTATCAAAAGGATAAGCGGAAGAAGCAAATACGACTGCTTCAAAAGAGGTAAAAACTTAGGTAATTCGTCCTTAGTAAGTCCGCGAAGACCTTCTTTTTTTGCCTCAAGGTGAACGGCAATAAATATACCGAGAAAGTAAAGAGCCGCCGGTAAAATAGCACGAACAACTATATTACTATAAGGTACACCGATATTTTCAGCCATTAGAAATGCCGCAGCACCCATAATAGGAGGCATAATCTGTCCGCCTGTTGATGCCGAAGCCTCGGCAGCGGCGGCAAATTCGGGCTTATAACCTGTCTTCTTCATAAGCGGAATGGTAACCGAGCCTGAACCTACAGTATTGGCAACCGAGGAACCCGAAACCATACCCTCCATGGCACTTGCAACAACGGCAACCTTTGCAGGTCCGCCTGAAAAACCGCCAACCACGGAGTTAGCAATCTTGATAAAGAAATCGGCAATACCCGTCCTTTCAAGAAACGCGCCAAAAATAATAAATATTGCAATAAACTTTGCGCAAGTATTAATAGGAGTAGATAAAATACCTGCTGTTGTGGAATAGAACAACTGACTTGTTAGTGTTTCTATTCTTCTTATAATATCAGGGTTTGGAAGACCCCAACCAATTGCATATATAATAAATGCTCCTGCAACGCAAAGTATGGGCATACCTACACATCTTCTGCAAAGCTCGAAAAGACAGATAATGCCTATAATACCTATAATTATCTGATGTGTTTCAAAGTTTCTGCCCTGCTTTATAATTGTCAATGCATCAAAGGTATAATAATAGAATGAGCCTGAGCCCAAAACCAAAAAAATCATATCATACCAAGGCATATGATTTACTTTTTGCGTACCCTTTTTAATCGGGTAAAGCAAATAACCGACAAGAACTATCGAACCCATAAAGCTTGATAAAATTATTTCTTGCGGCCAAGTAGCAAAAAATGTTACATATATACAAAACAGAGAAAATATAGCTAAAAAGCAATTTACAACGATTTTCGGAACACCTTCCCAAATTCGTGTGTTTGATTCCCTGTCAAACTTCTTCATTACGGCGTCCAAATCCATAGGTTCTTGTGATTGTGGAGCCTTTTTCTTAAACAACAACAATAAAACCAACCTTTCTGCAAAAATACCAAAATAGCTGCGGCAGTTTTGCCCGCAGCTATTTTTTAAGATTAATCTAATTAAAGGTTAATTACTTAGTAGCTACTTCAATGCCCTTTTCTTTGAAGTACTTAGCAGCACCCTTATGGAAAGGAACTGTTAAACCTTCAGTTGCATTTTCAAGTGTTAATTCTGCACCCTTAGCATGCTCTTTAGCTATAGCATCAATATTATCGAAAATAGCCTTTGTAATTTTGTAAACGTCATCCTCAGTAGCATCAGCATCTACAATAAGAGTTGCCTTAACAGTAACAGTTGTAATTTCAGCATCCTGATTTTCGTATGTCTTTGCAGGAATCTTATAAACTGAATAGAATTTGTTATCTTTCATGAGCTTTTCAGCAATAGCACCATCAATAGGAACAATTCGTGCCTTTGAATTAGTCATGCAAAGCTCTGTAATAGCGGGTGTAGGTGCACCTGCAACGATGAATGCAGCATCAATCTTGCCGTCTTTCAAAGCGTCAGCACTCTGGTCGAAGTTCTGATACTGAGGATTTATGTCCTTTTCAGAAAGGCCTGCTGCTTCAAGCACATCGATAGCATTAAAGTACACACCTGAACCGGGAGCGCCGATAGAAACCTTTTTACCCTCAAGGTCAGCAACAGATTTGATATTTGCATTTGTGGTTACAAGCTGAACAGCCTCTGCATAAAGGCCTGCAACTGTACGGAAGGTTTTAATTTTACCTTCTTCCTCGAAAGCACGTGTACCATTCCAAGCATAATGCATAACGTCAGACTGAACTGTACCTAAAGCATAGTCCTTAACATCAATACCCTGAATATTATCCTTAGAACCGCCGGTAGAAACAGCGTTAACTGTAATGCCTGCCTTATCCTTAATAAACTGGCCAAGAACACCGCCGTATGCGTAATATGTACCGGTGGGGCTTCCTGTACCCATTGACATTTTTGTAGCACCACCCTTTGAGCCATTACCGCAAGCTGCAAAAGAAAGTACCAAAACCAATGCTAATAAAACTGCTAAAATTCTTTTCATTATTAAAACCTCCTAAAATTTTATTGTATATTGACATTATAACAAAAAAATTCTATATTTTCAAGTATAAATTGATTATATCCATTTGATTTTACAATTAACTCTTCTCGGATATCCTTTATAACATCTATTTTTAATTCATCACTATAAACTTTATTCTTTCCGTGTTTAATACGCATAAAATATGCACCCAAAAAGCGTCTAACTTTTGGGTGCATATCAGTCTTTAAGCTTACTTTGTTTTAGGCTTTTTAATGCGGTTAAGTTGTTTATTAAGCTTCAGAAGTTCTTCCTTAGTAAAGTTTATATTCATCATTCCAACCATACTTGAAAGTCTGAGAACGGTAAATCCGCCCATCATTTCCATAAGTCCACCGCCTGCATCTTTAAGGTTAACATCAAATCCACCTGATTTTTTATCACCCTTATCTTTTTTGCCGGCATCCATTTTCTTTTTAAGCTTTAATCCCAAGCGAACGAACCAAAGTTTTCCTCTTGCGGATTTCATTATGTCGGAAATTTTATCATTAAGAGAAAATCTGCCTTCGGGAGCATCGATATCAAACCAATTAAGAACCGCGCCTTTTTCAACAAGGACGTAGTCCATATTTCTTTCTTCTACCTTACGTATTGTACTTTCGTCCGAAAGTTCACCTGCTTTGGCAACAAGTTTACTTTCGCCAATATTCGGCACATCAAAATAGAAGAAATGGTCGTCAGTTGTCTTTTTGCCAATGCTCTCACCGTTTACAAAAAGCTCAACTTCAGGCTGATTTGAATAAACGGTAACCTTTGTTACATCCTCTACCCTGTCAATATATCTCTTAGAACAAAGGTGAACAAACGGTTCATCGGAAAGCCAAGCCTTATATGCATAGAAAGCATCTTTTTTATACTTTCTGTCAATGGTTACAAGACCTTTGTGATTTTGTCCGTTTCCACCGCCTTCTGCTCTGGCATCGGCGCCGAAATCAAACATATTCCATACGTGGGTTGCCCACATATATTTACGGGTGAATAACTGTTTAATAAGCTCCTCGTGGTAATATGCCTGATATTCCTCGGTATAATCACCCTGCTTTGGCTCGCTTGTGTGCCAATTAAGAGCTTCACAACCATATTCGGAGCAACCGATAGGAATTGTCGGATGTGTTTCGTGGAATTTATCGAACCAAGGTCCGTTCATAGCGGTATCGCCACCATACCAACCGAAATAGTGATTATATGAAACCACATCAGGAATTTGCAAATAAGGGTCATCCATCTTGCACATGGAAACAGCGGCAATGGTAGTAAGACGTGTGCTGTCCATTTCGTGTGCAAGGTCATTTAAAATTCTGTGATTTTCAAGCAAATCATCATCAGAACCGCCTATTGAAATCTCATTTGAAAGTCCCCAGACAATAATTGACGGATGGTTATAATTTTGAGCAATAAGTTCTTTCATCTGAGATATGGTGTTCTCTCTACCGCCCGGCATATGCTTTGAAATATACGGAATTTCTGCCCAGATAACAAGTCCTCGCTCATCACAAAGGTTATAGAAATACTGATCGTGTTGATAGTGGGCAAGGCGGATTGTGGTAGCCCCTACCTCGCAGATAAGGTCCATATCCTCTACGTGATGCTCAGGTAAAAGCGCATTGCCTATTCCCCACCTGTCCTGATGACGGGATACACCGCGCAAGGGATATTCCTCACCGTTTAAAATAAATCCGTTATCGGGGTCAATTTTAAAGCTTCTGCAACCGAAACGGTTACAAACATTGTCAAGCACTTCTCCGTTCTCTATAATTTCAATCTCACAGCAGTAAAGATACGGGTCTTTGCGTCCGTGCCAGAGATGAACGTCCTTAATTTCAAAGCTTACCTTAAAATCGGTAGTTTCCAGCTTATAAAGCTCATTTTCTTTATCATCATAAATAGTGTAAATAAGTTTTTGTCCATCTCTAAGGTTAGTAACAAAAGCCTCTACCTCAACTGTAGCATCTGCACCTGAAACAACAGGTGTGATTTTAAGACCGGGAGCACCGTAGTAGTCAAGGTCAAAGTGGGTATTATTAACGCAAATAAGATTTACATTTCGGTAGATGCCACCATAGAATGTAAAATCTGCCATTTGAGGGTATACAGTGTCGCTTGGGCTATTGTCAACAATAACGGCAAGCTCTGTTTCCTCAGCCAAAGCTTCGGTAATATCTGCGCGCCAGGTAGAATATCCGCCGTCGTGGTGGCATAAAAGATTTCCGTCAACATAAAGGTCGGCAGAAGAATTAGTGCCGCAAAACTCGATATAATAGCGGTCAGCTACGGGCAACTCTGATTTTACAAGAGTTTTCTTATAAAGACAGCTTCCGCGGAAATAATCGTTACCTCCGTCAGCTCCGTCAATAGCATTCCAGCAATGCGGAACATTTACCGTTTCACACTCTTTGCAAAGAATGTCGGTAGTATCTTTTGCAAATAGCCAATTTTCATTAAGGCTTATAATATTTCTCATTTTGTTCTCCTTGAAATACAAATCATTTAAATTTGGTGTCCAATAAAATATCGGACACCAATATAAAAGCTAAATAATTATTCTTCTCTGCCGAGTTCCTTATTCATACGAGCCAAAGTTTTCTTATCGAGATTATATACAAGAGCTAAACCAACAAACTGAAGAATTGCCGAGAAAAGGAAGGTAGCGGCAACAATATAACGCATATTAACAGCAACGTTCCAAAGCTGATTACCCTCATTAGCACCAACATATCCGAAAGCTACCATTATAATAAGTACAAGAGAGGGACCAATTCCCTGAGCAAGCTTACGGAAGAAGGAATGAAGTGAATAAACAGTGCCTTCCTCACGAGTACCGAATTTCCACTCGTTATAGTCAATAGCATCTCCCATCATAGCCCAAGAAACGGTAGAATAGATACCAAGACCTAAAGAGAAGAACAACTGACAAATAATGTAAATTACAAGGTCAAGCTTAGTGTTGCTCGGAATAACGATAAATAAACCGAGTCCTGCAACAATAGATACGATAGAACCAAAAGTAGCAAGCTCTTTTTTGCCAAATTTTGCAACCGCATTACGAGCAAGCGGAGTAAACACAACAATAGGAATCATTGCAAAGAGCTGAACTATGCCCGAAATCTGTACGTTTTTAAAATAAGACTGAAAAATGACGGTAACTGCGGTTGTAGCACCCTGCATACCAATAAACATACCCATAGCAGCAATGGTTGCACCAACAGCAGGTCTGTTTTTCATAAAATTACCGAAAGCCTTAAGTACATTAAATTTGGGAGAATCTTCCTTTAATTCTATATCGGTGTCAACACGTATTTCGGTGTTCCTCACCATAAATTGGAAGCAAAAAAATCCAAGAACACCCATTATGAGTGCAGCAATGAAAACACGCTCACCAATGAGGTTGTTTTCCTTATCATAAATAATAAAAGGCAAAATAACCATAGGAAGCATATTGCCGAAAATAGAACCTATAGAACGCCAAGCCGAAAGTGAAGCCCTGTCTTTAACGTCATTTGAAATAAGTGAAAGCAATGATCCATAAGGAACGTTTGCAATAGTATAGAAAGCGTCCCAAACAACGTAACCGGCAATGAAAATTATAAATTTAGCCCATGTCGGTGCGTTGGGGAAAGGCAAGAAGCAACAAGCACCTCCTACAATAAGACCGATAGAGCCTGCTAAAATGTAGGTTAAAAACTTATTGCGCTTGTATTTGTGCTTATCAGAGTCAATTATTGAGCCGATAAGCGGGTCATTTACAGCATCCCATACCTGAACAATTATAAGTAAAAGTGCATACCAAAGGTCCATCCCCATAAATTGGGTCCAGAAAATAGACATCGTGCCCTTGAGTGCAAAACTCATATTACAACCAAGGTCACCTGCCGCATACGCTATACAGTCGCGTATACCAAACTTTCGATGCCCGACAGCATCTAAGACAGGTTGTTTTTTCATAACCTAAAACTCCTTTTAAATATAATATAAATTCGCTATAATAATTGTACCATAACCCCATCTTAAAAGCAAGCAAATTAGTTAGCCTTTTACTATGGTACATTTTGTTATTTGGATTATCCATATATAAAAAAAGCGGGTAAAATACCCAATTTTTATACTACATTATTTAACTTTATTATCTACGCTCAAATTCCTTATGAATTCTCTCCAATTCGTCATTTTGCTTGCTAAACCGTAAAACTTTTTGCCACACTATAATTCTTAATATTCTATAACTTAAGCTTATTATATCATTTAACAAGTTAAAAAACAATAAATTTAACGCATACCAAAAAGGGAGGCAATGCCTCCCTTTTTATTATTCAGCTATTAAAATTCCGCCTATTGCGAGGGTTCCCTTTGTCACCTCAATTTTAACGGTATGCTCCTTAGGAGTAAGGTTATCAAATGTCAAAAACTCGTGAGCAAAGGACGAACGCTTAGAGTTTGCATACTCAACCTCTTTGCCGTCAAGCGTAATTGTAACATTTGCAACCGGACCATCGGCAGCCTTACCTAAAAGTCCAAAACCTATTCCTTCAAAGGTAAATTCATAAACCGAGCCCGCTACTGCCTTTTTTGCGTGCACTTTTGCAAGAGAAAAATCACTTATAAGATATCTCTTATCGCCCGTTAAAACAATTATAATATCAGTATTTGCATTAGCGCTTCTGATTTTTCTGATAATGCCTTCCATATAAGTAGCACTCTCTGTTTCGGTCATACTGTTATATGTGTCGTTAATCGCAAACTCAACAAAAACCAAATCGGGATTTTTTGCCAAAACATATTCGTCAAGTCTGTAATAACCGTAATAAGAGCTTGAAGAACCTATACCCGCATTCGTATCGGTTATAGTAGCAGATGGAAATTTTGCCTTAAACCAATCGGTAACATCAGTTCTCCAACAATAGCCATCTTTACCGCCTGTACCGTTTGTAACAGAACCACCGATATATGCTACATTAAGCTTTTGGTTAACAGTTAAACTGTAATATGTATTAGCTAAATCATCGAGTTTTTCTATGCCCTTAGCATCCGTAAAAGTGCGGTCATACATAAAGGTTTTGGTTAAATCTATTTGAGCTTCTGTATTAGCTGGTTTACCATTACTATTTTTGTTATCTTTTTTCCGCAAGCAGAAAAACTAAAAAGCAAAGTAGCAATTAAAACTAACGCTAAAATCCGCTTCATAACAAAATCTCCTTAATAATTTGTAATTATATTTTTTAGGAAATCTGCTGCTGTTTTAATATCTTTTGCGGGGTCGTCGCCTACCTCACGTTCAATAGTAAGGAAGCCCTTATATCCGATATCCTCAAGTGCTTTCAAATACTTAGGGAAATCTACACTACCTGTACCGAGAGGTACTTCTTCATAAAGCTTAGCGTTTCTGATTTCCTCCGGTATTGGATGAAGCACACCATATATATATTCAGGGTTTTCCTTTCTGTAGTTAACGCCATCCTTTGCGTGGGTATGAACGATATAATCCTTTAAATTATAAACTGCACCCACGGGATCATCACAAGTAACCATTGCAAGGTTAGCGGGGTCAAGGTTTACTGCAACGCCTGTTGAGTGAAGCTCATCCAAAAAACCCTTTAAGGTGGCGCTGGTTTCAGGACCTGTTTCAATAGCAAAGTGAGAACCGATAGAATCAGCATAGCGGCTAAGTTCGAAGCAAGCGTCCTGCATAATCTTGTAACGCTCGTGATTTTTATCGGCAGGAACTACACCTATATGTGTAGTAACAATATCACACTCCAATTCCTTAGCCAAATCCAAAATGCGCTTGGATTTTTCAATAAGCTCAGGGTTAAGCTCGGGATTACCAAAACCTCTGCCTAAATCGCCGCAAATAGCCGAAAATACAAGTCCATTATCCTTAACGAAGGAAAGTAACTCTTTTCTTTTAGCCCCTACTAAATTTTCGGGAGAGTTTTCACCGTTGGTAGAATACATCTGAATACCGGAAGCCCCGATTTTAACTGCATCAAGAATAGCTTCCTTTGTAGGCTTTCTGAAAGAATCAATAATTACACCAATGGGAAAATTATACATATAAAACACCTCTAAATAATATTAAAAAGAAACCCCCCATACAAGCTTTAACACTTGTATGGGGGATTAAAGCTTTATTTATGCTTTAGTTTTTCTTAAACTTTATAACACCTTTTTTAGCAAGGATTACAACAGTTACTGCACCTTCGTTAAGACCTATAAACTCGTTTCTAAAATCAACAAGCTCATAAGGAGTTACATCATCATCGTCAAGTGCTGCTTCGGCAATATGCCAACCGGAACCGCCGAGAACTTCATGATGGAGATCCTTAATAGAATCAACTTTGAAGTCAGCATTTGTTAAGAGGTTAGTTGTTGTTCCCTTTTCAACAAGCTTGACATTGTCATAAGGAACCTTGCTGTCGGGATGAGCGAGGATTTCTTTTCTGAGAGCATCCGCCTCATCATCGTATTCGGTAGTATAAATTCCATCCTCGTAAGGAATATAAGCTACATTCTTTTCACCCATATAACCTGTTTCATGTTCGATTTCAGGTAAAAGGTCACGTTTTGCATGCTGTTTTTTTGCATCCTTTTTGCCACAGCCCACAGCACACAAAGCAATAGCAAAAACCATTATAAGCGCTAAGATTTTTTTATGAAATAGTCTCCTTTTTTCTTTTTTTATATACACTATATTGTGCATTACAGATTACGAATTAACTTCGCAATCCCTAATCCGCAATATATTAGGGGGATACTCCCCGATACCGCATAAAAGCGGTATCGGGATTAAATTTAATTAGTTTAATTATCCAACAATACCTGACTGTGCAATACTTCTTATAAATTTCTTCTGTAATATTAGGAACATTACAAGCATAGGAACTATAAATATAAGCAATGCAGCCATAGCACGGTTAATAACCTCAGGTGTGGTAATGTTGAAATTTGCAAGAGCTATGATATTAAACACATCATGCATTGTTACTGCCAATGGATAATTAGCACTTAAATACATTGAAGGTAAATAATATTCATTCCAATGCCATACAACAGAGAAAATTGTAACTGTTAAGATTACAACACCAGAAGAAGGCACAACAATCTTTAAGAATGAGCCAAACGGAGTTAAACCGTCTATCCAGGAAGCTTCCTCAAGCTCCTTCGGGAAGCTCTTGAAGAACTGCATAAATATGTAGATTAAAAGTCCCGACTGAAGACCTACACCAAAGATTGAGGGAAGGAAAAATACCCAAGATGTATTAAGCAGGTTAGGTGTTAAATCCATTCCTGTAAAGCTTTCAATAAGTCCCATAATGCCAAGGAAGTCAACATTGTAGAAGTTGATATAGTTAGGAATTATAAGCATTGTTGTAGGAACAAGAATGTTAAGGAACAAAATTGCAATTGCTACGCCTTGACCCTTAAACTTAAAGCGTGATAGACCGTATGCCGCAATACCGCAGGTTGCCACCTGAATAAGAGCACATACAACCTGAACAAAAACGGTATTTTTCAAGCCGTTAAAGAAGTCTGTAGCTTTAAGACCTTCTTTTAAATTTTCAAGTGTATAGTTTTTAGGTATCCACTGAACCGTTACGTCATTATAGTCAATAGGAGCCTGGAAGGCGTGAACTATAACATAAAGCAAAGGATAAAGAATAATATAGCTGAAGGCAATTAGGAATACAAGTCTTGCAATAGAAAAGAGCAGACTTGGCAATTTATTTTTAAGTAATTTGTTGCTTTTCATCTCTAATTACCCCCATTTCTTTAAGCAGAAGTGTCTGTAAGCCCAGAGCACTATGCCTAATAACGCGCCTACAATTATGAAGTAGCCCCAAAGCATTGCAGATGACATATCGTAATCCTGCTGTTTCTGCATTACAGAATAAGCCTGATTAATTACGGGGTTGTCAAGAGCTGTAAAGAGCGAAATCATAGTGTAAACAAGTACAAGGAGTATTACGTCCTTCAGCATTGGAACTGTAACATACCAGAACTCCTCCCACTTTGTAGCACCCTCAACACGGGATACCTCATAAAGCTGTTCAGGAATACTTTGAAGACCTGAAAGGAATAGGATAATCTGAATACCGCAGCTCCAGATAAGGCCGAATACATTACCTAAATATTCGGTAAACAACTCATTAATCTGAGACGGTAGGTTAAGACCTGAAAGTAGCTGATTAAAATCGATAATGCCGCCATACTCATACTCCGCACCGCTATTCATTGAGAAAAGCGGAATTTGCAACCAATTGTCAGACAAAATATCCATAATAAGAGGAGTTGCAATAACGAGAGGTAAGAAGAATATTGCGCGGAAAATTAATCTGCCCTTGAAATTTTGATTAAGAATTATAGCCAAAACCAAGCTGAGCGCTACAATAATCGGAAGTGATGTAAGCATACTGCTTACGCCGTTTCTGAGATTTTCTACATAGAGCGCATCCTTGGTAAGCATGGTGTTCCAATTTTCAAAACCTATAAATTCTTGCTCTAATCCGCCGGCAGCAATTTTTACCTTTGAGAAGGAATAGGTTATAGACTCAATAATAGGCTTAATAACAAAAAGTATTTGTCCTACAATCCAAAGAGCTATAAATTTGTAGCCGTAAGAATTTCTTACGCTTTCAATACCGCGAGGCTTTTTAACTTTTTTAACTTTTTCTGCCTTACTCATTAAACTGCCTCCTTCTCATAAATAAATCCGTATGCCTTAAGTTCACCTGCAGGAGAATCTACCTTTTCACCTGAATGGTTAGCATAAAGTTTTACACCGTTACTGAATGTAGTTAATGTAACATCTTCTGTTACAAACTCATAATCAACGATTGTAGCACCATTTATTGCCTTGTAGTAGTCCTTGCAAGCCTTTACCGCATCTATAATATCCTGCTTGTTGCCCTTATAGTCTGAAGCATTGAGGCCTACAAACGGAGACTGAGCAAAATCAAGATTATATTCGCCAACAACCGAGAAGCCAAGACCTGTACCGCTTTGAACAGCTAACATTATGGATTCTTCGAGACATTCAGTTGTATTAACCGCAGTTGAATACATAGGAACATAACCTTTAAATACCATCTGATAAAGCGGAATTGCTTTATAGAAGCAATTATATGCACCGTCAAATGTTGAAACGTTAAATACGCTATCACTTAAAACTGCTGCATAAGCATTTGCACTTTGTGTAGCAATATTTCCGCAGTTCTTATCAATGCTCTTGATTAACTTCTCAGCATCCTCTAACATATTACCTCTTGCATAATACTTAAGGTCATCATAATCAGAGTAAGCAACTGAGCCAAGTGTAGAAAGCGAAATATTTGAGATAGATTTCTTATCTATTGTTTTATTTAGCTTCTTTACTACATCAAACAAGCTTGCACGAGAAAGAACAAAGTACTTAACATTCTTTTCAAAATTCCAAGTAGCCTTATTCTTATAATAAAGATTAACCTTACGCATAAGAGCAGACTTAGTTGCATTAAAGAGTGAATTGTAACCGTTACCGCCCTTAGAGAAGAATACCAAATCAAAATCGGTATAAAGGTTAATACCGTTTTTCTTACAGTAGCTTTCAAGTGACTCTCTGTCCTTTTTAGAACCAACTGCGGAAGCAAAATCGAAACCGCCGGCTACCTTTCCGGGGTTAAGACCGCTTTCGCCAAAGCCTAAAAGCTGTACCTCGGGAGTCGTTTTTGTAGCCTTGTAAAGTTCTTTTACAATCTTTTCTGCCTGAGAGAAGGTTGTAAGTGCATTTGTATTTACTATAGGGAAGCCTAATAACAATTCTTGAATGTTAGCGGCACCCTTCAAATAAAGTGCATAAGCCTGCTCGGTATCAGTAGTTTTCTTTAAGTAACCCTTACCATTTAAATACTCTCTATACTTTTCAGCCATACCAACATATGTAGCTTTATCACCCGAAAGCGGATAAAAAGCAACAGTTGAGGATTTAACAGTGATATCATCAGTAACCTGATAAGCATCAGCTCTAAAACCACCGGTTCTATGGTCGGCCATATCCTTTAAATCATAGCCTCGGGCATAAAAGCTTGTATATGCATTTGAGTAACCGCATTCGTCACCGGCTTTAGCAGTAATCTGTGCCATTTCGTCGCCGTCCTCAATAATGCCCATGATAGCATTGTTGCCATCTTTTACACCGAAAATCGGTAAACGTACCTGCTCATCCTCTGTCAAAATTTCATTAACAAGTGATGAGTAGTCGCGGTCATAAACCATTGAAGAATAGCTTCTTGTGCCTTCACTTGTAACATTGGTGCTCATTATTGCGCCACTACCGGAAGGAACTACAACATAAGAATCCTCGTTTCCGTTCTTTACAGAGCAAAGGAACGGAGCAACAGCCACAGAAAGAAGCTTTTCAGTACTTTCAGTTGCATTTTTAAAATCAACTGTAACCGCCAAAGAATCATTTCTTAAAGTGTACTGAACGGGAACTGAAATACCTACTGCATCGAAGTAATAAGTAAACTCAATACCGTTCTTTATAGCCTTTGAAGCTACTCTGCCGGCTTTTACTAACTTTTCATAACTTGTTTGAGTTTCCTTTGTATAGTTAGCAGATGTAATGTACTCAATTTGTATGGGAGAGTTAAGTTGTTCATTCTCCCCTTCTGTTTGTGAAAACTCATAAGGAACTGTTGCCCAAATTCTGCCCGAAGCATTATCGGTTAAAATAACGTTGTGCTTTTCCTTATCCCAACTAAGTGTGTAGTTTTCGTTTTTTGCAAGCTCACCTGTTGCAAGCTGTGTAACTGTTTTCGGGAATTTTACCGCAACCTTTTTATCAGCGCCACAACTGCAAAGAAGTGTAAGCGCCAATACTAAAACGAAGGCAAGAATTCGGCGAAAATTTGTATTAACTTTTTTCATCGATACATTACCTCCATAAAGATTGAATAAATAAAGTTCCAGAACTGCTGTAACAAAATTACAACCATAAAGCCTATAAATACTATTAATATCATAATAAGTAAGGCTACGATAGCAGTTAAGATAAATTTGGGGAAATTATACTCGTGAACTGCCATAATACCAATAGCAAGAATATAGAATACAAATATATAGATAGCTATTTCAAGACCTACAATAATGTTTATACTGTCAAGAGTAAGTATATATGAAAGAGCCAAATATACGAAGTTATACAATGCCAAAGGCACCATAGCATAAGAAGATACAATATAAATATCCTTTAATTTACCTTTTCCTTCCATAACACTGCATATAGCCCAGTTTGCCAAAGACCAAAGAACAATAATTCCAACAGTCTGCGCAACAGTAAAGAGAACGCTATAATTCTGAGCATTTGTCTTGTTGAACAAGAAACCGCAAGCGGTGTTCTTTAATACAACTGACAAGAAGAAGAAAATGTTAGTGCCTATTGCAATTCGCATAGAACCGTAGTGCTTATATTTCACATCATTAAATGCCTGGAACGGATGCACAAAGCATGATGTAAAGGTATGCCATTTAATACTCTTAATAAGTGGCTCTTCACGTTTGCGAATTTTAATTATAATAAACGCCAAAGCAACCACAAGAATAATAATACCAAAGAAAATCCAAGTGAAGTTTTCCTTTGTGAACTGCTTTACACGCTCTTGGTGAACGGTGTCATAAATCTCATAATCAAGACCTAATTTAGCATATTTAATAGCGGTTTTGGTGTCGCCCTCATAGTAATATGCTTTTGCAAGACCGCGGTAAGCTAAACGATTGTTACCGTCCATTTTTAAAACTTTTTCCCAATAAGGCTTTGCCTCTGAATAATAGCTGTCAAAATAAAGGTTTTGAGCTTTAAACAAGGTTTCACCAAATTCGGTAAGTTTAAATAATGTAATAGAAAGTGTTTCTTCGTCAGCTACTAAAACATCGTTTCCGTTTACTACAATAGAATTTGATACGCTGAATGTTCCAAGCTGTTTACCTTCACCGGTACCTCCGCCGAAAACAGTTACCAAATTACAGTCTCTGTCGTAAACGTAAATCTTTTCGTACATAGCATCCAAAGCATAGATATAATCGTTATCCGAAACATCAAGTGATACTATGTTCTGTGTACGAACAGTACCCGATCTTCTTATAATCTTTGATTCCAAGAAGTTAAGTGCAGATGAGGATTCGGCAGTACCGTCAAGCAAACGGCTATAAAGAATATTTGAACCGCCGGGGCTTATCTTTCTTATCTGACCGGTAGAAACTGCCTGAGAAACTTCTTCCTTACCGGTACAAGTATAGATATAGCCTTCCTTATCCATAACGATATCAACTGTGGTATAAGGCAATTTCTTAATCTGCTTAGAACGCTTTGTATCGTTACTTGTAAGTAACTGCCAAATATTTTCAAGTGTATCTAATACGGTACTTTCAACCTCGTTAGCACCATAATAACCAAGGAATTCCTGCTTGTCTGAGTACAAAAGTATACCATAGTAGCAACCGAGACTAAGTACATACATATATCCCTGGTCATCCTTTATAACCTTAGTAGGCTGGAAGAAAAATCCTTCAGGAATAACATCAGATACAGGTGTGCCTAACTTTTGTTCTACAACACCTTCGGGATTTGCAATTACTATCTTGCCGTTAAGAGTATCAGCGAGATAAAGATTTTCGTTCTTATCTACGAAAATACCCTTAGCACCTGTGTAATCGTACTCAAATTCAATTTCGGGGTCGTAGAATTTGATTTCTTTTTCGAAATTATATTCTTTGTCTAATACAAATAATCTTGATTGGTCGCCGCAAAGCACATAAATCTTGCCGTTTTCTGCGGCGAAAACATCTGTTATACCCGATAAATTGTCTATACCTAAAGATTCGGCAGTAAGCTTCTTTACAGCCTTATAAACATCTCTCGAGTAAATTGTAACTCTATTGCCATCCTCTGTATCCTGATTTGTATATGCTTCATAAGGCGATGCCGCAGATGTGGCAATCGGAGTTATAAGCATTACAAGTGAGAGACACAAACAAAGGACTATTTTAAAAATTTTCTTATTCATAAGCTCCTCCATTCTTTCTTTATAAAGCTCTTACTTAATACCGGAAGTGCTCATAGTTTCCATTACGTTTGACTGTGATATTACAAAAACTATCATAGGCGGAACTAACAGCAAAACTGTAGCTGCCATCGAACTACCTGTTCTTGCAATACCGCCGGCAGTAATGGTGGTTAATACCTGCGGAAGTGTTTTTAATTCTTCACTGAATATTGTACCGCCTGAAATGCTTGACCACTGTGTTTGGAATGAGAACAAGAACAATGTCATCCAAGCAGGCTTAACAATAGGCATTACAATTCTGAAGAATATTGAAAACGGTTCTGCACCGTCGATACAAGCAGCCTCCAAAAGCGGAGTAGGAACGCTTGAATCCATATATTGCTTCATAAGGAAGCATCCCATAGATGACGGAATAGCAGGTAAAATGTAAACCCAGTATGTATCTATCATATAGAGCTTACTGAAAATCAAATACTGAGGAATTGCCAAAGTAATTGCATTGTACAATAGAGCGAACTGTACAATTGTAAACATAAGCATTCTGCCCTTAATATGTGTCTTTGCAAAAACAAAGGCAGCAAGAGACGCAGATATAATATGTAGAATTGTACCTGTAAGTGCAATAAACAAACTGTTGAAAATATATCTTGTAATCGGAACACCGAGACTGCCGAGAATTGACGGCAAAGTGATAAAGTTTTCAAGAGTCGGTCTGTGTACAAAAATCTTCGGAGGGAATATAAGTAACTCGTCCAAAGGTTTGAGTGAAGCGTTTATACAATAAATAAGAGGTAGTATAGAGAAAATACTTGCAGCTGCCAAAATGATGAACAGCATTGCTGTACCGCCCTTTGAGCGTGTATAGCGCTTATATTGTGCCTTAGGCTTTTTATTGATCTTATACATTAGATCTTTATAGCTTTTCTTAATGTTAGTCACTATTAATCACGCTCACTTTCCTAATAATTTCATTAGATTTCCGACAACCACTCTGAATATTGCCATCATACCGAACAATATTACAGAAAGTGCAGCCGCATAACCCATTTCGTATTGTACCGAACCAACGTCGCTTATGTAGCTTACCAATGTATCAACCGAGTTGTTAACACTGGGGTAGCCGGCAAGAGCTGTAATAACAGGGCCTACCGAGAAGGAAGACTGAATCTGCATTACCGCACTAAAGAACAAAATGCTCTTCATTGAGGGAAGTGTTACATACCATAACTCGTGCCAACGCGATCTGATACCGTCAATAGCACCTGCTTCGTAAAGCTCGGTGTCAACGTTTTGAAGACCTGAAAGGTTTGCAAGGAAGGAAACACCCATACTCATCCACAACTGAACTATAATAATTATTATCATATTATAGCTTGTATCTTTAAACCATATAATTGGCTCGGTTATAAGTCCTATAGATAACAGTATGTTATTCATATAACCATAGCTATCACCACTGAATAGGTTTTGCCAGATTACGTATGCGCTACCGCCTACCAAAGCAGGAGTATAGAATACGAAAGCAAAAATTGTTCTTACTGTGTGTGAAAATTCATTAATAAGCCAAGCTAACAACAATGCTAAAATATAGCTTAAAGGACCTACAATTACAGAGAATATCAACGTGTTTTTAAGAACTATAAATATTGTTTTATCCTCTGTTACCATATGCATATAATTTTGAAGACCTACAAATATAGGTGTCGAAATCATATCATAATCAAAGAAGCTTAAGACCATAGATGCGCCTATCGGCACCAATGTAAAGAGAGCAAACAGACCCATAAAGGGGATAAGCATTACATAATAGGCGGGTCCTGTAAGTAAGCCTTTAGATTTTAACTTTTTAGATTTAATTTCCATTTTCTCACTCCTTACTTATTTACCGCGGTTTGTGTATTGCTTCCATTTACGTGCGATTTCGTTATCAGCATTTCTTCCCCACTCGGTCAAAATATCCTTGGGGTTTACGTGATTGTTGATAACATTATAGAATGCCATATCAATTGAACGTGATACCTGATAGCTACCGGGCATTTCAGGTACTTCCTTTAACCATTCTCTCTGTTCGAGAATAACATCTAACTCTGCCTCAGACCAAGAAAGGTTCTTGAGAGCTTCGGTATTTGAAACCATTACACGACCAAGAGGTCCTAAAATTGACTCAACATTTGTTGAATACTTAGTCTGTGTTTCGTCAGAGGTCCACCACTTCAAGAACTTCCAAGCAGCATCCTTATTCTTTGAAATGTTAAGAATTGAGCAAGCTGTACCTGAACCTGAAACGGTATGGTCTATTGTGCCGTCCTCTCTTACAGTACCGGGAGTTAAAGCCATTGCCCACTTGCCCTCAAGCTCGGGAGCCTCGGTTGAAATGGTAATTGCAGTGTTATAAGGTGCAACACCTATAGGAGTAGTACCAGAACGGAAACGGTTATAGAAGTTCATCTGTGTAGGTATCTTTAACTCTGTATAGAAAGATGTCCACTCAGCAAAAACATTAAGTGCTTCAGGAGTAGTAAGATTTGATTTCTTACCATCCTTAGTATAAAGGTCTATACCACTTTGCATTAAGAGAGTTGGATAAGCGGTAAGACCGCCAACACCAACATTAACGGTAGTGGTTGCTGCTATCTGTGTATAAGGAATATATGCAGATAAATTGTTATGTAAGAGTATTTCGGCAGCGCCTTTAAACTCATCCCAAGTTTCGGGAACCTTTATCTTTAATTCCTCTAATATATCTGTTCTATAAAAAAGTACATCATAGTTTTGGGTATCGGGCAAGCCGTAAAGACCGCCGTTATAATAATATGGTGTTGCTGCACCATCAGCAAACTGAGCTAATACTTTATCGTAATCAGGGTCTTTATCCTTAAAGTTGCTCAAATCGTAAAGTGCACCACGCATTGCGAGGTTTACAGGCTCTGTTCTCGAGTGCTGAAGCACAAGGTCGGGGCCGTTGCCCGAAAGTATAGCCTGAACTACAGTTGCGTTTACAACCTGCACCTCAACTTCAATGCCGGTATCAGCAGTAAAGGAGGATTTAGCCAATGAGTTAAGCACTCTTGCCTGGTCCTGACCCCAGTTAACCCATAAGGTAAGACTATCCTTTGACTTTTTATCAAAGCTTCTGTAATCATTTGCAAAGCTTGCAACAAAACGTCTTATAGAGAACCAGATTGACTTAAAGAAGCCAATAAAGCCTCCCTTGGGCTCAAAGCTTTCTTCGTCGTCCACAGAGCCGATTATTATCTGGTCTAAATCCATAGGCATGGATTGCATATCTGTAAGACAAACACTCAAGCTGCTGTAATTTGTATAGAAATCACTCTTATAATTTGCAGCAGTGAATTTGTTGTTAAGCATCTGATTAATCGACTGTCTCATATTTCTGAGCACAAGTGCGTAGGAGCTACTTTCACCGCCCGAAATTTCAATGATTTTGTCTTCAAGTCTCTTTAAATCGGCAACATCCTTCTTGAAGCGCTCCTCCAAATCAGGAATATACGCAAAAAGGTCATAGTCACGGCTGATATCAACAGTTTCACCTGTAATCATTGTCATCTTAAGGTTGAGATTACCAAGATCAGCAACTATATCTTCAAGCTCTTCACAAATTGCACCGTAATCACCAAGAGTAACCTGAAGTGCAAAGGTATGTATACCCTTTTCAAGGTAGAACATGTAAGGATTTCCATCTTTATCCTCTAAATTTAGTCTGTCCCAACCTGTTGTGTAAGGGAATGCAATATTTTCAACCTCTTTGAAAGGACATTCGCCGTCTATAAGAAGCTTTCTGTAACTGCTGTAGTTTACAACCAAGCTCTGTCTGTACGCAAAGCCCATCTTATAATAGCCATCCTCAGGAATTGTTATTGCCCAAGTAATGGTAGCTCCGTTATCGCTCCAGTTGTTACCACCGATGTAGTTTACCTTGTTAAGCATCGGGTCTTCAGGAGTTACATTCCAACTGGAATTATCTGCCTGAGCTACAAGCCAGCTATTTGATTTCCAAAGAGCAGTTTCGCCCTCTTGAATTATAGCCTCGCCCTTATAATTTTTTGCGGCATCAGTAGGTGCTTTGTATGAAGCTAATGCCTTCTGAGGCTTTAATGCAATTTTCTCCACAAAAATTTCATCATTAAGAGAAGCTATGAAAATTTTGTGCTCACCCGCAGTAAGAGAAACTGTGTAGGTTTCAAATGTGTCCTTGTTTAGAGGATACATAAACGCATTATACACAAATGCTCCCTGCTCTGCAGCAAACTGATTACCCTTAGAGTCGGTACGGATACCGCCAACATCCTGACAAATTTTGTCAAGCTCAACCAATTCGCCACCAAACAAATCTGCACCATCAAGCTTGAAGCTCACTTCAACCTTTGATGCAATGTGGTTTGCAGTGCTATACGCCATACCCAAAACGTAAGTTCCGTCCGTAGGCACGGTAAAGCTAATTTCTGCCCCCTCTTTTTCTAGCGTTTTATCAAGTTCGGCAACTATACCGCCTGCTGCCACTATGTCAGAATAAATGCCCGACATATAGGAGTTATACTCCTCGGCAGTTAAGACAGCATCATTGTCAGCTTTTTTCTCCGCGGCAGATACTGCAAGCGGTGAAATTAGCATTAGAACCGACAAAATTACTGCTATCGCTCTGCTGACTTTTTTCATTTAGATGTACTCCTTCTTTATATATATTTATTAACATATAATAAAACGCGAAAATCGAGAACCCCTCTTAAAAACGCGCAAAAGGCTTTGCAAAAACAAAACCCGCAATTCGAGAAGCTCTCTAAAAATAATTTTCTAAAACCCTGCTAATGTATAAAATAACCAAAAATCGGGTAACACCGAAAAAGACACTGTCGAAACAGGATATATGGTTATTTTCACCAATTATTGCTCTGTAAAGCATCTTAAAAAAGCAAAACCGAGAAAAATGTGATTTTCAGGGTTTACATAATACAAATTTAACAAGAATTTCAAAAAAATATCGATTTTTTATCATTTGTATGTTAATATTCACCATACTGATTATACATATCGTTGGATAATTTGTCAATAAAAATATTCCAATTTTTTAAAAAATCACAGATAAATTTTAATACTTTTTTTGATAAATTTTGAAACTTCTTTAATCAATATGCATAAATGACATTTACTGTCATTTAGAACGCAAAATTCCAAATTTCTTGTTACATTTTTCTTGGTTTAGTGCAAAATAAACAAATATCATTTTTTAAAAATCGAGTTGCGTTTACAATGCATAAAACTTTATGATATAATATAGCCACTGAATTTGTGTGGTGATTAAATGTTACTTAATTTAGACGGTTTTTCCGCAAAAATCATTTCGGTTTTAGAGTTTGGCTATGATAAAAACAACACCTTTGTTTCCCCGCGTGATTTCAATGCTATTTCCATTAGAATAAAAGGTGATGCGGTTTTTTCCGACGGCAAAACCGATACTTTCGTTTCTGATAATGACATACTTTTTATGCCGGCAAATGTGGGCTATCATCTTAAATCGAACAAAGAAAAGCTTATAGTTATTCACTTTGACTTAGAAAACAATACCGAGCATAACTTTAAAATTATTCATCCGGAAAACGCCGACCAAATTAAAGAACTTTTTATAACTGCGCTTGACAGTTGGAATAACAAAAAAGCGGGTTATTACCTGAACAAGTCCAGTAAAAACGGACAATAGAAAAAAACACCCTCCTATGGTAGAATTAAAACAACTACCATAGGGGGCTTTTTTGTACTGTCCGCACAAATTGGGGCAGTTCACAAACGTGTCGGTGTTTTTAATTTTAATATTTTTTAAGCAATATTAATTATAACTTTATACCCAAAATAGCTTTCTTGGTTGCAACTATATCGAGTGCATCAATTCTGTGGTCCCAATATGCGTTAGCTTGACTTTCCTTTACATACATTTCACCCAAAAGATGTCTCTTTAAGCGAATAAGGTCAAGTACATTTACCTTTCCATCGTTATTGCTGTCGCCCCTAAAGGGTACGTCACCAACTATCATTTCGGTAACTGTAACATCGCCCTTATCCTCTGAGTTAACTGCAGTTGAAAATACATCTGTACCATTTACCAAAACCACAACATTCCAAATATAAATTTTTGCATTAGTTGTAGCAGCTACATCATCAGTTGTATCCTTATCATTTGCTATTAAGCCTAATAAGAATTTTTGACGTTCAGTATAATGTTCGTTTGTATATGTGATGTGGTTTCTGCCCTTATAAAGCTTATATGAATTTGTATCTTTATCGGCAAAAGCACCGCCGGCTACATTTCGGAGTTCAATTTCTTCGTCTTCTGCACCGGTGAGATAATAATCAAAACTAATGGTTATATTCTCATCTATAACACCGTCAGAATCAAGTTTATCTACAAGAGACGAAATACATTTACTTGTAGCGTTATTAAAGTCAATCAAATACGCCTTTTCAGAATTTATAATATCGCTATACTTGCCACTTGTAAAGAAAATTTGTGACTGATATGTTGATGAAATATCAGGGCTAAGCTCAATGTCTTTACCTGCAACCTTAACTTCTAAATCCCAAATTTCAAGTGTTGCATTCGAAATAGAAGCCGATCGAACTGCCAAGCGGAAATTAGGTGCCGAATATTTTGTTGCAGTGTAGGTATAGGTGTGCTCGCCCTCCTGCAAATATCTGGAACCCGTTACAGCATCCGGATGAAGTGTTTTTGAACTTTCAGAGTTGTAAACATAAATTTCTTCATTAGCAAATGTACCGATTAGTTTATATTTAAAGGTAACACTTACTGACTTTGAAGAGGAATATTTACTGTCGGTTAAAGACATATTTGTAGCACCTGAAGAATTTTTAAACTTAATTATATTTGAGTTTTTATTCAAAATATCTGTATCATATGCCATATCCTCTTCAAATACAGTAACGCATATAGGAGCGCCTGTTTGCTGCTTTGTATAAGGATTAAATACATCTATGCTATTAGATGTAATATTCACATTATCCAAATAAATCTTAGTAGTTGTGGGATTATTAAGTATCTTGATAGCATACTTGGTGCTTCCTGAATATGAAGTTGTAAAATTATCGAAAGCATTCTTGCCACCTTCAAGTGTACGAACAGTAGCACCTGTTGCAAGGTTTACAATTACGGCGTCACCATCACTACCACTAAAATAGCAATCAAAATCAAAGTTTACAGTAGCATTTGTTATAGCATCTGTTAAGGTGTATGTAGCGCCCGCCTTTGTAGTTTCATCACACTTAATAAGATAATTTCCCGTATCGGCATTACTCATATAAGTAACAGTTTTAGGGGCTAAATCAATTTCTCTTACAATTTCTTCCATTGAGAATTGGTTGCCGATAAGTTTCCAGTCGTGACGTTTGCCTGCACCAAAAATGCAAGGTACTATCGGATAATTATCGCCACCCATACCAAAGAAATATGTAGGTAATTTCGGCTGTTGTAAATAGGTGTTGCCCCTTACCATTGCACCTGTATTTGTATTAAACTCACCGGATTTTATTATATATCCGTATGATGTATCGAAAATATTACCCTCTATCACATAACTGCCACCAAAATCATGGGCAATTTTATTAGAGTTGATAAGTGCCGTATAAGAACTGTTAGAACCAAGTCTCTCCTTAGGGTCAAATACCTGATATCCTGCAAAACGAAGGATATTGTTAGTATAGTTCATATTGTGGGCATAACTACCGGTGTTTTCACTATTAAAGAACTCTATATTATATTGACAGAATTCTATAAGGTTGCCGTCAAACGTAATATGGTCAAACCAATTGTAAACGTTCGGAGCATATATGTTTGTTGTGCATTGGTTGGTAATACCCGCATCATAGCACTGATATACCCAACAGTCCTCGATAGTAACATATTCAGAATTTGCCCAAACCTCAATACCATTACCCCAACGGACACTATAGTCATCGAACATACATCCACCAATGTAGCCGATTTCAAGGTTGCGCATTATAACATTTTTTGAACCTTTATTACCTGTCGCTATACCAAAATTAGAGTATTTAAGGCAAAGGTTTTCAATAGTTACGTCCTGAAGAAGCAAGTTGGTTGGGTTATACATAATCGAACCGCCAAAGCCTCTGTCGGTAATTTCGATACTGTCAAACAATGTTGAGGGATTACCTTTATCAGAACGCAGATAAACCTTTTTGTTATAATAAATAAAGGTTAAATCCTTATCGTACTTATCGGAAAACATTTTAGAAAAGTGAGTATTAAGAGAATCAAGTGAATAAGTAGTTGTTGTCCCCGATGTTGTAGCTGTTGTAGAAACAATTCTGAAAGCAACCTTTTCGCCGTGGTTAAACACTATTGAACCAACATCAATAGAACCGCTTCCCATGCTGAGTTCCCAAACATTGCTATATGTGGAGTTCTTTGTCCAGGTTGCATTTTTAAAGTTTTGGGCAGAACCGTAAATTTTAGGCTTTTCGCCCTCACCATAAGCGGCATAATTTGTATAAGAATATAAAGGAAGCTGTCCTCTGAATGTGCTTCCGCGCTCTAAGAAAATTGTAACAGGGCTGTATGACTTACCTGCTATGCTGCTTGTAATCTTGCTCAAAGATTTCCAAGGCTTGTCAGGGGAAGTACCGGAGTTACTGTCACTTCCGTTGTTTGAAATATAGTACGCCTTTCCCGTAATGCCGGTAAGCACATTAGGGGAATTCAAAATTTCAAGACGTTTTGCTTCTGCCTCGTCATCGTAAGAGGACTTATAAAGTCCCTCCTCATACGGCAACTGAGCATAGTTGATGTAGCTGTCTGCTGTGACAAAATCTGTTGTGGCTGCAGAAACGGTTGTTACCGAAAACGGTACCACAACTGAAAGCATAACAGCTATTACCAACATAATACTTGCCATTTTTTTACAAATTGCTTTCATAGTCATTCTCCTTCTAATTTTATGTCGAAAAAATTGCGACATTACTTCATTTTAAAAATATTGTAACATATAACATCTTTTTTTGCAAGTTATTTTAATAATAAAGCAAAAAAAATTAGATTTTGTGCCTGTTGCACAAATATTTGAAAAAATATTGATAATTTAACCGTTTTTGTGGAATGGTATTAAAGACGAATTTTAAAGGAGGAACATTATCTTGTTCAAAAAAATCACACCATTATTTTTAAGCATTTGCATTTTACTGAGTGCGGTATCACTTTCCTCTTGCGGAAAAAAATCCAACGCGCAGGTTTATTTTTTAAATTTCAAACCCGAAAGTGCTACCGCTTATGAGGAGCTTGCAAAAATTTATGAGGAAGAAACCGGCGTTAAGGTTAAGGTTGTGACCGCCGCCGCCAACAATTACGAGCAGACTTTAAAATCAGAAATAGCTAAAAGCAATTCCCCCACAATATTTCAGGTAAACGGTCCTATCGGCTTTAATAATTGGGAAGACTACTGCCTTGATTTAAAGGACACGAAGCTTTATTCCTATTTATCTGATAAAAGCCTTGCAATAACCGAGGACGACGGAGTTTATGCCATTCCCTATGTTGTAGAAGGTTACGGAATTATTTATAACAACGCAATTTTAGAAAAATATTTTAAGTTGCCGGATAAGGCTGTAAGCATTTCTTCGGCTTCTGAAATAAAAAGCTTTGAAACCTTAAAAGCCGTTGTAGAGGATATGACAGCCAAAAAAGACAAACTTGGCATAAAGGGTGTTTTTGCATCCACATCCTTGGCTTCAGGCGAAGATTGGCGTTGGCAAACACATCTTTTAAACATTCCGCTTCATTACGAATTTTACGAAAAAGATGATAAGGCAAACACCTCGCTTCTTCTCTTAGATGCCGATGAAATTGACCTTAAATACGGCAAAAATTACTCCGCTATTTTTGACCTTTACACCAATAATTCCACCACTAAAAAGACACTTTTAGGTTCAAAATCCGTGGCAGACTCTATGTCCGAATTTGCTTTAGGTGAAGCTGCAATGGTGCAAAACGGAAATTGGGCTTGGTCTCAAATTGCAGGTGTAAAAGGAAACACCGTAAAAGAAAGCGATATTAAAATGTTACCCATTTATACGGGCATAAACGGTGAGGAAAAACAGGGCATTTCAATTGGCACTGAAAACTATCTTGCAATAAATAAAAATGCCGATAAAGAACGTCGAGAAGCATCCATTGCCTTTTTGGAATGGCTTTTTTCAAGTGAGACAGGCAAAAAATATGTGACCGAAAAGTTAGGATTTATCACTCCCTTTAACACCTTTAAAGAGAACGAACTGCCAAACGACCCGTTAGCCAAGGAAATTGCCCGTTATATGGCAGATGAAAACGTAACAAACACTCCCTGGAGCTTTACCGCCTTTCCGAGTGAGGCATTTAAAAAGAGTGTGGGCGGAGCACTTCTTGACTATGTTCAGGGTGATAAAAGCTTTGATGAAGTAACAAAAACCATTAAAGAAAAGTGGAAGAGTGAAAGAGAATAATGAAACCCTCGACTAAAGGTTATTTTGCAATTTTTGTATTGCCTACTTTAATTGCGTTTTTAATTGCATTTCTAATCCCCTTTTTTATGGGGATTTACCTTTCCTTTTGCGATTTCAGAACAGTAACCGACGCCGAATTTACGGGAATAGCAAATTATATAGCTGCAATAAAAGATGATACAACCTTTTTACCAGCCTTATGGTTTACTGTAAAATTTACTTTAATTTCTGTAATAAGTGTTAATTTAATAAGCTTTTCTTTAGCACTGATGCTGACAAAAAGTGTACCGCTTACAAGATTTTTCAGAGCCGTTTTCTTTATGCCAAACCTGATTGGCGGTATAGTTCTTGGCTATATATGGCAGGTTATAATAAACGGAATTCTATTAAATTTCGGATATTCAATCACCTCTAAACCAATATTTGGCTTTTGGGGGCTTGTGGTACTTTTTAATTGGCAACTGATAGGTTATCTTATGGTAATCTATATAGCTGGAATAAGCAATATTTCGCCCGATATTTTGGAAGCGGCACGCGTGGACGGTGCAGGAAGCTTTACAATACTTCGAAAAATAACAATTCCTTCTGTTATGCCGTCAATTACTATATGCTTATTTTTAAGCATTACCAATGCCTTTAAAATGTTCGACCAAAATTTAAGCCTTACTGCGGGAGCGCCGTCAGACAAAACCCAAATGCTGGCACTCGATATTTATAATACCTTTTATTCGCGTATAGGAGAAGAAGGTGTAGCTCAGGCAAAGGCAGTGATTTTCTTTGTTATAGTAGCCGTTATTTCCCTTTTACAGTTACGGCTTACAAAGTCTTATGAGGTGGAAAACTGATGAAGAAAAAAGCGATATACGGTCTTTATTTTGTGATTTTATTTTTACTCGCCATTCTCTTTTTGTATCCCGTATTTATTGTGTTTATAAATTCTTTTAAGCTCAAATTTTCTATTTCCGCTTCTCCTTTTAGTCTTCCGACTAATGAGACCTTTACAGGATTTGAAAACTATATTACAGGTATTAATACCACCGATTTTTTAACCTCCTTTTTCTGGTCGCTCTATATAACGGTATTTTCGGTTGCGGTAATTGTTGTTTTCACGTCTATGACCGCTTGGTATATAACCCGATACAAAACTGCTTTTAACCGCATTTTCTATTATCTTTTAATTTTTTCGATGATAGTACCTTTTCAAATGATTATGTTTACAATGTCAAAGATAGCCAATGTTTTAGCGCTTGATAATCCCATAGGCCTTGTATTTCTTTATTTAGGCTTTGGCTCAGGACTTTCAGTTTTTATTCTGTCCGGCGGAGTTTTAAGCGTTCCAAAAACGATAGAGGAAGCGGCAAGAATTGACGGCTGCGGCACTTTCTCTCTCTTTTGGAGAGTTGTGTTTCCTATTTTAAAGCCGACTGCCGTAACGGTTGCAATTCTTAACACAATGTGGGTATGGAACGACTACCTCTTACCCTTTTTGGTAATAGGAAATGATTATAAAACAATACCGATTGCCGTGCAGTATTTAAAAGGTGGCTATGGTTCTGTGGATATGGGTGCATTGATGGCACTTCTTATGCTTTCGGTAATACCGGTAATTATCTTTTATATAAGCTGTCAGAAATTCATTATAAAGGGAGTGGCAGAAGGTGCGGTTAAGGGTTAGACGCTCTAAAAAAAGCGGTATTTTACTACCGCTTTTCTCCCTGCCATCAAAATATGGGATAGGCTCGCTTGGTATTGAGGCCTATGAATTTATTGATTTTTTAAAAAGTGCCAACCAAAGCTATTGGCAGTTACTGCCTTTATGTCCTGTGGGTAAAGCTTATTCGCCTTACAGCTCTGCCTCATCCTTTGCGGGAGAAATTTTATATATAGATATAGATTTTTTAATTCGTGACGGACTATTGCAAAAAGAAGACATACCCACCGAATTTTTCCCCGAAAAGGTCGATTACAAGCTCTGCCTGAATTTCAAAATCCCACTTCTTGAAAAAGCGGTAAAAGCCTTTAATAAAGCGGATAAAGACTTTTTGAAATTTAAAGCAGAAAATGAATTTTGGCTTAAAGACTACTGCGTTTTTATGACACTTTCCGCGATGTTCGGTACAAAAAATTTCAGGCTTTGGGAAAAAGACTACAAATACCGCAATAGCTTTGAACTTAACAAAATATATGAGAAACAGAAAGAAAAAATTGATTTTTATGAAATCACACAATTTTTGTTTTACAAGCAGTTTTTCGAACTAAAAGATTATGCAAATAAAAACGGAATAAAGCTTATGGGTGATATCCCGTTTTATGTAAGCTATTTAAGTGCCGATGTTTGGAGCCACCCGTTTTGCTTTAAATTAGGTCTTGACCTTACACCTACATTGGTCTCAGGTGTACCTCCCGACTTATTTTCAAAAAACGGTCAGCTTTGGGGTATGCCGATTTACGATTGGGATTTTTTAAAGAAGAACGGCTATCCGTTCTGGAAGGAAAGACTTAGCTTTAACTGCAGTCTTTACGATGCTTTGAGAATTGACCATTTCAGAGCTTTTGCAGATTATTACACAATACCGTTTGGCGCAAAAACTGCACGCGAAGGCTCTTGGCAAAAAGGTGTGGGCTTTTGCTTTTTCAAGGAACTGCGCGAAATTTTAAAAACTACGGAAATTATAGCCGAGGACTTAGGCGAGGAAAGCGAAAACACCGTCCGCCTTATCAAAAAAACGGGATTTAAGGATATGCGTGTTTTAGAGTTTGCCTTTGATTCGGATAAAAAAGACCCATTTTTACCGAAAAATTTCGGCAGAAAAAGTGTGGTTTATACAGGCACTCACGATAACAATACCGTCATCGGTTGGTATAGAACCGCGTCTGAGAGCGAAAAAAAGCTTTTTAAAGAGCTTGTTCCCGATATTTTTTCCTCCCACTCGCTAAACCTTATAAACTATGCTTTGAAATCAAGGGCAGAGCTTGCAATTATTCCTTTACAGGACTATCTCTGCCTCGACGAGAATGCGCGCATAAATACCCCGTCCACTGAAAAGGATAATTGGTGTTGGCGTGTAGAAAAAGACCGACTTAACAACCAGACTGCAGAGCTTATAAAAAAGCTTACAAAAAGTGCAAAAAGGTGAAAAATAACCCGCAGACTTAATCTGCGGGTTATATCATAAGCACTAAATTAAAGCTTTGCTAAGAATTCATCGATTGAGTCATCATTCTTAAAATCAACCTCACAAGGTTTCTTAAGAAGTGACCAATTTTCAATGTGACAGCTTTCCTCTGCGGGATTTACTTCTTTAAGCTCACCCAAGGTTTCAAATTCAAGGAAAAGACCGTTAGTATATGTTTCAAAGGAGCAGTCGTAATCAGCATAACGAGCCTTTCCGTGCTTTGTTTCAAAATACTTGTAAAGCACTTCGTCTCCCTTTACATAGTAAGCCTTACCGTCATTAAGATTAAAGCCGAGCTTTACGGGGCAGGTGGCGTTTTTGTCCTGCTTAACGGTTGCATACTTGTTACCGAAATAAATTCTTTCATCTCTTAAATCGGTATAGGGCCAAACAACTATTGCACGGTTTGGAAGAAGACCTGTATCGTTAGTGTTGGTAGGAAGAATAAGTGTACCGTCCTGTGAGCAAACAGAAAGTGCCCAAATAGCAAATTCCATAGGCTTATCGGTTATGTTCTTAACCTTCATAATAACCTGCATATCGGCGGAATTATTATCCATCTTAATTTCCAATGTTTTCTGAACGCCAACCTCAGTATCCTCTAATGGGTTGAAAACAGCACCCTGCTCGGTTACGGTGTAGCTTACCGGTCTGTCGTCAGGTAAATATGTTTCGGGATAGCTTTCAGGAGACAGCCAAATTCTGTGACCGCCAAGATTTTCCCACTTTCTGCCCTTGCCGAAATAATCCTCAAAAACCTTATCTCCTAATCCACCCAAAGCCTCTCGCTCGGTACACATAAAGTTTTGACCGTCTACATAGCCAAACTTAATGATACGGGGGCCGATATCAACCGTTACAAACGCTTCAATCACACCGTTTGATATGCTGACACATTTTCCGTAATCCTTAAAGCTTTCAATTTCCTTTACTGTTACCATTTTTATCACTCCGTTTTAATTATTTTTGCTTTATATTCTTGTCCCGAAGGAAGCACCTTCAAGAGCGAAAGACCATATAAATCAGAAGCTCTGCTCTCGGTTTCAAAAACCTTTTGCGCACTTTCGTCAAGTGCCTTAATTTGCGCTATGGTGGATACAAGCGGTATTTTCCCGCCGCGCTTTAAAAGACTGCTTCCTTTACTGTTAAATCCCAACACCCTGATATACGGCGGTGGTTTTAGAAAAAAGTCATTTTCAAATCCTAAAAAAGCCGAAAGCACAAGCCTTCTTATACGGGCTTCTGTATATCTTTTAGTCTTTGTCTCATTATACAACGCAGAAAGGCTTTCTGCAACACTTATTGCAAAAAAAAGTTTATTTTCTATTCCCTCACTCAAATCGGGAAGTCGCTTTAAATCATCAATTCCTAATGTGCGAAGCTTTGAAAGTATAGCCTTTTCGAGCGTATTAATATCCGAAATGCCGTCTTTTTCTATGAGGGACATCATTTCTGTCGGTATATATTTTTCTGCCGTTTTAAAATCGCCGACTTTCAATTTCTCACGCAAAAATGATGCCGAAACAAACTCCGCTTCCGAAAGACTGTCATGCATAGCGCCAAGTCTTTTAACTGTTTTAAATTCACAGTCAAAACCAAGCTTTTTGGCGGCTATTATATATTCTATTGCAAGATTATTGTTAGCTCCCCCTAAAATACCTTTCTCGGCGCCCAATTCCTCTGCAACCGCTTGCCTAATTTTTGCAAAGCTTTCACCACTTTTAAGCCTTTTTGATACTTCACTTTGAAATTCATTGC
>JAZRAI010000012.1:0-22295 GCA_045634455.1 Acutalibacteraceae bacterium
CAACTATACCCTGCTCACTGCAACGGTCGATGGGAATATTATTAGTACCTGCACCTGCACGGGCAATAGCCTTTAAGGTTGCAGGAAATTCAGTATCGTGTAAAGATGCAGAACGAACTATAGCACCGTCTGCGTTTTCTACTTCATCACCAATAGTATACTTATCATCAAAAACCTCTAAACCGCTTTTAGAGATTTGGTTGTATGTCTTAATCTTAAACATTATGCATTTTCCTCCTCAAATTTCTTCATAAATGCTACCAACTTCTCTACACCTTCAATAGGCATTGCATTGTAGATAGAAGCACGCATACCACCAACAGAACGGTGACCCTTGAGGTTATAGAAACCAGCCTTTTTAGACTCTGCATCGAATTTAGCATCGAGTTCTTCGTTACCTGTTACGAAAGGAACATTCATCAAAGAGCGGTCTTCAGGAACAACTGTACCTTTGAAGAGTTTGCTGTTATCAAGGAAATCGTAAAGAATCTTTGCTTTCTTTTCGTTAATTTCCTTCATTTTCTCAAGACCGCCCATTTTCTTAATCCACTTTAAAGTGAGACCTGCAATATAGATAGAATAGCAAGGCGGTGTATTGAACATAGAGCCGTTTTCTGAATGGGTTACATAGTTAAGCATTGTAGGAGTAATATCCATAGCATTGCCAAGTAAATCCTTACGGATAATAACAATGGTAACACCTGCGGGAGCAACGTTTTTCTGTGCGCCGGCATAAAGCATACCAAACTTAGAAACATCGATAGGCTCAGACAAAATGCAGCTTGAAATATCCGCAATAAGCGGAACATCGCCTGTATCGGGCAAAGTATTATACTTTGTTCCGTAGATTGTATTGTTCATACAAATATGTACAAAGTCGGCATCCTTATCAAAATCAGCAGCAGTGGTTTTTGGAATATAAGAGAAGGTCTTATCCTTAGAAGAAGCAACCTCGCGAGCTGCACCGTAACGTGCTGCCTCCTTATAAGCCTTGTTAGCCCACTGACCTGTAACGATAAAATCAGCCTTTTTATTCTTATTCATAAGATTTAAGGGAATCATAGCAAACTGTGTAGAAGCACCGCCCTGCAAGAAAAGTACCTCGTAATTATCGGGGATATTCATTATCTCGCGAAGGTTAGCCTCTGTCTCATCAAAAATTGCCTGATATTCCTTTGAACGGTGGGACATCTCCATAACAGACTGTCCTGTTGTACCGAACTCCAACATCTCATCAGCAGCGGTCTTTAAAACCTCCTCAGGTAACATAGAAGGACCTGCACTAAAATTATAAACTCTTGCCATAATAAAAAACCTCCAAGTTTTATTTTAAATTTTATGCGACTTTTTTCAAAATATTGACGCATTCACTTACGTTTTAAAAACGGATTGAGGTTATTATAACTCAACCGCAATTCAATGTCAATAGGTTTGTTAAAAAAATATCAAAGAATTTTTAAAATTTCGCACTTTTTCTGAAATCTTTGTTATTTTTTTAACAATAATTAATAAAGAGCGCCCCCTTACTCGCTTTTAAGTAAAGGGGATTTATCATTTTTCAATTAAAATTTCTCTAATTCCTGCCGCCAAATAGAGCGAGCCGAATATGAATATCGGGTTCCCGTTTGAAACTTCCTTTGCAATTTTCAATGCTGTTTTGTAATCATTTGCTTTATACACTTGCGTATATTTTGAAGCCAAACTATATATTTCCTCAAGAGAAAGGCTTCTTGGTTGGCTTTTGATTTCTACGGTTACCGCATTTTCACAACAAGCGAGTGTCTTTTTCAAAAATTCCTCGCAGTCCTTATCACGGCACATACCAACTATGGCAGTGATATTTTTATATTTTTTAAGTTCTTTTACTAATACCTCTGCCCCGTCAGGATTATGCGCTCCATCAAGAATTATCAAAGGGTTTTCGCCAAGTTTTTCCATACGTGCAGGGAAAAAGGTGTTTTTGAGTGCTTTGTAGACAGTATCATACGGGATATCACAATCAATACAATTTAGCGTTTCTAATACCATAAGCGAGTTTTCTATCTGATAATCACCTTTCAGAGAAAGCTCATACATTTTTCCTTTATAAATATATGTATTCTCCCCTACTGTTTCAAAATATTTTAAATCGGGCAAATATAACTTATCAGCAGATTTTTTTATAACATTTAAAGCCTTTTCATCCTGAAAAGCGGTAGTTACAGTAGGACAGTTTCGTAAAATTCCGCATTTTTCGGCGGCAATTTTCTCTATTGTGTCACCAAGTATTGCAGTATGGTCAAGCCCTATTTTTGTAATTACGGTTGCAATTTTTTTATTTAAAACATTAGTTGCATCAAGTCTTCCGCCAAGTCCCGTTTCACATATTAAAATATCTATATTCTTTTCTTTGAAATAAAGAAACGCAACGGCGGTTATAAATTCAAATTCGGTAAGCTGTATATTTGTTTCTTTTATCCTTTCGGCATAAAAGCACAAATCTTTTTCGGATATATATTCGCCGTTTATTTGTATACGCTCTCTAAAATCTATTATAAAAGGAGAAATAAAAAGTCCTGTTTTAAAGCCTGCTTCTGAGAATACGGACGCAAGCATTGCCGAAACACTGCCTTTACCGTTTGTTCCCGCAATATGAATAGACTTATACTCATTTTGCGGATTACCTAAATTCTCCATTACTGCGCTTATGCGGGAAAGTGTTGCAGGCATCGAAAAATTACCCAAGGAATGTATATATTCGAGCATTTCTTTATAATCCATATTTTCATCTCCTTATTTTAAAGATTTAAATCCCTCACCGATAATTTCACCAACCTCTGACATAACTATAAATGCATCAGGGTCATATTTATCTATAATAGAATAAAGGGTTGCCACTTCATAAACTCTTAGTGTGCAAAGCAAAAGTGTTCTGTCGCTTCCCGTATATCCGCCTTTTGCAGAAATTACGGTAGTGCCTCGTCCTAAATCGTGTGCTATGGAGTTGCATATTTCCGTCGGCGAATTGGTTATAATATGTGCCAGCTTTCCCTTATCTGCACCGTAAAGCATTCTGTCCAAAACGAATGATGTTCCGTATACAGTAATTGCGGAATAAAGTGCGCTGTCAATGTTTTTATAAACCGCAACCGCTAAAAAAATTACAAAAGCATCAATAAGCAATATAATTCTTCCCACAGTCAGATGTCTGTATTTTCGATTTACAAGCTTTGCAATAATATCCGCACCACCCGTTGTGGCACCGCGAATTAATATAATGCTCATTCCCGCACCCATCATTATCCCACCGAATAGCGCAGCCAAAAGTCGGTCTGCTGTAAATTCGGGAAGAAATAAATCTGTAAAGGTGAGACTAAGGGAGACAATAGACGAAGCAACTGCCGTTTTTAAAATAAAAACTCCCCCGAATTTCAGAAATCCCAGCAGTAAAATAGGTAAATTTATAATAAAATACAAAATTCCGCTTGGCACTTTACTGATAAAAGAAAGTGCCGTAGCAACACCTGTTATACCGCCGGGTGAAATTTGGTTGGGAGTTATAAAAATTGTAATAGCTAAGGAATAAATAAACGCACCTATTATATATATCAGTATATCAGCAACAATTTTTTTGATATTTCCCTTCACAAGCTACACCTCAAATGTAGTTTGTACCGAAATCAATTAATTATGATAAAGCTTTTTGGTCTGATACTTAGGCTCAAATGTTATATTAACCCCAAGCTTTCTGAAAACATTTTCATCCACACGTGATAAAATTACACTTGAATGTGCTTCAAGTCCTTTTAGCTTATAGGCGTTATCAAGCGCTTTTTTAGCAATATCGCTTGTAGCCGC
This sequence comes from Acutalibacteraceae bacterium, assembly GCA_045634455.1. Lineage (GTDB taxonomy): Bacteria > Bacillota > Clostridia > Oscillospirales > Acutalibacteraceae > UBA737. The sequence continues at coordinate 3,838 of JAZRAI010000012.1, forward strand.
ACAGATAGAAAGAGCTATTAAAATTTCATCTGTATGAAGTCTCGGGTTGTGGTTACCGAGTATGTCGGTTTTAAGCTTTTGAATAGGCTCAATAATTGTGGGAGAAATCAAATTGATTTCATCGGGAATTCCTGCTAATGCTTTAAGTGCATTAAGTAATAGCGATGATGATGCTCCCAAAAGGCTTGATGTTTTACCTGTGATAATGGTACCGTCTGCAAGCTCCAAAGCCACTGCCGGACCACCCGTTTTTTCCGATTTTTCGAGTGCCGCTTTTACAACCGGTCTATCGCCGACAGTTGTGCCTACCTGCTTCATAAGCAGTTCTATTTTAGCCACTTCATTAGCTTCACCCATACCCTGCCTTGCGTTCACAAGTGCAGAATAATATCTGCGCAAAACCTCCTGACGGGCAGCATCGCAAACAACCTTATCATCACAAATTGCAAAGCCTGCCATATTTACACCCATATCGGTAGGGCTTTTATAGGGAGACTCGCCGAGAATTGTTTCAAGAATAGAGTTAAGTACCGGGAAAATCTCAATATCCCTGTTATAATTTACCGCCTTTTCATTGTATGCCTCCAAATGGAAGGGGTCAATCATATTCACATCGTTAAGGTCAGCCGTTGCCGCCTCATAAGCTACATTCACAGGGTGTTTTAGCGGTATACTCCAAATTGGGAAGGTTTCAAACTTTGCATATCCCGCTTTAATTCCGCGCTTATGCTCGTGATAAAGCTGAGAAAGACAGGTTGCCATTTTTCCGCTTCCGGGACCGGGAGCCGTTACTACAACCAATTTTCTTGTGGTTTCAATATAATCATTCTTGCCGAATCCTTCATCACTTACAATAAGCGGAATATTAGATGGATAATCTTTTATAGGATAGTGCCTGTAAACCTTTATACCCAAAGAAGTAAGACGCTTTTCAAAAGACTCCGCCAAAGGCTGACCTGTATAGCAGGTAATTACAACGCTACCAACATAAAGACCTATTTCACGAAATGCGTCGATAAGTCTTAATGTATCAAGGTCATAGGTGATACCAAGGTCACCTCTGCGCTTATTTTTCTCAATAGCATCTGCATTGATTACAATTACGATTTCAGCTTCATCTTTGAGTGCCAAAAGCATTTTTACCTTTGCGTCAGGCTCAAAGCCGGGCAAAACCCTTGCTGCATGAAAATCATCAAACAACTTGCCGCCGAACTCCATATAAAGCTTGCCACCGAATTGCGTAATTCTGTCCCTTATCTTCTGCGACTGCAATTCTATATATTTACCATTGTCAAAACCGATTTTTTTCATAATTCCCCTCTGTTAATTCTCGCTTAAAAACTCTATATATTCCTCTAAACAAACGCCCATACTGTTAATTTTCTTGGCGTGATTAATTCCCACAAAACGCCAATGCCATGATTCATGAATAACACCTGTAATAGGTTGCTTTTCCTCAGAATACCTCATAATAAAGCCGTATTTTTCGGCATTTTTCTGCAACCATTCAAAAGTTTTTGTGTTTTCAAAAGAATCATTTGCACAGTTAATATCAAGCGTCAAGCCTGTGTGGTGCTCGCTTGTGCCCGGACGAGCCACAACCGAAGCTGCTTTTTCCTCATCGCCGCCAACTCTGTTTACCTGATTTTGGAACAGCATTTTCTGTGTATTATAGCTTCTGTAAGGCGACCAAACTCCAATATCAACACCCTCTGCTCTCGCATCATCAAGCATCTTTTTTAAGAATACCCAAACATTCTCATCAATTTGGTCAAGCGAGCCTTTAAGATAGCTTTGCGGAATTGTTACAAGGTGTCCCTCGTAATCATAGTCCTCAGGCAATGGATTTTCACCGTTTACAAGCAAAAGTTCCTCATAATCGGGATTTAGTTCGCCGTCTATTAACGTGTCAGTAGTGTTAATTTGAGGCTCAGGCTCATTTTCCTTATTTGTATCAGTCTGCGAAGCATCGGGCTTTTTAGAATTATTATCTCCTGACTTACCGTCAGATAAAACAGATACTGCAATAAAAGCAATAAGAGCTATAAGAAGTGCCAACACAACACAGCAAAGAGAGATAAATATTCTCCTTTTAAGAATTGCCTGCTCGCGTTTTGTTCTCTTTTTAGCCATTTTAACTTCTCCTATTCGTCGAGTTTAAGCACTGCCATAAATGCCTCCTGCGGTACTTCGACAGAGCCTAACTTTCTCATTCGCTTTTTGCCTTCCTTTTGCTTTGCAAGAAGCTTTTTCTTTCTTGTTATGTCACCGCCGTAGCACTTGGCAAGTCCATCTTTTCGCATGGCTTTAACTGTTTCTCTTGCTATTATTTTGCCCGAAATTGCAACCTGTATCGGTATTTCAAAAAGCTGTCTCGGAATAAATTCCTTAAGCTTTTCGGCAATTCTGCGAGCGCGGGCATAAGCATTATCGGTGTGCACTATAAATGAAAGTGCGTCAACAACATCGCCTGCAAGCATTACATCAAGCTTTACAAGCTTTGACTTTTCATAACCCTTTGTTTCGTAATCATAGCTTGCATACCCTTTTGTTCTTGATTTCAAGGCATCAAAGAAGTCATAAACAATTTCACCCATAGGCATAACATAATGAATATCAACTCTGTCGCCCATATACTTCATATCGGTGTAAACACCGCGTCGTTCCTCGCAAAGTTGCATTATTGTGCCTACATAGTCACTCGGGCTATATATGTGCACATCAGCCACAGGCTCTAACGCCTCGGCTATAAGTGCAGGGTCGGGATAGTTTGTCGGGTTATCTACCGTTATCTCATCGCCGTTTGTAAGAACAAATTTATATTCAACGCTCGGCGCTGTGGTAACAAGGTCAAGATTATATTCCCTTTCAAGCCTTTCCTGAATTATTTCCATATGCAAAAGTCCTAAGAAACCGCAACGGAAACCAAAACCTAACGCATTTGAACTTTCTGCCTCAAACAAAAGCGAAGCATCGTTTAATTGAAGTTTATCGAGTGCATCTCTGAGGTCGGGGTATTTTGCACCGTCAGCCGGATAAATACCGCAGAAAACAACAGGATTTACCTTTCTGTAACCGTCAAGCGGTTTGTCACAAGGAGAAGCGCAAAGGGTAATTGTATCGCCGACACGTGCCTCACTAACGGTCTTGATAGAAGCCGAAAGATAACCTACCTCTCCCGCTTCAAGGCAGTCGCAAGGTTCAAGCGAGGTTGCACGCTTTCTGCCGATTTCAACTATATCAAACTCAGCACCGGTTGCCATCATACGTATCTTGTCACCGCTTTTGATTTTACCGCTTACAACCCTGAAATATACAACAACACCTTTATAAGGGTCGTAATACGAATCGAAAACAAGTGCTTGAAGCGGAGCTTCCCTATCACCCTTTGGAGCAGGTATTTCGGTGACAATTTTTTCTAAAACTTCTTCAATGTTAACGCCTGTTTTTGCCGAAATAAGCGGAGCATTATCAGCAGGAATACCTATGATATCCTCAATTTCGGTCTTTATTCTGTCAGGCTCGGCAGAAGGCAGGTCTATTTTATTAATAACAGGTAAAATTTCAAGTCCGTGGTCCGCCGCCAAATAAGTATTAGCAAGAGTCTGCGCTTCTATTCCCTGAGAAGCATCAACTATAAGCACCGCACCTTCACAAGCTGCGAGCGAACGCGATACCTCATAATTAAAGTCAACGTGGCCGGGAGTGTCAATAAGGTTAAGCTCATACTCAATGCCGTCACTTGCAACATAGTATAGTGTTACCGCGTGTGCCTTAATGGTAATTCCGCGCTCCCTTTCCAAATCCATACTATCGAGTATTTGCTCCTCCATATCCCTTGCGGATACCGACTGTGTCTTTTCAAGCAGTCTGTCAGCCAAGGTGGACTTTCCGTGGTCTATATGTGCTACTATGCAAAAATTTCTTATTCTATCTAACGGGTAGGACATACTATTCTCCTATTTTAAAATTTTACAGTATATTATAACATAATTTAAACAGTAAAGTAAATAGTTATTTTATTTTTTTAGGCTGTTACCACGCAAATTCAATTCCAAAAATCGAGATTGTTAAAATTTTATCTAAAATTACAGCAATTATAAGTAATATATTATATTTATGCTACAAATTTTAAAAAAATTGTTTACAAACGGCGCAAAAAGTGTTATCATAGTAGACGTATGAGACTGTTTATTTAATGGTACTCAAAATAATTTTTAGGAGGAATTTTTAGTGTCCAGAAAATTCAAAACTATGGACGGTAACAATGCTGCGGCTCACGTATCCTATGCGTTTACTGAAGTTGCAGGTATTTACCCCATCACACCTTCCAGCCCTATGGCAGACTATGTTGACCAATGGTCCGCACAAGGCTTAAAGAACATTTTCGGTACAACCGTTAAGGTTTCCGAAATGCAGTCCGAAGCAGGCGCTGCTGGTACAGTTCACGGCTCACTTAACGCCGGTGCTCTTACCACCACTTATACTGCTTCTCAGGGTCTTCTTTTGATGATACCCAACATGTACAAAATAGCAGGTGAATTACTTCCTTGCGTATTCCACGTATCTGCTCGTTGCGTAGCTTCTCACGCTCTTAACATTTTCGGCGACCATTCCGACGTTTATGCTTGCCGTCAGACAGGCTTTGCAATGCTCGCTGAAACAAACACTCAGGAAGTTATGGACCTTGGCGCAGTTGCTCACCTTGCAGCTATCAAGAGCCGTGTTCCTTTCTTAAACTTCTTTGATGGTTTCCGTACTTCTCACGAAATTCAGAAAATCGCTGTTTGGGATTTTGAGGACTTAAAAGAAATGTGCGATATGGATGCTGTTGAAGCATTCCGCAAGCGCGCTCTTAACCCTGAGCATCCTGTAATGCGTGGTTCACACGAAAACGGCGATATCTTCTTCCAGCACAGAGAGGCCTGCAACAAGTACTATGATGCAGTTCCCGCTATTGTTGAAGAATATATGGATAAGGTTAACGCTAAGCTCGGCACTGATTACAAGCTCTTTAACTACTATGGTGCTGCTGACGCTGAAAAGGTTATCATCGCTATGGGCTCTATCTGCGACGTTGCAGAAGAGGTTATCGATTATTTAACCGCTAAGGGAGAAAAGGTAGGTCTTGTAAAGGTTCGTCTTTACCGTCCTTTCTCTGCTGAAAAGCTTGTTGAGGCTATTCCTCAGACAGTTAAAAAGGTTGCTGTTCTTGACAGAACTAAGGAGCCCGGCGCATTAGGCGAGCCCTTATACTTGGATGTTGTAGCTGCTCTTGCAGGTATGGGCAGAAAGATTGATACTGTTGTAGGCGGTAGATACGGTCTTGGTTCTAAGGATACTCCTCCTTCAAGCATCTTTGCTATCTACAATGCACTTGAAAACGGCACTATCAAGCACAACTTCACACTTGGTATTAACGATGACGTTACAGGTCTTTCACTTCCTGAAGAGGAAGCTCCCAACACAGCCGCTGAAGGTACTATCGAATGCAAGTTCTGGGGTCTCGGCGGTGACGGTACTGTTGGTGCTAACAAAGACTCTATCAAGATTATCGGTGACCACACCGACAAGTATGTACAAGCTTACTTCCAGTATGACTCTAAGAAGACAGGCGGTATCACAATTTCTCACTTAAGATTTGGTGACAAGCCCATCAAGAGCCCTTACTATATCAATAAGGCTGACTTCGTTGCTTGCCATAACCCCTCTTATGTAATCAAGGGTTACAAGATGGTTAACGACGTTAAGCCTGGCGGTGTATTCTTAATTAACTGCCAGTGGTCTGCTGAAGAGCTTGATAAGTATATGCCTGCTGAAGCTAAGCGCTATATTGCAAACAACAACATTCAACTTTACACTGTAAACGCTATTGACTTGGCTGCTGAAATCGGTCTTGGCAAGCGTACAAATACAATTCTTCAGTCTGCTTTCTTCTCACTTGCTAAGGTTCTTCCCGCTGAGGATGCAATCGGCTATATGAAGGAAAAAGCTCAGAAGTTCATGAAGAAGGGTATCGAAATCGTTCAAATGAACGAAAAGGCTATCGATGCAGGTGCTACTGCTTACGTTAAGATTGATGTTCCCGCAGCTTGGGCAAACGCTACTGATGATACAGCTGCTGTTAACAATGCTGACGCATCTAAGCTTATCAAGATGGTAGACGGTATTATGAAGCCCGTAGCTCTTATGAACGGTGACTCTCTCCCCGTTTCTGCATTCGTAGACCATGCTGACGGTACCTTCGAGCAGGGTGCTGCCGCACACGAGAAACGTGGCGTTGCAGTTATGGTTCCTGAGTGGAATAATGAAACCTGTATCGGTTGTAACAAGTGTGCCTTCGTTTGTCCTCATGCTACAATTCGTCCTTATGCATTATCTGCTGACGAAAAGGCTGCTGCTCCTGCAAACATTAAGATTGCTACAAAGGAAAAGCTCGTTTCAAACAAGGGTTATGCTTATACAATGACAGTATCTCCGCTTGACTGTATGGGTTGTGGTGTTTGCGTTGGCGAATGTCCCACAAACTCACTCAAGATGGTATCTCAACAGTCTCAGTTGGCTGAACAGGATGTATTTGATTACTGTGTTGCAAACGTTACCGAAAAGGATGGCGTTGCTACCGATGCTAACGTAATCACATCACAGTTCAAGAAGCCTTTACTCGAGTTCTCAGGTTCTTGCGCAGGTTGTGCTGAAACCGCTTACGCTCGCCTCGTTACTCAGTTATTCGGCGACAGAATGTATATCTCTAACGCAACAGGTTGTTCATCCATTTGGGGTGGTCCTGCTGCCACATCACCTTACACCGTAAACGCTAAGGGCCAGGGTCCTGCTTGGGCTAACTCCTTGTTCGAGGATAACGCTGAGCACGGCTACGGTATGTATTTAGGTCAAAAGGCTGTTCGTTTAGGCCTTATCGACCAAATCAAGGAAATGGCTGCTTCTGAAAAGGCTTCCGCTGAATTCAAGGCTGCTGCTGAAGCTTACTTTGCAACTCTTGATGACGGTGCTAAGAATGCTGCTGCTACTGATGCTCTTATCGCTGAAATCGAAAAGGCTGCAGCTGCAGGTTGTCCTACCGCTCCCGCAATTCTTGCTAAGAAAGAGTTCTTATCTAAGAAGTCCGTTTGGATCTTCGGTGGTGACGGTTGGGCATACGATATCGGCTTCGGCGGTGTTGACCACGTATTAGCTACCGGTGAAGATGTAAACATTATGGTATTCGATACCGAGGTTTACTCAAATACAGGTGGACAGGCTTCCAAGGCTTCTAACATTGGTCAGGTTGCTCAGTTCGCTGCTGCAGGTAAGGCTATCAATAAGAAGAGCCTTGCTGAAATCGCAATGTCTTATGGCTATGTATATGTAGCACAGATTGCTATGGGTGGTGATATGAACCAGACACTTAAGGCTATCAAGGAAGCTGAAGCTTACAACGGTCCTTCAATCGTTATCTGCTATGCTCCTTGCGAAATGCACTCTATCAAGGGTGGTATGGTTAACTGCCAGAACGAAATGAGAAAAGCAGTTGCTTGCGGATATTGGGATATGTTCCGTTACAACCCTGCTCTTAAGGCAGAGGGCAAGAATCCCTTCTCACTTGACAGCAAGCCCGCTACTGCTGACTATAAGGAGTTCATTATGGGTGAGGCTCGTTACTCATCACTTACACGCTCCTTCCCCGACCGTGCAGAAGAGTTATTTGATAAGGCTGCTGAAGCTGCAAAGGCTCGTCGTGCACACCTCGAGAAGTTGGTAGCACTTTATGGCACTCAGGATTAATTAAATCCACAAACTAAAAATCCAAGAGGACTCCATATGGAGTCCTCTTTCGTTTTGTTTTCGCGAAATTTATTGGGATGATGAAATATTAATAAGAAGTCGTAGAACAAGGGCTTGGCTCTTGCCGAAAATCAAATATAAAAAAGGCAGGAGTAAACCCCTGCCCTACGGCGTATAAATTATTTTTCAGAAACAAATTCTGCTATATCGGATAACTCACATTGCAGAATTTCACAAAGCTGATTAAGAGTATACGAATTTACGTTTGCATTTTTTCTTAATCGGTCAAGCTGACCTGAGCTAAATCCGTAATCCTTGATTAGTTTGTATTGAGAAATATCTCGTTCTTTTAATGTTTTCCATAATTTATCAAAAACAATCATTTTTTACCTCACAATATATTTATATATATAATATAAGATAATATATTTCTCTTGACAATAGCCCGTAAATCGGCTATAATGTAAAAGCTATATGGCTGTAATCTATATAGCTGTCGTCACACAAACAAAAAGAAGATGCAAGAAGCATCTTCTTTTTGTTTCTATTGTTTTTTATTTATTAAATTTTTCTTTCGCCTTGTTTATCTGCTTTATATATCTATCCTCTTCCGAAAAAATGCAACCGCAATATTTTTGCATATAAAGTCCTTCATCGCGGGCTTTTGCGTTTCCCTCGCGGAAATTTGCTCTGAAATCACGATACAAAAACTCAACATCATAACGCTTTGCAAATTTTTCGGCTGCCGCTTTCATCATTTCGTGATTTTGATAAATGCTGGCAAAAAGCGTTGAGGTGAAAGCATCAAAACCATTTTCCTTTGCGTATTTTGCGGTTTCTTCGAGTCTATGCTCATAGCAATAAACACAGCGAGCGTCAATATCAGAAACTACATTTTTGACAAATTCCCGAAGTCCATATTCCTCTTTAACAATAAGCGGAATACCTATTTTCTCGGTATGCTCCACAAGACAGTCACGTCTTTGCTCATATTCCTTAAAAGGATGAATATTGGGGTTGTACCAAAATGCCGTAGGTTCTATTCCTTCTTGTTTTAAAGGCTCAATACACGAAACCGAGCAAGGCGCACAACAGCAATGTAACAGTACCTTTTTCATACTAATCTATATCCTTACCGCAGCAACGCTTATACTTCTTTCCGCTACCGCAGGGACAAAGTGCATTTTTACCTACAACACCCTTACCCTTAACAGTAAGCGGTTTATCACCTGTAGAGGTTTCCTCTGCTACCTTTTCTCGCTTAACCTCTTCGTTTTTGCGCACCCTAACACTTAAAACAAGCTTAGAGGTTTGCTCGCGAATGGTGTTTGTCATATTTTCAAACATATCAAAGCTATCGTTTCTATACTCAATTACAGGGTCATGCTGACCGTAAGCACGAAGTCCTATACCCTGACGTAGCTGGTCCATAGCATCAATGTGGTCCATCCAGTTTGTATCAACCGAGCGAAGAAGCATTACTCTTTCTACCTCACGCATTGTATCAGCGCCAAGCTCTGCCTCGCGAAGCTCATACATTTCGCGTGCTTTCTGTTTTAAGGTGTCGGCAACATCCTCTTTTTCGGTGTTTCCAAGCTCCTCAGAGGTGAACTTAAAATCATCAGGAGTGCAAATCCAACCCATAAAATATTCTCTTAGTCCGTTTAAATCCCAATTATCGTGAACTGCGGAATCTGCCAAGAATATATCACAGTAAGCTTCAATGGTATCATCTATCATTTTAAGAATTGTGGCTTTCAGTTCCTCGCCGTCGAGCACCTTATTACGCTGTGAATAAATAAGCTCACGCTGTTTATTCATAACATCGTCATACTGAAGCACATTCTTACGAATAGCAAAATTCATACCCTCTTTTTTCTTTTGCGCACCCTCAATAGTTTTTGAGAGCATACCGCTTTCAAGAGGAATATTTTCATCCACCTTTAAGGTGTTCATCAAAGCAGTAATTCTTTCGCCACCGAAAAGACGCATAAGGTCATCTTCAAGCGACACAAAAAACTGTGTATTACCGGGGTCGCCCTGACGGCCTGCACGACCGCGAAGCTGATTATCAATACGGCGTGACTCGTGGCGCTCTGTACCAATAATACATAAACCGCCCGCCTGCTTCACCGCTTCCGCCTCGGGTGCAATTTCGGCTTTAAAATCATCATAATACTTTTTAAAGGATTCACGAGCGCTTAAAATATCCTTATCCTCGGTCTCGGCAAAACCGGTAGCCTCGGCAATCATTTCCTCGCTTAATCCATCGTGGCGGAGTGCCGCCTTTGCAAGATATTCGGCATTACCGCCAAGCATAATATCGGTACCGCGTCCTGCCATATTAGTAGCAATGGTAACAGCACCAAACTTACCTGCCTGAGCTATAATCTCGGCTTCCTTTTCGTGGTGCTTTGCATTAAGTACGTTATGCTTTATACCTTTACGTTTGAGCATAGCCGACAAAAGCTCTGATTTTTCGATAGTTACAGTACCCACAAGCACAGGCTGACCCTTTGCATTTGCCTCGATAATCTTATCAATAACCGCATTAAGCTTTGCTATCTCGGTTTTATAAACAACATCATTTTCATCTATACGGGCAATCGGCTTGTTGGTAGGAATTTCAATAACGTCAAGACGGTAAATCTCCTGAAATTCCGCTTCCTCGGTCATAGCAGTACCTGTCATACCCGAAAGTTTATTGTAAAGACGGAAGAAATTCTGGAAGGTAATGGTAGCTAAGGTTTTGGATTCCTTTGCAACCTTTACCCCTTCCTTTGCCTCTATCGCTTGGTGCAAACCTTCATTATAACGTCTGCCATACATAAGACGGCCGGTAAATTCATCAACAATTATAACCTCGCCGTCCTTAACCACATAGTCAACATCGCGCTTCATAATTCCGTAAGCACGGATAGCCTGATTAACGTGGTGCGCAATAGCAATATTTTCGCTGTCATTTAAGTTTTCAATGTTAAAATAGCGTTCTGCTTTTTCAACGCCTGATGCGGTAAGAGTTGCGGTATGCGCTTTTTCGTCAACCACATAGTCGCCGTCATAGTTTGCGGCTTCATCGGTTACCTTATCGTCCATCTCCTTAACCTTTACCATTTTAAGTGAACGTGCAAAAGCATTTGCAGATGTATACAAATCGGTAGATTTGTCACTTTGTCCCGAAATGATAAGCGGAGTTCTTGCTTCATCAATAAGGATAGAGTCAACCTCGTCAACAATAGCAAAGTTATGCTCGCGCTGAACACGTTGCTCCTTATAAATCACCATATTATCACGCAGATAATCGAAGCCTAACTCGTTATTGGTGCAATAGGTAATGTCTGCCTCGTAAGCCTCGCGTTTTTCGTCCTTATCCATACCGTGAATAATAAGACCAACTTTAAGCCCCATAAAACGGTACAGCTTACCCATCCACTCGGAGTCACGCTTTGCCAAATAATCGTTTACCGTTACAATATGAACACCTTTACCCGAGAGCGCATTAAGATACGCAGGTAAAGTTGCAACCAAGGTTTTGCCTTCACCCGTTTTCATTTCGGCAATTCTGCCCTGATGCAAAATAATGCCACCCAAAATCTGTACCGGGAAATGCTTCATACCAAGCACACGCCAAGCCGCCTCTCGGCAAGCAGCGAATGCCTCAGGCAAAATATCATCAAGTGTTTCTGTAAGTGCTAATCTTTCCTTAAACTCGTCTGTTTTTGCGCGAAGCTCGTCATCAGACAAAGCAGCATATTCGCTTTCAAGCTCTAAAACCCTTTGTTGTAAGGGTATAATTCTTTTAATTTCCTTTTCGCTGTAGTTGCCAAAAATTGCTTTTAATAAACCCATAAAAGAATACCTCTTTAAGTTATATATTACTCTCTTTATGATATCACACTTTTATTAATAAATAAAGTTATTTTTTAAACGTTATAATCAATTTTTCTTTTAATTTCTTGCATTCTAACGTCAAGTGCATTAATTTCTTCGGCACAAGCTTTAAGCTCGCTTGAAATGGCTTCGGCGTCGCAAATTTCCTTTTTGTAGCGTACCTTATGCTCAAGACTTGCCCAAAAATCCATAGCAATAGTGCGGAACTGCACCTCAACTCGCATAAATTTCTTTTCATTCAAAAGGAAAATTGGTATTTCAAGTATCAAATGCAAGCTTCTGTAACCGTTTTTCTTGGGATTTTTTATGTAGTCCTTAACCTCTATCACCCTGACGTCGTCCTGGGCGCAAAGTCTTTCAGAAAGACTGTAAATGTCATCAATAAAGGAGCATATAACCCTGATTCCCGCAACATCATTAAGATTTTCCTCAATAGAATTTAATGTTATCGGAAAACCTCTGCGTTTTAGCTTTTCCACCACGCTTGAAGGTGTTTTAATGCGACAATGTATCGACTCAAAGGGTGAGCTTTCGTGTTCAACCCCTAACTGACTGTTAAGTACGTCAAGCTTGGTTTTAACTTCAAGCATTGCACAGTTATATTTCATCATAAGTTCACGGTATAGCTTTGTATTTTGGAAAATTTCCTCCGCCACACCCGCAAATAAACCTAATTCATCTACCATTAAACCAAATACTCCTAATAACTTTATTCCCAATTATTATACCTTAAATCAAAAAAATAGGCAAGTAAAAGAATTGTGAATAATATAGTACGAGCATTAGAGCATATAAAATACCGAGGTGCTTTTTATGAAATTATTTATAATAACAAAAAAACAAATCACAATAACGCTTGCTTGTGTTTTGGCTACGGTAATTGCTTTGATTGCCTCAATCAATGTTTTTGCGGGCGACCAAAAGCTTCTGCCTATTTACTGTGTTGAGACCGAAAAAAAGCAAATAGCAATTTCATTTGACGCTGCTTGGGGTAATGATGATACTGAGGAGCTTATATCGATACTGAAAGAGTACAATGTCCCCGCAACATTTTTCGTGGTAGGTGCTTGGGTAGATAAATATCCCGAATCGGTAAAAGCTTTATCTGATGCAGGTCATCAGGTGCAAAATCACTCAAACACCCACCCGAATATGCCACAGCTTACCACCGCACAAATGCGTGACGAAATTATTTCTTGCAACGAAAAAATCAAAAATGTAACGGGCAAAGCCCCCACCCTTTTCCGCCCGCCATACGGCGATTATGATAACACCACCATAAAAACCCTTAATGATCTTAATATGTATACGATCCAATGGGATGTTGATTCACTTGACTGGAAAGATAACGCCACGCCGGACAGCATTTGCAAAAGGGTAACGAGTAAAGTAAAAAACGGAAGTATTGTGTTGTTTCATAATGATGCTGACCACACCCCCGAAGCATTACCCGCCATTTTAAAATGCCTAAAAGATGAGGGGTATGAATTTGTGTTTATTGAAGATTTGATTTATAAAGAAAATTACGAAATCAAACACGACGGAACACAGTGTAAAATATCATAACAAAAAAAGACGGCTAAAATGATATCTGCCGTCCTGTTTTATTATGATTTTGTTTTTTCGCCTTTCATTTCAAAGTGAATGAGCAAGCTTAAAATGGCTCTTAAAATTATCACTGCTCCCAATACCAAAAGCTCATTCATTTCTTTGATTATTACAGTTTTTAGTATTTCTGCTGCCATTTTAAACTCAAGGGCGGTTGCAAGACCTGTTGCAAAGTGATATTTCAAATCTATTTCTTTATGAAAAAGTGTGTTTTGCACATACTCCCAAAAGGCGAAAAGTGCACTCTGCACTACCACCAAAATTCCCATTATTTCAAGTATTGATATTACGGTTGGCAAAACATTTTCAATCAATTTTTCAAGAAAGTTCATCCAAAACACCCCACTATTTAGTTTTTGGATAAACTTTCTTTTTTATGCAAAAAAAGAGAGTTCCGAAGAACTCTCTTTTAAAATTAATGTTATTTTAAGATTACTCGTTAATCTTTGTAACAACACCGGAGCCAACTGTACGGCCACCCTCACGGATAGCGAAACGAAGACCCTCTTCAATAGCGATAGGAGTGATAAGCTCAACGTCCATCTCTACGTTATCGCCAGGCATGCACATTTCTGTGCCAGCGGGAAGAGTGATAACACCGGTAACGTCAGTAGTTCTGAAGTAGAACTGAGGACGATAGTTGTTGAAGAAAGGAGTATGACGACCGCCTTCTTCTTTGCACAATACGTAAACCTGACCATGGAACTTGGTATGGGGGTTGATAGAGCCGGGTTTGCAAAGAACCTGACCACGCTCAACATCCTCACGGCCAACGCCACGGAGAAGTGCACCTACGTTATCGCCAGCCTCACAGTATGTGAGAGTCTTGCGGAACATTTCCATAGAGGTAACAACAGTCTTGTTTCTCTCTTCGGTAAGACCGATGATTTCAACTTCGTCACCAGCATTTAACTGACCACGCTCAACACGGCCGGTAACAACAGTACCACGACCAGAGATAGTCATAACGTCCTCGATAGGCATCAAGAAAGGAAGGTCTGCCTTACGGTCAGGAGTAGGAATGTAGCTGTCAACAGCATCCATAAGTTCCTGAATAGGAGCATAAACGGGGTCAGAAGGATCGTTAGAAGCACTGTCAAGTGCCTTGAATGCAGAACCCTTAACGATAGGTGTATCGTCGCCGGGGAACTCATACTTATCAAGAGTCTCACGGATTTCCATCTCAACGAGTTCGAGAAGCTCTTCGTCGTCTACTAAGTCAGTCTTGTTCATAAATACAACAATGTAAGGAACGCCAACCTGACGAGCAAGGAGTAAGTGCTCCTTAGTCTGAGCCATAGGACCATCAGTAGAAGCGATAACAAGGATAGCGCCGTCCATCTGAGCAGCACCGGTGATCATGTTCTTAACATAGTCAGCGTGTCCGGGGCAGTCAACGTGTGCATAGTGACGAGCGTCTGTCTCATACTCAACGTGTGCGGTATTGATTGTAATACCACGCTCTCTCTCTTCGGGAGCCTTATCGATGTTGGAATAATCCTCGAATGATGCCTGTCCCTTAAGTGAAAGATACTTTGTGATTGCTGCGGTTAATGTGGTCTTACCATGGTCAACGTGGCCAATGGTACCAATGTTTACGTGGGGCTTATTTCTTTCAAAAGCTGCCTTTGCCATTGTAAATTTCCTCCTTAGAAATTCAAATTATTATTTTAAATATAGTTTACCAAAAAAACAGTAAAATTTCAAGTATTATTTCTACAAAAATTAATCTTTCTTAGCTCTTGCAGTAATAATCTTTTCAGAAATGCTCTTAGGCACTTCTTTGTAACCGTCGGGCTCCATTGTATACTGTCCACGACCCTGTGTTTTAGAACGAAGGTCGGTAGCATAACCGAACATATCGCCAAGCGGTACATGTGCATTAATTTGCTAAATGCCTGCTCTGTCCCCAAAGCCTTGGATTTCGCCACGGCGAGAGTTTAAGTCACCGATAACGTCACCCATATACTCTTCAGGTACAAGTACTGTAACCTTCATGATAGGCTCTAAGAGAACGGGGTCTGCCAAACGGCAAGCCTCTTTAAATGCCATACTACCTGCAATCTTAAATGCCATTTCAGAGGAGTCAACCTCGTGATATGAACCGTCGTAAAGAGTAACCTTTACGTCAACTACGGGGTAGTTAGCAAGAACACCTGCGTTTAATGCACCCTTAATACCTGCGTCAACAGCGGGGATATATTCCTTAGGAACAGTACCACCGGTTACAGAGTTGATGAACTCGTAGCCCTTACCGGACTCGTTAGGTTCAACAATAATCTTAACGTGACCGTACTGACCGGAACCACCGGACTGACGCTTGTACTTAGTTTCGTGGTCAACCTTCTTACGGATGCTTTCTTTATAAGCAACCTGAGGAGCACCAACGTTTGCTTCAACCTTAAATTCGCGGAGCAAACGGTCAACGATGATTTCAAGGTGTAACACACCCATAGCGGCGATAATTGTCTGACCGGTTTCTTCATCGGTGTAAGCCTTAAAGGTAGGATCTTCTTCAGCAAGCTTTGCAAGTGAGAGACCCATCTTTTCCTGACCTGCCTTAGTCTTAGGCTCGATAGCAACACGGATAACAGGCTCAGGGAAGTTCATGGATTCAAGAATTACAGGATGCTTTTCATCACAAAGTGTATCAC
Organism: Acutalibacteraceae bacterium; assembly: GCA_045634455.1. GTDB lineage: Bacteria > Bacillota > Clostridia > Oscillospirales > Acutalibacteraceae > UBA737. Next base: position 19,776 of record JAZRAI010000012.1, read on the forward strand.
CTGTTGTGGTGTTCTTAAGACCAACAGCAGCAGCGATATCGCCGGCATAAACAGTCTCAAGATCTTCTCTGTGGTTAGCGTGCATCTGAAGGATACGACCTAAGCGCTCCCTATTCTGCTTAACGGAGTTATAAACACCGCTACCTGCATCAACTGTACCTGAATATACACGGAAGAAGCAAATCTTACCAACGAAGGGGTCAGTAGCAATCTTGAATGCAAGAGCAGCAAAAGGCTCTGTATCAGAAGAATGTCTAACCTCGGGCTCGTCAGTATCAGGGTTTACACCCTTGATAGCTTCAACGTCTGTAGGAGCAGGCATATAGTCAACAACAGCGTCCAATAAAGGCTGAACACCCTTGTTTCTGTAAGAAGTACCGCAGCAGATAGGCACCATGCTGTTAGCAATGGTAGACTCGCGAATAATCTTCTTAATCTGCTCAACTGTGGGCTCTTCACCCACAAAATATTTTTCCATAAGTTCTTCATCTTGCTCAACAATGTGCTCGATGAGTTCTGTACGGTATTTGTTAGCGAGTTCAACCATATCCTCAGGAATAGCTTCCTCTCTAACATCTTTACCAAGGTCATCGTAATAAACGATAGCCTTCATTTCAACTAAGTCGATAAGACCTTTGAATGTGTCCTCAGAACCGATAGGAAGCTGAATCGGAACAGCATTGCAGTTGAAACGGTCCTTTATCATAGAAAGAACGCGGTAGAAATCGGCACCCATAATGTCCATCTTATTAACATAAATCATACGGGGTACCTTGTATTCGTCAGCCTGACGCCAAACGGTCTCAGACTGAGGCTCAACACCGCCCTTTGCGCAAAGTACGGTTACAGAACCGTCAAGTACGCGGAGTGAACGCTGAACTTCAACTGTAAAGTCAACGTGTCCGGGAGTGTCGATAATATTGATACGATGGTCCTTCCAGAAGCAGGTAGTAGCCGCAGAAGTGATGGTAATACCTCTCTCCTGCTCTTGCTCCATCCAGTCCATGGTTGCGCCGCCATCATGAGTTTCACCCATCTTACGGTTTACACCTGTGTAGAAAAGGATACGCTCTGTAGTGGTGGTTTTACCGGCGTCAATATGTGCCATAATACCAATATTTCTTGTCATTTCAAGAGATACTTTTCTTGGCATATAATCCTCCATAATTACGCATTGCAAGCAATGCGCCGAACAAAATTTTTAAACTACCATCTGTAATGAGCAAAAGCTCTGTTTGCTTCTGCCATCTTGTGTGTATCGTCACGCTTCTTAGCTGCGCCGCCGATACCGTTAACAGCATCCAAAATCTCGCCTGCTAAACGCTCTTTCATAGTTCTTTCAGAACGGTTGCGGCTGTATGTTGTTAACCAACGAAGACCCAAAGTCTGCTTTCTTTCGGGACGAACCTCGAAAGGTACTTGATAGGTTGCGCCGCCCTTACGAACAGCCTTAACCTCTAACTGAGGCATAACATTTTCCATTGCAGTATCAAATACTTCAAGCGGGTCTTTTCCTGTTTTTTCACTAATGATTTCGAAAGCGCCGTATACGATTTTCTGAGCAACACCCTTCTTACCGTCAAGCATAATGTTGTTGATAAGACGAGTAACTACCTTTGAGTTGTATACAGGATCCGGCAAAACATCGCGTTTTGCGATAAAGCCTCTTCTTGGCACTTTACTTCCCTCCCTCATAATGATGATATCATAGGTACTCGAGTAACTTCCCCGTGGCACCAAGCGCGGCTTACATAATATATATAAATGCCGCTGCTTGTTTTGCAGCAGAGATTATCTCAATTTAAATTACTTTGCACCTGCTTTTGGACGCTTTGCGCCATACTTAGAACGGCTCTGCATTCTCTTAGCAACGCCCTGTGTATCAAGGGTACCTCTGATGATGTGATAACGCACACCGGGTAAGTCCTTAACACGGCCACCACGAATAAGCACTACGCTATGCTCCTGTAAATTGTGTCCGATACCGGGAATATAAGCTGAAACTTCAATTCCGTTGGAAAGACGAACTCTGGCAATTTTACGGAGAGCTGAGTTAGGCTTCTTAGGTGTGGATGTTTTTACTGCTGTACAAACACCGCGCTTCTGGGGTGAGTCATTGTCAGTAGGCTTGCGCTTCATTGAGTTATAGCCCTTTAAAAGAGCAGGAGCTTTAGCCTTCTTTTCGATAGTCTCACGACCACTGCGAACCAACTGGTTAAACGTAGGCACTGTTACACCTCCCAAATATTAAATTTGCACACCAAAATATACGCACATTTCGGCACGCTAAAATAGTTTACCACAAAAAGCAATAGATGTCAATTATTTTTTTACAAGAGAATTAAAAAAGTTTTTTTGCTTTTTTTGAAAATAATACTTGATTTTTGTTTAATTATGTGATATCATACTATGGCGGTCAAAAAAAGACACGCATTTTGCGCTGATAGCTCAGCTGGATAGAGCGTCTGGCTACGGACCAGAAGGTCGGGAGTTCGAATCTTCTTCAGCGCGCCAAATAAA
>JAZRAI010000013.1:0-79600 GCA_045634455.1 Acutalibacteraceae bacterium
AACCCATTGCAATGAATGTAGAGCATAATTAAATTTTCGGAAATTTAATTATGCGAAAGCCGATAAAATCGGCTTGTCGAAACGAAAATAGTCGTTTCGACATTCTATAATCATTATAAAGCAAAAAGGAACCAACATCCTCTGCAGACAGCTGGTTCCGTTCATTTCTATTTTTAATCAGTATAACATATTTTATTTTCAAAGTCAAGTTTTACAACCGCAATACATCTGCTATACTACGCTTATTGCCAACTCCTATACTTACTTTACTTTTGAAAATATTGATGTTATAATATTAAAAAGTAAATATAATATGCGAGGGATATAAAATGACTAAAAAAGTTAAAATAATTATTGCAATCCTTATAATTATCATCCTTTTGGCAGTATCCTTATTTTTAATTTACCCTAACATTGAATTTAAGAAAAACGGAAAATTTTACGCCTGCCGATTAAGTGAGGATTTTTCGGAATTCGAGGAAAACGCATCCTATGGCGAGCTTTACTTTTATAATGAGAAAAACGATATTTCCCTTAAAAATTTCGAGGTGAAAAATTTCCTGTGCTTTTATGTTTTCAGTTTTGATTACATAGACGGCGATTTCAGAGAAACGCAGTTTATGTTAGAGGAAGCGTTTATCGAAGATTGGCTTGAAAATGCAGAAATAGAGGAAAATCCTCAAAACATTGATGTTGCAAAACTAATTGAGGGCAAAACCGCAGTAGTCGGCAACACCCGTTATACGGGCAATGATTATGACAGTTGTATTGTCTTTAAGCTTGACGGCAAATGGGGAGAAATGTATGTTTTCGAAAGTGACGGAATGACCGTAATTCAAGTAGGCTCCCCCGACGAATTACCAAAATACATAGCGTATAAATAATTAAGATACTAAAATATTAACAGGAATATAATTGACAAACTATTTTCAATATGATATAATTTTATTGTACCTTTGATAAAATTTTAACAATTAAGGAGCGTATTACTATGGCAACATCAAAAGTGGCTTATCTTGTAAAGCCAAAAATCGTAGACGGCGTTGAGGGTGAGGCTATCGTTGAACTTCGCGACGTTGAAATCCCTACTCCCGGTCCGGGCGAAATTCTTGTTAAGGTTGAAGGCTGCGGTATCTGCGGAACTGACGTTCACGAGTACCGTTACAACCCCTTTGGCTATAAAGAAATCGTGCTTGGTCACGAAGGAACCGGTGAAGTTGTAGCTATTGGTGAGGGTGTTACCACCGACACTAAGGGCGACCCCATTAAGGTTGGCGATAAGGTTGTTACCTCTGTTCTTCTCTGCGGTGAGTGTGATTACTGCCGCCGCTACCCCGAGCTTCCCAATCTTTGTGAAGGTCTCGGCGTGTACGGTCTTATTGAAGATGATGCAGAGCATCACAACAATGGTTGGTTTGCTGAGCATATCCTTGTTCGCAAAAACTCCTCTATTTTCGTAGTTAACGGTATGTCTGTTGACGAAAGAATGCTTATCGAGCCCGCTTGCGTTTGCGTTCACGCTTGGAACCGCGCTAACTCAACCAACCTTATTAATTTCGGTTCTACCGTTTTAGTTCAGGGTTGCGGACCTATCGGTCTTATGCAGATTGCAGTTCTTAAAGCTGCCGGCGTTGTAAACATTATCGCTGTAGACGGTGTTGATACCCGTTTGGCTCTCGCAAAAGAAATGGGTGCTACTGATGTTATAAATTTCAGAGAGCTTAAAACCATTGAAGAAAGAGTAGCTAAGGTTCAGGAATTAACACACGGCTTCGGTGCTGACTTCGTATTCCAGTGCACAGGTGTTCCTCAGGCAGCAGCTGATGCTTATAAGTATGTTCGTCGCGGTGGCGGATATTGCGAAATGGGCTTCTTTGTAAATGCAGGCGAATGCACAATGAACCCCCACTTCGACCTCTGTAACAAGGAAATCACACTTGTTGGTTCTTGGGTTTACAGCGCTAACGAATATATCGAAACTCTTGGCTTCTTAAAGAATGCAAAGACTATGGGTATTCCGGTTGAAAAGCTTGTAACCGACCACTATCCGTTAGAGCAGTATGTTGACGCTATGGAAAAGAATATTTCCTTAACCGGTGTTAAGATTGCTATTGTAATGGAATAATAAAAATACATGAAAAAGCGAGGTGAGTTCACCTCGCTTTTTTATATGTCTTAATCAAGAAAAATCGGAACACTTCTGTCTTCTATAATCTCATCGAGTGAATATTTTCTCTTTACGGGAGCTTCGCGCTTAATCCATTTGCCCTTTGTGAAATCGGGGAAGCTTACGGGTGCTCCTCCTAATTTAATTGCCATTTCCGAAAGGGCAGCAATAGCAAGCCAAGTTACAGTATCGTAAGCATCGATAGGTGTGTTTGTACCCGCCTTTACACTTTCAACAAAAGCACGGCATACAAGCCGCTTCTCTTCCCTCTGCAGCGGCATCACTTAAATTTTCATTAGAAAAGGAGCTTAGTTTCAATGCTTAAAGTTGGTATTATAGGCTGCGGATGTATTTTCACAATGCACGCTACAAGCTGTGACCATTTAGAAAACGCTCAGCTTGTTGGTGTGTGCGATATCAAAAAAGACCGTGCCGATGCGGCGGCTAAAAGATACAATGTTCCCGCATTTTATGATTACAAGGATCTTATCAAACCCGAGCTTATAGATGTAGTACACATCTGCGTTCCTCACTATTTGCATCCGATTATCTCTAAATATGCACTTGAACAGGGTGTTAACGTTCTTTGCGAAAAACCTATGAGCATTAATTATGAAGATGGCGAAGCTAATGTTAAATTAGCTGACGAAAAAAATCTTAGTTACGGCATTATATTCCAATGCAGATACAACGATACCGCAAAGCTTGTAAAAGAAAATATATTAAACGGAAAATTAGGTAAGGTAATAAGCGCCCGTTGCACACTTACTTGGTGCAAGCCTGATTCTTATTATTCCTTATCCGATTGGAAAGGTACTTGGGAAAAAGAGGGCGGGGGCGTTATAATCGACCAGGCAATTCACTCTTTAGACCTTGCAAACTGTTTATTGATTTTGAACCCGTAGAGGTGCAGGCGAGTATCGCAAAAGCTGCAAAAGAATATGGCGTTACCATAAGACGTTTTGGCGATATTTTTAAAAATGAATTCAACACTCCGCCTAATCAGTATATAATTCACCGAAAAATTAATTTAGCTAAGGAATTTCTCCAATCCAACGATTTATCAAATGAGGATATTTCAAATCTTTGCGGATTTAGCGATATATACTATTTTAGCAAAACATTTAAAAAAGTAACCGGTCAAACAGCGACAGAATACAGAAAATCTTGCAAATATTAAACTATTACCTATAAAAGGAGTACCAATATGGAAAAATGGGAACAGTTTGAAGAAAAAAGAAAAGAACTTAAAAAGAAATACAAAGGTTTCAGAAAAAAATGCATAATTCTTTGCGTTATATATAACATTTTGGCGGATATAGTTATCTTTACATTTTTAAAGGACGAGCTTTTCCCTTATTTGATACCTGCCTTTATCGCAAGCATCGCACTTTCGGTAATTTTTATGTTTAGGGCAATAAACGAACTACTTAAAATTGAAGCGGAACAGGAAAAATTACTCTTAGACGAAGCTCCTATCGGGAAAATCAATATTTAAGATATAAAAAAGACCTCAAGGATTTCTCCTTGAGGTCTTGATTTTTAATATTAGTTGCAAATTGTAAGTTCAGTATCCTTATCGAAAAGGTGGATCTTCTGAGGTTCAATAGCAATCTTAATCTTATCGCCGGGGCGAGCTGTGTTTGTAGGAGCAACACGTGCATTAATGCTCTGGAATTCACAGTTCATATAAAGGTATGTTTCAGCACCCATAAGCTCGGTAACTTCAACATCTGCCTCTACGATACCGTCGGCAAATTGAGCTAAAAGCTCTTCCTCATTATGAACATCCTCAGGACGGATACCCATAATAACTTCCTTACCTGCATAAGCATCAAGTGCGCCATCTGCATTCTTAGAAGCAGGAAGCTTAATCTGATACTTAACACCTGCGCGGGTCTTTGTATCCTCTGAACCGAACTCTACAAAGAAATCGTCGCCATTCTTCAAAAGCTTAGCCTCGATAAAGTTCATCTGGGGAGAACCAATAAATCCGGCAACGAACAAGTTGCAGGGTTTGAGGTAAAGGTTCTGAGGTGTATCAACCTGCTGAACAAGACCACTCTTCATAACAACGATACGAGTACCCATTGTCATAGCCTCGGTCTGGTCGTGTGTTACGTAGATAAATGTTGTGCCGAGACGCTGATGGAGCTTAGAAATCTCGGTACGCATCTGTGCACGAAGCTTAGCATCCAAGTTGGAAAGCGGTTCGTCAAGTAAGAATACCTTAGGCTCACGAACGATAGCACGACCAAGTGCTACACGCTGACGCTGACCACGGGACAAAGCCTTAGGCTTACGCTCTAAAAGGTGTGAAATGTCGAGGATACGAGCTGCCTCTTCAACACGGCGCTTGATTTCCTCCTTGGGGGTTTTACGGAGTTTAAGACCGAATGCCATATTGTCAAATACTGACATATGGGGATAAAGTGCGTAGTTCTGGAAAACCATCGCAATATCACGGTCCTTAGGTGCTACATCGTTAACCAAACGGTCGCCAATGTAAACTTCACCGTCAGAAATTTCTTCAAGACCTGCTACCATTCGAAGAGTGGTAGACTTACCGCATCCTGAAGGTCCAACAAGAATGATAAACTCCTTATCCTTGATTTCAAGATTGAAATCAGAAACAGCGGTAACGCCGCCAGGATATCTCTTGTAAACATTGCGTAAAGATAAACTTGCCATTTTGCAACCTCCTAAAATTGCTAGTATTCATTAAACACAATTATTATAACAAATATTTTTCAAAATTGCTATACCCATTATACCTAATGTTGAGAATAATATTTTGTAGAATTTACACATTATTTATGGAAAATGCTATCTATTTCGGCTTTTGTAAGTTCTCGGCAGTCGCCACACTTTAAATCTTCGGGTAACAAAAGTCCTCCCTCGGCTATACGCTGAAGCTCATTAACTCCAAGATCAACCACACCGAACATTCGCTTTATCTGATGATATTTACCTTCAGAAATTTTTATTTCGCAAATATTTTTGCTAAAACTTGTAATTATACATTCTTTAAGCCTTGTCCCGTCTGCAAGCGTAACTCCGCCTTCCAATGTAGCAGCCTTTTCGTCTGTCATATCTCCGTCAAGTGTGACACGGTATGTTTTAAAAATCTCTTTTTTAGGCGATATCACATTATGCGCAAAATCACCGTCATCCGTTATAATTAAAAGTCCTGTTGTATCCTTGTCCAATCTGCCAACAGGGAAAAGTCCCTGCCTTTTAAGGCTTTCGGGAACCAAATCAACAACCGTTTCTCTGGTTTTATCACTACTTGCAGAAAGCACTCCGCGAGGCTTATTTAGTATAAGATATATATGTTCCTTATACTCAAGCTCCTGACCGCGATATTCAATTTTTGCAGTATCGGCATCCACTTGTAGCGATGGGTCGCGGATAACGTTTCCGTCCACCTTTACCTTACCGCGGTGAATACAAGCCCTTGAAATTTTGCGTGGCAAATTAAACTGATTTGCTATTATTTTATCTATTCTTTGTAAATTCATACATTTTACTTCTTTTCAATTATTTTAAAGGCAAAACTTCGTAAGAAGAGACAATATCGCCACCGATTATTTGACCTTTATACACTATTAAATTAATCTCATTACCGCTTTCGGTAAAATAGGTATAAAGTGTAGCTTCCTTGCCCTTGTACCTCTTTAAATCAAAGCCTGCTTCCTTTTGCAGACGGTTATACTCCTTATAAACTGCGGGGAATTCCTTTGGGATAACTATTTCTTTTTTCTTGCAGATGCCGTTTAAATCGTTAACACCCGCCGAAAGAAGAAATGCTTCACGCTTGGAATTAGTTGAGCCGTCTATTCTTTTAGCCGCAAGATACACAACACGGCTAAAAACCAAAAGCGTTACCGCTATAACTATGATTAAAAGCAAAAGCGTTCGTTTGTTTAAAATTATATACGGCTTCATAACATTCCCCCTTATGCTAAAAATATTCGGGAGAATTAAAAATTATACCTTCTCAATAATACAAACTGCGTGTGCCGAAATTCCCTCAATATTTCCCGTAAAGCCGAGACCTTCCTCTGTGGTGGCTTTAACATTAATGTTATCAATTTCGGTTTTTGTGTCCAATGCGATATTCTTTCGCATTTCTTCAATAAAGGGTTTAAGCTTCGGTTTTTGAGCTATTATGGTAGCATCTATATTACCTACCCTGTAACCCTTTTTCTCTAATAAAGCCACTGTGTGACGAAGCAATATTCGGCTATCAATATTTTTGTATTTTTCATCGCTATCGGGGAAATGCTGACCTATATCTCCAAGCGCCATTGCGCCCAAAAGTGCATCACATATAGCGTGGAGCAAAACATCCGCATCCGAATGGCCAAGAAGTCCTAACGAAAAAGGAATTTTTACACCGCCTAAAATTAAATCCCTGCACTCAACAAGCCTGTGTACATCATAACCGTGACCTATTCTCATAAGTCCTCCTCCTTTAAAAAGCTTTCTGCCGCACTGATGTCCTCAGGTGTAGTTATTTTGATGTTTTTATAGCTGCCTTCAACTATATAAGCATCATAACCCGCCCACTCCATAAGCGAAGTGTCATCAGTAAAATCAGAAACCCTACCCGCCTTTTCCGCCGCTTGTAAATATTCCTTCACCCAAACGCCTTGCGGTGTTTGTACGGCAACAAGCGAGTCCCTGTCAAGCGTTTTTATTATTTTACCGTTTTGGTCTACCTTTTTAAGGGTATCCTTAACCTTTACGGCACAAGTTACAGCCTTATGAACCTCCAAAGCCGACGCCACGTCAGATATTATCCTTTCGCTGACAAGTGGTCTTGCGCCATCGTGAATAAGCACCGCACTATCGGTGCCTTTAAGCGCCCGAAATCCGTTCAGAACTGATTCCTGACGGGATGCACCGCCCGAAACTATATCCGTAACCTTATTTATTCCGTACTTTTCAAGCATTATCTGAAAAGAAAATTTATCCTCTTCCCTTACCACCAAAATCACGCGGTCAACAGTGGGAGAATTTTCAAAAGCTGCCAAAGTTCTAACAATTACGGGGTAATTGCCTATGCGCATAAACTGCTTATTGGTACCCATTCTTGTGGAATTGCCTGCGGCTACCACTATTACGGGAAGCTTCTTTTTATAAGAATAATTAAGTTTGTATTGAAGTTTTACCTGTGTTTGCATTTTATCACCACGCAACCAAATTTAAAAAGCCGCACAATAGTTGTGCGGCTAAAAATTTGAGAATATTATTCTTTCTCTGCTTCACAGTCACCGTCACAGCAGTCACAGTCACAATCAAAATCAAATTCAAGATTTGTACCGCAGTTAGGGCAAACCATACCCTCTTCCTCAAGCATATCAGCATCAAGGTAGATTACATCATTACAAGCAGGGCATTCGATTTCGTAAACCTCATCATCACAGCAATCGCAGTCGTCATCACAGTCACAACAATCGCATTCGTCCTCGTCGTCCTCGTAAATGATTTCCTCTAAGGAAGATAAATCTTCATCAACAGCATCTAACTGCTCGCAGATTTCGTCGCAGCCTTCCTCAATATCGCAGATTTCCTCGGTAATATCACCAAGTAAATCAATAATAGCAGAAAGGATTTTACCCTCTTTGGTAGCCTCGTCAAGACCGAGACCCTCAGCTAAGCCTTTGATATAAGCAATCTTTTCACAAATATCCATTACTGTATCCTCCAATTCTATTATGCGCGCTCCATATATTCGCCTGTACGGGTGTCAATTCTTACCATATCTCCCTCATCAATAAACAAAGGAACACGGATTTCTGCACCTGTTTCAAGTGTAGCAGGCTTTGTAGCATTAGTAGCTGTATCGCCCTTGAAGCCGGGGTCGGTTTGAGTAATCTGAAGCTCAACAAATGTTGGAGGCTCTACACCGAAAACCTTGCCCTTATAGGAAAGGATTTTGCAAATCATATTTTCCTTAACGAACTTGAAGTTGTCGCCAAGGTCAGATGCATTAATCGGAACCATATCATAGGTTTCCTGATCCATAAAGTAATAAAGGTCACCGTCAGAATAAGAATATTCCATATCCTTTCTCTCAACAAAAGCTGTCGGGAACTTTGCGGTGGGGTTATAGCTCTTTTCAATAACGGAGCCTGTAATAACGTTTTTAATCTTAGTTCTTACAAAAGCTGCGCCTTTACCGGGCTTTACATGCTGGAATTCAACAACCTGTAATACGTTGCCGTCCTCTTCAAAGGTAACGCCGTTTCTAAAATCGCCTGCACTAATCATATTTTTTAATTCCTCCAAATAGTTTTTACACAAATTCATTATATCCCTTTTGTAAGAATTTGTCAAGAATTTGTGTACTTATTTTCGGGGATTTTCGCAATCTTCCTTAATTTGCTTACGGTTAAAGCCCTGAGCTATTGCAGGGTACTGATTATCGGTAGCGGCAGTAGACTGAATTTCGTAGGTGCCATATCTGTTTACCATTTCTGTTGCGGTCTCGGGCAAGTCTGAAAGCGGCATAACGGACGGCTCTTTATAAATCTTTTTTTGAGTTTTCTTTTTCAACTTTTTCCACCTCAAAAATATTATTGGCCGCTTTAAAAAATTAATTCATTTATAAAAGCAAAAGCCACAGCAAAAGCTGTGGCTTTTATGTAAAAACTATTTTTATTTGTTTAATTTCTTAGCATCTGCAGTGATCTTAAAGAGCATTACTATAACTGCTAAGGATACAATAAGGAAAAGTACACCTGCAAATGTAGGACCTGCAGACATTCCAAAAGATGAATAGTCCGAAGCTCTTGAACTTAAAGCCATCCAATAAATAATAAACCAAACAGTAGACCAAAGAATTGTAATCTTAGGAATAACAAGTGCATTGCGCTTAGAAGTAGTTTTAAGTAAAACAGGAAGTGCTGTAACAAGTAAACCAACTATAGACAAAATAATTGCTACAGTAGAAATAAAGCCCATATCGTCAGATACGAAAGCCTCATGTGTTGAAACAGAATTGCTTATTCCCATAGCGCTTGCCTGGAAGGTTTTGCAGAACCAAAGAATTAACTGTAAAACCTGAAGACCTAAGGTAATTACATAAAACAAGCCAAGATTGTTAGCCTGAGCAGGAGCAGCAGCTACGGGCTGAGCTACAGGCTGTACAGGAACAGATGTTGCCGGATTGTAAGGAGCTGTATCTACAGGCGCGCCACATTTAGCGCAGAAACGCTCATTTTCTTGCAACGAATTGCCGCATTTAGAACAAAATTTTGCCATTTTGATTTCCTCCATTTTTCTTGTTTTTAAAGCATATTCCCTAAAAACAAATATTATACCGATATTTTAGCACAATTATTTATTACCGTCAACCCTAAAATAGTCCGAATTTCGACAGTATTCGCCTTTAATAATTCATTTTAAAAAGAAAAAAGGGAGGTTTTCCCTCCCTTTTTTGGTAAACAGTATTTTATTTTGCAAGTCCCAAAGAAATTATTAAATTTATAACCTTATCGGCATATAAATCGCAATTCTTTTGAGTTGAAGCCTCCACCATTACTCTGATAACCGGCTCTGTTCCGCTTTCACGGAGCAGTATTCTGCCTTCCTTACCGAGTGCTTCGGATACTTCCTCAACTGCTGCTAAAACTTCCTTGTTAGAGGTTACCGCTGATTTATCCTTAACTGCAATATTTTTAACCGTTTGCGGGAACATTTTTACGGGGGAAGCCAAATCGCTTAAAGAGGTTTTGTTTTCAACCATACATTCTGCAAGCATAATAGCGGTCAGGATACCGTCACCGGTTGAAGCATATTTACGAATAATTGTGTGACCGCTTTGCTCACCGCCTATACTTAAATCGTTTTCGAGCATAGCCTCATAAACATACTTATCACCAACAGTTGTTTGTATGCATTTCATACCCGCATTTTCAACCGCTCTGAAAAAGCCGAGGTTAGACATAACAGTTGCTACAACAGTATCGTTTTTGAGAAGACCTTTTTTGCGAAGCATTTGAGCTATTATGAATATAACGTGGTCGCCGTTTACAATTTCACCGTTTTCATCAACAGCTATACAACGGTCAGCGTCACCATCAAATGCAAAACCTACATCGCAATGCTTTTCCTTTACATACTTTCTAAGCACACCGATATGTGTAGAGCCTGCGTTATTATTGATATTAAGTCCGTCGGGGCTGGAATTTATGATATGTGTTTTAGCACCGAGTGCATCAAATACAGAACGGGCAATCATCCAAGCCGAGCCGTTTGCACAGTCAAGCGCGATATTAAGATTTTTATAGGAATTTGCCGCAACCGAAATAAGATATCCTACATAACGGTTTCTGCCTGCGGTATAGTCTATAATTTTACCTATATTCTCACGTGTAGCATAGGGCAAATCGTCTTCAAAACCGAAAACTGCCAAATCGCCATCAATATACTTTTCAGCAAGAGACTGCGTGTAATCGTCCATTTTTTCGCCATAGGAATTGATAAGCTTAATTCCGTTATCAAAAAAAGGATTATGTGATGCCGAAATCATAATTCCGCAATCGAAACCATCCTGACGGGTTACATAGGAAACACTGGGAGTTGTGGTTACATGAAGCATATATACATCTGCGCCCGAAGCGGTAAGACCTGCCGCAATAGCATACTCAAACATATAGCTTGAACGACGGGTATCCTTACCGATTACCACGCGTGTTTTGTGGTTAGGCTCTTTTTTGCCCGAAAGAGGCGAAGAATAATACCAACCGAGGAAACGGCCGATTTTATAAGCGTGGTCTGCGGTAAGCACTGTGTTTGCTTCTCCTCTGAAACCATCTGTACCAAAATATTTTAAGTTGTAATTAACTGATTCGCGAGGTCTGAAAATAGGTTCTGTGTAAGTGGGAGCAAGCGGAATTTCATCACGCAATAAATCGTCAAGTGTTATATTAAAAATAGTTGAAAGGCCTAAAATTATATTGATTTCAGGCATAGATTTATCCGATTCCCATTTAGAAACCGACTGACGGGATACCTCTAATTTTTCCGCCAACTGTTCCTGTGAAAGATTCATAGCAGTTCTAAGGATTGAAATTTTTTGTCCTAGTGTCATAACAAACACCTCCATATTATTATCAAGACCGATTGTATACCAATTTTCCAAAAAGGTCAAGCAATTAAAAGTTACATATTTCTGTAAACTGCGAGTTGCGAACCTCAAAAACCTTTTATTTAAAGGGGTTTTGAGATTTTTTATCGGTTGCGAAATTTTATCCTTCAACTATATTATATCTATTTTTCTTGAAAAATATAAATAAAAGCCCGAAAAAATTTTAAAATTTCTTCGAGCCTTTTTTAAAAACAAATTAAAGAGTCGGTCTGTAAGCCGAGTTCTGTCTTGAACGGTTATCTATCTCGACACAGGATTGCTCCTTATGCTCAAGCCGCTTTTCGTGGCACATCGGGCAAATGTATAGCCACAGTCAGCGTTGCTCCGAATAGGGTTTACAGTAGTGAGATGTTCCCATTCACTAAGTGAGCTCTTACCTCGCTTTTCCACCCTTACCGCAAAAAATGCGGCGGTATATCTCTGTTGCACTATCCCTAAGGTCACCCTCGGCGGCCGTTAGCCGCTATTCTGCCCTGTGGGGCTCGGACTTTCCTCAGATATAAAAATATCCGCAACCGTTTAACCGACTCCTTTAATATTTTAACATATAACCGCTATTGTGTCAAAGTAAAGTTTTAAAGAATAAAATATACCGTTGGAGGTATATTTATGAAAAATAATAATATAAAGTATTTTTTTGCATCAAACAGTGCCGACGGTTTTGTCTCTTTTTTTAATACCTGCTATAATCCGCTTGACGGTTGGAGATGCGCTATTATAAAAGGCGGACCAGGCAGCGGAAAATCTTCCTTTATGAAAAAGCTTTTAAAACACAGTGAAAATCCTACCCTTTGCTATTGCGGAAGCGACCCCGATTCACTCGATGCCGTGCTTATCCCTGAAAAAAAGCTTGCCGTTTTGGACGGAACTGCTCCGCACACGCAGGAACCTCTTTTCCCAGGTGTTTCAGAGGAAATATTAAACTTTGGGAAGTATTGGAACGAAGCTCAAATCAGAGAAAACCGCAACGAAATTATTGCACTTACATTAAAAAACAAAGCCGAACAAGCAGCAGCGCAGGAATATCTTAAAGCCTCCGGTTTAATGCTTCGCAAAAGCCTTAATTTTGCAAAAAATTATGCCAATATAAAAAAATGCAAAAAAGCCGCCGTTACCTTGGCGAAAAAATACATTAAATCAGATGGAGCCAAGGCAGACACAAAGCACCGTTTTTTGGGTGGAGTAACACCAAAAGGAGTAGTTTATTTTTCTGATACAATACTCCTTGAAAGCGATAAACAAATAATAATATCGGATAATAGCGGTGCGGTGGCGGATATTATTTTAAAAGCCCTTACGGACTATGCCTTAGAAAAAAACCACGGTATAATATTACTTCATAACCCATTACTGCCCGAGATTTTAGACGGAGTTATAATCCCAAGTATAAAGCTAAGCTTTATAAGAGAATATGATTTTCTGAAACTTCCGCTAAAAACCCGCCGAATTCACGAAACAAGATTTATAAATAAAAATTATTTATCAGAAGTAAAATCTGAGTTAAAGCGAAACAAAAAAGAGGCTATGCGACTTTTGAATTTAGGAGTAGCTACCCTTAAAAATGCCAAGTCTCTGCACGACGATTTGGAACAGTTTTACGTAAAGGCTATGGACTTTTCAAAGCTTGAAAAATTGAGTGAAGCCTTTATAAAAGAGAATTTGTTGTAATATTAAAATTTATCTGTTATAATACACTTGATATACAGTTGGAGTGTGTTATAAATGTTTAATTTTTTTGCGGCCGCTAATATGCGTACAGAAAATGGCTATATGATATCGGGCGGTGACTACAACCATATTAAAAACGTTTTAAGAAAAAATGTAGGCGATAAATTTCTTGTGAGCGATAACGGTGAAAGTCATCTGTGCGAAATAGAAAAAATCGAAGAAGATTTTATTTTAGTTAAAATCATCGAAAGGAATTATAACGATACCTCGCTTCCTATTGAATTATATCTTTTTGAAGGTCTGCCGAAAGCAGATAAGTTAGAGCTTATAATTCAAAAAGCGGTGGAGCTCGGTGTTAGCGGTATAATTCCCGTAGAAATGGAAAACTGCGTAGTAAAGCTTGACCAAAAGAAAAAGAATACAAAGCTTTCTCGTTGGCAATCCATTGCCGAAGCTGCCGCAAAGCAAAGCAAACGCAACATTATTCCCACTGTTTTCCCCGTAACCGAATATAAAACCGTTCTTGAAAACATAAATAAATTAGATTTACTTTTTGTTCCTTATGAATGTGCAGAGGGTATGAAATCCACAAAAAACTCCCTTTTAAAGCTTAAAAAGGGCATGAAAGTAGGAATTTTAATAGGTCCCGAGGGTGGTTTTAGCCTGAAAGAAATAGAAAAAGCTAAATCCTCAGGTGCTGAGATTATCTCCCTTGGAAAAAGAATTTTGCGTACCGAAACGGCGGCAATAACCGCACTTAGTATGTGTATGCTTTACAGCGAAACGGAGCTTTCAGATGATTAAATTGCCCGAAAAATTTGAAAACAGAATGAAAAGCCTTTTAAAAGACGAATACCCGCTTTATGAAAAGGCAATAAATGAACCTGCGCAAAAGGGATTTAGAGTGAATACTGAAAAAATTTCGCTCGAGGATTTTGAGAAAATCAATCCCTTCGGTAGTGAAAAAATCACTTATGTGGAAAACGGATTTTATTTAGAAACCGAGAAAGCAGGAAATCATCCATTACATCACGCAGGCGTTATCTATATTCAAGAGCCTGCCGCTATGGCTCCCGCAGAGTGTGTGAAAATCGAACCGCACTTTAAAGTGCTTGATATGTGCGCGGCTCCGGGCGGAAAATCAACACAGCTCAAAAACAAATTAGGCAAAGACGGAATTTTGGTTTCTAACGAAATTATCCCATCCCGTTGCAAAATACTTACAGGAAACATTGAAAGGTTGGGACTTAAAAACTGTATCACCACTTGTATGGATACTTTCCGCCTTGCAGATACTTTCGGCAAAACCTTTGATTTAATTATGCTTGATGCTCCCTGCTCGGGCGAGGGTATGTTCAGAAAAGAACCTAACGCCATATCAGAGTGGAGCGAGGAAAACGTTACCCTTTGTGCCAACCGCCAAAAGGAAATTTTAGAGAATGCCGTAAAGCTTTTAAAGGATGGTGGCACTATTGTGTATGCTACCTGCACCTTTTCACTTGAAGAAAACGAAATGGTGATAGATAATTTTTTAACCGAGCATCCCGATTTTATTATTTGCGAGGTTCCAAAGGCGGTCGAAAAAGCCACCGCCGACGGCATATTCTTTGAAGGCTGTAAAACAGAAAATATTCATTTTGCGCGTCGTTTTTATCCCCATAAAGGCAGAGGTGAGGGACAGTTTATGGCGGTGATAAAAAGCACACTTCCAAAGGCTGAAAACCTCGCAATAAAACCAAAACAGGAGAAAATAAACCCTTTAATAACCGAATTTTTAAACGATACATTAGAGGACTTTTCGTGTGATGCAGTAAAGCTTTATAATAAAAATCCTGCTTATTTTGAAAATGCTTTTCCCCTTCCCGACGGCAAAGCATTTATGTACGGAGTTACCATAGGAGAAATAAAGAAAAACTTTATTCTGCCCCACCACCAATTCTTTATGGCTTTTGGGCATAAATTTAAAAGAAGGTTGGAACTTTCAATTTCAGATACCCGTGTTTTACGCTATCTGCATGGTGAGGAAATCGAAGCAGACCTTCCTAACGGTTGGGCAGTTGTTACCGTAGAAGGATGTACCTTAGGCGGAATAAAGGTTGTAAACGGTACTGCCAAAAATCATTATCCAAAAGGACTTAGAATATTATAATATCAAACAAAAATGCCGTGCAAAGCACGGCATTTTTCATTATTTAAATGTTACAAATTTATAGCTTTCAAGTGTCTTGAAAAATTTTGCCAAGCGATCATACAAAGGCTCTGCCTTATCTCCAAAATGCTCTTTAACTGCGTTTCCGATAACAATTATATCGCTTTCGCCGTTTATTTGCTTCCATACAAAACTTCCAAATTCATCAAGATGAATGAAGCTGTGTCTCGGTCTTTTAAAAAACTTTTGCGCAATTTTATTGGCTATACCCGTATTTTCTATTTTAAGAACAACCATTTCCTTTTGGTCGGTTTCAAACTCAACCGCGGTTACGGGAATTTTTTCAAGATAATTTTTGCTTATAACTTCCTTTTTCATTGGTCGCTATTCTTCTTTTGCTTTTTAAATGCAGTAAATGCCAAAAGAGTAAATATAATTACTGCGAAAAGCACAATACTTCCGATATTTGAAGCCCAGGTCGGCAGACCTAATTTAGCAGATAAATCAATAGCATCGCTAATGCCGAACACTGCAAAGAGTGCCAACAAAATACCAACCAAGCCTTCGCCCGCAATCATACCGGAGCAGAAAAGGATACCATCATTAACAGTGCGGTTTTTCTTTTCCTCGTTCTTAATCTTATCAAAGAACAAACGGATAATACCACCCACCATAATACAAGCATTAAGCTGAACCGGCAAATAAACGCCTATTGCAAACGGAAGCACGGGTATACCCAAAAGTTCTACACCAATACTTAGGAAAACACCTATAAGAATAAGTCCCCAAGGCAGATTTCCTCCCATGATACCCTCAATAACAGTTTTCATAAGGGTAGCCTGAGGAGCCGCCAATTCGTTACTTCCGAAGCCCCATGCAGAGTCAAGCAGATAAAGTGTAGCACCTATTGCCAAAGCAGATGAAGCAACACCGATAATTTCGCCGATTTGTTGCTTTTTGGGAGTAGCACCCAAAATATAACCGGTCTTTAAATCCTGTGAAGTATCGCCTGCAATAGCGGTTACAATACAAATTATTGAGCCAATTGCAATAGCTGCCTCCATACCCTTGTAGCCTGCATTTCCAACAAGCTTTAAAACAAGAGTTGCAATTAAAAGGGTTGCGATAGACATACCTGAAACGGGGTTGTTACTGCTTCCTACAAGACCTACCATTCGAGAAGAAACAGTAGCAAAGAAGAAGCCGAATATAACTACAATTACCGCACCGATTAGCGGAACGGGAATTGCAGGGACTAACCATACAAGTAATGTTAAAATAAGAATTGCTACGAGTACGATTTTTGTGTTTATATCCTGTTCGGTACGGCTTTTTCCGCCTGCGGCACCAAAGCCCTTGATAGCACCACTAAAAGTTTGCACAATTAAAGGCAATGATTTTATAAGACTAATAATACCGCCTGCCGCCAACGCGCCTGCACCGATATACTTAATATAAGAGCCCCAGATACCGTAAGCGCCTTCCTTAGCAAATATCTGACCGATAGTAGCATCCACCGACGGGAACATAACAGTGCTTCCGCCGAAAAGCACAATAATAGGTATAATTACAAGCCAGCTCACAAGACCGCCGACAAACATATAAGATGAAATACGCGGACCGCAAATATAACCAACGCTCATTACCGCAGGATAAATCTGTGTACCGATAGCACCGGGATAAAGCTTACGCGGGCCATTTACGGTAACTTCGCCGGGGACAAGCTTTAAACCATCAATAATAAATTTAAAGATTGCCGCAAAGCCCATACCTGCAAATACGGTAGAAGCCTTGCTGCCGCCATCCTCACCCGCTAACATAACCTCGGCACAAGCCTTGCCCTCGGGATAAGGGAGTGTACCGTGCTCGCGAACGATGAGTGCATTTCTAAGCGGAATCATAAAGAATACGCCAAGCAAACCGCCTATTAAAGCAATAAGTGTAATTTCAAGCATATCAGGCTTGTCCATCACACCTTCCTTTGCCCAAAGAAAAAGTGCGGGCAAGGTGAAAATTGCACCTGCCGCCAAGGATTCACCTGCGGAGCCAATAGTTTGCACCATATTGCTTTCAAGAATTGAATTTTTGCGCATAATTACGCGAATAACGCCCATTGCAATAACCGCTGCCGGAATAGAAGCCGAAACAGTCATACCTACACGAAGTCCCAAATAAGCGTTAGCCGCACCGAATATAACTGCCAAAAGAATACCCATTATAATTGAAGTAACTGTCAATTCAGGTGTGATTTTTTCAGCAGGAATATACGGCTTAAACTCGTTTTTGTTTTCCATAATATCTCCTTAAAAATTTATTTGACCATCCTTGATATTCTATCATACATCACTAATAAAAGCAACCCTTTTAGGATTGCTTTTAAATTTTATTTCAAATTCTTTAAAACTGTAATTAACAACTCGTAAATTCTGTCGCAAGAGCTAATACTCAGTCTTTCGTTATAGGTGTGAATATCATACATATCAGGTCCTACCGAAATGCAATCGAGCCCTTTTATTTTACCAGAAAAGACTGCACACTCAAGTCCCGCATGAATGGCGTTAATTTGGGGCATTTCATTAAACAACTCATTATAAGTGTTCGCATAAATTTCTCTGAAAACAGAATTTTTTCTAAATTCCCACGGGGGATAAAATCCGCTTGTTTCGGTCTCACATTCAACAGTAGAATAAAACGCCTTCATTTTTTCTGTCAATCCCTCTAATGCAGATGCTTTATTGCTTCGTAAAGCATAATTCAGGTAAACTGCATTATCACCCGTCTTCAATATTCCTAAATTAAGGGATGTTTCAACCAAGTCCTCTATTTCAGAAGAAAATTCCATAACACCCTGCGGTGTGGCACAAAGAGCAAAAATTATACTGTCACTGCTTTTTTTATCCATGCAAAAATCATTATCAGAGGTTGCGTATTCCACGCGGTAATCAAAATTTGTCTCTGCCGCAGAAATTTCGGATTTTATGCTTGATAAATATTCATTCAAAATGGTAATTGCTTTTTCGGGTTGTTTGGTTTTAAAAACTGCCTTTGCCGACTTTGGTATTGCATTTCCCTTATCGCCGCCTGAAACTGAAACAAGTCTTATTTCAAAACTTAAATTAAGCCTATTTAAAATTCTTCCAAGCAATGTGTCGGCGTTAACTCTTCCCTTATCAATTTCAACACCCGAATGTCCGCCTTTAAGTCCTACAAGTGTAACTTCTATCTCTTTTTCATTGTTTTTTTCATACACAAAGGGCAGTTTTACAGAAAAATCAATTCCGCCCGCACAGGAGGCAGTAATAATATTCTCCTCGCCCGAATCAATATTTATCATTCTTTTTGCAGTGAGATATGAAGCGTCAAGTGCGGTAGCTCCTAACATACCGATTTCCTCGTCGGTAGTGAAAACTGCCTCAATTTTCGGGTGAGACAATGTTTTATCCTCTAAAATTGCCATAACCATAGCTACTGCTATGCCGTCATCAGCTCCAAGAGTTGTACCCTGCGCCTTAACAAAATCGTCTTCTCTGTAAAGCTTTAAGCCCTCGCTCAAAAAGTCGATTTCATAGCCTTCCTCAGCCTGACATACCATATCAAGATGTCCCTGCAAAATTATAGGCTCGCTATTTTCATAACCGACCGTAGCATCCTTATAAATTATAACATTAAAGGCTCTGTCTTTAACACATTTTAATCCGTTTTTTCCCGCAAAGCTTACACAGTAATCGGAAATCTTTTCCATATTGCCCGAGCCATGAGGAATTTCCACTATTTCTGAAAAGATTTCGAAAACCCTTTTATGCTTTATATTGTCCAAAGAAAACATATATAACCTCCAAAAAAACTGCTTACACTAACATTTTGTAGTGTGAGCAGTTTTTAAAGCTTTATTATTTAGCCTGCTTAGAAGCTATTACTTTACGCCAGCGAACCCATAAGGGAGCTGAAATAAACAATGATGATAACGCACCCGAAACCAAACCGAATGCCATAGGAATTGCAAATGTTCTGAGACTTTGTAAACCATAAAGTTCAGATACCACAATAATTGTAACTACTGCCAAAATGGTTGTAACCGTAGTTACAATATTTCTGATAATTGTCTGATTTATACTAAGGTTTACAACGTCCTTGAGCTCCATATCTGTATTTATGGCTCTGTTTTCACGAACACGGTCATAAATAACGATTGTATCGTTTAGCGAATAACCAAGCATTGTAAGAACAACCGCTATATAGTTTGCATCGATTTGAAGTCTAAAAATAACGCAAACAAAGAAGGTGATAAGCACGTCCAACACAAGAGCCACGAGAGCAGTAAGTGCTGCGGTTATACCGCCGATTTTCTTAAAGCGGATACCTACATAGATTACAACGAATACAGCTGTAAGAATTACCGCAACCAAGCTCTTTACAAAGAAAGTGCCTGCCATTGTAGGACTTACTGAGTTTGAATTGTAAAGCTCAATCTTGTTAGCCTTGAAATTCTTTTGAAGAGCCACGGTAAGGTCATCCTGATTTGAAGCCGAAAGTGCGTTCTTACCAGTTAAAGTAATTTCAAAGGTTTTTGTATCGCCTGCTAATGCCTCGCTTTGAGATATAGAAAAATCAGATTTGAGTTGCTTGTCAACAACCTTTTCTATATCGGCAATCTTTATATCATCTTTATAGGAATACGAAATTTTTGCGCCGCCCTTGAAGTTGATATCAAGATTTACACCAAAAATAGCCGCTATAACAATACCTACAACAAAAATTGCTATGTAAGCTACAAGAACCTTTGTAAATGCTTTGTTAAAATCAATATTAAACTTACGCATTTTTCTTACCTCCGTAGAACCAAGGATTTCTGAAGATTTTTAGCCTTGAAATGCTCTTAAGCATAAACTTGGAGGCAACCACACCCATAATCAGGTTGAATATAGTACCTACTAACAAGGTGTAACCGAATGAATAAATAGAACCTGTAATCTGTGAACCGAAGAGTGACATTAAGGGTGAGAAAATCTTAGCGATAAGACTGTCTGGAGTACCGAATGCACCCATAAGCACGAATGCAACAATAACAATAGTTACGTTACCGTCGATAATCGCGGATAAACTGTTCTTAAAGCCACTGTCAATTGCGCCGTCAATAGTTTTACCTTTTGCGAACTCATCGCGAATTCTTTCTGCGGCAATAACGTTACAGTCAACACCAACACCGATAGAAAGGATAATACCCGCAATACCGGGAACGGTGAGTGTAAAGCTTGAAGCTGACGGGAAGAAGCCCGAAATACAAGCAATAGAGCCTGCAAGTTGTCCGAGCAATGCAATAGAAGCAACAAAACCGTTAAGTCTGTAACGCAAAATCATAAGCAAGCATACAAGACCGAACGCAATTGAACCTGCAATAAGCATTACATTTAAAGCACCTGAACCAAGAGTTGGTGAAATAATTTGAAGCTTTGAATTATCAACTGTCATAGCAAAAGGAAGCTTACCACTGTTAATCTGCTTTGAAAGTTCAAGCGCAGCTTCACCGGTAAAGTTACCTGTAATTACGCATTCACCGTTGGTGATAGCTTCCTGAACAGTAGGAGCAGAAAGCATAACCTCCTCAACTATGGGTTCGCCCTTTTCGTCTACCTCAGTAGTTGTGGTAGCAAGCCAGATAGAAATTGTCTGACCTACCATTGACGAGGTAGCATTTGCGAACTTGGTTTTACCTGATTTTGTAAATTTAAGAGCTACAACATTTGCACCCTTATCATCAACACTGGGCTCTGCAGATTTAACATCGGCAGCACCCTGAAGTATAACATCGCCTGTCTGCTCAGAACCTTTTCTGAAAATAAGCATTGCAGAAGCGCCTAACTTTTCAACCGTTGCAACCGCATCAAAATCGCTCTCGCCTGCTTCCCAAGGGAAACGCACGATAACCTGATGGTTTGCTGAATCACAATAAACCTCATAATCGGTTATATTTTGGTCAACAAGTCGGGTTTTGATAAGACTTTCTGCCGCTTCCATATCTTCGTCTGTTATATCCTTTGCGGATTTAGCGGGTGTAAACACGGCTTCAACACCGCCACGGATATCAATACCCCAACGGATATCTTTTGCACCCTTTACATAAAGTTGTCTTGCATCGCCGTAGTAATTTTCAATTCCGAAAAAAGCACAGAATGTAAGTGCTAAGATTAGAACCAAAATCACAAAAAAGGTCGGCTTACCCACTCTTTTGGACTTCATTGGTTAATCCTCCAATTTAATGTTTTCAAATAGTACCCATACGGTACGTAATATATAGATTATACCTAAAAACACAAATAAAGTCAATAACCGTTTATGTCTTTAGGTTATTTTTGTCACTTACGCCAAATTTTAAAGCTTAACTTTCACTTAAAAGCTTTTCGAGTGAAGCATATCTTACTGCAACACAAAGTATCTGTGAAGCCTTTTTGATTTCCTCAACCGACGGATATGACGGAGCGATTCTAAGGTTTGCATCATACGGGTCTTTACCGTAAGGATAGGTAGCGCCCGCGGGGGTTAAAATCATCCCTGCATTAGCGCAAAGTTGTTCTACACGTGATGCGGTTCCCTCAGTTACGTAAAGGCTTATAAAATATCCGCCATTAGGCTTAGTCCAACGGGCAACACCTGTGCCGCCAAGCTGATTTTCAAGCTCTGTAAGCACCGCGTCAAACTTAGGTCTTAAAATTTCTGCGTGCTTTTTCATATGTGCCTTTACATCGTCGGCATTTTTAAACATTCTTGCGTGACGAAGTTGATTAAGCTTATCAGGACCTATTGTCTGATACTGCATTCTTTTCTTTAAAAGAGCCACATTGTTAGGACTTGCCGCCTCTGCCGCAACACCGGCACCGGGGAAGGTAATTTTTGAAGTAGAGGTAAATATAAGCGGTAAATCGGGGTTGCCTGCCTTAACACACTCTGTATAAATATTTAAAAGTGTATCGGTTTCCTCATACAAGTCGTGAACCACATAAGCGTTATCCCAAAAAATTCTGAAATCAGAAGCCGCGGGCTTTAATGCTGCCAATCGCTTTACCACGTTGTCACTATAAGTGATGCCCTCGGGATTAGAATATTTAGGCACGCACCAAATTCCCTTTACCTTACTATCTTTTACAAGCTCCTCAACTACATCCATCAAAGGACCTTCCGCGTTCATAGGAACGGGAATCAGTTCAAAACCAAAGTACTGAGTTATTGCAAAATGACGGTCGTATCCGGGAACGGGACACAAAAATTTAAGTCCCTCCTGCTTAGCCCAAGGCTCAGCGCCCATGCCGTGAGTCATTGCCTGAGCTATGGTATCAAACATCATATTGAGCGATGAGTTGCCCCCTACTATAATCTGGTCGGGAGAAAGCTCCAAAATTTCGGCAAAAAGGTTTTTAAGCTCCAAAAGTCCGTCAAGACCGCCGTAGTTTCTGCAATCAATACCGCTTATGTTTTTAAAGCCTGTATCATTGCCTACAAGGTCAAACATTTTTTCGCTTAAATCCATATTGTCAAAACCGGGCTTACCTCTTGACATATCAAGAGTTAAATGAAGTGAACGCAGGCGCTCATATTCAGCCTTTACCGACTGAAACTCCGCCTTTAATTCCTCCTTATTCATACTTAAATAATCAGACATCAATAAACCTCCAAGGAAATTATCTAATAATCTTATTTTCAATTTCATCGACAGCAAGGGCTACAAATTCCTCTGCCTTCATAGCACCCAAATCGCCGTCCTCACCTCTGCGACGAACAGAAACCTCACCTTTTTCTACCTCGTTATCGCCGATAATAAGCATATAAGGTACTTTTTGAAGTCTTGCTTCTCTGATTTTATAGCCGATTTTTTCGTTTCTGTCGTCAAGCTCTACACGCATTCCCTTTGCTTCAAGATTTTTCTTAATTTCGTAAGCATAATCAAGGTGCCTGTCTGCAATAGGAAGAATTTTAACCTGTGTGGGAGCTAACCACATCGGGAAAGCACCTGCGTATTTTTCAATAAGAAGTGCCAAGGTTCTTTCGTAGCAACCGATAGAGGTACGGTGAATGATATAAGGATTCTTTTTCTGTCCATCCTTATCAACATATTCCATACCGAACTTTTCTGCCAACATCTGGTCAATCTGAATAGTGATAAGCGTATCCTCTTTGCCGTAAACGTTCTTAATCTGAATATCAAGCTTAGGACCGTAGAAAGCAGCCTCGCCAACGCCTACCTTATATGGGATTTCAAGGTTATCAAGAATTTTTGACATAATACCCTGAGCCTCATCCCACTGTTCGGGAGTACCGATATACTTTTCGGTATCGCTCGGGTCCCACTGAGAAAATCTGTAAGAAACATCCTCATAAAGACCGAGTGTTTTAAGCATAAAGATAGCAAGTTCCAAGCAACCTCTGAACTCCTGCTCTAATTGCTCGGGAGTACACATTAAATGTCCCTCAGAAATTGTGAACTGACGAACACGGATAAGTCCGTGCATTTCGCCTGATTCCTCGTTGCGGAAAAGAGTTGAAGTCTCGTTATAACGAAGCGGTAAATCTCTGTAAGAGCGTGCGCGGTTTAAATATGCCTGATATTGGAAAGGACAGGTCATGGGACGAAGCGCAAAGCATTCCTTAGTCTCGTCCTCGGGGTCGCCAAGAACGAACATTCCGTCTAAATAGTGGTCCCAATGTCCCGACAATTTATAAAGCTCGCGCTTAGCCATATAGGGAGTTTTGGTAATTTGCCAACCGCGTCTATATTCCTCATCCTCAACAAAGCGTTGAAGTGTTTGTATAATTTTAGCGCCTTTAGGAAGCATAATGGGAAGTCCCTGACCGATTACATCAACAGTTGTAAAGAGTTCTAACTCACGTCCTAACTTGTTGTGGTCGCGCTTTTTAGCCTCCTCAAGCATGGTAAGGTGTGCTTCAAGTTCACTCTGCTTCGGGAATGCAGTACCGTAAACACGGCAAAGCATTTTCTTTGAGGAATCGCCTCTCCAATAAGCACCTGTGGCAGAGGTCAGCTTAAATGCCTTTACCTGAGATGTTGACATAAGGTGCGCGCCCGCACACAAATCGGTAAAATCAGCCTGACTATAAAACGAAATATCCTCACCCTCAGGGATACCTTCGGCAAGCTCTACCTTATATATCTCACCCAAAGATTTAAAATATTCGATAGCCTCATCGCGTGTTTTGGTAAAGCGCTCAAGCGGAATATTTTCTTTTACTATGTTTTTCATTTCTGCTTCAATTTTTGTTAAATCGTCGGGAGTAAAACTTTCCTCAACGTCGAAATCGTAATAGAAGCCGTCGTCAACTGCGGGGCCTATAGCCAATTTTGTGTTGGGGAACAAGCGCTTTACTGCCTGCGCCAAAATATGAGAAGCAGTGTGACGGAATGCCCATCTGCCGTACTCATCCTCAAAGGTTAAAATCTCCAATGAGCAGTCCTCGAAAAGAGCAGTTCTAAGGTCTGCATTTTCACCGTTTATTCTTGCAGCGCAAGCGTTCTTTGCAAGGCCCATACTGATATCCTTTGCAACCTCATAAGCGGTAATGCCCTGCTCATACTCCTTTACAACATCGCCCTTTAATGTAATTTTAATCATAATTCATCTTCCTTTTTAATAAATTATAAAATTCGTTATAAAACAAAAAACTCCGCCACGAAAGATAACATCTTTCGGGACGAAGCAATAATTTTCTCCGCGGTTCCACCCGTATTTTCGGCAAAAGCCGAACACTTTTTTACCCTTTAACGCAAGGTTTGGCGTCTGTGTTTTTTACCCACAGCACTCAAAGGCGGTCTCACTTAAAACATAACTTTGGCAGGCTTTCAGCCTATGACCCGCCATCTCTTTAAAGCTTTCATTTTAAGCTAATGTCCTTATCAACGCTTTATTAAAATATATTACATCCAACCGCACAAAATGTCAAGTATTTTTTATCCTGCTTATTGTACGGATTATCGGACACTGCAGAGTTTAAAATAAATTTAGAAAATTTCAAAAAAGTACTTGACAAATCTTAAAAATCGAGTATAATAAGATTAACGAACAAATGTTCGGGAGGTAAAAACAATGTCATTTCTTCACATTTTACAAACAATTTTTGAATTAGCTTTAATACTTGGTGTTATTTGGTGCTTCTTTAATGAGGAAAAGCTTTGCGCCTTTGAAAAAAACCTCAAAGCCAAATTCCGCCGCAGAAAGCTTCGTGTTTACAAAACCGTACGCAATTAATACATACGTATATATTTCCCCGTATTAAAAAGCTCCCCAAATGCATTTGCTTTTGGGGAGCTTTTTTATCCTCATTCTATTTAAACAAATAACCGTAATAATCGTGTTCGAGTGCCTTAGTGCAGAAATTAATTTTATTCCTTACTATTGTTTTTATTCTGTCAACATAATCGTCCGGCACTGTCACAGTATCATCCTTTGGCACAAACTGACCTTTTGAGGAGTAATAGGTGCCAAGCTCGGTTTTCCAATCGTAGCCCGAATTAAAGGCTATCGCCTCGGCATCGGAAAAGACGTCGCGCCCTACAAAAAGCCTTGAATCGAATTCTGTTCCAAAAAGGTTCGAAAGGGTAGGCAAAATATCAAGGCTTGTAGTAGGCGTATCAACCACAATAGGTTTTTCCTTTTCAAGACTGCCACTCCAAAGAATAAGCCTTGAATGGTCGCGGTCGATAACATTTGTTACGTTATATCCGTAAAGCTCGGACAAATAGGGCATATTACCAAGTGTTCCGTTTGCATCAAGCCCATACGGGAAATGGTCGGACGAAATGCAAATTACCGTATCATCTGCAATACCCTTTTTCTCAAGTTCAGATACTAAATATTCCATTGCATACTCAAGCTCTAAGTTAGCAGCTAAATATCCCTTTACGGTATCCGAATATGAAAGATGTTCTACCTTATCCCAATTTTTCTTGGTCATTGAATTGCCGACCTTACTGTAACCGCTATGACCGCTTACCGACATATAGTAAATATTGAAGTTTTTCTTATCTATGTATGTTGGAAGTGTGCCCTTAATCATTTCAAGGTCGCTTTGAGGCCAACAGTTTTTAACAAAAGCTTCCATACCGTTGCCCTGCGCCATAAATCCGTCAGAATAACCGAGATTATTATGAGTTATGTGTCGGTCATAATAGGTATGCGAGTTATTATGGTATGCCTTACCGTAATAACCAAGTCGGTTTAACTGACTTCCCATTGTAAAATAGTTATAATTTTTTGCGGTTTGCTTAAAGGACTTACCGCCCATTGTAGGAAGCATACCGAAAATATTCTGATATTCTCCGCCGGTAGTACCCGCCGATGACGGCTGATAATAATCAGTAAAATTAATACCCTTTGTAGCAAGTCTGTAAAGTGTCGGTGTAAGCTCCTTATCTATTACCTCTGCCGAAAAAGCCTCGGCAGAAATCATAATAAGATTTTTACCCTTGAAAAGACCTGTGTATTTGTTCTGTCTTGAAGCTGTAAGCCCCGACACATATTCATTCAACTGTTTAATAGAGGAATTAGAGGTATCCTTAAAGGTAAGCTTCATTTCATTATATCCGTACTCTTTATTTTCTTCCTCATTCCAAGTGGAAACCGTTCCGCCCTCTGCTTTTTCAAAACCTGTTTCCTCTTTACCGAAAATAAAATTCTTTAAATCAAGCCCCACCGCAGTTGTAAGACCGAAGTTAGGCACTGCATTTTGAAAATTATATTCCTTTGAAAACATAGGTGAATAAACCTTATTAAAGGATATAAGCAGTATTGAGAGAAAATAACAAAACGCAGTGGCGCCTGCTACTATTCCTCTTTTTATTGCGGTGGACTGCTTTGCAGGTATAATTACCTTTACAAACCAAACATAAAGAACTACCGGCAAGAAATAGAGAAACAACTTAAATATTCCGTCAAGTGAAAAAACAAGCTGAAATAATTCCTTTGTAAAGTCTCCCAAAACACCGCCAGCCCCGCCGACGATGGTATTTACATCATAAAAAATCTTAAAGAATTTATTTGTAAAATATTCTATAAGATATGGCAAAGCCGCCAAACCTAAAAGTACTGCGGTTATAATATAATTAACTTTTTTCTTCTTGAATAAGGTAGTAAGCAAATACGCAATACCGCCGTACGCCAGAGAAAACAACAGTATGTATATAGTGCTGAGCTTAAATATACTTCCCGCCGTTGAAAGAGCGAACACTATTTCAAAATATGTAAAAACTATCGGAAACAAAAGCATATCAAACGAAAAATACTTATTTCCTTTAAGCGGCATTAATTTTAGCATTATAACCTTCCTTTATATAATAGTAATGTTAGCGTGTTATTTTTTGATATACGGTTTCACCCTCGTTTCCTATATGGAAAGTGGTTTCGCTATCCATATAAAACGAGAAGCACAAGCCTCCGTCATCGGCATATAAATCGTATCTGTAAAGATTTTCATACTCTAAATGAGCCTTTAATGTTCCTTTATGGTATATTTCACCCTCTGCTGTGTAAGATACCCAACTGCCCTTATCATCAAAGACATAGGAATATAATCCCTCTCCCTGCTTAAGCCTCCATGTGCCGAAAAGAAATGAAAAATCGTGCGTTTCTTCCGTTACATTATTATCGGCCAGCTGAGAGCCATTCTCTGAAACCGAAGCCGAGATTTGCTGTGACTTTGGCTTTTGTTCTTTTTTCTTGCATCCGCAAAAGCATATAAGCAAAGTAAATAATAAAAATATCGCCGTTACTGCCTTTATTTTCATAACACACTTCCTTTAATTACTCGAACAAATTTCCTGCTTTATCCAAAACAGCAGTTCTTGTAACCGTATAATAAGACTTATTCTCGTTTGTCTGCTCAAAAAATGTATCCATAACAAGTGTTGGATTAAGATTATCCTCACAACCCGAATTAAGCACAAGTTTCAGTCTGTTTCCGTCTATTTCAAAGGCTTTTATTTTGGGGATTAAATCAATTTCTTTAAACTTTCCTTTTTTGCCCTTTTTAAGACAGATTATGCTTTCTCGGCTTAAAAAAGTCTCAATTCCTGTAGGAATTGTATCAAATTCCAAAACATATTCTGCATAAGCAATTTCTTTCATATTAGCCCACGGAGAAGCTACCTTTATGAAAACAATATCCTCAATCGCAACAGCCTTTAAAGCATTAAGACAGTCCTCATCAGAAAAATTGGGGTCTGTAATCCTTATATCAAGAATTTCATATTCGCCCTCAAAGCCCAGGGAAAGAGGTACCGCAAAATTCATATAAATATGCTGATTAAAGCCCTCGGTATACCAAACGGGGATATGAGCCTTGGTTAAAAGCCTTGACATAAAACGGTTCATATCAAGATGAGATACAAACTTCATTCTGCCTTTTTTCTTGTAAAAAATTCTAACGTTTCTCAAAGCAGACACCCTCCCCATAGCAATTAGCACCGCAGGCAGAACATTTTTCTCTGCAATTCGGTGTTGTTTTTGAAGCTCTTGCGGTTTCGTTTTCCCTTACCAAAAATTCCTTAGAAACCGCATAATCCAAATGCTCCCAAGGGTTAATTTCGTTATACGAACGCTCGCGGTTTGCATAAAATTCAGGATTTATTCCACAAGATACAAAGGCTTCGAGCCATTTTTCCAAATCAAAGCATTCGGTCCAACCGTCAAACTTGCATCCGTTTTCGAGTGCCTTTTCAAGCACATAGGAAAGTTTTCTGTCACCGCGTGCCAAAACGCCCTCTAAGAAAG
The DNA here is from genome assembly GCA_045634455.1 of Acutalibacteraceae bacterium. Lineage (GTDB taxonomy): Bacteria > Bacillota > Clostridia > Oscillospirales > Acutalibacteraceae > UBA737. The sequence goes on from JAZRAI010000013.1 coordinate 28,917, forward strand.
AGGTGTCGCAGTCGTGATAACTTAAACTGATTTTTCTCGTTTTAATTTGGGATTTCAAATATTCCTGACGGCGGATAATTTCATCTCTTGTTATCTGAGGCTCAAATTGGAAAGGCGTAAACGGCTTTGGAACAAAGGTTGAAACGCTGATTGAAACATTTACAGATTTTCCCTTTGGCTTTGTGGGTAAATTGTAATATAAATCCACAATTTTTTGTCCCAAATCGGCAATACCCTTTAAATCCTCATCAGTTTCGGTGGGAAGTCCCAACATAAAATAAAGCTTAACCGAGGTATAACCGCCCATAAAGGCAATTTTACAGGTATCTAAAATTTCCTCTTCGGTTACATTCTTATTTATTACATCACGAAGCCTCTGCGTGCCGGCTTCGGGTGCAAAAGTAAGACCGCTTTTTCTGACATAGTTAATCTTTTCGAGCAATTCATCAGAAAAATTATCAATTCTAAGCGATGGCAGAGCAAGACTTACGTGATTTTTCTCTGTCCAAGAAAGCATTTCGTTTAATAGCGGTTCAATTTCAGTATAATCGCTTGTACTTAATGATGAGAGCGAGATTTCGTCATAACCCGTGCTCTCGCAAAGGCACTTTGCCTGTTTATTTACAGTAGAAACTCTTTTTTCCCTGACAGGTCTGTAAATAAAGCCTGCCTGACAAAAACGGCAACCTCTAATACATCCGCGGAATATTTCCTGCACTGCTCTATCATGAACAATTTCAATAAACGGCACAACGAACTGTTTCGGATAATAAACATTATCCAAATCCTTAATTATACGTTTTTTAACCGTTTTCGGAGCATTTTCTATGGGTTTCTTACCTTGAATTGTACCGTCTCCGTTATATGAAATTTCATAAAGGCTCGGCACATAAACTCCCTCTATTTTAGCGGCTTCCTTTAAAAACTCTTGCTTTGTTGAGCCTTTTTTCTTATGCGCCTTATATAAGTCAATAACTTCTAAATCAACCTCTTCACCCTCACCTAAAAAGAACAGGTCAATAAAATCTGCAATAGGTTCAGGGTTGCAAGCACAAGGTCCTCCGGCTACAACCAATGGCGACAAGTCTTTGCGGTCGGCACTTCTTTTAGGGATACCGCCAAGTTCCAACATATTAAGTATATTGGTATAAGCCATTTCATATTGCAGGGTAAAACCTATAAAATCAAAATCCTTAATAGGGTCTCTGCTTTCAAGCGCAAACAAAGGTATATTTTCTCGGCGCATTACTTCCTCAAAATCAAGCCAAGGTGCAAACACGCGCTCGCACCAGATATCCTCACGCTCGTTAAACTGAGAATAAAGTATCTTCATTCCAAGGTGAGACATACCTATCTCATAAGTATCAGGAAAACAAAAGGCAAATCGAACATCTACCTTATTTTTATCCTTTATAACACTTCCTATTTCACCGCCGGAATAACGTCCCGGTTTTTGAACAGAAAGCAATAATTCCTCAAATTTTTTGTTATCCATCGCAAAAATCCTTTTAAATTAGTTTATACACAGTAATTATACCAAATTTCGTCAAATTTTTCAAGTAACTATATAAGCATTTATATTATAACTTGAAAAACTGCTGTTTAAATGATATATTGTATTTAAGAATGATAAATTTTAAGGATTACTGTTTATGAAAAGTGTAAATTCAGGTGAAATTTTATCCCCCGTGGGAAATAGTGAAATGCTTGTATCCGCAGTCCGTAGCGGAGCCGATGCGGTGTATCTTGGGTTAAAGGATTTCTCTGCCCGCAGAAACGCTCAAAACTTTTCTTTAAAAGAGCTGTCCGAGGTGATAAAATATTGCCACATAAGAGGTGTTAAGGTTTACCTTACCCTTAATATTTTAATAAAGGAAGCCGAGCTTGAAACGGCTTTTAATCAAGCCAAAGAGGCATATAATCTCGGCATTGACGGTATTATCGTTGAGGATATCGGGCTTGCCAAAATACTGCATGAAAAAATACCAAACCTTCCTTTGCACGCATCTACTCAGATGTCTGTTCATTCCGAAAGTGCTTTGCCAATTTTGAAAAATCTCGGTTTTACTCAGGTGGTAGTAGCCCGCGAAATGTCAAAGTCAGAACTTTCCTCGTTTTGCAAGAAAGCTGATGAGCTTGGCATTACAGTTGAAGCGTTTGTGCACGGAGCACTTTGTATGTCGGTATCGGGACAATGTCTGCTTTCTGCCTTTTTAGGTTCGCGAAGCGGAAACCGCGGACTTTGTGCAGGACCGTGCCGACTTCCCTTTTCGGCAAAATTCGGTACAGGCTACGATTTAAGCCTTAAAGATTTGTCTTTGCTTGAATATATAAAGGAGCTTTACGGGATCGGCGTGCGCTCCTTTAAAATTGAGGGCAGAATGAAGCGCCCCGAATATGTTGCAGCCGCAACCTATGCCGCGCGTCTTGCCTTAGATACAGGTGTTGTGGACGAAAAGATAAATAAAACTTTGCAGGATGTATTTTCACGTCAAGGCTTTACCGACGGATATTATAAAAATACTCTCGGTAAAAATATGTTCGGTATCAGAACAAAAGAGGATGTTCTCTCAGCAGATAAAGCATTTCCTTTACTTCACGAGCTTTACCGAAAGGAAAGGCAGTCTGTTCCGGTAGGCTTACGCCTTAAAATCAAAAAAGATGAGCCCATTTCACTGACTGTCGAATGCGGTGAGGAGAGTGTCACCGCTTTTGGAGATATCCCGAAAATCGCAGAAAACCGACCTATAACATACGAAAATGCGCTTGCAAGTGTTTCAAAGCTTGGCAGTACCCCTTACTTTGCAGAAGGCGGTACCGTTTGTTTGGATGACGGACTGTTTGTAACGGCGGGCGAGTTAAATACTCTAAGACGTAATGCCTGCCTAATGCTTGACGAAAAACGGGCAGAAATAAAACGCGAATTGTCACAAGCGGAATATATCCGTACCGAGAAAGAAAACAACATTTTAAAGTTTCCAAAAATCTATGCCCGCTTTGAAAAGCTTTCTCAAATACCTAAGGATTTAAGCGGTATAGATGCCGTAATTATTCCTTTGGAGGAAAATATAGAAAATTTAAGTATTAGCAATATTCCGCTTATAGTGGATATTCCGCGAGGAATACTAAGCGAAAAGGAAATTGCAAACAGACTTAAAATATTCAAAGAAAAGGGCTTTGATACTGCCCTTTGCGGTAATCTATCAGCAGTTACCATCGCAAAAAATGAAGGCTTTAAAATTTTTGCTGACACAGGGCTTAATATCTCCAATAGCGAAAGCATAAATGCTTTTGGCGAGCTTGGTGCTATGGCTTGCGTGGTTTCCTTAGAGGAGGAAATTGCGGATATTTTAAAAATTCCATCCGAAATTAAAAAAGGAATTATAGCTTACGGCAATATTCCGCTTATGCTCTTTAAAAATTGTCCTTTAAAAAATGGTATCACTTGTGATAAATGCGATAAAAACGGTGTTGTTACCGACCGTTTAGGAATTGAATTCCCCGTAAGATGCCGTATGGGATATAGCGAGTTATTGAACAGTTTACCCATTTGGCTTGCCGACCGAACTTCTGAACTTCGCGGTCTTGACTTTATAACCCTTTACTTTACAAGAGAAGCACCCGAGCGTGTTTTGGAGGTTATAAAAGCTTATAAAAAAGGCTCGGCACCTGATACTAAGCATACAAGAGGCCTTTATTACAGAGGCACACTCTAAAATACTTGTAAATTATGTGAAAATATAGTAAAATAATATTAACAAATAATAGGAGGAAAAAATTATGCCAACCAATGAAACCTTTAAATATGCAACCAAGGGAAGCAATCTGCATCTTCGTGTCGCAAAGGGACATTTTGCAACAAGCAACAGCCACAGTAATTACTATATAGATGTTGCAGCTCAAAAATCCCGCTTATCCGAAGCAAAGGCAGTAGCAGAAGCTCTGCGTTCCTACTATTACAGCAATACTGTTGTTGATACTATTTTGTGTCTTGACGGAACAGAGGTTATCGGCACCTGCCTTGCAGAAAGTCTTACAAAGGCCGATTTTATAAATATGAATGCGCATAAAACAATTTATGTTGTAACCCCCGAATCAACCAATTCAAGTCAGCTTCTTTTCAGGGATAACATTGTTCCTATGATTGCAAATAAGCATGTGCTTGTTCTTGCAGTTTCGATAGCTACCGGCAGAACTGTTGAAACCGCTATCGATGCCATTCGCTACTACGGTGGCTCGGTTGTAGGTTTATGCTCCATTTTTGCAACTGTTGAGGAATGTGGTGGTTTGCCCGTACACTCGGTATTTAATCCTAAGGATATCCCCGACTATCACGTATATGCACCTAACGAATGTCCCATGTGTAAAGAAGGTAAAAAGCTTGACGCTCTTATAAATTGTCACGGCTATTCGAAGCTGTAATAATTATTATCAATAAATTAAAAAGGACCTGAACGATTAATAATTCGTTCGGGTCCTCTTTATGTAATCTATTATCGGTCATTTATGCTTGGGGTAATTTTTCAATTTCCTTTTCAAAGAATTCTAAAGTTTCTTTTAGCATAATTACTTTTAAATTTCTATGTAGAACTCGCACCTGACTTGGGAATAAATCAACCTCACAAGTGGCACCGTCTTTATATGTAATTGTACATCTGAAACCGTCATTGCCAGTTTTAGGGAACTTAATGGTTTCGGTGTACTCAACATCAATAATATCCTTACCGATATCAAAACGCGCCTTTTCCTCGTCATCCTTTAAAAAGATAATCTGTGAAAAGGTGTATGCCGTTGTTACCTTTTCTTTTGGTGGGTTACCCATAACAAAGCTACAGCCTGCATACTCGCCCGAGCTAACTACACCGTAACGGGTAGCAAGCTTTGCGCCTAATTTCTTTAAAAAGTTGTCTAAAAATCCCATTTACTTTTCCTCCTGAATTTTATTTTATTTCAAATTTGACCTTGTGTATCAAATTATGAATAAATTTATGATTTTGGTGTGAAACCTGTACAGTTATAAGCACCTTCGTAATATTGTTCTCTGCAGGTCGATTTATGAGCGCACCAAACACATCTTTTTTGACGATTTGCTTTAAATTGAGCTTCCTGTTGTTTTAACTGATCAGCTTGCATTTTCATTTCATCTCTATGCTTCTGTTCTTCAAATTCGAGTTGCTTTTTTGCTTGTTCTGCTTGCATAGCCAATTGTTCTTTTTGCATAGCTATTTGCTCTTTTTGGAAGCGTTCCTCTGCCTCGCGCTTCATTGCTTCCTCGTGTTGTCTCTGTGCTTCCTTCTCACGTTCAAGCTGAAGCTGTCTTTCACGATAAAGAATATCCTCATAAAGATTAATTGCTTCTTTAAGGTCATCAGCTCTGCCACTCTTAAGCAAATCAATAATAATATCTGCCGCAGGCAAATACTCATTTGTAAGAATATCGTTAAGCTCTGTCAAATCATTAAATACAGGCATAAATTCCTCAGCCTTAATTTTTTCAACTGCCTCTTGACGGTCATTTTCAAGTTTTTCCTCGATTTCAGACTCTTCACGCACACTATCAAGATAAATTTTTCTCCAGTCGGCATATTTCTTTAAAAATGCTTCACGAACAGAAATATAGGTATTACATTCATCTTCATAAAGCTTGATTTTGTTTTTATACTCGGCTTCAAGGTTTGCAATTTCTTTGTTATATTCGGCTCTAGCCTCAACTTCAATTTGGTCTTCTACCGCCTTTTCTTTCTTTGCTAAAAATCTTCCGCCCACAAATGCTGCAGCGCCAAGCAATGCTATAATTAATATTGTAGGTAATGCTTCGGGAGTATCCGATGTTCCAACTACTGCACCTATAAGAAAGAAAATAGCAACACCTAACCCTATATTTGATATGTTACGAAATTTGCTTTGCTTTGCCCTGCTTTCTCCTGTGTTGCCGCCCTCATATTTGGGCTTTTTAAATTCAGCAGGTTTTTCGGGTTGATACGCTTTATCATAACATCTTGACATATACTCTACGGCATCGTCAGCTGTATGGTCAAGACCGTCTACAAGAACATCTAATACTCCCTCGTCATACTCATTATTAACCTCAAGGGGGAATTCAGGTACGTCAACCTTTCGCTCGTAATTGTCGTTCGGCTCAAAGGAATTCATTTTATCCTTAATTGCCAATGCTCTGCTATACAAAACCGAGATTGCTTCTAATTTTTTAATTAGTGCTTCTTTTGATAATTCCATAATACAACATCCTTTAAACAAATTTACAATCAAGTGCATTTAATAAATTGGTTTACTAAAACATAGTATAGCACTATAAGACTAATTAGTCAACTCTAAAAAACTAAATAATCTTTTGTTTTTGTGCTACCATATTCTTATAAGACTAATCAAGGAGTCAAATTATGGATGTTAGTAAACGATTGCGCAAGTTGAGAGAACAGTGTGGATACACTCAAAATGGCTTAGCAGAAAGAGCTGGGGTGTCTCAAACGCATTTGCGACGTGTTGAGCTCGGTCAGGCTGATATTACAGTCAGCCATTTACAGCTACTATGTGATGCTATGAGCATCTCAATGAAAGAGTTTTTTGAAGAGGTGTCAGACACAGATGAAATTGCGGCGGCTTTTTCTAAACTTTCACCAAAGCAACGCAAGCTCTTACTCGCATTTATTGAAAGCTTATGATAAAAACAAACAGGCACATCATATGGGAACTTTCCCTTATGATGTGTCCGTTTTTTTGTGTATTTATTCCGTATAAAAACAATCCTCTTTCCATTTTTGAGGGTTGGTATCAATATAATTCCAAATTTTAAGATAATCCTTTTCGTCCCGTATTATGTGGTCGTGAAAGGAGCGCTGCCAAATATTACCCGTATATCCGTTTTTATGAATATCGCGCGCTACATTCATTTTTAAATATCCCATAGCGTTTGATATAATAGAACGCTTTTGTAGGGTCGATTCACGAATCGACCGTTCATCAATAACAGTAATCAGATGTATATGATTTGGCATTATTACATATTTATCAATATTCAAAGCAAAACGGGTATTTAATCGGTTTATATAATTTTCAACAACTATTCCGTTTAAATTTAATTGAATTGCGGTCGATTCGTGAATCGACCCTACAACATTGGAAAATATATCTTTGCGATTATGGGTACAAATAGTTATAAAATATGCACCCTCGCTACTGTAATCATAATTTTTTAGCCTTGTTGGTTTGCGGTTTGGTAAATTTTCTTTATTATTCATAAATTATTTATTATAAGGCGTAGAATTATCGGTTAAGCCTAAAATATAATCGGTAGACGTTCCATAAAATTTTGCAAGAACAACCAAAAAACGAGTAGGAATTTCTCTTTTGCCTGTCTCATAGTTGCTATATACTCTTTGGTCAATATTTAATAATGACGCTACTTCTTTCTGTACTAAATCCTTATCTTCTCTCAAATCTTTAAGTCTGCGATAATACATAACATCACCCATAAATAAGTATATGTACTATCAAACAATAGTATTGATTTTACTATCAAATAATAGTAAAATATTATTCAGGTGATAATATGATAAAAAGAGTAATCATTGCAGGTTGCAGAGATTATGATAATTATACGCAAGCAAAATTGTTTATAGATTTGTGTCTATCTAATATCCGCAAAGAAAATAATATTGTTATTCTTTCAGGCGGCGCAAACGGAGCCGATAAAATCGGTGAACGCTATGCAAAGGAAAATGGGTTTAAGGTAGAAAAATACCCTGCCCTTTGGGAAAAATACGGCAGAAGTGCGGGACCTATTCGAAACCGTAAAATGGCAGAAAAATGTGATTATGTAATTTGCTTTTGGGATAAAAAAAGCAAAGGCACAAAATCAATGATTGACTATGCCATAAAATACAAAAAACCTATAAAAGTAAAAAAGATATAAAAAATTACAGACACATCATTTTGGAGTTTCCCCCTTATGATGTGTCTGTTTTTCATATCAACACATATAAAAGTATACCTACAAACTGTAAAACCGAGCCGATTACCACAAAAATGTGGAATACCGAATGCATATAGCGTACGGTTTTTTTAGCAGCAACACCGTAAAGTACAGCGCCTAAGGTATAGGCTATTCCGCCGTACAAAAGCCACGCAAAGCCTTTCATCGTAATGGCTTCTATTGCCGCTTTTCCTGTAAAGACTATGCACCAGCCCTGCACCAAATAGCATATAATCGAAAATAGACTGTATTTTTTGAGGTCTACCGCATTAAGCGAAATTCCAAGCGCCGATACTCCCCATACCACACCAAAAACAGTCCAGCCGAGATATGGGTTATATTCCCGCAAGGAAACCAACGTAATCGGCGTATAGGTGCCGGCTATCAGAATAAATATTGAGCAATGGTCTATAACCTGCATAACTTTTTTGCCCATAGGCGGTTTTAATCCGTGATAAACGCTTGATACGGTATAAAGTATCACAATAGAAAGTCCGTAAATGAAGGATGCTACTATCTGATACGCATCGTGATTTAAAAACGCCTTTACAACACATAGCGCACAAATTATAACGCCTGCACCGCCGCCAACAATATGGCTTACCATATTAAAAATTTCTTCTCCTCTTGTGTAATCGGGAAGCAGTCTTTCTTTAAGTTTTGTTCTTTTCATAAAAGTTCCTTTTGAAGTTAAAAAATCGCCATAAAACCATGTGAATTTTGAGTAGTTTTAACAAAAATTTTTGCAGTCGAAAATTGTCGAAATACTTTACATAATTTTTTATGTTTTTTGTTTCAAATACAGTGGTTATCCAACTTATCAACCGCCTTTTCCACCGTTTTAGGGGCTAAAAAGCGTGGATTTACGCAAAAAGGCAGTTTAAAATGTGGATAACTCTGTGGATAAAGTGGATATCTTTTTCGGTTGCTTTGGTTTACATAACTACATTTTTTTAAGTAATTTTTCCATTATTTGAGGTCCGTTTTGAACGTAATTATTTTTCTCCTCGCAAGCCTTTTCGGTAAAGCTTACAGCGCCATTTTTCGGGCTCTCGCTATCATAAATCATAAAGGGCACCGGAGCTGACGAATGAGTTTTAATTTCAAGCGGTGTTGGATGGTCGGGCATAATTAAAATTCTATAAGCCTCTCCGCAGTTTTCCAAATATTCGAGCATAATTTTAAGGCTTCTTAAATCGATTTCCTCAATAGCCCTTACCTTATTTTCTGCCTCTCCTCTATGACCGCACTCGTCGGGGGCCTCGAAGTGGAGATATACCAAATCTGTGCCGTTTTTAAAGCTTTCAATTCCGGCAAGTGTTTTGCCTTCAAAGTTAGTGTCAAGGTATCCCGTTGCTCCCTCTACCTCAGGTGTATCGGCGCCTGCACAAATACCAATTCCTTTAAGCAAATCAACCGCACTTATAATAGACGCAGTAACGCCGTTCTTCTCCTTAAAATTTTGAAGCATGGGCTTTCTGCCCTCGCCCCAAAGCCAGATAGAGTTAGCCTCGTTTTTACCTTCGGCTCTGCGCTTTAGGTTTACGGGATGATCCTTAAGTATATCATAACTCTTTTTCATAAGCTCGATTAAGGGCTTGGCGTTTTCGGATTTGCTTAAATATTCGCCTACAACCTTACCGCTTATATCGTGCGGAGGTGTCATTTCGCCAAGGTCGGTTGTACCGCCGTCCACCACAAGACAATGTCTGTAACTGACACCAGCATAAAAGCTATAAATTTCGTTACCAAGCTTTTCCTCAACGGTTTTGATAATTTCTCTCGCTTCGGCAGTAGAAATATCTCCCGCGCAATAGTCAACCATAACCTTATCCTCATAATTTTCACTGTCAGAAAGGGTTACAATATTACATCTGAGCGCTACATCGGTATCCTTTAAATCAACCCCTATGGAAGCCGCCTCCAATGGAGAGCGACCTGTATAGCAAACAAACGGGTCATAGCCGAGAACAGATAAATTTGCAACATCACTGCCGGGTTTTAAACCGTCTCCCACTGTTTTGCACATACCAAGCTCTGCCTTTTGTGCCAATTTGTCCATATAAGGCTTATACGCTAATTCCATTGGGGTTTTGCCGTTTAAGATTTTTTCATTATGGGTATCTGCCATACCGTCACAAAGCAATACTAAATATTTCATAATTTCTCCTCCTTTAAAGCTTGTAAAGACCTGATTCTAAAACAACAAAGCGGTGCTCTGCCACCTCAATATACTGATAAACAGGCTCTGTAAATGTTTCAAGTTCCTCTACTGTGTAATTGTTAATGTTTATTTTTATAAGCTTTTTGGCCTTTTTGTTGCTTACTATAATATTTTCGTCGTCAAGAGTGAAAATATCACAAGGACCGCCAAGCTGTGAATTTATACCGCCAATGCGCAGTTCCTCTCGCATAGTGGAAAGGTTATACTTTAAAACCGCATCACAATCGGGATAGGTTACCCACAACGCATTGCCGACAAGCGCTATATCGGACGGTTTTTGGGAGCGATAGCAAAGCTCACCTGTCCAGATAACAGAAGCGTCACTGTCTACAAGCTGAGCCTTTCCGTCAGGTTCTACCAAAAATAGCTTTCCACCCGGCAAAATCAACGCCTTTACGGTTATATAATTTTCACAAACACGGCCTATCTGATTTGAATCCATACCGAATTTTGCAAGCATATATGTACTTTTTACAACATTACTTAGGCGCCTATTATCAAATGAAATCATTTTATATTCAACATAATCGCCTATTTGAAGCTCATCTCTCAAATAAGAAAAAATAATTCCGTTTGAAAGTGGCAATATTTCATAAACCTTACCTTCGAATAATCTTTCCATAAAGTTCTTCCTTTAAATTATAGATTAATAGCACCCTTTTTAAGCATTTTATCCGCCGCCAAAAGCACGCCCGCTTTTGCACTGTGGAAATTAAGACCGCCTTGCATCCATGCGGCATAAGGTTCTCTTACTGGACCATCGGCTGAAAGCTCGATAGAAGCCCCCAAGGTAAATGCTCCCGCCGCCATTATTACAGGGTCAGTATAGCCCGGCATATCCCAAGGCTCAGGTGTTACATACGCGTCAACCGGAGCTCCCGACTGCATACCCTGACAAAAGGCTATAAGTCCCTCAGCCGTTCCCAAGGTTACACACTGAATAATGTCTCCCCTTACATCTCGGGGACTTGGAGACACATTAAAACCTAAGCTTTCAAAAAGCGATGCGGTATAAACCGCAGTCTTTACCGCTTCTCCCACCACGTGCGGAGCTTGGAAAAGTCCCAAATAAAGTTCACGGCTATGACCTAAGGTAGCGCCTACCTCTCTGCCTACACCCGAGCAGGTAAGTCTATAAGAACATTTTTCAATTAACTCCTTTTTACCCGCAATATATCCGCCTGTCGGAGCAATACCTCCGCCCGGATTTTTAATAAGCGAGCCTGCCACCAAATCGGCGCCTACCTCGCACGGTTCTTTGGTTTCAACAAATTCACCGTAACAGTTGTCAACCATTATTATACTGTTTGGCGATACCTCTTTAATAGCATCGATTATAACCTTTATATCGGCAATAGTAAGGCTCGGTCTTGTACTATAACCACGTGAGCGCTGTATGTATGCCATTTTAGGCTTTTCCTTTAAAAGGACACTTTTTATTGCCTCAATATCGGGAGTTCCGTCAGCTTTAAGGTCTACCTGACCGTATTCTACACCGAAATCTGCTAACGAGCCGTCGGTCTTTTCGTCAATACCAAAAACACCCGTAATGGTATCATAAGGTCTGCCTGTAACACAAATCACCTTGTCACCCGGTCTCAAAACTCCAAAAAGAGCCACAGTTAAGGTATGTGTTCCCGATACAAAATTATGGCGCATAAGCGCATCCTCGGCACCCATACAATCTGCCATAACTCGCTCTAAAACCTCTCTGCCCCTGTCGTCATATCCGTAACCCGTAGAGCCTGCAAAGGAAGCCTCACTGACACCGTTTTTAATAAAGGCAGACAGTACCTTTAACTGATTAAATTCGGTAATACTATCTATTTTTTCAAATTGTTCACGAGCGTCAGAAAGTGCTTTTTTGTCAAACTCCAAAAGTCTTTCATCAATATTAAAAAATTTAGTTATACTCATCACTTTTCACCCAATAGCCACCGAAATACAGTAGCTGAAATCCGTATTTTTCATAAAAAGGCAAAACCTTATCTCTACAACAAACAAAAAGTGTTCTGCCAAAATTTTTAGTAAGTGCGCCCAAAAGTGCCGTATGTCCAAAGCCTTTTTGTTTGCTTGCAAGCCCGTTTATAATAGCCAAATCTCCGCAATTAAAGGTGATGCAAGCACATTTGCCCCTAAGTGCAAAATAATCCGCAAGACCTAAATTCAGTCTCCTGCAATAATCAACCGCAAAGGACGGATAATCAGGTAGCGACAAGCCCTCTACATCTAGAAGAGAATATATTTCGTCGCTTTTTAAAGTATCGCTTTCCGTATCGATTTTTACATCCGCTTTTCTTGACATTATATTAATTCGCTCACGCGGAATTCTGCCAATGCCCTTTAAGGTTTCATAGTCGCTGTAAATTGCTACGGGCGACATTACATCAACAAAGGAAGTTAATTCCTCAATATCGGCAGAAATATTGTAAATTATCATATTTCCATCGGTAACCGATACAAAAGCCTTGCCGTTATCCTGTTCAAAAAAGAGTACCTTATTGTCGTTTTTATAGGTCTCAAAAAGGCATTTTATTTTTATAAATTCCGCATTTTGTGTGTTTAAATCGGGAATTTCATTAGTTATGGAAATCACTTTATTTCACCGCTTGCAATGCTGTTTAGCATATATTCCGCCAATTTTCGCATATTAGTCAAATCGTTCTTATTTGCAACTGTTGACGCAGTATGCAAATAGCGAGTTGGAAGCGAAATTGCCACCGTTCTTACACCTTCGCGGGAAAGATGAACCGCACCTGCATTATTACCGCCCGCAACCACACTTTTTGCCTGACATTTAATGCCTGAATTTAATGCTTTATTGTAAAGAGCCCTGTCATAAACCGTTGCTTTGTCCATAAACGAAATTGCAGGACCTTTTCCTAATGAGCAAACCGTTTTCTCGGGCGGGGCGTCGGCAATATCTGCCGCCGTTGTACTTTCAAGCACAATGGCAAAATCTGGGTTTATGGCATAGGTGCTAACCTTGGCACCTCTAAGTCCTACCTCCTCCTGAACGGAAAAAGAGGCACAAAAGCTATATTCATCATAATTTCTTATTAAATCAATAAGCACTGCACAGCCGGCGCGGTCGTCAATTGCCTTTGCTATAAAGCAGTCTGCATTTTCAAAGAATTCACCGCAGATTACACCGCAATCGCCAAGCCTTACAGTTTTTTCCGCTTCCTCTTTTGAAAGCGCACCAATATCAATATAAAGACTGTCTGCCGACGGCAATTTTTTCCTCTCGTCCGCAGAAATAAGGTGAACGGGCTTTGCAGAAATTACACCTTTCACATTTTCGCCTATTAACACTTGTCTGTTAATAAGCGCCGCTGTATCTATACCGCCGACAGCAGAGAATTTTAAAAAGCCTTTTTCGGTGATGTTTGTAATAATAAAGCCTACCTCGTCGGTGTGGGCATCAAGCATAATTTTATTCTTTGGCTCTGACTTACCCTTTTTATATGCGATTATATTGCCGAGGTTATCTACTCGCCAATCGCAAAAGCCGTCGATTTTGCTTATTATATATTCTCTTACCGATTTTTCGTCACCCGAAACGCCGTTCAAAAGGCATAATTCTTTTAATGTATTAAGCATTTTTAACACCGCCGTTTCTTATATATTCACAAAGAAGCTCTACGGTATTTTCAAGGTCACAAACGCTTAAAATTTCACAGTCGGTATGCATATTTCTAAGCGGAATAGATACCGTAGCGGTTTTTACACCCTCTTTTGTAACAGCTATAACATCGGCATTAGTACCGCTATTCCCCGACATTACCTCGGTTTGGTATGGGAGGTTTTTACTGCTTGCAACTGACATTAGTTTGTCAGACATAGCCTTATCCAAAAGTGGCGAAATACCTATCATTGCGCCTTTTGTAAGCTCGCCCGTCTTTTCAGGAGCAATACCGGGAGTGTCGCCAAAGCTTACGTCAAGTATTACTGCCTCATCGGGAGTTAATCTGAAAGCTCCCGTTTTGGCACCGCCTTGACCTATCTCCTCCTTATCCGAAAGCAAGAAAGCCACGTTTACGGGAAGCTTTTCTTTACTTAAACGTTTTGCCGTCTCAATAATCACAGCACAGCCTGCCCTATCATCAAAGCTTTTGCCCGAAACCCTATCACCAAGAAGTGAAATAGGCTCGGTTGCGAAGGTCACAATATCTCCCACCGAGATTATATCCTTAGCATTATTTCCCAAAGCGGTATCAATTTTTATGGCAGTAATATCGGAATAATCCGTATCTTTGCCTCCTAAATGCGGAGGTGTTGATACAAAAACACCTGTTACCTTTTGTTTCCCGTGAATTATAACTCTTCTTGACGGCAACTGCCTTAAATCTATACCGCCGACATTTGAAACAGTTAAAAAACCGTTATCGTCAACATCTGTTACAATAAACGCAATTTGGTCTATGTGTGCATCAAGCATTACTGTATAATCGCTTTCGCCCTTTAAATAGCCAAAAACGTTAAGTGTATCGCTTTTTTTACATTCACAGTATTTTGAAAGCATTGTGTAGGCTATATCGCGAGCTTCTGTTACATAACCTACTGCATCCGAATTAGATAATTCAAAGAGTATTTCTTTAATATCCATCAAAGTTTATTCACCAATTCTTTAAAATAATTTCCTCTTGCTGCAAAATTCGGGAAAGCATCAAACGAAGCACAAGCAGGGCTTAATGTTACAATATCGCCCGATTTTGTAAATTCAAGAGATTTTTCTAATGCTTCCTTGATATCCTTTGTCCTTACAATTTCGGGATATCCCTTATAATCCTCGCTTGAACGCACGGCATTTTCTATCTTATCGGCAGTATCCCCGCAAAGATAAAGCTTTTCTACCTTATCGATAACATAAGGCACCATGGGCTCAAAAGGAATGTGCTTATCGTATCCGCCTGCAATTAAATGCACTCGTTTATCAAATGCTTTAAGACCTGCAATAGTTCTTGTGGGGCTTGAAGCTATCGAATCGTTATAATACTTAACGCCGTTTACTTCTCTTACAAATTCTATTCTATGCTCCACACCGCCAAACTCGTGCGCTACCTTTCGTATGGAGTCTACACCAACATATCCCCAAACAGCAGTTATTGCAGTTAAGTAATTTGCTACGTTGTGGTCGCCGATAATTGCAATTTCACTGCGGTGCACAACGGGTACATCTATTCCGCGGTATGCCATATGAAGATAACCCTTTGTATCAAGCCAAGCACCGTTATTAAGCTGACGTTCCATACTAAAACCTAAGGACTGTCCTCTTACATAATCCCTGAAACCCTCGGTGATTTCGTTATCTCTGTTTAAAACTGTGCGTGAAAACGCGTTTTGATGAAGCAATACATTTTTCTTTGCTTCAACATATTCATCCATGCTTTTATGCACATCAAGATGATTAGGTGCCACATTTGTAACCACCGCAACATCAGGACTTTTACGCATAGAAATTAGTTGGAAAGATGATAACTCAACCACAACAAAATCCTCTGCCGTGATGTTTTCAATTTCAGGAAGTAACGGTTTTCCTATATTTCCGCCAACAAACACCCTCTTGCCCTCAGCTTCAAGCATTTTGGCAATAAGTGTTGTGGTTGTAGTCTTTCCGTCTGAGCCGGTTACCGCAAATATGGTTGCAGGGCAAAGGTCGAAAAATACCTCCATCTCGCTTGTTACAGCAATTCCCTTTTTTCTTGCCGCCGAAAGCTCGGGCAAATTCCAATTCATGCCGGGAGTTCTAAATATTATGTCAACCTCTAAATCGTCAAGATATCCGTCTCCAAGACGAAGCTCTGCTCCCTTGCTTTCAAGCATATCGGCTGTTTCGCCAATCATATCCCTTGTTCTGCGGTCAAGCGCATAAACCTTTGCACCCTTGTTTAAAAAATCCAAAATAAGCGGAGTGTTACTAACACCTATTCCGCACATTGCGATTTTTTTACCGTTAATCTGTTCAAAAAATTTCTTGCAATCCATAAGTTTTACTCCTTTAATTAAAGAATTAGACTATATCAATTCACCCAGAACCTTATCATTAAATGCCTTTGTAATTTTTACTTCTTGTATTTTTCCTAAAAGTGGTTTTTCGGTTTCAACCGCTACCCTTACATAGCTTTTTGTATAACCTTCGGCAAATCCGTTTTCAAAAGTTTCAAATAAAACCTCCTCCACTCTGCCTACCTGAGAACGCATAAACTCGCTTTCGCAGAGGTTTGCCGTATCTATCATAATTTTACTGCGCCTTGCTTTTTCCTGACGAGTAATTTGACCCGGCATTTTATCTGCCAGAGTACCCTTTCTTCTCGAATAAGCAAAAACATGTGCCTTTGAAAAACCGATTTCCTTTAAAAAGTCTACACTTTCGCAGAAATCCTCCTCACTTTCACCCGCAAAGCCCACCATAATATCGGTGGTAATTCCAGCATTCGGAAAAGCCGCACGTATCCTTTTTACCAAATCGCGGTAAAACGCAGTATCGTAATGACGGTTCATTCTTTTAAGTGTTTTATCGCAGCCTGATTGAAGTGACAAATGAAACTGCGGACAGAATTTCGAATTTTCCTTCAACCGTGCCAACATTTCATCGGTTATAAGGTCAGGCTCAATGGACCCAAGTCTTACCCTTTTTATACCGTCGGGTTTTGCGGCGGCATCTACCGCATCGCAAAGATTTATATTTTCGCCCTTTCCGTAGGACGAAAGATTAATCCCCACAAGCACTACCTCTATAAATCCCTTTTGTGCCAATGCTTCGGCTTCCTTTAAAATCAGGTCACAGCTCTTTGAACGAACAAAACCGCGTGCAAAGGGTATAATACAGTAGGTACAATATCTGTCACAACCGTCCTCTATTTTCATATACGCCCTTGTTCTTTCGGCAAAATCAGAAATTGAGGGAGTATTAAAACACTCGTGTCGGTCGTGCGAAAAATTCACTATCTGCTTTTCTTTTGTGCTTAAAAACTTTTCGGTATATTCAATAATCTTCTCTATATCGGTGTTGCCAATTACCAAATCGGCAGAATTCAGTTCTTGCTTTTCGCCTTTAAAGGTTTGCGCCATACAACCCGTCAGCACAATTACAGCACTCGGATTTTCACGGCGAAGTCTGTTAAGCAACTGACGTGTTTTTCGGTCGCTTTCGGCGGTTACGGTGCAGGAATTTATAACGGCAATATCAAAACTTTCGCCGTCTTGCGCCACAGTATATCCCTTTTTTTCAAAAATTTCACGCATACATTGAGTTTCATATTGATTAACTTTACAGCCAAGCGTGTGAAAATATACCCTCATATCCGCCTCCAAAATAAATCTTTATCTATATATTATATATCTATTATAGCAATTTTTCAAGAATAATAGCAATAAAGATTGATTTTTTTACAAAAAAACACCTAAGCAGACACTTAGGTGTTAAAAAATTGTTCTATTTTTTCTTTTGAGGCCTCTGTTGAGCCTTGCACCATACCGTTTCTGCCGCCGCCACGGACCGCAAATTTTGCCTTGAATTCCACAAAGAAATCATCGAGTGTACTATCTCCGCAAATGCAAAAATTAAAGCCATTTTCTTTTTGTGAAAACACAGCTCTTATACCGCCATGATGTTTATAAAGCAAATCGGCAAAATACTGTAAATCCTTAATTTCAAGCTCAGGCTCAAATGTGGCGGAAATTGGATTTTTAAATTCCATTTGAGATACTTTATTTTCGATAAAGCTTCTTTTATAGCCCGAAAGCGTGTATTTAAGGCTTTTAACTTCCTCAATATTTCTTTCAACCGCCGTAACCACCTCATCTGTTTTCACACAAAACAGCGAGGATAAATTTTGAACGGAAATATGTTTTTGTCGGTAATCTTTAAGAGCTCTGCTTCCGCATTTTATTTCAATTCTTACTCCACCGCGCAATTTTTCGGCAGATAAAAGCTTAATAATTCCTATCTGCCCTGCGTTTTTTACGTGAGGAGCACAGCAAGCACACATATCGGTGTTCTCTATTTCAACTATGCGAATATCGCCGACAAGCTCCTTTTTACTGCGGTAATTAAGCGTAGCGAGTGTTGATTTATCGGGATAATATGTCTTAAACTCCGCATCAGAAAAAACCACTTCATTTGCTTTTTGTTCTATAAGCTCTAATTGGTCGGGTTTAAGCGGTATGTCAAAGTCCAAGGTTACAATATCCTCGCTCAGATGAAAACCTACATTTTCGCACCCGTACAATGAATGTGCCACGCCCGAAATTATATGCTCGCCCGAGTGCTGTTGCATAAAATCAAAGCGTCTAAGCCAATCTATTTTGCAGTTTACCTCATCGCCTGAATTAAACTGCCTGTCGGTCTCGTGATAAATAACTTCATCTTTAATTTGAACATCCAAAACTCTTGCATTTTCTATAAAGCCCGTATCCGATGGTTGACCGCCCGCCTCAGGGAAAAAGGCAGTTTTATCAAGAATTGTTACAAATTTTCCGTCCTTTTGGTATGAATCCAAGACAACCGCAGAAAATTCCTTTAAATGCGAGTTTAAATCATATAATTTTTCAGTCAAGACAGCTTCTCCCTTACAATGTATGCAGCTTTGTAAATATCGCCGCCGCCCATAGTAATTACAATATCACCCTTTTGTGCGGTCTCGATAATTTTATCGGCAATGTTAGAAAATCCGTCAACTACAACGGCATCAGGCAATTTATTTGCCAAATCCTCTGAATAAATGTTGTAAGTATTAACCTCACGCGAGCCCATTATAGGGGTTAAAATCACCTTATCCGCAATAGACAACGCCTCTATGAATTCGTCCTTTAAAAGGGCGGTGCGAGAAAATGTAAATGGTTGGAAAACCGCAATTACGCGGTTATATGAAAGCTCCTTTGCGGCAGTAAGCGTTGCCTTAATCTCGGTCGGGTGATGAGCATAATCATCTGCCAAGGTAAAGCTTTCAAATTCGCCCAAAAATTCAAAACGTCTGCCGGCACCTGTAAACTCTGCCAAAGCGGTTTTTATGCCGTCGGCAGGCACTCCCATATCGTAGCAAACGGCAAATGCCGCCAAACCGTTTAATACATTGTGTCTGCCGGGAGCTTTAAGTTCTAAGGTTGCTATTTTCTCACCCTTACTCATTACATCAAAGCAAAAACCGAACTTGCCCGCCGCTATATTTTCGGCGTAATAATCATTACTGCTATTAATTCCGAAGGTCACTATCTCGGCAGAAATATCCTCTGCCGCCTTACGGCAAAGGGCATCATCACCGTTAATATAACTTTTCTTGCTCATTGCAAGGAATTTATGGAAAGATAACACCAAATTATCCATTGTTTTGAAATAATCAAGGTGGTCGTTATCAATGTTAAGAAGCACCGCTTTATCGGGCGTCATCTGCAAAAATGTATCTACAAACTCACAAGCCTCGCAAACAAAGGTATCGCTTTTGCCTGCAATACCGTTAGAGTTAATAAGAGGCAGTCTGCCACCAATAACGGCTGTCGGTTCGTACTTATTAAGGAGCAGTATTTGGGTTATCATTGAAGTGCAGGTGGTTTTTCCGTGTGTACCGCAAACGCCCACAACATTATCAAAATATCGAGTTAAAGCACCTAAAAGATGGCTTCTCTCCATTGTGGGAATTCCCTTTTCCTTTGCGGCTACAATTTCAGGATTATCGGCAGAAATTGCAGCAGAGTAAACCACCAACTCTGCTCCCTTTATATTCTCTGCATTATGCCCCATAAACACCTTAATACCAAGCGCCTTTATGCGTTTTAACGGGTCGCTTTCGTTATTATCGGAGCCTGTAAGTATATATCCCTTACTGTGTAAAATTTCGGCAAGCGGACACATTCCGCTTCCGCCAATACCTATCATATGAACACGCTTTACGTTTTTAATAAGCTTATCTTCTTCGCGCAAAATTTTCATCTAAAACACCTCTTTAACATTTCTATTATATAACTATTCGCATAAAAAATAAACACTTTTTTCGCAAGTAGGCAAAATTTATCTTAAAAGCCTTATAAAGAGTAACGGCACCGAAAAAATATCCGCAAAGCTTTAACTAAAAAAAGCGCTTAGCATAAACTGTATTGAGAGCAAATCTACCCTATTTGAATTTTGGTGATAATATGAAAAGAATATTAATTATAGGCGGAGACAACCGCTTGAAAACCTTAAAATCAAGGCTTGCCCAAGACGGACACACGGTGGATACACTTGGGCTTTTTGAAAATGATAACGGAAGTATAGAAAATTCAGAAATTATAATTCTGCCCGTTCCAACCACGAAGGACAGAGAAAATGTTTTTACTCCGCTTACCCACAGAAAAATACCGCTTTCAGATATTGCCTTTAAAACCGATAAAAAACAACTTATTTTAAGTTGCAATTACAGTTTTCACTCTAAAAACAATATTGATTACGGTGCGCTTGACAGTTATGCCCTTTTAAACGCTGTCCCCACCGCAGAGGGAGCGCTATCATTAGCTATCGAAAACACCGATTTCACCTTGTGGAATTCGTCTGTTTTAGTAATAGGATGTGGCAGAGTTGGCAAAATTTTAGCCGACCGTTTAAAAGCACTTGGAGCAAAGGTTACGGTATCGGCCCGAAAAGAAAAAGATTTTGCTTATCTTAGAGCATTAGGCTTTGACTACATAAATACAAACAGTCTCAGCCGCACAAAAAACTCTTACAGCATTATTTTTAACACCGTTGATGCGAAGGTTTTAAGCGACGAAACCCTCGAAAAGCTAACCTGCGACTTCTTGCTTGATTTATCTACGCTTGGCGGATTTAGTCTTGAAAAGGCAGAAAAATGCGGAATAAAAGCTATCAAAGCTCCTGCTCTGCCTATGAAAAATGCTCCTTTGACGGCAGCAGAAATACTTTACGAAACAATAACACAAATAATTAATTAAATTTAAGGTGAAGCTTATGGAAAAAATTAATTTAGGCTATGCCTTTTGCGGCTCTTTCTGTACATTAAAGCAATCCCTTTTAGCTTTAAGAGAGCTTGCAAAAGAAAACTATAATATAAAGCCTATAATGTCACAAATAGTATACACGACAGACACAAGATTTATAAAAGCCAAGGATTTAATAAAAGAAGTAGAGGAAATTACAGGAAACCCCGTTATACATGATATTGTATCTGCAGAACCGATAGGCCCTAAGAATTTACTTGATATAATTGTGGTTGCGCCCTGTACGGGAAACACACTTTCAAAGCTTGCTTTAGGGGTTACCGATACGCCCGTCACAATGTCGGTAAAGGCTCACTTGAGGAATAACAAGCCTGTTGTTTTGAGCATTGCTACAAACGATGCGTTAGGTGCAACAGCCAAAAACATAGGTCTTTTGCATAACACTAAAAATATCTATTTTACCCCTTACAGACAAGATGACCCATTTTCAAAAAACAATTCGCTTGTCTGCGATTTTTCGCTTATTCCTAAAACCGTAAGCGCCGCTTTAATTGGTGAACAGTTTCAACCGGTAGTTATGTAATTAAATTCCTCTTGATAATATCGTTTTTTTGTGGTATTCTACTTATATAACACAATAAAGGAGAATTACTATGAAAAAATATGTTTGCCCTTGCGGTTATATTTATGATGAAGCTGTAGGCGACCCTGATAACGGCATCGCTGCAGGTACACCTTGGGAAGATGTTCCCGCGGACTTTGTATGTCCTGTATGCGGACTTTCAAAGGATGCGTTTGAGGAAGAATAATCAACCTTAAAGTGCAAGATTTCAACGGATATACCTATGTTGGTGTATCCGTTTTTTCTGCCTTTTTAATGATTTTTACAACATATTTTTACAAAAACCCAAGATTTGCAAATTTTAAGTTGACAAACACGCTTTAAAGTGGTAAAGTATTTAATATGTAATACATTTAATAAAGGATTTTTTATTATGACTATTGTTGATTTACTTGAACGCAATGCCAAAGAGTTTTGTGACGATACCGCGCTTGTGGAAATTAATCCCGACCAGCCCGAAACCAGAAAACGCACTTGGCAAGAGTTTGAATTAGTAGAGCCCACCTTAAAGGTTCCCCATTACCGCAGAGAAATCACTTGGGGAGTGTTTAACGAAAAGGCAAACCGCACCGCCAATATGTTAAAGCAAAATGGTATTGGCAAAGGCAAAAAGGTTGCCATTCTTTTAATGAACTGTATTGATTGGCTACCTATTTATTTTGGAATTTTAAAAACGGGCGCTTTGGCAGTTCCCCTTAATTTCCGTTATGCTTCGGATGAAATTGAATATTGCCTAAATTTAGCAGAGGCAGATGCGTTGGTTTTTGGTCCTGAGTTTATCGGACGTGTAGAGGCTATTGCCGAAAAAATATCCAAAAACCGTATGCTGATATACATAGGCGACAGCTGTCCTGCATTTGCGGATGATTATAATGATTTAACCTCTGAATGCTCAGGTCTTTTCCCAAAATGTACTCTTTCAGAGGATGATGATGCCGCAATTTACTTCTCATCAGGTACAACCGGCTTCCCTAAAGCTATTTTACATAAGCACAAAAGTCTTATACATTCTGCACGCGTTGAGCAGGCGCATCACGGACAAACTAAGGACGACTGCTTCCTTTGTATTCCTCCGCTTTACCACACAGGTGCTAAAATGCACTGGTTCGGAAGCCTTATTTCAGGCTCTAAGGCGGTAATACTTAAAGGCACGCAATCAAAAAATATTTTAACCGCCGCAAGCGAGGAAAACTGCACTATTGTTTGGTTGTTGGTTCCTTGGGCACAGGATATTTTGGATGCGCTTGACCGTGGCGAATTAAAGCTTTCCGATTTTAAGCTCAAACAGTGGAGACTTATGCACATAGGCGCTCAGCCCGTACCTCAAAGTCTTATCAAACGTTGGCTTGAATACTTCCCCGACCAACAGTACGACACAAATTACGGCTTGTCTGAATCGATAGGACCGGGTGCTGTTCATTTAGGCGTTGAAAACGTACATAAGGTTGGCGCTATCGGTATTGCAGGCTACGGCTGGGAGGTTAAAATTGTAGATACCGAGGGCAACACCGTTAAGGACGGCGATGTTGGTGAACTTTGCCTTAAAGGTCCCGGTGTTATGGTTTGCTACTATAATGATGAAGCCGCCACAAAAGCAACACTTAAAGACGGTTGGCTCTATACAGGCGATATGGCAATGACCGACCCCGACGGCTTTATATACTTAGTTGACCGCAAAAAGGACGTTATTATAACAGGCGGTGAAAACCTATACCCCGTACAGATAGAAAACTTTATTGCAGCTTTCGATAAGGTAAAGGATGTCGCTGTTATCGGTCTTCCTGATGCCAGACTTGGCGAAATAGCCGCTGCTATCATTGAAATAAAGCCTGATATGACCTGCACCGAGGAAGAAATAAACGAGTTTTGTATGGAACTTCCCCGTTACAAGCGTCCCCGCAAAATTATTTTTGCGGATATTCCCCGTAATCCCACAGGCAAAATCGAAAAGCCAAAGCTTCGTAAAATCTACGGTGCTGACGGTCTTGTTGATTCACAAAATAAATCCTAAAAAGAGGTATACATAATGAAAAAGCTAATGATTGGTAATGAGGCAGTAGCCGCAGGTCTTTACGACGGAGGTCTCAGTGTTGTTTCGAGCTATCCCGGTACTCCCTCTACCGAAATTACTGAATTTTTATCCAAATATGACGATATCCACAGCGAATGGGCACCCAACGAAAAGGTTGCCTGCGAGGTTTCGTTTGGCGCATCCTTAGGCGGCGCGCGTACCGCATGCGCTATGAAGCATGTTGGTCTTAATGTTGCGGCTGACCCGCTTTTCACCCTTTCTTACACAGGTGTACACGGCGGTATGGTAATCTGTGTTGCAGATGACCCTGCAATGCACTCCTCTCAAAACGAGCAGGACTCCCGCCATTATGCGATAGCTTCAAAGGTGCCTATGCTTGAACCCTGCGACTCTACCGAGGCGTATGAGTTTGCAAAATCCGCTTTTGCGCTTTCTGAAAAGTTCGATACTCCCGTACTGCTTCGTATGTGCACAAGAATTGCACATAGCCAGTCTATCGTAGACCGTGGCGAGCGCGAAACCGCAGAATTAAAGGAATATTCAAAAAATCCGCAGAAATTCATTATGATGCCGGGCAATGCTATCAAGCGTCACCCGATAGTTGAACAAAGAACTGCAGATTTAACCGAATTTGCAGAGAACTGCATCTACAATAAAGTGGAAATGAACTCCGATGAAATCGGCATTATCACCTCAGGTTGTTCTTATCTTTATGTTAAAGAAGCCTTGGGCGACAGCGTAAGCATTCTTAAAATCGGTATGCCTAATCCGTTGCCCGTAAAACTAATTAAAGATTTCGCAAGCAAGGTTAAAAAGCTTTATGTGATAGAGGAATTAGACCCGATTATCGAAAACCATGTAAAGGCTCTCGGTATTGAGGTTGTCGGCAAGGAACTTTTCTCTATCCTTGGCGAATTTTCACAGAAAACCATTAAGGAAGCCTTTGACCTTGAAAAGAATTTTTCCGTTTCGGCAGACAGTGTTATTCCTAACCGTCCGCCTATGATGTGTGCAGGTTGCCCTCACAGAGGTATGTATTACGTGCTTGCCAAAAATAAGATTACAGTTCTTGGTGATATCGGTTGTTACACCTTAGGCGCTGTACCTCCTCTAAATGCACTCGATTCCACACTTTGTATGGGCGCATCTGTTTCGGGACTTCACGGCTTTAACTTAGCGCGCGGTAAAGAAGCAGAGCAAAAAAGCGTTGCCGTTATCGGTGACAGTACCTTTATGCACTCGGGTATGACAGGGCTTGCAAATATTTCTTATAACGCAACCAATTCAACCGTTATCATTCTTGATAATTCTATTACAGGTATGACAGGTCATCAGCAAAACCCCACCACAGGCTATAATATTAAGGGCGACCCTGCTACCAAAATTGATTTGGAAAGCCTTTGTAAAGCACTCGGCTTTAACCGAGTACGAGTGGTAGACCCTTATGATTTGAAAGAATGTGAAGCAGTAGTTAAAGAGGAATTAGCTGTTGAAGAACCCTCTGTTATAATTTCACGCAGACCTTGTGTACTTTTAAAGAGTGTTAAGGCAAAACCTGCTTTAAAAGTAGAAAACGATAAGTGTAAATCCTGCAAAAAGTGTATGACACTTGGTTGCCCTGCTATCAGTATGAAGGACGGCAAGGCAAGAATAGATGCAACCCTTTGTGTTGGTTGTGGCGTTTGTGAACAGCTTTGTGCATTTGATGCGATTGGAGAATAATTATGAAAACTACAAGTATTATGATAGTAGGTGTCGGCGGTCAGGGTAGCCTTTTGGCTTCAAAACTGCTTGGCAGACTCTTAGTTGACGAGGGCTACGATGTAAAGGTGAGCGAGGTTCACGGTATGAGTCAGCGTGGCGGCTCGGTTGTAACCTATGTACGCTTTGGCGAAAAGGTTTATTCACCTATTATAACCGAAGGTGAAGCAGACTTTATTATATCCTTTGAAAAATTAGAAGCGGCTCGCTATGCACCTTTC
The DNA here is from genome assembly GCA_045634455.1 of Acutalibacteraceae bacterium. Classification (GTDB taxonomy): domain Bacteria; phylum Bacillota; class Clostridia; order Oscillospirales; family Acutalibacteraceae; genus UBA737. Next base: position 54,702 of record JAZRAI010000013.1, read on the forward strand.
CTTAAAAAAGACGGCAGAATTATAGTAAACACTCAGGAAATCGACCCCATGCCCGTAATCATCGGTGCGGCAGAATACCCCACCAATGTTTTGGATGAGTTAAAGGCAAAGGGTGTAACCGTTGAGGATTTTGATGCATTAACCCCAGCAGCCGAAGCAGGCTCATCAAAAGCTGTTAATATTGTGCTTATGGGTAAGGCTGCAAAGTATTTTGATATTCCTAAGGAAAAATGGATTTCGGCTATTGAAAAGACAGTAGCCCCGAAATTTGTTGAAATGAATAAAAAAGCCTTTGAGTCAGGTTTTAACGCTTAAATCTTTGGGAGGTTAAGAAAATGGAACAAAGGTATTACCAAAAAGAAATTGAAACCATGCCGGTTGAAGAAATTAAAAAGCTTCAATCCGAAAAACTTGTTCGCCAGGTAAAGCACGTTTACGAAAATGTGCCCTATTACCGCGAGCTTATGGATAAAAAGGGTGTTACGCCCGATGATATTAACGGTATTGAAGATTTACATAAGCTTCCCTTTTTAACAAAGGCTGATTTACGTGAAGCATATCCTTACGGATTACTCGGTAAACCACTTAAAGACTGTGTTCGTATTCAGTCAACCTCAGGTACTACCGGTAAGCGCGTTGTGGCATTCTATACTCAACACGACGTTGACCTTTGGGAGGATTGCTGTGCACGTGCTATTATGGCAGTCGGCGGCACCAAAGAGGATGTTTGTCAGGTGGCTTATGGCTACGGATTATTTACAGGCGGTGCGGGGCTTCACGGTGGCTCACATAAGGTTGGCTGTCTCACACTTCCTATGTCCTCAGGAAACACCGAAAGACAAATTCAGTTTATGCAGGATTTAGGCGCTACCATACTTTGTGCAACCCCGTCTTATGCGGCATATCTTGGCGAATCCTTAAAGGAACAAGGCTTTACACCCGATACCATTCCGCTAAAAGCCGGTATTTTCGGTGCAGAACCTTGGACAAACGAAATGCGCCAAAACATTGAAAAAACTCTCGGCATTAAGGCTTATGATATTTACGGTCTTACCGAAATCTCAGGTCCCGGCGTTTCCTTTGAGTGTCAGGCACAAAACGGTATGCATATAAACGAGGACCACTTTATTGCTGAAATTATTAATCCCGAAACAGGAGAAGTTTTACCCGAGGGTGAAAAAGGTGAATTGGTTTTCACCTGCCTTGATAAGGAAGCTTTTCCAATGCTCAGATACAGAACACGCGATATCTGTGTGCTTTCCCGTGAAAAATGTGAATGTGGCAGAACATTTATTAAAATGCGTAAGCCTATGGGCAGAAGCGACGATATGCTCATAATCCGCGGAGTAAATGTTTTCCCAAGCCAAATAGAGGCAGTTCTTATAAAAGAAGGATACGAGCCCAACTACCAAATAGTAGTAGACAGAAAGAACAATACCGATACATTTGAGGTAAACGTTGAAATGAGCGCCGAGCAATTCTCGGATACCGTAAGCGGTGTAATGTCGTTAGAAAAATCTTTGGCAGCTTCCCTTAAAATTATGCTTGGCATCAATCCCACTGTGCACCTTGTTGCGCCAAAGTCCATTGTCAGAAGCGAAGGCAAGGCTGTTCGTGTTATAGATAAGCGCAAGCTTATTGACTAAGGTAAAAGGAGTAAAAAATTATGGCACTCAATCAATTAACTGTTTTTGTTCCAAATACTCAAGGCGCAATAGTAGATATCACCGAGGCTTTGGCAAAGAATTCTGTTGACCTGCGCGCTCTTTCCATTGCAGATACAGAGGACTTCGGCATTTTAAGACTTATTGTCAGCGATAACGAGATTGCCTCAAAAACCCTAAGCGACCACGGCTATTTAATAAAAAATACCGAGGTTGTGGGTGTGAAAATCGGCGATGCTCCCGGTAAGCTTTCAGGTGCATTAAAGGTGCTTGATGATAACGGAATAAACCTTGAATATCTTTATGCCTTTATGGCACGCACCGAAAAGCACGCCTATGTGGTGCTCCGTGTAGCAGATAACACCGCCGCCGAAAAAGCACTCGAGGCTGCCGGCTACCACCTTATCACCAACGCAGATATATTAAAGCTGTAACGCTTAAAATTAAAAGATAAAAAAGATTTATGCTCCAAATAGGGCATAAATCTTTTTTATTTATTCATTATTCTGTTTTGCGGTGGTGAGAGTTGCAATAAGTATTCGTTTGATTTCAAGGCAATCATCTATTAACGATTTACCCTCAGTTTCGGTTATATAGTCGGATAAAACCAAAAGTCTCAGCCAATATTCCGTTTCGGCGGTTTCTTTTAGAGATATATGTAATTTGGCAAGAAAGTCAGCCTTGCTTTGACCGTATATTGCTTCGTTAGCATTAGCACCAATAGATGTAGCTGAACGGATAATTTGCTTTGAAATTATGTTTTCGTGCTTTTCTTTAATTAAATAATTGTGGAGCTTTACAATGCGTGCAGCAAATTTTAAAGACTTATCTAATAAAATACTATCTCGCGCCATAATTAAAACTCCTTTCAGATAATAGATAATAAATAAGAGATAATAGATAATAGTACAAAAGCGGCACTAAAACAGTGCTATCTCTTATCTATTCACTATTATCTATTATCTCTTATCTTAGGCAAAACTTGTTTTGCCGCTTTTGGAGCGGGTGATGGGGTTGTGTCGCTATGGCTCCACTCGCCTCGCTTTCGCTCGTTGCCCCGGCTAAAAACAGTCCCCCGGACTGTTTTCTTAACGCCTTGTTCGATTCCCATCAAATTACTAACAAAAAAATAAAAGCACCAACCACAAGGGTTGATGCTTTCATTTTTGGAGCGGGTGATGGGAATCGAACCCACACGACCAGCTTGGAAGGCTGGGATTCTAGCCATTGAACTACACCCGCATTTGAGCAAGAAATATAATACCACATCAAAACTCAATAGTCAAGTGTTTTTTGTTAAACAAAATAAAAATTTGTATCCCATGCAGGAAGCGATTTAAAATGCCTTACATAAATCTTGTAATCTTTCCTGATATTTAAAACCGTTTTGGGAAGAGTTATCAAATCATCTGTTTTATGATATGCAGAAACCAGCATTTTCGGTTTGTCCCGGAGTATCGTATTGCGAGCACCGTCCAAGGTGTTTTTCTCCTCACCCTCAACGTCCATTTTTATATATGTAATCTTATCATTTTCGCAGATTTTATCTACATTTAAAAAATCTATCTCGGTTTTGCCTTTTGAGACCACCGAATTTCTGCCACCGAACATAGCAAAGCTATCCCTTTTGCAAACATCGGTAATACCCGCATTATAAAGGGTAATATTTTTTAACGCCTTTGTGTTTTCTGCAAGCTTTTTAAAGTTTTTAAAATCGGGCTCTACTGCAATTATTTTGCCGTAATCCCCTACTCTTTTTACAAATTCATACACAGTGTCTCCTGTGTATGCGCCGAGGTCCAAAAAGCGCTCATTTTTTTTGAAATTTAAAAAGCTGTCATACGGCTCATCCTCTGTCACTTCGCAGTCAAGCAAATAACTGATTTTACCGCTTATCTTATACTTTATAATGTTCTCATAAGTTTTTTTGGAGACTTCATCTGCCAAATGTTCATAAACAAAATCGAAATCTGCCTTATTTTCAAGATAATACTTTTCACAAAAAAGGCCGCCACCCACAACCGGCACCTCGGGGGCGTAAAGCTCCTGTTCAGAAGCTATTTTAAGCACGTTTTGCCTTACATCCTCTCTTGCACTTCCAAAACAGAGAAGCACTATCATATCTCCGAATTTTTCCTTTGCCTCGCTATAAGAAATAATCTTTTTGCCGTGAAAAAGCTTATCCCTTACAAAGCCGTCAGACGCAAAAACTCCCGAAAATTCTATACCATAGCTTTCAAGCACATTTATAATTTTATCAGCACCGTTACCCATTCCGTAAAGCAAAATGGGTTTATCGGTTTCTTTCAAATATTTCCATAACTCTTTTTCCATATTCTCACCAACACTATTCTACAACATCTGAAAGATATTTACAAGTTAAATTACTATTGCGAAAAACGAAATTATATGCTAATATTAATATAATGACTTTTTATGAACGGAGAATATATATGAAAAAGGTTCTTTCTTTCGACTTTGGTGCTTCAAGCGGCAGAGCAATGCTTGCCACTTTTGACGGCGAAAAAATTTCTATTGAGGAAATCCACCGTTTTAGTAACGATACTGTTATTGTAAACGGTACTATGTACTGGGATATTTTAAGACTTTTCTTTGAGATAAAAACAAGCATTACAAAGGCTGTAAACGGTGGCGGATTTGATGCTATCGGTATTGATACTTGGGGTGTTGACTTTGGTCTTATCGACAAGCGCGGCAGACTTCTTTCAAATCCTGTGCACTACCGCGATATGCGTACCGAGGGCATTCCCGAAAAGGTATTCAATGAAGTTTCAAAGGCTGAAATCTACAAGCATACAGGTACTCAATATATGCGAATTAATACCCTTTATCAGCTTATGTACTTAAAGTACAACGAGCCTGAAATGTTAGAAAACGCAGAAAAGCTTTTGCTTATCCCCGACCTTTTTGCATATATGCTTACAGGCGAAATTAAGTCAGAGGCAAGTATTGCTTCTACCACAAATTTATATAATGCCTACGACAGAAATTGGGATTTTGAGCTTATCGAAAAATTAGGACTTCCAAAATCGATATTCCCCGAAATTATAAAATCGGGCAATGTTTACGGCTATTTAACCGACGAAATCTGCGAGGAATTAGGTTGCAAAAAGGTGCCTGTAATCGCAGTTGCAGAACATGATACCGCTTCTGCCGTAGCAGCTACACCTGCACTCGAAGACGGTTTCGTTTATATTAGCTGCGGTACATGGAGCCTTTTTGGAATTGAAAATGATGAGCCTATTATAAGCGAGGAAATAGAAAAGCTCAACTTCACAAACGAAGGTGGCTTTAAGGATACTGTCCGCTTCCTTAAAAACATTATGGGACTTTGGCTTATTCAGGAATCCCGCCGTCAATGGAAACGTGAGGGTGAGGAAGTAGGCTTTGACGTACTTGAAAGAGAAGCACTAGCCGCCGAGCCTTTTAAGTGCTTTGTAAATGTTGACGACCCTGCTTTTGAAACCGCAGGCAATCTTCCCCGACGTGTTCAGGAATACTGCGAAAAAACAGGTCAGTATGTACCTAAAACCCGCGGCGAAATTATGCGTACCATTTACCAGAGCATTGCAATGAAATATAAGTACACATTTAATATGCTTAACAAATTAAACGGCGGTAAATATTCAAGCATCAATATGTTAGGCGGCGGTATTAAGGATACTCTGCTTTGCAAAATGACTGCCTCTGCATGCAATGCAAAGGTGCTTGCAGGACCTACCGAGGCCACCGTTATGGGTAATATCGGTGTTGTTTACTCAGCATTGGGAGAAATTAAGGACTTTAAGGACCTGCGCCGTGTAATCTATGCCTCTACTGATATTAAGGAATACTTGCCCGAGGATGCTGCAGCTTGGGAAGATGCTTATAAGACCTATTTAAAGGTGACCGGTCAGGCTGAGTAAAAAATTTAAAATCCTCAAGGCGATGCTTTGAGGATTTTTTTGATACCTATATCTAACGGAGACAAAAAATGTATAAAACCTTAAACGAGCATAATTTTGAAAAATACGGTTGCAAGGTGTACAAGCTTTCTATTGACGCAGGCTTTACGTGTCCCAACCGCGACGGAACAATATCAAAAAACGGTTGCATTTTCTGTTCGGAAAAAGGAAGCGGAGAATTTGCCCAAAATAAAGGCTCTGTAACGGAAAAGCTACAAAAAGCCAAAAGTCTTGTAGAAAAGAAAAACAAAAGTGGAAAATACATTGCTTATTTTCAGTCGTTTACCAACACCTATGCACCAATAAGCACACTGAAAAAGCTTTACCTTGAAGCTATCGAGCCCGACTATATTGTAGGTCTTTCGATTGCCACAAGACCTGATTGCTTAAACGAGGATGTAATTTCCCTCCTTAGCAGTATTAATGAAATAAAGCCTGTAACCGTTGAGTTAGGCTTTCAAACCTCTAACGAAAAAACCGCCCAATATATCCGCCGAGGATACAATAACGAAGTTTTTGCCTGTGCGGTCAAATCTCTGAAAGAGGCAGGCATAGAGGTAGTCGCTCATATAATCATAGGGCTTCCCTTTGAAACCTTGGATGACGCCGTAAACACTACAAAATTTTGCGTTGATACAGGTGTTGACGGAGTTAAATTCCACCTTTTGCACGTGATAAAAAACACCGACCTTGAAAAAGAGTATTTAAAAGGAGTTTTTTCTACCCTTTCGTTAGAGGAATACGCAAGAATTCTTAAAGCGTGTATAAGCGTCCTGCCAAGCGGTATTACCGTTCACCGCATTACCGGTGACGGAGATAAAAAATCGCTTGTATCCCCTTTATGGTCGGCAGATAAAAAGAAGGTTCTTAATTATCTTTCAAAAATTTTGGATAAGTAATTGAAAAAGCGATAAAAAAATGATAAAATAATATTAAGTTATATTTTGGAGTGTTACCCTATGAAAATTAAAATTGCAATCGCAGGCTACGGAAATTTAGGAAAAGGCGTAGAATGTGCGATAAAACAGAATGAGGATATGGAGCTTTACGGAATTTTTTCACGCAGAGAGCCATCAACCCTTAAAACCCTGACAGGCGCTAAAACCTATCAAATTGACGATATTTTAAACCATAAAGATAATATTGATGTTGTAATTCTTTGCGGCGGTTCTGCTACCGATTTGCCTGAGCAGACACCATTTTTAGCTGAACATTTTTCAGTAGTAGACAGCTTTGATACCCACGCAAAAATCCCCGAGCATTTTGAAAATGTAAATACAGCAGCCTTAAAGGGCAAAAACACCGCTTTGATTTCTGTCGGTTGGGACCCCGGTATGTTTTCGCTTAACCGCCTTTTGGGTGAAGCAATATTGCCTGACGGCTGTGACTACACATTTTGGGGCAAGGGTATCAGTCAGGGCCATTCGGATGCTATCCGCAGAATTGAGGGAGTAATCGATGCCCGTCAATACACTATCCCCGTAGACGAAGCGCTTCAACGTGTAAGAAACGGTGAAAACCCCACTCTTACCACACGCCAAAAGCATACCCGTGAATGCTTTGTAGTAGCGGACGAGGGTGCAGATTTAAACCGAATTGAAAACGAAATAAAGACTATGCCTAACTATTTTGCGGATTATGACACAACCGTTCACTTTATTTCCGCCGAGGAGTTAAAGCAAAATCACAGTGGTATTCCGCATGGAGGTATTGTAATAAGAAGTGGTAAAACAGGCATTTCATGTGAAAATAACCATATTATAGAATATAAGCTTACACTTGATTCCAACCCTGAATTTACTTCCTCTGTTTTAGTAGCCTACGCGCGTGCTGCATACAAAATGAATAAAAAAGGTGATATCGGTTGTAAAACTGTTTTGGATGTAGCTCCAAGCCTTTTATCCCCTGATACAAATGAAAATTTGAGAAAAAGATTGCTTTGATTTTTTATTGTAATTTATATAACTAAATGTTATAATAATTTTAGCAAAAAATATAGAAAGGAGACAGTATATTACATATACTGAATAACAAAAAATGTTCTGTAAAAATTGCGGTAAACCATTAGAAGAAAATGCTACTTTCTGTGGCGAATGCGGTACTAAGGTAGAGCTTGAACCCGTCAATGCCGAGCCTGTTACAGAAGTAGTAACCGAGCCTGTTGCAGAAGCAGAGGTTGCAGGTGAAGCTTTCGCAGAGGCTGAAAGCATTGCTCCCGAAACCGAAACACTGCCCGAAGCTGACGCAAGCGATGAGTTTTCTGTGACCGATGAGGCTATCGAATATGATGAAGCTCCCGTAACAAGGCGCAAAAAGGGTAAGTTTTTAAAAATCTTTATTCCAAGCGTTGCTGTTTTACTTGTAGTGGCAATTGTTTTAAGCTTTACTCTTTTAAAGGGTCTTGTGATTAAAACCTTTGGTAGCGACGAGCAATATTTCCAATATGTTCAGGATAAAGCACTTTTAAGCTTTAACGAAACCTATGTAGATGATTATTATGCAAAATTCCTTGATAATCTTAAAAAAGACTCTTCTGCCACCACAACTCTTGATTTAACAGTTGATGATTCCTTGGCAGATCTTATTTCGGTTGACGGTGATATTAGTTGGATAAACGAGTTACAGCTTGTTTTAAACCAAAAGGTTACATCTGATAAGAACCAAATAAACGCAATGCTCAATGTGTCAGGCAAAGATATTCTTTCTATTGACGCTATTATGAACTTAAAAAATAATTCGCTTTATCTCGCACTTCCCGAGCTTTGCGAAACATATTTAAATTTAAATTTAACCGACCTTATGCCTAATCTTGAAAATGTAAAAGGTATTAGCAATAAGGATATTGCCGACGCAATGCCCTCTCCCGAAACCGTAAAGAAATTAACTGATAAATATTGCAAATTAATTCTTTCTAATATTGAAGAGATAGAAAAGACCTCTGAAAAAGTAACTGTTGGTAATATTTCTCAGAAACTTACAGTTATCGAATTTGAAATTAATGAGGATACTCTTGAAGAAATTGCAAAATCAGTTATCAAAGAGCTTAAAAAAGACGACGATGTTAAAGAAACTGTAAAGAATTTCGAAAAGCTTCTTAAAAAGTCCGGCGCTTACACAAACGAAGAAAGCCTGTATTCCCTCTTTAAGGATTACTTGGATGAAGCCTCCGAAGTAGCAGGCGATATTTCAGAAGAGGATATTTCATTAGAAGTTTCTCAATATATTAACAATTCTCACGAAGTAATCGGTACTGTAATTGAATCAGACGGCGATGAGTTTATCAATAGCATTACAGTTAGAAAAGGAACCAAAACCGCTACTGAAATCTCCATAGGCGAGGAGCTTGTAATTGAAGGCCAGGGCGAAGTTAAGAAAAACATCTACGAGGGCGAATATGAAATCTCCTTTGAAGGCGATACATATTTCAAGGTATATGTTTCCGATTACGACATCAAGCGCTATGAAAAGGGCAAGTTAAAGGCTACCTATACAGTTGAGCCTACCGACGAATTTTTTGATGCTATACCCGAAGAGGTCAGCGATGTTATCTCGGTGCTAAATCCTAAGCTTGAAGTGGTTATCGACCTTTCTGAAACAACCTCTAAAATTGAATACAATGTAACAAACGGCAAAAAGACCTTAGTTGGAATTGCAGTTAATTCAAAAATCAAGGACAGTGCTAAAATTTCTGTTCCTTCAAATTCAGTTGATATAACGGATGAGGATGCTGTAAACGAATGGTTTAAGAAGCTTGACGGCGAAAAGGTAATCTCCGCCCTTGAAAAGACTAAGCTTCCCGAAGAAATTATTCAGCCTATCAAGTCTGTTTTAGAAAATGTAAATATGCTTTCGACCGATGCTATCGCAAGCCTTATTTCAGGCGTTGATGACAGCTACAACGAAAGCTATTACGACGACGAATACTACGATGATTATTACGATGATGATTATTATGATGATGATTATGACTATGATTATGACTATGATTATGATGATTATTATGATTACAGCGACGAATTCTAATCATTAAAAACTATAAAGTAAAAAACCAATGGTGATGTGATTTACCATTGGTTTTTTGTTTAAATCTTGAAATTTATATGTAATTTGCTCGTTTTTTAATAGGTTGTATATTGAAATATTAATGTAAATATGTTACTATTTAAGCGTAAAATTGTATTATCTGTTTTTTCGGTATGCGGTTGGAGATATGCCTAACTGCTTTTTGAAAATTGTTCCAAAATAGTTAGGTGTTGAAAATCCGCTTTTTTCGGATATTTCATCAATTGACTTGTTAGTTTCGGTAAGCATACGCTTTGCCGTATCAAGCCTTAGCTTTAAAAGGTATTCCATAGGTGAACAACCGGTATACCGCTTAAAATTATAGTTAAGTGTGGATTTCGAAATAAAAAATTCATTTGCTACCGCATCTAATGTGACATTATCGGTTAAATGGTCGTTAAAATATTTTATTACCTTTAACACCACTATCGGAACCAATTTTTTGTTTCCGTATCCGGTATCATCACTAACCTCTACACTGTTTAAAAGGCTTATAAAATATGCAAATATCGCTTCATTTATATACGGTAAAAATTTTTCCTCTTTTTGAACTATTGATTTTTCAAGCGGGTTTATAAGTTCAAAAAGTTCCTCAGGCGTAGGTTCGATAAGCTGTAAAGCTTTTTTATCAAAAACCGACCTTTCAAATTTGTTAAGCGCTTTTGGGGATGCAAAAATATTATACCTTGTAAACGGGCCGCCCTCAGTTTTATGCAGGGTGTGTGGCGGAATAATTATTATTGTGGGTTTTGTCAGTTCATACATTCTGTCGGAAAAGATAAGTAACCTACTGCCCTCAGTTAAAAAGTATATCTCATAAACCGGGTGTGAGTGAAGTTGATTCATTGAATAATCGGTTTTTACAACCCGTTTTGTGATGTCGATATTTGCCATAGTGTACCTCATTACATTTATTTTTCAAGCAATTATAGCACAACTATAAATATTTTTCAATAAGGAGATTAAAAAATGAAACATTTAGGAAACGAAGTAAAGGATTTAAAAATCGCTTACATCGGCGGCGGCAGCCGTGGTTGGGCTTGGGGACTTATGTCCGACCTTGCAAAAGCTGACGATATATCGGGAAGTGTTTATCTTTACGATATCGATTTTGAGGCCGCTAAAAACAACGAGACTATCGGTAACAGAATAAGAAATGTAGAGGGTTGCAACTCCGTTTGGGATTATAAAGCAGTTGAAACCATTGGCGAAGCGCTAACAGGAGCGGACTTTGTAATTATCTCTATTTTACCCGGCACATTCAAGGAAATGGAGTCCGATGTACATACCCCTGAAAAATACGGCATTTATCAAGCCGTTGGCGATACCGTAGGCCCCGGCGGATACGTAAGAGCTCTCCGCGCCGTACCTATGTTTGAGGAAATCGCGCTTGCAGTTAAGGAATACTGCCCCAAGGCTTGGGTTATCAACTATACCAATCCTATGACAATCTGTGTTAAGGCGCTTTACACCGCTTTCCCCAAAATCAAGGCTTTCGGTTGCTGTCACGAGGTTTTCGGCACACAGCTTCTTATGGCTAAAATGCTTGAAGAAAATTTGGGACTTGAAAAGGTTGACCGTGCCGACATCAAGGTAAACGTTGTGGGCGTTAACCACTTTACATGGCTTACCTCTGCTACCTACCGCGGTATGGATTTATTCCCCATGTATAAAGAATTTGCTGACAAATATTATTATGAAGGCATCACAACCGATTTTGGCGGACATCTTAATGACTGTTTCTCCTGCTATCAGAGGGTTAAATTTGATTTGTTCAAGCGTTACGGCTATATCGCCGCCGCAGGCGACCGCCATTTAGCAGAGTTCTGCCCCGGTGACTGGTACTTACAAAGCCCCGAGCAGGTTGAGGCTTGGAAATTTGGCCTTACCCCCGTTTCTTGGAGATGGAACGATTTAAGCGAGCGTCTTGCAAAGAGCGAGCGTCTCGTAAAAGGCGAGGAAGACTTCAAAATCCACGTTACAGGCGAAGAAGGTGTGGCTCAAATACGAGCTATTTTAGGTCTTGAAGATTTAACCACCAACGTTAATATGCCTAATGTTGGTCAGGCTCCGAATTTACCCTTAGGTGCAGTTGTTGAAACAAACGCCGCCTTTACAAACGATAGCGTAAAGCCTGTTTGCGCCGGCGAAATTCCTATGGAAATTTATCCGCTTATCAGTAAAATTTGCGGTAATCAGGAAATTGTTGTAAAGGGCTGTGTAGAGCGTGATTTAGAGCTTGTTTTCTCTGCTTTTGCGGGTGACCAGCTAGTAAGACTGCCTATCGATAAGGCTCGCGAGCTTTATAATCAAATGGTTAAAAACACCGCAGAATACCTAAAGGATTACGATTTATCCACTTTAAAATAGTATAAAAATAAAGGGGTAGCTGAAATGGATTATTTTTCAAATGTAAAACCTTCCGAGGTTGGAATTTCCGCAAAGTACATAAAGAAATATGTGTCACTTTTAAAGCGATATAATTCCTCTACTCACTCGGTTATAATGGCAAGGGGTAACAAAATTTTCTTTGAGCATTACACAAAACCTTTCGATAAGGATTTTGCTCACAGAATGTACTCAGTTACAAAAAGCTTTGTTGCAATAGCTATCGGCTTTTTAGTAGAGGACGGAATTATTTCACTTGACGATAAGATAGTAAAGTTTTTCCCTGAGGATATCCCGGAAAACCTACTTGAAAACGTAAAAAATCAGACAGTCAGAAATATGCTTATGATGAGCACCGGTTACATAAGCGAGCGTAACAATTGGTTTAAAGCCCGCCCTGATGACCGTGTTAAGTTTTACTTTGAAACCTCGGTAGATGCTCCCGATGATAGCGAGGAGGAAATTTCAAGAATTCCGGGTACATTTTTTGAGTATGACTCAAACGGTTCATTTATTTTAGGTGCAATGGTTGAAAGGGTAACCGGCAAAAGCTTAGCAGACTTTTTGTACGAAAGACTTTTCAACAAAATTGGTGTTACCTCTGCTCGTTTCTTGAAATGTCCGGGCGGTCACTCTTGGAGCGATTCGGCACTTTTATGCACTCCACTTGATATGCTCCGTGTTGCTCGTTTTGTTCTAAACTACGGTGAATGGAAGGGCGAGCAAATACTCTCGAGTGACTATTTAAAAGAGGCAACCTCTAAGCAGATAGACAACGCAATGAACGGAATTCCTCAGTTTAACGCTTTGGGCTACGGATATAAATTCTGGCGCACCTGGCAGGATAGCTTTTTCTTTAACGGAATGGGCAATCAGTTTATAATCTGCGTACCCCACAAGGATTTAATTCTTGTTCATACGGGTGACAACCAAGGTCACGACTATGCTAAAAGTGTTATTATCGACCGCTTCTTTGAAGAAATTGTTGATAATATCGATACAGAGGAAATCTCCTGTGATGCTCAGAACGAAAAAGAACTTTTGGAATTTAGCAACAACTTTTCTCTTTATGCTGTTGAAGGCGAAAAAACCTCTCCTATAATTGATAAAATAAATGGTAAAACATACATACTAAACGAAAATCCAATGGGAATTAAAAATCTGAAATTCGAGTTTTCGGGCGATAAAGGCTCATTTATCTACGAAAACGCACAGGGCGAGAAGGAACTTCCCTTTAAGCTTTGCGAAAACGAGTATTGCCGCTTCCCTGAGGAAGGATATTCATTAGATATAGGCTCCAAAAAATCTGATGGCAATTTTTACAAATGTGCCTGCTCTGCCGCTTTTACAAGCGAAGATACCTTCGGAATAATGGTTCAGGCAATAGACGATTATTTTGGAAGACTTTATATGGCGTTTAATTTCAAGGGTGATGTGATAGCTCTTAATTTTACAAAAACTGCCGAAGATTTCTTTAATGAGTATGAGGGCTATGCCGACGGCAAAATGATTTAGGAGAATTTGTATGAATACCAAAAAGTTATCCTTAGGACGAACAGCACTTGATTTTTTAATTTCCTCTCTTGCGGGAATTGTTGTGGCAATCGGTTATTACTTTTTCCAAAACAGTAACGGCTTCGCTCCGGGTGGCGTTGGCGGTCTTGCTACCATCACCTATTACCTTTTGGATTATAAGGTAAGTTGGGCATTGTTAATGCTTATCTTTAATATCCCAATTTTTGTGCTTTTAACCATATTTGTAAACCGAATGCTTGGTATAAATCTTATAATCTATATGTTTGTTCAGTCCCTTTCGACAGAACTTTTTGAGTATTTAGGCTTTAAGCCATATTGCTTAGTTAATAACACAGAGGATTTTGAAATGTCCTTTGCCTGCATTGCAACGGGTGTAATAGCAGGACTTGGTTTTTCCATAATGCTCCGCCATTTTGGTGCAAGCGGAGGTACATACGCAATCTCCGCAATAATTAAAAGGTTTAAACCTGCTGCCAATATTGCAAATTTGGCATTTTTCTTAGATGGCTCGGTTGTAATTATCGCCTTCTTTGTATACGGCTTTAAAATCACTCCCACCATTTGCACCTTTATAAACTTGTTTGTTGCTACCGTGGTTGTAAATACCGCAATAAAGGGCGGTAACGAGGGCTTCAAGTTTGAAATTATAACCGATAAGCCTGAGGAATTATCACAAGAAATAATTACAACCTTAAAGCACGGTGTTACTGAAATTCGGGCTATGGGTATGTACTCCCACACCGAAAAGCACCTTTTGGTATGTATAGTCAGAAAAAAGAATATCGGCAGTATGATGAAAATTATCAAAAAATACAAAGGCACCTTTGCAAGCTTCAGTACTGTAAATGAAGTTTTTGGACGCTTTAGAAAATAACGAAAAGGAAAATATGAAATGATTACTAAACCTTTAAGAACAGAAAAAATTATCCAATTCGGCGAGGGCGGATTTTTAAGAGGCTTTGTTGATTGAATCATAGAACTTACAAACGAAGCTACCGACTTTAACGCAGGCGTTGTAGTTGTACAGCCTATCGAAAAGGGTATGTGCGATATGTTGGAAAAGCAAAACTGCGTTTATACCCACGTTATGCGCGGTATTAAAAATGGTGTGCCTACGGTTGAGAAAAAGGTTGTCACCTCCATTTCTCGCACCGTAAAGCCTTATGACGATTTCGAGGGCTATTTGGCACTTGCCGAAAATCCCGATTTCAGATTTGTGGTTTCTAACACTACCGAATCGGGCATTGAATTTAAAAATACCGATAAAATCGAAAATGCACCTGCGGTCACATTCCCCGCAAAGGTAACACTTTTGCTTAAAAAACGCTATGAGTTGGGACTAAAAGGCTTTATATTCCTTCCTTGCGAGCTGATAAACAAAAACGGCAGTGTATTAAAGGAGTGTATCCTTAAATATGCCGACCTTTGGAATTTGGGCAACGATTTTAAAGCATTCGTAGAAAACGAAAACCGCTTCTATAACACACTTGTTGACCGTATTGTTACAGGCTATCCACGTGACGAAAAAATCGAAACCGACTTCCCTGATAATATGCTTAATACAAGCGAAATTTTCCACCTTTGGGTAATCGAAGGTGATAAATCTATCGTAAACGAATTCCCATTCGATAAGACAGGTCTTAACATAATTGTAACTGATAATTTAGAACGTTACAGAACCCGTAAGGTGCGCATTTTGAATGGCGCTCATACCTCTATGATACCCTATGCTCTTTTAGAGGGTGTTGAAACGGTTGGCGACTGTATGAAGGATGAAAAGATGAGCGAGTTTGTAAAAAAATGTGTTTATGACGAAATCATCCCGACACTTGACCTGCCTTATGAGGAATTAAAGGATTATGCCGACAATGTGTTTGAGCGATTCGCTAACCCTTATATCAAGCATATGTGTGCATCAATTGCTCTTAATTCTGTAAGCAAGTTCAAGGTAAGGGTATTGCCCTCTATTTTGGAGTATATAAAGCGTAAAAATGAGATGCCCCAAAACCTTATTCTATCCTTTGCAAAGCTTATCGAATTTTATAAAACCGATATGACAAACGATGCTCCCGATGTAGTAGAATTTATGAAAAACAGCGATGTTAAGACTATTCTCAGCAATACTGCTCTTTGGGATGAGGATTTAAGCTTTTTAGCAGATGCTATAAAGGAGAAAATGGCAAAATGATTATAAATCCACTCGATAATGTAGAGGTAAATCTTGAAAACGGACACAAATACGCTATTCGTGATATCAAAGAAAACGAAAATATCATAAAATACGGAAATCCTATCGGTCACGCAATTTGTGATATTAAAAAAGGCGAGCACGTACATACCCACAATATGAAAACAAATCTTTCGGGTAATATTGAATATAGATATGCGCCTGAGTTTACTCCCATTACCCCCACCGAAAATGATATAACCTTTAAGGGTTATATACGTGAAAACGGTGATGTTGGTATCAGGAATGAAATATGGATTGTAAATACGGTCGGCTGTGTTAATAAGCTTTCCCGCAAGCTTGCAAGCCTTACAGGAGTACAAGCTTTTGAGCATCCCTTCGGTTGTTCACAGTTAGGCGATGACCAAACTGTTACACAGTATATTTTAAGAGGTCTTGTAAACCACCCGAATGCCGCAGGCGTTTTGGTGTTGGGACTTGGTTGTGAAAACAACAATATCACAGAGTTTAAAAAGGTGTTGGGCGATTATAACGAAAAGCGCGTAAAGTTCTTAAACGCACAGGATGCCGAGGACGATGTTGCAGCAGGTGTTGCGCTTATTAATGAGCTAAAAGCCTATGCCGATACCTTCTCGCGCGTTGATGTTCCCGTAAGCCGACTTAAAATCGGTCTTAAATGCGGTGGCAGTGACGGATACAGCGGTATTACCGCAAATCCGCTTGTAGGCTCACTTTCAGATAAGGTGATTTCTCTCGGTGGCTCTTGTGTTTTAACCGAGGTTCCAGAAATGTTCGGAGCCGAGCATTTGCTTATGAAACGTTGCGAAACCGAGGAATTATTCAACAAAAACGTTGCCCTTATAAATGATTTCAAGGATTATTTCACAAGACATAATCAGGTAATATACGAAAACCCATCCCCCGGAAATAAGGCGGGCGGTATTACCACCTTAGAGGAAAAATCCTTGGGTTGTGTACAAAAGGGCGGTAGCAGTCAGGTAGTAGATGTGCTTTCCTACGGTGATACAGTAGCAAAAAACGGACTTTCTCTCTTAAACGGCCCCGGTAACGATATTGTGGCAATTACAAATCTTACCGCCGCAGGCGTTCACCTAATCCTGTTTACCACAGGCAGAGGAACTCCCGTTGGTGCTCCCGTTCCAACAGTTAAGGTTTCTACCAATAAAGCCCTTGCCGAGAAAAAGGCAAATTGGATAGATTTTGACGCTTCTCCCCTGATTTATGGCACCTCTATGACCGAGCTTACCGACGAATTTTTAAATTATATTATTTCAGTAGCTTCGGGTGTTGAGACCAAGAACGAAATCAACGATTACAGAGAAATCTCAATTTTCAAGGACGGCGTTGTGCTTTAAATTATCACATTAAAAAGGGAGCAGAAATCTGCTCCCTTTGATATTAAAACATTATTTACAACATAATCATATTATGATATACTATCATTAACAATATATCTTTTTCAAAATAGTGGGTTTTATTATGAACAAGTTAAGAATTAAAAATTTTATTATGCTTACTGTTGCCGGCATTATTAACGCAATCGGTGTTACAATCTTTTTAAAGCCCGTTAATCTTTACGATAGCGGAATTTCGGGTACATCAATTCTTTTAGACCAATTAACTCCCGAATATTTAACCCTTTCCATTTTTCTTGTTGTTTTAAATATTCCGTTGTTTCTTTTCGGTCTTAAAAAGCAAGGAAGAGTATTTACCATTTCCGCAATATACTCTGTTTGTATTTACTCTGTAATAGCTTTCCTTATAACCGATGTTTTCCCTGTGGACGTAAGCATCGCCTCTCCTCTTGCAGGCACAGATTTACTGCTTTGTGCTCTGTTTGGCGGTATGATTTCAGGTATCGGAAGCGGTTTATCCATTCGCTACGGCGGTGCTATGGACGGTATCGAAGTTATGGCGGTAATCTTTGCAAAGCGCCTTGGAATTACTGTTGGCACATTTGTTATGATATATAACGTGTTGCTTTATGTTATATGCGGTGTTGTCCTTTCAAGCTGGATTTTACCTCTTTACTCCATTGTTGCCTACGGTGCTGCCCTTAAAACTGTCGACTTTATTGTTGAAGGTCTTGACAGAGCAAAATGTGCAACCATTATCACAAACAATCCAACCGAAATCTGTGCTAAACTTTCTGAGGTTTTCGGAAGCGGTGTAACCCGTCTTGAAGCAAAAGGTGGCTATTCAAACACCGAAAAGGCTATGATTTATTTTGTGGTAAACCGCTATCAGGTAGTTAGAATGAAGGAAATAGTTCACGAAATCGACCACGACGCATTTATAGCAATAAGCGAAGTTGCCGACGTATTTTCGAATAATAAATAATTTTCCCTATTAAAAAACCGCCTTTACAGGCGGTTTTAATGTTTTATAATTATTTCAAGTAACGAGCGACCGCCAGAGAACCAAACGAATCAACCAACTCAAACACACCCACAAAGAAATAACAAAAGCGGAGCAAAATGCTCCGCTTTTTAACTGTTCGAGTAAATTGGAATTGGTATAGCTAATGACTTTCTGTTTCACGATACATTAGCGATTGCTTCTTTCATAATTTCCTAAAGTGATTAATCTGCATAAAGTTCTGGATGTGCAGATAATCTATCTGCATCTGTAATTTGACGAATCACACGACAAGGATTTCCAACTGCCAGACTATGTGGTGGAATATCTTTTGTCACAACACTCCCTGCACCAATCACGCAGCCCTCTCCTATTGTTACACCGCCACAAATTGTAACACTTGCCGCAATCCAACAATTATCTTCAATAGTAATTGGCGCAGTATATTCTAAATTGGTAACCGCACCTGTCTTGGTATTAAAAAATGAATTTCTATCCTCATAACACAGTGGATGAATTGCAGTTGCCATCACAACATTTGGTCCGATAAACACCGACTTGCCAATCGTAACGTTTCCCTCATCCAACACTGTAAAATTAAAATTCGCATAACTATTGTCGCCCATGGAAATATTAGTTCCAAAATCAAAATAAATAGGTCCTTGCAAATAGACATTTTCGCCTTTATTCGGCAATAGCTCATCCAAGATTTCCTTGCGTTTCTCTACTTCTGCTTCAAATGTATCATTATATAATTTGCATAGACGATGTGCCTTTGTTCTCTCTTCGGGCATCCCTTCCGTGAATGGGTCGTAAATTAAATATCCCGCTAACATTTTTTCGTGTTCGGTCATTTTTGTCACCTCCAAATATTGTTTCCTTAAATTTTCCTTACTTTGGTATTATACAAATTCTTATTTGTCGAATACATTATACCATAAATATGTGGGATTTTCAATCCATATTGAACAGACCTTTAACCCACTTTTTGAACTTGTTTCTTTTTAACCGCCAATCGTATTGTGGGAAACAATACAAATAATAATCGCACTCATCACAACAACATTCATATTCTGGATGCTCACCATTCCCCAAACATTTGCAACCTTGTCTTGATGGTTTTAATGTTGTGCCGGTTACGTCAATTATTTGCTTTTTCCTCATAACTTTTTTTACCTCACAATTAAAAAAGCACACCCCGAAAGGTGTGCCGAAAAAGTGTTTCCCTCGGTTTAGTTACCACACTACACCGATAAATATCCGCAAAAGGAGAAAGAGAGAACACCTTTTACCAAGGTATTATTCTCCTAAATTGGATATAAACACTTATCGATTATTTAAATGTAGTGTGGTATACTAATTATAACACTTTTTATAATTAATGTAAAGGTCTAAAATTAAAACCGCCTCGAAAGGCGGTTTTAATGTTTTATAATTATTTGAAGTAACGAGCGAGGAGTCCCTCGAATGCCTTGCCGTGGCGAGCTTCATCACGAGCCATTTCATGAACGGTATCGTGGATAGCGTCAAGGCCCTGCTCCTTAGCCATTTTTGCAAGCTCGAACTTGCCGAGGGTTGCGCCGTTTTCAGCGTCTACGCGCATTTCAAGATTTTTCTTTGTGCTGTCTGTTACAACCTCTCCCAAAAGCTCGGCAAACTTTGCTGCGTGCTCTGCCTCTTCGTAAGCTGCCTTTTCCCAATAAAGACCGATTTCAGGATATCCCTCGCGGTGAGCTACTCTTGCCATTGCAAGATACATACCAACCTCACAGCATTCGCCATTGAAGTTTTCGCGGAGACCTTCTATAATCTTTTCGTCAACACCCTTTGCAATGCCTACAACATGCTCTGCAGCCCAGGTCTTTTCGCCTGCCTGCTCTTGGAACTTAGAAGCAGGAGCATTACAGATGGGGCACTTATCAGGTGCTGAATCGCCTTCGTGAGTGTAACCGCAAACTAAACATACAAACTTTTTCATAATAAATTTCCTCCAAAACTAATTTAACTTTTACATTTTTTGCATAAGCCCGATAGCACATATACCGCCTTTTCGGCAGTAAAACCGTTATTTGTCGCCAGATTAGATAAAAACGAATCGTCAAAACGAATATCGGTAATACTTTCACAGCATTTGCACTGCAAATGCAGGTGTCCTGAAACATCGCCGTCGTAATGTTTGAATCCGTCCCCAACATCAATCACGAGAATTAACCCTGCTTTTGATAAGGCGTCAAGGTTGCGGTAAACTGTACCAAGACTTATGTTCGGTATAATTTTCCTTACCTCATCGTAAATCCAATTAGCTGTCGGGTGTGTATCGGTTGAACGTAAAACCTGCAAAATAGCTTCACGCTGTTTTGACCTATTTTTCATTTTAATCACCCAAATCAGTAATGATTACTATTTTATTATACTGATTTTTTTCGATTTGTCAATACCTTTTTTAAAAATTTTTTCAAATTTTAAAAAATTTAAGCGACTGAATTTATAATCAGTCGCTTTTATACATTTTATTAATCAAATAAAGGAGTTGAAAAATATCTCTCTGCCGTATCAGGAAGAACGGTAACAATAGTTTTGCCTTTGCCTAATTTTTTTGCAAGCTTTATTGCCGCCGCAACATTAGTACCACTACTGATACCGCACATAATACCTTCTTTCGAAGCCAAATCCTTTGCTGTTTGTAGCGCTTCGGCATCGCTTACGATACATATATCGTTATATATTTCCTTATTTAAAATTTCGGGTATAATTCCGTCGCCTATTCCCATTTGCAAATGTGTGCCGATAGAACCGCCCGACAAAATTGCCGCATCCTCGGGCTCTACCGCCCAAATGGTGATATCGGGATTTTCGGCTTTAAGTCTTTCGCCAATTCCGGTAATTGTACCGCCTGTGCCTATACCCGAGCAGAAGCCGTCTACCTTTTTGCCCAACTGATTAATTATTTCCTCGCCCGTAGCAGAAAACTGAATTGCGGGATTTGCAGGATTTTCAAACTGTTGCGGAACAAAAACATTTTTATCCTCTGCCTTTAATTTAAGGGCAGTTTCAAGGCATTTTTCAATGCAAAGACCTATATTTCCGTCATCGTGAATAAGTATTACCTCGGCACCGTAATGTCGTACTAACTTTCGTCTTTCCTCGCTTACGGAATCGGGCATAATAATTTTAACCTTATATCCCTTAACCGCACCGACAAGCGCAAGCCCTATTCCCTGATTACCGCTTGTGGGCTCAACAATTATACTATCCTTATTTAAAAGGCCCTTTTTCTCTGCATCCAAAATCATATTAAGGGCGGTTCTGGTTTTAATTGAGCCACCAACATTAAGACCCTCAAATTTAACATAAATATCGGCAGAGTTTTCCCCCGCTAATCTTTGCAGCTTTATTATAGGTGTATTGCCGATAGCTTCTAAAATTGTATTATATACCACTTTTTTCTCCTCAAATCAAAACTGATACTGAATACCATAATTATAATATTTTTGCATATAATTGTCAATTATATTATATTACGATATTAAAAAAGATGTGCGGAATTTTCCGCACATCTTTAAATTTTACTTATTGTAATGCTTATATCCGGGATGCTTGCCTGTTACTTTATAGTAATTCTCTCTAAGGTCTAAAAGCTTATCAATTTGAGGCTTTTCGATTTCCTTTGCACCGCCCAAAAGATGAGCAGTAAGTGAAATTTTAGCAAAAAGCTCCAAGGTTTCCATACGGTAATAAGCGGTAATCAAATCGCAACCAACGGTCAACGCACCGTGATTTTGTAAAAGCACTACATCATGCTCAGCAAGATAAGGAGCACCCGAATTCAAAAGGTGAATTATACCTCCGTTTTCCTTTGCCTTGCCCTCAAAGTCATAGCCTGTAACACGCTTTGTAGCCTCAGGTGACCAGTATGTACGAACATCGGCAAAGATTTGAGCACGGTTTATAAGCAGTTGCATAAACAACATACGTATTAATAACGCCTGCCACGAGCTAAGACACCTTAACCGCACCGTTACCAAGGCGGCATATAACAGTGGTTTTAATAATTTAAGTTATTTCACAAAGGTTTTTAAAAGTTTTAAGGGCATAACCCCTAATCAGTTTAAAAATGCAGTAAAAAAAGCTTGACGCATAAACGTCAAGCTTTTTATTTGTTTAAATTGAGTAAACCTGTCTTTTAAGCACTTGGTCCTGATATTCTTTGTCAAGTTCAACAAAGTATGCGCTCCAACCCCAAATACGAACAACCAGATGTGCGTATTTTTCGGGATGTGCCTGAGCATCTTTAAGGGTATCCACATTTACGGCATTAAGCTGTAACTGATGACCGCCCTTATCAATAAACATTTTAACAAGACTTCCTACCTTTTCAATGCTTTCCTCATCGGTAAAGAGTGTTTGGTGGAATTCAAGCGTTAAAGGACCGCCGTTTATAGCGCGCTCAAAATGAGGCTTGGTCATAGAATTTATAACAGATACGGGACCTTTTACGTCGGCAAAAATGCTTACCGAGAAGTTAGTTCCCAAGGGTTCACCCTTACGTCTGCCGTCAGGAGAAGCACCTATTTCATTTGCATGCCAGAGATAGTACATAGCGCTTCCTGTACCTGCTCTGTAAATTCCGCCGCGACAGTTGGTCTTACCCTCTACGCAGTCGGCAAAACAGTCAAGAAGTTCTACACATATTTCATCAACATAATTATCGTTATTACCAAGCTTTGGAGCCTCAAAACGGAGTTTATGCAAAAGCTCGGGATATCCTTCAAAATCTTTCTCAACAGCATCGAGATAAGCTTCCTTTGTTATGCTCTTTTCCTCGAACACATACTTTTTAATAGCTGCCAAGCTATCAGCACCGGTTGCAACACCTGTTCCGTGCAAGCCAAAGTTGTTGTACTTACCACCGTTATAAATATCGCAGTCCATAAGCACATTCATAAAGGGAGACGGAATAAACCAAAGATTATCCATACCACGGCAAAGCTCGTCACATTCTTCTTTAATAATGTCCTTAACGTGCGCCATAAACTCGTCATAGTTGTCAGAACTCAAAAGATGCTCTCTAAAAGCACGGTCTATAACCTTAGGATAAGAAAGTGCGCCAATGTTTGCAACATCTGCGCCAACAAACGGAATAATAAACTCCCAACAAGCCGCAACAGTATAGTTTGAAGCATCCTCGTGGCTATAACCCAACTTTTCAAGCGCGGGGATTGCAATATCATCGTTAGAATACTGCGGGAAACCAAGACCTGCCTTTGTTAAGTGGCTTGCCTTTGTATATATTTCCTTTGTGGTATTCTTTGAAACACGAAGATTAATCTTGGGGTCAATAAGCTTGTTGTTATAGCTTGCTTCCAAGCAAAGCTCGGATAAAAGGTTAAATACCTCATTTCCGTTTTCATCAACACCGCCAAGCATCATACTCTGACCGTTGTCGCCCTGCTGTACGCCCACATACAAGTCGCTATCCTTGTTAAAGGAAAGGAAAAAGTCCTCAAGCAATTCAAGTGCCGACTCTCTTGTGTGTATGCCTTTTTCAATATCTGCCTTTAAATATGGGTATACATAGCGGTCAAAACGACCGATTGTGTTGTGATAGCTTCCCTCAAGCCAGAGAGAATAATGCACAATTCTAAAGCACTGCAAAGCTTCCCTGAAATTGCGAGCAGGAAGTGCCGGAACCTGCGTTAAAACCTCAACAATATCGTTTCTGCCTATTTTCTTTGCTTCCTCTAAATATTTATTGGACAGCTTAATTATATTGTCAATGGCGCGCTTGCCGTACTCGTCACTTTCCTCTCTTAAAGCCAAAAGGCCCTTATCGATAGCCTTATAGTAGTTAGGAGATAAATTTGACATATAGCCAAGCTCGTGGATGTGATGCTTTGCATTGATATCCTCCCATTCGCTATCGGTAAAAATAGCGGGAGCTTTTTTTATTGTTCTCACAAAACAAATCTGCTCGTTATCAAATATTACGGGTGTTTCTGCCTCAACCATTCTATCAAAACGGTCAGCCATACGTTCAATTGGGGTTAAACCGTTTTTGCTATATTCCTCAGCCAAATTCCAATCAACCTCTCGGCGGACAGAATGATGCTTCTTGTTAATTATAAACTCGTAAAATGCCTTGTTCATAACAA
Organism: Acutalibacteraceae bacterium; assembly: GCA_045634455.1. Lineage (GTDB taxonomy): Bacteria > Bacillota > Clostridia > Oscillospirales > Acutalibacteraceae > UBA737. The sequence goes on from JAZRAI010000013.1 coordinate 79,036, forward strand.
AATCTCCTTGTAGTAAAAGTTGGTAAAGGCTTCTCTACCAATTATATAATATATTATTTAAATCATTTTGTAAAGCATTTTTTATTAAAAAAGTGCATATAATGATTATAGAATGTCGAAACGTCTAATTACGTTTCGACAAGCCGATTTTATCGGCTTTAGCATAATTAAATTTCGAAAAAATTTAATTATGCACTACATTCATTGCAATGGGTTAGTCCAAATTTTTATAAAAATTTGGCACAATATCTTTGATATTGTGTCGAAATAGCATGAAATCATGCTATTTCGACTTACTATAACCATTATAATGATTGTAGTTTGTCGAAACGCTAAAAAGCGCTTCGACAAGCCACTTTTTAAGTGGCTTTGGCAAAATTGAATTTTTAAATTTAATTTTGCACAACACTCATTGCAATGGGTAAGAACAAATTTTTATAAAAAATTTGTAACAAAATCAAAGATTTTGTGTCGAAACAAGAATGTTTCGACTAATCATAACCATTGTTAAATTAACTGCATAATATATACTGTACTAAAATGTTTGGAGTGTATATTATGGAAA
>JAZRAI010000014.1:0-40394 GCA_045634455.1 Acutalibacteraceae bacterium
GCGCTACGACACGTTCTGGAATCTTTGCCGGCGGTGATGCCGTAACAGGTGCCGCTACCGTTATATTAGCAATGGGTGCAGGCAAAACTGCTGCTGCCTCGATAGATGAATTTTTGAAATGATAGCAAGAATTAAAAATATTATAGATTATGCGATAGTTGGTTTTTCGGGAACTATTGTTGAATGGGGACTATACTTTTTATTATCAGAAATTTTTAGTGTCTACTATTTAATAGCAACCATTTTATCAGTAGGTGTTGCAACCTTTGTTAATTGGTTGCTTGGTAGACTTTTGGCTTTCAGAAAAGCACCCAAGCAAAACCTTAAAGCCGAGATATCTAAAATTTACGTTATATCAATAGGTGGAATTATACTTAATACTCTTTTGATGGTTTTATTCCACGACCTTTTTTCGATACCGAGTATGCTCTCTAAAATGACGGCTTCTTTCTTGGTTTTCTTCTATAATTACTCTGTAAGGGCATTTATTCTCTATAAATCGAAAAAAACACTTGACAAATCAGCAAAATAGTGTATAATGATATGGCAATGAAGTAGTACGTTAGTTCGTCCTCACCCTCAAAGTTTTGTCTTAAAGGGTCAATAAGATTTCTTTTTTAAGTGATTTTATGCGTGGACGTATTGCGTCTGCGCTTTTATTTTTCGGCAGAAATGCCACAGCTTATTTGGAGGTGCGTTAGCATTAGCAGTAAAGAATTAGACATTAACGAAGGTATTAAGTTTAAGGAAGTTCGCGTAATTTCCAATGATGGTTCTCAGCTTGGCGTTCTTGCAATTTCAAAGGCTATTGAAGCCGCTGAAAAAGCAGAACTCGACTTGGTTTGTATTTCGCCAAATGCCCAGCCGCCCGTTTGTAAAATAATGGACTACGGTAAATACCGTTTTGAGCAGGCAAAGCGTGAAAAGGAAGCTAAAAAGAACCAAAAGGTTATGGAAGTTAAGGAAATCCGCTTAGGTCTTAGTATTGATGTTCATGACTTTGAAACCAAGGGCAGACATGCAATTAAATTCTTGCAGGACGGCAACAAGGTTAAGGTTTCAATTCGTTTCAGGGGCAGAGAATTAGGTCACCCCGAAATCGGTATTGATACAATGAACCGCTTTGCAGAGTTTTGTAAGGACTATGCAACGGTTGAAAAGGCTGCTAAAATGGAGGGACGCAACATGCTTATGTTCCTCGGCCCCAAATCAAGTAAATAAATTTTGTAATATTAATAGGGAGGATTTAAAATGCCTAAGATTAAAACACACAGTGGTGCTAAAAAGCGCTTCAAGCTCACAAAAACCGGTAAGGTAAAAAGAGCTCATGCATTCAAATCACACATTCTTAACAAGAAAACAACCAAGCGTAAGAGAAATCTTCGCAAGACCGTAACTGCTGACGTAACAAATGTAGCTGCAGTTAAGAAAATGATTCCTTATAAATAAGGAAAAAGATTAATTGGAGGTAAACATAAATGGCTCGTATTAAGGGTGCGTTAGCAACACGCAAAAGAAGAAAAAAGATATTAAAACTTGCTAAGGGTTATTTTGGCGCAAAGTCAAAGCTCTTTAAAACAGCTAAAGAAGCTGTAATGAAATCCGGCAACTATGCTTATGTTGGTCGTAAGCAGAAGAAGAGAGATTTCCGCAGACTTTGGATTACACGTATTTCTGCCGCTTGCAAAATGAATGAGATTAACTACTCTTCATTTATCAACGGTCTTAACAAGGCAGGCATTCAAATCAACCGTAAAATGTTGGCTGAGCTTGCTGTAAATGATGCTGCAGGTTTTGCAACACTCGTAAAGGCTGCTAAGAAAGCTTTAGAGAAATAATTAAAACATCGCCCACATACGCGTGGGCGACTTTTTCATTTTTAAAGGTAAATATTTTTCGTCAGAGGAAGTGTTTTTTTTGAAGGAATTTAAGTTTATTTTAAGTAAGGAAAATTCTCTTGTTAAGCAAATAATTGGCTTGCAAACAAGCGCAAAATCCCGTCGCGAGAACGGTCTTTTTGTGCTTGAAGGACTGCGTATTTGCTTAGATGCTATGGAAAACTCGGTTCGTTTCGATAAGTTAATTATCAGCGAAGCCGTAAAAGAAAAACTATCTTCTGAAATTGAAACACTTTCACAAAATGCAGACGAATGTTATGTTTTCACTGAAAATCTTTTTAAGAAAATCAGTGATACTAATACTCCGCAGGGGATAATCGCAGTGGCCAAAATTCCTGATAAAAAAGATTTTAAAATTGATAGACAAGGTCGCTATGTTGCACTTGAAAATTTATCTGACCCATCTAATCTTGGCGCTGTTTCGCGCACTGCCGAAGCACTTGGAGTTTCGGGTATAATCTTATCTGACGATAGTTGTGACCCCTATTCACCTAAAGTTTTGAGAGCGTCGATGGGAACACTTTTGCGAATGCCACTCATAATTTTAGATGATTTTTCAAGTGAAATATCTAATCTTGGGCTTCGAGTATATTCCTGTGTAGTAGATAGTAGCGCCAAAAAGATAACTGATATTGATTTTTCAAGTGGTTGTGTTGTTGTAATAGGTAACGAGGCAAACGGCATAACAGAGCAAACCAAGGCAGTTTCCGATGAGTGTATAACTATACCTATGCTTGGCAAGGCAGAGTCATTGAATGCGGCAACAGCTGCTGCTATTGCAATGTGGGAAATGTTAAAATGACGAAATATTTAATTTGGCTGCAAACAGCACTCGGTCAAGGCAGCGTAAGGGCTTTAAAGGCACTATCGCACTTTGGAAATGCCGAGAACATTTATAAAGCAGATTTAAATGAAAGAAAATCATCAAGAATTTTTACTAAAAAGGATTTGGAAAATCTAAGTAAAACCACTATTGATGATGCTTTAAAGATAATTAACGAATGTAACGAAAATCATATCAGAATAGTGGCAATAGGGGATATAGATTATCCTTATTGTCTCTCTGTTTTAGAGGATGCACCTTTGGTGATTTATGTAAAAGGTGACTTGCCTGATTTTGAAAAGACACCATTTATTTGTATAGTTGGTCCCCGTAAGGTGACAGAAGGTGGCAAAAAGGCTGCATACTCATTAAGCTTTCGCTTGGCGGCAGCAGGATTTACAGTTGTAAGTGGCGGTGCAGTAGGCTCGGATACCTACGCTCATGCGGGCGCCCTTAAAGCAAACGGTAAAACTGTGCTTGTTATGGGTTGCGGTATTTGTAACGATTATTTAAGTAAAAACGCTCCGCTTCGGGAAGCAGTTTCTAAAAGCGGATGCTTAATAAGTGAATATCCGCCTTTTACTCCCGCTTCTAAATTTACTTTTCCTGTTAGAAACAGGCTTTTATCAGCATTGTCTGTTGGCACTGTGGTTGTTGAGGCGCCTAAGAGAAGCGGTGCACTTATTACTGCGCATCACGCAATAGACCAAGGTAAGGAAGTTTTTGTAGTGCCCGGCGGTGTAAAGGCTAAAGAGTTTGAAGGCTCAAATGCGCTACTGCGTGACGGTGCAAAGCCTATTTTGGATATCAGCGATATTTTGGGTGAATATATTTACCGTTTTCCTGATAAAATCGATGTGCAGAGGGCAATATCATGCTCGCCAATTGGAGTTAAAAAGGAAACAGAACCTCAAAATATTAAAAAAATCGAAAAAATTGAAAAAAATTTGCCTGAAACACTTTCAAAAGAAGCAAAAATAGTATATAATTATTTAGATAAGCAAAAATTTCTGCCCGAGGAACTTGATGTACCCGAACTTTCTGCAGGCGAGTTGCTTTCAGCACTCACCGAGCTTGAAATGGAATTTATAATCAAAGCTATACCGGGCGGAATGTACGAAAAAATTTAGTATTCCTATAAGATTATGGAGGCAAACAATGTCTAATCTTTTAATAATAGAATCTCCAAATAAGATTAAAAGCATTAAGAAATATTTAGGACCTGACTTTGATGTTATGGCAACTGTAGGTCATATCAGAGACTTGCCTAAATCAAAGCTTGGTGTAGATACCAAAAATAATTTTAAGCCTGAATATATAAATATGCCGGATAAAAAGGCGGTAATAGCTTCTTTAAAAGAGGCTGCCGCAAATGCAGATAAGGTCTATCTTGCAACCGACCCTGATAGAGAGGGTGAGGCTATTTCTTGGCATTTGGCACAGATTTTGGCACTCGATGAAAATGAGGAAAACCGTGTAACATTTAACGAAATCACTAAAAGCGGTGTAGAAAAGGGTATGGCTTCTCCGAGACGTCTTAATCTTGATCTTGTTGATGCTCAGCAGGCACGTCGTGTGCTTGACAGAATTGTTGGCTATAAATTAAGCCCATTCCTTTGGAAAAAGGTAAAAAGCGGTCTTTCTGCCGGCAGAGTGCAAACTGTAGCGCTCCGACTTATTGTTGAACGCGAAAGAGAAATTGAAAAATTCAATTCTCAAGAATATTGGACAGTAGATGCAAAACTCTTGTCAAGCAAAAAATCCTTTGTTGCAAGACTTTATGGTGATAAAAACGGCAATAAAATTGAAAATTTACCTGACGAGTCTGCCGCTTCTAAAATTGTTTCAGATTTAGAAAACGCAACCTATACCGTAACTGAAATTAAAAAGGGTAAGCGTAACCGTCAGCCTGCACCACCGTTTATTACCTCTACACTTCAACAGGAAGCTTCACGTAAGCTTGGTTTTACAGGTCAAAAGACTATGCGTGTGGCTCAACAGTTGTTTGAAGGTATCGAAATTGCAGGCGTTGGCGCAACCGGTCTTATCACTTATATGCGTACCGACTCGCTTAGAATCTCAGAGGAGGCAAGAGCTCAGGGTAATGCTTATATTAATGAAACATACGGACAAAAGTATTTACCGTCAACTCCTCGCTATTTTAAATCTAAAAACGGCGCACAGGACGCACACGAAGCTATTCGTCCCACAAATGTTAATTTTACACCCGATGGCATAAAGAGTTCACTTACTCCTGACCAATATAAGCTCTATAAGCTTATTTGGGAGCGATTTGTAGCATCACTTATGGTGGCTTGCGTTCAGGATACTGTGGCTGTTAGCATTGTTGCAGGCGATTATATGTTTAAGGCTTCGGGATATTCTGTTCGTTTTGACGGTTTTACCGTACTTTATGAAGAGGGTATGGATGAAGCTGGCGAAGATGCAGTAAAACTTCCTGAAATGACCGAGGGTGAGGTTTTAAAGCTTAAGGAATTAATTCCTGAACAGCATTTTACACAACCTCCTGCACGTTATACCGAGCCTACGCTCATTAAGGCTTTAGAAGAAAATGGAATTGGCAGACCTTCAACCTATGCACCTATTCTTTCAAATATCTTAAATCGAGATTATATTGAAAGAATTAAAAAATCCTTTAAGCCTACAAATCTTGGTATGGTGGTAGTAGACCTTATGACCGAGCACTTCAACAAAGTGTTTGAGGTTAAGTTTACCGCAGGCCTTGAGGTTAAACTTGACAAGGTTGGCGAGGGCGAGCTTAATTGGGTTGATACAATTAAGGCTTTTTATGATGATTTTGATAAACTTTATCAAAAGGCAGAAAATTCACTTGATGGTAAGCGCGTAAAGGTACCCCTTGAGGAAACTGATGTGCTTTGCGAAAAGTGTGGAAGCAAAATGGTAGTAAGAACCGGCAGATTTGGTAAGTTCTTGGCTTGCCCTAATTTCCCGTCTTGTAAAAATACAAAGCCTATGCCTGAGGACGAGGTTACAACTCCTTGTCCCAAGTGCGGTGCTAAGCTTTTAAAGAAAACTTCTAAAAAGGGTAAGAAATTCTACGGCTGTTCTAATTATCCTGCTTGTGATTTTGCGGCTCCCGGAGTTCCGACGGGCGAAAAATGTCCCGAATGTGGTGACTATATGATAGCAGGAATTAGGGGTAGAAAATACTGTATGAACGCTTCCTGCGTAACAAGACAAAAGAATACAAAGGCAGAGAAAAAGGAATCTTAAAATGGAAAAGGTTACTGTAATCGGTGCCGGACTTGCAGGATGTGAAGCGGCATGGCAACTTGTAAACAAAGGAATATCTGTTACGCTTGTTGAAATGAAGCCAATAAAGAAAACCGCGGCACATAAATCGGATAACTTTGCAGAGCTTGTTTGCTCAAACTCTTTAAAGGCGGCAAGAATTGACTCTGCCGCAGGTCTTTTAAAAGAGGAAATGCGAAGGCTTGGTTCTGTTTGCCTTAGTGTAACAGATGAATGCTCTGTTGCGGCAGGTGGTGCCTTGGCGGTAGACCGCGACATATTTTCAAGTCTTATAACCGAAAAAATAAAGTCGCATCCTAATATTACCGTTGTTAATGAGGTTGCCCAGAAAATACCGTCTGACGGTGTTACCGTGTTGGCAACGGGTCCGCTTACCGATACTACTTTGGCAGAGGATATTGCGGCATACACGAATAGCGATAATTTAAGCTTTTACGATGCGGCGGCTCCTATTGTTACTGCCGATAGTATTGATATGTCGATAGCTTTTACGGCATCTCGCTACGGAAAAGGTACGGATGACTATATAAACTGTCCTATGAATAAGGATGAATATGAGGCATTTTATAACGAGCTTGTAACTGCCGAATCGGCTTTGCTTCACGAATTTGACAAACCGGTGACCGTTTATGAGGGGTGTATGCCTATTGAGATTTTGGCTAAAAGAGGTCACGATTCAATAAGATTCGGTCCTTTAAAGCCGGTAGGTCTTACTGACCCAAGAACAGGGCATAGACCTTGGGCGTGTGTACAGCTAAGGCGAGAAAATGCTTCGGGCACGCTTTATAATATTGTGGGCTTTCAAACTAATTTAAAATTCCCCGAGCAAAAAAGGGTTTTCTCGATGATTCCGTCACTCGGGAATGCAGAGTTTGTGCGTTATGGCGTTATGCATAGAAATACATTCATAAACTCACCAAAGATACTCTCAAAAAATCTATCCCTTAAACAAAATGAAAACATCTTTTTTGCGGGACAGCTTTCGGGAGTTGAAGGATATATGGAATCTGCCGCTTCGGGAATAATAGCAGGTATTAATGCCGCAGCGCACATATTGGGTGAAAATTCTTTGATTTTGCCTGATTTTACTATGATTGGCGCACTTTTAAACTATATTACCGATGAAACGGTTGTTAATTTTCAACCTATGGGTGCTAATTTTGGTATCTTACCGCCTCTCTCTGAAAAAATCAGAGATAAGCGTGAAAGATATGCGGCTCTTTCAAACCGTTCACTTTTATGGTTTGATGAAAATCTAAAATAATGAGGAATGTTTTATGAGAATTGTAATTGATGCTTTCGGCGGCGATAATGCTCCGCTTGAAATTGTTAAGGGTGCGGCTGCCGCTTCTAAGGAATTCGGAGTTGACATTACACTTACAGGTGATGAAACGGTTATAAACAGAGTAATACTTGAAAACAGACTTGTGTTTGCGGGCGATTTGCAAATTGTAGACACCAAGGATGTAATTTCTATGCACGATGACCCAACATCACTTTTAAAAGCACATAGCGAATCTTCAATGGCTTTGGCTTTTAAGGAATTGGCTGAGGGCAGGGCAGATGCTTTTGTTTCCGCAGGCTCCACGGGTGCTATTGTTGTAGGCGGTACATTAATCGTAAAACGTATTAAGGGTGTTAAAAGACCGGCTTTAGGCGGTCTTATTCCGTCTCCAAACGGTCACTATCTGCTTATGGATATGGGTGCTAACGCCGAATGCCGACCTGAAATGTTAGAGCAGTTCGGTATTATGGCAAGCGTTTATCTTGAAAATGTTGAAGGTGTTAAAAACCCGAAAATAGGACTTCTTAATATTGGTACAGAGGATACCAAGGGCACCGAGCTTCAAAAGGAAGCTTACAAGCTTTTGAGTGAGGCACCTATTAACTTTGTTGGTAATATTGAGTCACGCGAAATGCCTAAGGGTGAATGTGATGCTGTAATAACCGACGGTTTTACAGGTAATATTGCATTAAAACTTATTGAAGGCACTGCGATAACATTTTTTAAGCTTGTAAAACGTGCGCTTTATAAAAATATATTTAATAAGCTTGCGGCTTTGGTGATTAAAAAGGATTTATATTCGTTAAAGGCTATGATGGATAGCTCAGAGGTGGGCGGAGCTCCGCTTTTAGGTGTTCGCGGTGCGGTTATTAAAGCTCACGGAAGCTCTGATGCAAAGGCTATTAAAAATGCTGTTAAGCAAGCTATAATTTACACCGAAAAGGGTGTAACCGAAAAAATTTCACAAAATCTCATTAAAGAATAAGGAATAATAATGAAGGCTTTAGAAACAAATTTACGCTACAGCTTTAAGAATAAGGCTTTACTTACTAATGCACTTACTCATTCTTCATATGCAAACGAGGTTAGAAACGGTACTACTTCTAACGAGCGTCTTGAATTTTTGGGTGATTCGGTGCTTTCAATTATTGTAGCTGATTATCTGTATCATAAATTTAATAATATGCCTGAAGGAGAGCTTACAAAGCTTCGAGCTTCATTAGTTTGCGAAAAATCACTCTGTGCATTTTCAAGGGAGCTTGGTATTGGTGAGTTTTTATTGCTCGGTAAGGGTGAGGAAAAAGGCGGCGGCAGAGAAAGAGATTCTATTTTAGCCGATGCTTTTGAAGCGGTGCTTGCCGCTATGTACCTTGACGGCGGTATGGAAATTGCCAAGGAACATGTTCTGCGTTTTGTTTTGCCCGAGCTTTCACATACTAATGAGGATGTTTTTAAGGATTACAAAACCGCTTTACAGGAGATTATTCAGCGTAATCCTGAAGAAAATGTCACCTATATTTTAACGGGTGAGTCAGGTCCTGACCATAATAAATGTTTTGAGGTTGAGGTTCGCCTGAATTCAAATGTAATAGGAAAGGGAACAGGAAAGTCGAAAAAAGCGGCTGAACAAGCGGCGGCAAAGGAAGCACTTACCTTAATGGGTGAGGTAATATGAGTGAAAAACACTCTAATATTTCAATTTTTGTGCCGCATATAGGTTGTCCAAATAAATGTAGCTTCTGCAATCAAAGACATATTACAGGTGTCTTTCTGGCACCTCATGCAGAGGATGTTATCACCGCCGTAAATAATGCAAAAAGGTCTAAAAATTATAATCCAAAAACTACACAGATAGCTTTTTTTGGTGGCAGTTTTACGGCAATTAACCGAAATTATATGATGTCTTTGCTGTCGGTTGCGGCTTCTTTTGTTAAAAGCGGTGATGTTGCGGGCATCAGGATTTCCACAAGACCTGATGCAATAGATGAGGAAATATTAGCTCTTTTAAAAGAGAATTATGTAACCGCTATTGAGCTTGGCGCTCAAAGTCTTAATGACCGAGTGCTTAAAATGAATAATCGTGGTCACAAATGTTCGGATGTTGAAAAAGCCTCCCGCCTTATTAAAGAGGCAGGCTTTGAATTAGGTCTTCAAATTATGACGGGGCTTTATACCGATAACGATGAAAAAGCAATTAAAACCGCCGAAAAAGTAATCGAAATAAAACCTGATACCGTTAGAATTTATCCAACGATAGTTTTAAAGGATACAACGCTTGCGGCACTTTATCTTGACGGGATTTATAAACCGCAAAAGCTTGATGAAGCGGTATCTTTGGCGTCCAAGCTTTATCTTATGTTTACAGATGCCGATATTAAGGTTATAAGATTAGGCCTTCATTCCATTGAACAGGAAGCTTTTCTTGCAGGTCCTTGGCATCCGGCTTTTAGTGAACTTTGTATGTCAAGCATAATGCTGAAAAAGGCAATTTCGCTTTTGGGCGAAAAAGGAAATTATACAATTTATGTCGGCAAATCCGACATTTCAAAAATGATTGGTCAAAAAAGGAGCAATTTATTGCACCTTGAAGCCTTGGGTTATAATTGCAAAGTAGTGCAAAAAGATGGGCTTTGCGACCTTGGAATAATAGTAGAAAGGGAAGTGTAAATTAATGCTTTTAAGCTCGATTGAAATACAGGGCTTTAAATCCTTTGCTGATAAAACTACATTAAAGTTTGGTAAAGGTATTACTGCTGTTGTAGGTCCTAACGGTAGCGGAAAAAGTAATATTTCCGATGCTGTGCGCTGGGTACTCGGTGAGCAGTCTACAAAAAGTCTTCGCGGTCAGTCAATGGAGGATGTTATATTCGGCGGAACTGAAAATCGCCGTCCTCACGGATTTTGCGAGGTTACTTTAAATATTGATAATTCAGACAGAAGCCTTAATTTTGATAATGATTCTGTCAGTATTACAAGGCGTTATTATCGTTCCCATGAAAGCGAATATGCAATAAACGGTGCATCTGTGCGCCTTAAAGATATTCACGAATTATTTATGGATACAGGTCTTGGCCGTGACGGTTATTCTATGATAGGTCAGGGTAAGATAGATAATATTATAAGTTCTAAATCCAATGAGCGCCGCGATATTTTTGAGGAAGCTTCGGGTATATCAAAATACCGTTACAGAAAACTTGAAGCTGAAAGAAAGCTTACCGCTGCCGAGGAAAACTTATTAAGACTGCACGATATTCTTGACGAATTGAAGTCTCGTGTTGGCCCTCTTGCCGAACAAAGCCGTAAGGCAGAGAAATTTTTAGAGTTAGCCGAACAGAAGAAAGAGCTTGAAATAGGTCTTTGGCTTTATACTCTTAATAATTCTAAGGATGCTTTAAGAAATCAGGAAAGCAAAATTGCGGCTGCTGAATATTCTTATAAAGAAATAGAGCAGGCTTTAGAGGAATTTGACCGTAAAACTGAACAAAATACCGCATATTTTGCCCGTCTTACTTCTGAAATTGAGGGCGAAAGGCTTAATATTTCCTCACGCAACGAGGAAATAGTTAAGCACGAGGGTGAAATTACGGTACTTGAAAATAATATTTCTCATAATGCTGAAAACAGAACCAGACTGCAAGATGAAAAGCAGTCGCTTTCAAAATCGGATAGTGACGCAAACTTAGAAATTGAGCAAAAGCTTGCTTTATCAAACGAAAAGCTACAGAGAAAACAGGAAATCGAAGCAAAACTTCACGAATCGGAGAAAAAGCTTGCAGAATTGCTTACCGATACTGATAAGCTTTCCCGACAGATAGAGGTTCAAATAAGAGCTTTAAATACACTCTCTCAAGAAAGTGCAGATATGCAGGTGGCAAAGGTTACTGCGGATACTGCTATTAAGGAACTTGAAGAAAGAACTCTTACAATAGATGAGCAAAAGCAGAACTATAATGCCGATTTAGAGGTTATTGAAAAGGAATTTTCAGAAAATTCAAAGTTGTTGGAGCAACTTGATGAAAAATTACTTTCCGATAATAACAGTTTAAAGGGTTATGAATTAAGACTTTCTTCAAAGCAAAAAGCACTTGAAGAAATAAGTGATGAGCTTCAGTCGTTAAAACTTGATAATGAAGCAAAGCGTCGCCGTGTGCAAATTCTTAAAGACCTTGAAAACAGTATGGAAGGATTTTCTCATTCTGTTAAAAAGGTTATTGAGGATGCCGAAAAGGGAATTTTAAAAGGCATTTGCGGTCCTGTGTCAAAGCTTATTTCAGTAAAACGCGAACACAGTATTGCTATTGAAACAGCCCTTGGCCCGAATTTGCAGCATATTATTACCGATACACAGGCAGAGGCTAAAAGAGCTATTGAATATTTAAAGAGTAATAATGCGGGTAGAGCTACATTCTTGCCGGTTGATACTATTAAGTCAAGAGATTTAAATGAGCAGGGCTTTGACAGTATTTTCGGCTTCGTCGGTATTGCTTCAAGCCTTGTTGAAACCGACCGTAAATACCGTGAAATTATCGACCATTTGTTAGGTGGAACTCTCATTGCCGAGGATATAGATTCTGCAACAGTAATTGCTAAAAAGTTTAATTACAGAATAAAGATAGTAACACTTGACGGTCAGGTAATTAATCCCGGTGGTTCTCTGACAGGCGGTTCTTTGGTTAAGAATGCAGGTCTTTTAAGCCGACATAACGATATTGAAAGGCTTGAAAAGGAAATAAATTCTGCCGAGCAAAAAATTAAAGATACAGAAAACAAGCAGACTACCGCTAACGAAGAAGTAAATGTAGTATTAGCTGATATTACCGCTTTAAAGGCAGAACTTACAACTATCAACGAGGATAAGATTAGAACAATTTCGGAATTAAAGCGTGTAGAAGCTTTGCGTGATAATTTAATGCTTTCTCTTAAATCCTTAAGAGAAGAGGAAAATCAGAGGGATAAAAAGCTTATTGAATTAAACGAGCAGTCAAAGTCAGCGCTTACTAAAATTGCTGAACTTGACCTCAAAAAGAACGAACTTCAGGCAGAAATTGATGCATTTACAAACGGCAGAGCAACGATTAATGCTGACCGCGAGGCTATAACCGAGCAAATTACTGCACTTAAATTATCAATTATTGAATCGGATAAGGATATCGAACAATTAAATCTTGCGGCAGAAACTCTAAAAGGTTTAATTTCAAGCCGTAATTTAAGAGCCGAACTTATCGATAAAGAAATTGCAGAGATTGATAATAAGGATGCGGTTTTAACTGCTAATATTGAGGATATCAGAAATTTAATAACCGAGTTAAAACAAAAAATTGCTTTGTCTGAGCAGGGCATTACCGATATGCTTGAAAAACGCAATCAAACCGAAAAAGCAGGCGTTGAGCTTAGAAATTCCGAAAGGGAAAAGACTATGCGCCGTGAACAAATCGGAGGTGAACTTGCACGCCTTTCTGAGCGTAAGGAAGTTATGCTTAAAGAGTATGACGAGGTAATCCGCAAGCTGTATGATGAATATTCTTTAACCCGTACCGAGGCGGAAAAGATTGCAAAAGAACCCGAAAAGCCTGCAGAGGCTAAGAAAACCCTTGCAGAAATAAAGGGTAAAATCAGAAATCTCGGCAATGTTAATGTTTCGGCTATTGAGGAATATAAAGAGGTTAAGGAGCGTTATGATTTCTTAACAGCACAGGTAGAGGATGTAGAAACTTCCCGTGCTGAACTTCATAAGCTTATTAATCAGCTTACAAGCCAGATGAAAGAAATATTTACCGAGGGCTTTGCAAGAATTAATGAGAACTTCTCAAAAACCTTTACAGAGCTTTTCGGCGGCGGACAGGCATCTTTGTCGCTTTCAGACCCATCAAATATTCTTGAAAGCGGAATTGATATTAATGCAAAGCTTCCGGGTAAAAATGTACCGAGTCTTGAAGGTCTTTCCGGTGGTGAAAAGGCGCTTGTTGCCCTTGCAATTTACTTTGCAATTATGCGTGTTAATGCACCTCCTTTCTGCTTCCTTGATGAGGTAGATACCGCACTTGACGATATCAACGTTGACCGCTTTGCCGATTATATGAAATCGTCTGATTTTTCCACACAGTTTATTTGCGTTACCCACAGACGCGGAACTATGGAGGCTGCAGATATGCTCTATGGCGTTACAATGCAAGAAAAGGGTATTACAAAGCTTCTTGAACTTAACGTGGCAGAGCTTGAAAAGAAACTTTTGGCAGAGAACGCAACTGCCTAAGCAGACAATGAATAATTAATTTTGGTGATTTGATAATGGGATTTTTCAGTAAAATCAAAGAGGGACTTAAAAAAACCCGAAGCTCTATTTCAGATGGAATTACAAGCATAATTAACAGCTTCACAAAAATTGATGAAGAGTTTTTCGAGGAATTAGAGGAAATCCTTATAATGTCGGATATCGGTGTTATGACCGCTACCGAAATTTGCGATACGCTTCGTAAAAAGATTAAGGAAACAGGTGAGACTGACCCTAATAACATCAAGGCTATGATGAAAGATATTATAACCGAAATGTTAGGTGAGGATGAGGGGCTTAACCTTAATACAAAACCTTCTGTAATACTTGTAATCGGTGTAAACGGGGTAGGTAAAACTACCTCTATCGGTAAAATTGCAGCCCAACTTAAAAATGACGGTAAGAATGTCGTTTTGGGTGCAGCCGATACATTCCGTGCGGCGGCTATTGACCAATTAGGCATTTGGGCAGAGCGAGCAGGTGTTTCGATGGTTAAAAGTGTTGAGGGTACAGACCCTGCTTCTGTGGTATTTGATACTATAGCTTCTGCAAAGGCACATAATGCCGATGTTATCATCTGCGATACCGCAGGCAGACTTCATAATAAGAAAAATCTTATGGACGAGCTTGCTAAAATGAATAGGGTTATCGAAAGGGAATTACCTGATGCCAACGTTGAAGCACTTCTTGTATTAGATGCCGCAACAGGTCAAAATGCCGTTAATCAAGCAAGAGAATTTAAGAACGTTACAAACATTACGGGTATTGTACTTACAAAGCTTGACGGAACTGCAAAGGGCGGAATAATTATTCCTATCAGGAATGAACTTAATATACCTGTTAAGTTTATAGGTGTAGGTGAGGGAATAGACGATTTAATGCCCTTTAACGCAAAGGAATTTGTTGAAGGTATTTTTGAAACAGAGGATTAAAAATGAAAATCTTTATAGCTACTAAAAATCAAAAAAAGTTGGTTGAACTAAGCCGAATTTTAACCCCTATGGGCTTTGAAGTACTTTGTGAAAAAGATTTAAAGGAGCCTTTGGCAGAAGTTGAGGAAACCGGCACTACATTTGAAGAAAATGCAATAATTAAAGCAAAAGCCGGTCTTAATGCGACAGGATATATAAGCGTTGCAGACGATTCGGGTATTTGTGTTGATTATTTAAACGGTGCTCCCGGTGTATTTTCTGCAAGATATTCAGGTGAACATGGAAATGATGAGGAAAATAACCAAAAGCTGTTAAGAGAACTTGATGGTGTTCCTATGGAAAAGCGTACCGCGTACTATGTGGCTGCTATTGCCTGTGTTTTCCCTGACGGCAGAAGCTTTACAGTAAGAGGCGAATGTCACGGACATATCGATTTTAAGGAAAACGGTAACGGCGGTTTCGGTTATGACCCGTTGTTTATAAGCGAACTTGGTTGCTTTGGTTTGGTTAGCCCCGAGCAAAAGGATACAATCAGCCACAGAGGTAAGGCTTTAAGATTATTTAAGAGTGAACTTGAAAAATATATTAAGGAGTAATTTATGTTAAACAGCAGACAAAGAGCACAGCTTAGAGGTATGGCAAATTCCTTTGAGACAATTCTTTTAGTTGGAAAATCGGGAATTTTGAATACCACCGTTAAGCAGGTTGCCGACGCTTTGGAGGCAAGAGAGCTTATAAAACTTGGTACACTTGAAACCTGCCCCACATCAACACGTGAGACTGCCGACGAGTTAGCACGTCTTACAAACAGTGATGTAGTGCAGGTAATAGGCAGAAAATTTATACTTTATAAAGAAAGTAAAAACAACAAAACTATCAAGTTGGTGAAATAATGACGAAAATTGCTATTTTCGGCGGAACCTTTAACCCATTGCATATAGGTCATTATGAAATGCTGTCAGCACTTGAAAATGACAAAGCTGTTGATAAGATTTTATTGCTTCCCGATAAAATCCCACCGCATAAAGAATGTGATTTTATGGCGGACGATGAGACACGTATAAAAATGTGTTCATTAGCAGCAGAGGATTTTTCTAAGGCAGAGCTTTGTCTTATAGAATTTGAGCGCGAAGGTAAGAGTTATACTTACGATACTGTAAAACTCTTAAAGCAAAAATATAAGGACTGTGAACTTTATTTTGTTTGTGGCGGCGATATGCTGGTTTTCTTTGATAAATGGTATAAATACGAGGAACTGATGAAAGAGCTTTCCTTTATTGTTTTCAAACGCGGTGATACCGATATTGCACAGTTTGATGCTTGTGTTAAGCGTTTTTCTCAAATGGGCATGAAAATCATTGTAAAGGATGAGTTGATTTCTACCGTTTCTTCCACCGAAATCAGAAGTGATTTTAAAAATGCCGCACATTTTTTACCAACTAAAATATACGATTATTTAAGCAAAAAGGGGATTTATAATGACTGAAGAAAAGTACGAGTATTATAAAAAACTTTTGAAAGAAAGACTTGCGGAAAAACGTTATTTTCATTCCCTTTGTGTTGCTGATGAAGCAGCGCGCTTAGCCGAAAAATATGGCGGAGATAAAGAAAAATGCTTTACGGCAGGCTTACTTCATGATATTACTAAAAATTTACCCGATAATGAGCACTTGAAAATTTTTGAAACCTTTGGTATAATACTGAATTGTGTTGAGAAAAACTCAAATAAACTGTGGCATGCGCTTTCAGGCGCCGCTTATGTTGAGTTTGTTTTAGGGTTAAAGGATAAAGAAATTACAGAAGCTATAAAATATCATACAACTGCAAAGGCTTCTATGAATTTAACTGAAAAGATTTTATATCTTGCTGATTTTACTTCGCGTGACCGCGATTATCCCGATGTTGACGAAATAAGACGTCTTGTGGATATTTCTTTGGATGACGCATTAATTTATGCGTTAAAGTATTCAATTAATGATTTGGTTGAGAATAACAAAGCGGTTCATCCTGATACACTTTTTGCGTATAACGATGCCGTTTTAGGAGGAAAATAATGGAAAGCATTGAAATGTTAAAAATTGCGGCTAACGCTTTAAATGAAAAGAAAGCAAAGCAGATGTCTGCGCTTGAAATTGCGGATATCACCTTGCTTTGTGAGTATTTTTTAATATGCACGGCAACCTCCTCAACTCAGGTGCGTGCTCTTTGTGACGAGGTTGAGGCAAAGCTTGAGGAGCAGGGAATAAGACCGCATCATATCGAGGGTAAGTCAACCGGTTGGGTTGTTCTTGATTACGGCTCACTTATTGTCCATATTTTCACACCAAACGACCGCGAATTTTACGGACTTGACCGTATGTGGAGCGACGGCAAGCCGATTGATTTAGATGAAATTTTAACTAACACTCAGGGGGATTAAAAATGGCTAATTACGATTATAGTGCAATAGAAAAAAAGTGGCAGCAAATTTGGGACGAAAACAAAACCTTTGCCGCTAAAAATGATTATTCATTACCGAAATTTTATGGTTTGGTAGAGTTTCCGTATCCGTCAGCTCAGGGACTTCACGTAGGTCACCCCAGAAGCTATACTGCAATTGATATCGTTTGCCGTAAAAAGCGTTTGCAGGGCTATAACGTACTTTATCCTATGGGTTGGGACGCTTTTGGACTTCCTACCGAAAATTTCGCTATTAAAAACCATATTCATCCCGCTACTGTTACGGAAAGCAATATCAAAAACTTTAAGAGACAGTTAAAGTCATTAGGCTTTTCTTTTGATTGGGACAGAGAGGTAAATACTACTGACCCTTCATACTATAAATGGACACAGTGGATATTCTTACAACTTTTCAAAAAAGGTCTTGCTTACAAAAAGGAAATGAGCGTAAACTGGTGTACTTCTTGCAAGTGCGTGCTTGCTAATGAAGAGGTTGTAAACGGCGTTTGCGAGCGTTGCGGCAGCGAGGTTGTTCAAAAAGAAAAGAGCCAATGGATGCTCAAAATTACCGAATATGCCGAGAAACTTTTGGAAGGTCTTAACGAGGTTGATTTTATCGACCGCGTAAAAACTCAGCAAAGAAACTGGATTGGCCGTTCATACGGTACTCAGGTTACATTTAGCACAAATATAGGCGATACCTTTGAAATTTTTACTACCCGTGCGGATACTCTCTTTGGTGCTACATATATGGTAATGTCACCCGAGCATCCTTTACTCGAAAAATGGGCAGATAAAATTGAAAATTATGATGAAGTTCTTAATTATAAGGCAGAGGCTGCAAAGAAATCTGACTTTGAAAGAACCGAGCTTCAAAAGGATAAAACAGGTGTTAAGCTTTCGGGAGTTACCGCTATTAACCCCGTAAATAATACCGAAACCCCGATTTTTATTTCGGATTATGTGCTTATTTCTTACGGTACGGGCGCTATTATGGCGGTTCCTGCACACGATACTCGTGACTGGGATTTTGCAAAGAAATTCGGTCTTCCGATAATCGAAGTAGTTGCAGGCGGAGAGGATGTTCAGAAAGCAGCATATACTGAATGTGCAACAGGTACTCTTGTAAATTCTGATTTCTTAAACGGTCTTTCTGTTGAGGATGCTAAAAAGAAAATTCAGGAATGGTTAACTGAAAAGGGTCTCGGCGCTGTTAAGACAAATTATAAGCTTCGTGACTGGGTGTTCTCACGTCAGCGTTATTGGGGCGAGCCTATACCTATGGTATACTGTGAAAAGTGCGGTTATGTGCCTGTTCCTGAGAGTGAGCTTCCTTTAATGCTTCCTAATGTGGAGTCTTATGAGCCTACCGATAACGGCGAGTCACCGCTTGCTAAAATGACCGAATGGGTAAACACCACTTGTCCTCATTGCGGAGCTCCTGCTCGTCGCGAGACCGATACAATGCCTCAATGGGCAGGTTCGTCTTGGTATTTCTTGCGTTATTGCGACCCGCATAATGATAAGGAATTAGCATCCAAAGAAGCGCTCGAGTATTGGTCACCTATTGATTGGTACAACGGCGGTATGGAGCATACAACATTGCACCTTTTATATAGCCGTTTCTGGCACAAATTCCTTTATGATATCGGCGTAGTTCCTACATCTGAGCCTTATGCAAAGCGTACCAGCCACGGTATGATTTTGGGTGAGAACGGTGAGAAAATGTCTAAGTCAAGGGGTAATGTTGTAAACCCTGATGAAATCGTAGAAAACTACGGTGCCGATACTATGCGTGTATACGAAATGTTTATCGGCGATTTTGAAAAGGCAGCTCCTTGGAGTCAGGCTTCTATCAAAGGAAGTAAGCGTTTCCTTGAAAAGGTTTGGGCACTTTCTGACATATTAATCGACGGTGATAGCTACCGTCCTGAGCTTGAGGCAGAATTCCACAGAACCATTAAAAAGGTTACTGAGGATATCGAAAATCTTAAGATGAACACTGCTATTGCGGCTCTTATGTCACTATATAATAATATTTACGCAACCGGCAAAATCACAAAGGCTGAATTTAAGACCTTTATTATTCTGCTTAATCCTTTTGCTCCTCATATTACCGAGGAACTTTGGACTGTTGCCGGCTTTGACGGTATGTTAAATGCTACACAGTGGCCCAATTTTGACGAGGCTAAGTGTGTTGATGCTACCGTTGAAATCGTAGTTCAGATAAACGGAAAAATCAGAGCAAGACTTAATGTTGCAGCTGATATTTCTGCGCCTGATGCAATAGCTCTTGCTAAGGCAGAAAACGCTGTAATTGCTGAAATTTCGGGCAAAAATATTATAAAAGAATTATATGTTCCCAAGAAATTAGTAAATATAGTTGTAAAATAATTCAAATTTGTAAAAATAATTGTTGCAAATTCTTAAAGAATGTGTTATCATATAAAATATTGTGAATAGTATTGATTTTTGGAGGTGTTTTTGGTGACTGCAGTTGAGTATATACTTGGAGCTTTGGTTATTTTAGTTTCATTAGTTATTATTATTGCTATTATTTTACAACCAGGTCGTCGTGCAGGTATTAATGGCGCCATCTCCGGCGGAGCAGATACTTTTCTTTCAAAGAACAAGGCAAGAACCTTCGATGCTTTTTTAAGCCGTTGGACAAAGTATGTAGCTATTATTTTCTTCATTCTTGCTATTGTTGCAAATGTTATTGCTTTAAGAGGTAAATAATATTACCTTTTCGGGGAAATACCCCACATTAAGACCCCTGCTATCAAGCATAAGGGAGGGAATTTAAATGAGTCAGGTTAGAATTAAAGAAAACGAATCACTTGATAACGCATTACGCCGTTTTAAGAGACAAACTGCTAAAGACGGAGTTATTCAAGAAGTTCGCAAGAGACAGCATTACGAAAAGCCCTCTGTAAAGCGTAAAAAGAAGTCGGAAGCTGCTCGTAAAAGAAAGTTCCGCTAATAAAGTGTTAAAAGCGGTTAGAAATAACCGCTTTTTTTATTGGAGATTTTAAAATGCTACTTAAACCTAAAATTAAAGTTGAGCGTGTAACTGATATTACACCGCAAATTCTTAAAAAATACGATATAAATGCCCTTATTCTCGATGTGGATAATACTCTTTCTACGCATCACGGTCAAATCTTAACAGATGGCTTGCTTGAATGGATAGAGCTTATGAAGCAAAACGGCATTTTTTTGACCGTTCTTTCAAATTCTAAGGAAAAAAGGGTAAAGCCTTTTGCTGAAAAAATTAATCTTGAATATATAAGCTTGGGATTAAAACCTCTACCTTTTGGGTATCTGCGAGCTATGAAGAGATATTCTTTAAAGCGTAAAAATACTGCTATTGTAGGCGACCAGATTTTTACCGATATTTTGGGTGGAAATTTGGTTGGCATAAAAACAGTGTTGCTGACACCCATTAAGCTTGAGGACGGATGGAGTTTTAAATTAAGGCGCCGCCTCGAAAAATTAATCTTTAAGCTTTATCGAATAAAAAATACGGAGGAGTAAGTATGTCGGCTATTTTCGGCCCCGCGGGTACTTCTGATAGTTTTTCTCAAATGGGATATAAAAACAGTCTTCAGGTTCCTGAATATTTGGTTAAAATGGGACTTGACGCTTTTGAATACCAATGTGGCAGAGGTGTAAATATCGGCGAAGAAAAGGCTATAAAGTTAGGACAAATCGCCAAAGAGAAGGGGATAACACTTTCACTTCACGCACCGTATTATATTTCTATGTCTTCTGTCGAGGAGGACAAGCGTCTTAATTCTGTTAATTACATTTTGGCTTCGGCAAAAGCTGTTAAGGCAATGGGCGGAAACAGAATTGTGGTACACACCGGCTCTTGCGGAAAAATTAGTCGCGAGTACGCTTTGGAATTGGCGATAGATACAATGAAAATAGCAATTAATGCACTCGACAACGAGGGCTTATCTGACATTCATATTTGCCCTGAAACAATGGGAAAGGTGAATCAGCTTGGCACCTTAGATGAGGTTTTGGCATTGTGTCAGCTTGATGAAAGGCTTATTCCTTGTATAGATTTCGGCCATTTGAATGCCCGTGATTTAGGTATTTTTAAAACGAAAGAGGATTTTGAAAAAGTGTTCCTTAAAATTGCTGATAAATTGGGAACAGACCGACTGAAAAATTTCCATTCTCATTTTTCTAAAATTGAATATACAACCGGTGGTGAGAAAAAGCATCTCACTTTTGAGGACACAGTTTACGGTCCCGATTTTGAGCCGGTTATGGAACTAACTTATAAGTATAATGCTTCACCTACATTTATTTGTGAGTCTGCCGGTACTCAGGCTGAGGACGCTAAGATGATGAAGGATTATTATTTAAGCCTTTAATAGGGAGGGTAAAAAATGATTTGGCACAGTTCAGACGTTCAAAGTGTTTTAAATGAACTCGAGGTTGATGATAAGTCAGGTCTTGCTAACGGTGTTGCAGATATGAGACTTGAAGAGACGGGTGAAAATATTGTTTCCAAAGTAGAAAAACCGAGTTTGCTATTCCGCTTTTTAGAACAACTTAACAACACTACGGTTATTGCACTTATTATAATTTCTATTGCATCTTTTGCAGTATCCTTAGTTTACGATGAGGTAAATTCTTACTCTCCGCTTCTTATTATTGCGATTGTTCTTATTAACGCATTATTAAGCGCTTATAACATTTTTACCTGCGATAATACACTTGATGATATCAAAAAAATCACTAATCCGTCGGTAAAAGTTATGCGCGACGGAATAATTAAAAACATACCGTCTTCAAATTTGGTGCCGGGAGATATTATTCTTCTTTCCGAGGGTGATTATATTTCGGCGGATGCAAGAATAATAGAAGCTAATGAGTTAAGGTGCAATGAAGCAGTCTTAACAGGTGTTGAAGTACCTGTTGAAAAGAATCCCGATGCAATTTTAGAGGATATTGATGTTCTTGAAAAACGCACAACAATGGTATATAGCGGTACGAATGTTGTACACGGCAATGCAAAAGCGGTAGTAGTGGCTACCGGTCTTAATACCGAAATTGGCAGAACAAGTGCTATAATGCAGCAAACAAGCGAGGACAAACTGCCTTTAGAGGATAATCTTAAGAGCCTTGGCAAACTTGCTAATACATTTGTTCTTGTAATTTGCCTTGCAGTATTTGTTATAAGTATGATACAGAATTTTACAAGCGGTCATTTTGCAAGTATGACATTAAAAACACTTATGAATGCGGTAGCTCTTGCGGTTGCGGCTATTCCTGAGGGCTTGCCTGCAATTACTACTATTGTAATCGCTATTGGTATGAGCCGTATTTTAAAGGATAAAATTATTGTAAAAGATGCGTCTGCCGCCGAATTACTTGGTAAGACAGATATTATTTGTTGCGATAAAACAGGTGTCTTTACGCGCAATAAAATGGTGCTATCCAAGATTTATGACGGAAAGGTGCTTTGTGACCTTGAAATAGACGGTATTAATGATACCGCGTCAACCGTGCTTAAACTTGCAACGGCATGCTCTACACTTGAAAACGATTCTACCGAGGATGCTATTGAAAAAGCTTCTCTTGCGTATAATTCAATGTCCCTTATTGACGTGAGGGCTCTGTTCCCACAGATTACAGAAATTCCGTTTAACGCCGACCGTAAGACAATGACGGTAATTACTATGATTAATGAGCAACCTATTGCCATTGTAAAAGGTGCGGTTGAGGCGGTAGTTCCTAATTGTGTTGGTTGTAATACAGAAGAGATTTTGAAGCTAAACGATGAATTAACAGAGGAAGCTTACAGAAATATTTGTATTGCAATTAAGAAACTTCCGAATATACCCGCAAATCCTAATTCGGAGGAGATTGAGCAAGAACTTACTTTTGTCGGACTTTTATCGCTTTATGACCCACCGCGTGACGGTGTTGTTGATGATATTGCCGTTTGCGATAAAGCGGGAATTAAAACTGTTATGATTACGGGAGATAGTCTTGGAACAGCTAAGGCTATTGCTCGCAGAATTGGTATTTTAAAGGACGGCACTTTTGCTATTACAGGCGCCGAGCTTGATGCTATGTCTGATGAGGAATTGGCGGCTAATATTAATAAATATACCGTATTTGCACGCGTTTCTTCAAATGATAAGCTTCGTCTTGTTAAGGCTTGGAAACAAAACAAGCAAATTGTTACTATTACGGGAGACAGTATAAACGATGCCGATGCATTGGCACTTGCTGATGTTGGTTGCGCTATTGGTAAATTCGGTGCAGATGTTGCAAAAGGAAATGCCGATATCATAATTTCAAATAACAGATTTAAATCTATTGTTAACGCTGTAAAAGAAAGCAGAGGCTTGTTCAGTAATATTAAAAAGTCGGTCAACTATTTGTTCAGTTGTAATTTGGCTGAAATTTTAGTTACACTTTTCGGTATTCTTATATTTAAGGATATGCCGGTTGCTGCTATCGGTCTTTTGTGGATTAATTTGCTTACTGACTGCGCTCCTGCAATTTCACTTAGCATGGAAAGTGCAGAGGATAATTGTATGGTAGGCAGACCGCACTCGTCTATTTCGAGGATTTTCAATCTTAAATCCGTTGTTGGTCTTTTAATTCAGGCGGTAGTTATTGCGGTTATCACTTTGGTTTCCTATGCGGTAGCCCCAAGCTTTGATAAGGGACTTACTGCCACTACAATGGCATTTACAACCCTTGCGCTTTCGCAGATTTTCCACTGTGTAAACAATAAGTTTGAAACAAGCCTTTTAGGTAAAAAACTCTTTAAAAATAAGTTGATGAATTATTCTATTTTAATTACAATGTTTATAGTTCTATTCCTTATTTTCACTCCCGCAGGCTCGGTTTTCGGACTATGTGTATTAAACTTTAAAAACTTTATTATAGCGCTTTTATTATCTGTTATAATTATTCCTGTAACAGAGGTTACTAAGCGTCTTCCAATCAAGTAAAAATAAAGATTATTTAGCAGGCTAATAATAAGTTGGCCTGCTAAATTGAATTATAACCATACCGAGCGTTATAACTGCTTTTAAAATTTCATATCATTAAACAGTATAGCGTTGGGGTGATGATATGATTTTAAAGAGGATTGCTACAATTGGTTTAAGCCTTTTGCTTGTTTTCGGAGTTGCTGTTTTTTGCACTAATAATGATAAAACAGAAATGGTGAATTCTTCGGTTATACAAAAACCGCAAATAATACTTGATGCCGGCCACGGCGGGTTTGATGGTGGAGCGGTAGCCAATGACGGAACAACCGAAAAAAACATTAATCTTAATATCTGTTTAATGTTAAAGGAAATGCTTACGCAAAACGGATATGATGTTATATTGACGAGAAGCGATGATGCTTCTACCGAAACCATAACCGACGGCAGTATTGCTCAAAAGAAAAAAAGTGATTTAAACGCCCGTTTAAAGCTTATGAAAAAATATCCCGATTCTATTTTTGTGAGTATTCATTTAAATAAGTTTACTACCTCTGCTGCAAGTGGCGCTCAGGTATTTTATAGTGGCAACTATGATACTTCTTTGAAGCTTGCAAATTGCTTGCAGAATTCGGTGGTTTCGCTTTTGCAACCTGAAAACAAGCGCGTTTGTAAAAAAGCTACATCAAGCACATATCTTTTACATAATGCAACAGTACCCGCGGTGCTCGTTGAGTGCGGTTTTTTGAGTAATACTCAAGAATTGAAGCTTTTAAAGGAAGAAGAATATCAAAACAAAATCGCATTTTGTATTTTTTGCGGTATAACGGAATTTTTTCAAAACAAAAAGGAGATTTAAATATGTCACCTAAAGCAAAAACTAAATTTGTATGTAATGAGTGCGGATTTGAATCTGCAAAGTGGCTCGGTAAATGCCCTGCCTGCAACAATTGGAACACTTTCGAGGAGCAGGTTTCTTCTCCTTTGAAAACGGGTGTTTCGGTTTCTAATATTACTAATTTATCTGCAAAACCGTTATCCGAAATCAATTACAGTGATGAGGAGCGCTTTAAAACCGATATTTCCGAGCTTGATAGGGTTTTGGGTGGCGGAATAGTAAAAGGCGGTATTGTTTTATTAAGCGGCGACCCCGGTATCGGTAAATCTACGATATTACTGCAAATTTGTAATGCTTTACAGAAAAATCTTAAAATGCTTTATGTTTCGGGCGAGGAGTCGGCAATGCAGATAAAAATGCGTGCTAATCGATTGGGCGTTGAAAGTGACAATGTCTCAATTATGACCGAAACTGAAACTGTCTCGGTTTGTGACTATATTATCGCGCAAAGGCCTGACCTTGTAATGATTGACTCTATACAAACAATGACTATTGCGGAGCTTTCTTCCTCTGCGGGAAGCATTGTTCAGGTAAGGGAAAGCACAAATATGCTTTTAAAGGTTGGAAAAAGTCTTTCGATTCCTATTTTCATTGTGGGTCACGTCAACAAGGGTGGCGATATTGCCGGTCCTAAGGTTATGGAGCATATTGTTGATACCGTGCTTTATTTTGAGGGTGAGAGAAATCAATCTTACAGAATTTTAAGAGGCATAAAAAATCGTTTTGGCTCTACTAATGAAATTGGCGTTTTCGAAATGACCGAGACAGGACTTCGTGAGGTGGAAAATCCATCTGCTATGATGCTATCGGGCAGAATGCCTGATGTTTCGGGTGGCTGTATTACCTGCGTTATTGAGGGAACACGTCCGATTTTAGCCGAGGTTCAGGGTCTTGTTACACAGAGTGGATTTGGAAATGCCCGTCGCACCGCCACAGGCTTTGATTATAACAGACTTAATCTTATAATTGCAGTTTTAGAAAAGCGTTTAGGACTTAATTTTTCTAATTTTGATGCTTATATAAATATAGTTGGCGGTATGCGACTTGACGAGCCTGCAGCTGATTTGGGAGTTGCGCTTTCACTCGTCTCTGCATTTTCAGACAAGCCTATTGATGAAAAGCTTATCGCTTTCGGTGAAATTGGACTTTCGGGGGAAATCCGTTCTGTTCCGCGCGTTTTATCCCGTATTAATGAAGCCGCAAGACTTGGCTTCACGAAATGCATCGTTCCAAAGGCGTCGCTTACACTTATTAATAATTGCCCGCCAAGTCTTGAACTGATTGGTGTTAAAAGCTTGAAAGAAGCAATTCAATATATTTAATGATACAGAGGTCGTAGCTCAAATTGTGGAACAGTTTGAAATTTATAATATGGACTGTAAGGTTTTGGCAGCAAGCTTTAAAAATGCGGAGCAGGTACATAAATGTGCTTCTGTTGGTTGTCACGCAGTGACTGTAACCGACGATATTTTAAAGAACTTAATTTCTCAGCCTATGACCGATGCCGCACTTGTTGGCTTTAATAAGGATTAGACCGGCGTTTACGGAGATAAAAAAATTCTCGATTTTTAAGGTGTTTTTATGAAAAACGTTGTTTTAGATAAATATGACTTGTATACTTACACTCTCCCTTATTGGGAGGGTGATACAGTATATCACGAATCGGTTTGGCCTATTGAAAGTAAGGACGGGGGAGCGCTTATTATCCCTCTTCTTTATACTGCGGATAAGATAATCTCGGTCACTACTTCCGACCTAAAGTATAAATATCAAGAGGGAAAAGACTATGAGTTAAAAGAGGGTAAACTCTATATCCCCGAAAACTCGTCTATCCCGAAACTTTCACTTGATAAGTATTATCCGCCCGTAAAAGAAAATGCTTTTAACTGCAATGAAAGCTTTGGTGACGGATATATTATGTTTTATGAAGGCGCGGTTATTCACAAAATGCAAATTGCCGTTACTTATAAACATTCTGATAAGTATGAGGGATATATTCCTCAATATAAAGGCGATTTATTACCTATAACTGCTTCTAAAATAACGTCAAACGGCAAGTTTAAAATTTTGCTTTTTGGTGACAGTATTTCCTGCGGTTGCAACTCCACAAAACTTGTTAATGCCGAACCTTTTGCCGAGACGTGGTTTAATATGTTTTTTGACACGTTAAGGCAAAATAATCCGAATCTTGATTTGCAAACCATAAATATTTCAGTTGGCGGTCAAACTTCAGCTTGGGGTAAAGACGTTGTAGACGAAAAGGTTTCTGATAATGATATTGATTTATGCATAATCGGTTTCGGAATGAATGACGGTTCTGCAAGAATAACTCTTGAGAGTTATATTGAAAATATTAAGTATATAATGAATTCTGTTAAAGATAAATCACCTGATTGTGAGTTTGTTTTAATTTCAACTATGCTTCCTAATAAAGAGGTTGGCAGATTTTTCGGAAATCAGGAACTTTATCTTCCTGAGCTTCTTAACCTTGAAAAAGAGGGAATAGCGGTTGTTAATATGACAAGCTTGCATAAATCACTTTTGGAGAAAAAGCGTTATGTTGATATGACTGCTAATAACGTTAATCATCCTAACGATTTTCTTGCAAGGGCATACGCACAAAACTTTATTAAAACAATAATTAATTACTGATTTAGGATAAGAAAAAAATTATTACAGGCTGTTTTTTAGTTTTAAAAACAGCCTGTAATAATTTTTTCTTAAATGAATTATTTTACTTTTAAAAATTCGTCACGGTTTTCTTTAAATTTAGTGGGCGAGATGCCATATTGTTTTTTAAAAACAGAGGAAAAATAGAATACATCAGCAAACCCGCAATTTGATGCTATTTGTGCGATAGAGGTATCGGTTTCCAGCAGTAGCTTTTCTGCTTGTAAAAGCCTTAGGGTATTTATATATTTTGCAGGTGTAATTCCAACATGCTTCTTAAAAAAGCGACAGAAATATGCTTCGCTGTAACCAAATTTATCACTTATTTCTTTTACGGAAATTTTTTGCATATAGTTGTTGTTTATATAGTCAGTTACCTCATTAATCGCTTTATTATTGTTTTGCGGTTTATTTTTTATAGTGTAACCATTTTCATAAAGCACTGCAACCAGATAATATATTAATCCGCAATATGACAGTGGATTATTATTCCCGGTGTTTATAGTTTCGTAGATTGACTTAGCTACGTTAAAAACTTTTTGGTCCGTAATAAAATGTTTAAACCCAATATGCTGCTTTGCAATCGGCTCAATATACTTTTTAGATAGGTATCCTTCATTTGCAACTATGCTAAAATTAACTAACATTATGTAGTAATCTACACCATTTTTACCGCTAAAGCCGGTATGAATTTCATTTGCATTTGAAATTACTACATCGCCGGCTTTAACCATTTTTAAATCGTTGCCTATATCTACAAGCATATCGCCTCTGAGGATTACAAGAATCTCGGTTTCCTCGTGCCAATGGGGAGAATAGCTTCTGATAAGGGCACTCGTTTTAAGATTTAGCCAACGGATAGGGGTTTCTATAGTTATATTCATTATTTCTTTTATAGGGGAATTTTGCATGTAAACACCTCAAGCATAAATATTGAAATTAAATAGGTCAAAAAAACACAAATTTATATATAAAAAACACAACACTTTTTACTAAAAATATGATATCATATTTTTGTAAATTTTGCAATATATAGTTTTATTTTTCTATTTTTTATATGTTAATTTGACTAAAAAGTTATAAAAATCTTATTTGTTAAATTAAGGAAAAAATTGTAAAGGAGTTTTGCTTTATGGTTAAAATTGACAGACCGATTACTGAAAACCTTTCGTATTGCTTTAACGAGCAACATAGTCCGCTTGATAAACAGGCCGACGAAATGCGTGAGCGTATTCTTAATTTACCGGATACCATAATGCCTTTAGGTGAAGTTCGTTATATATCTCAGTTAAACGGTAATGATGAAAATGACGGTAAAACTCCCGAAACTGCTTGGAAAACTTTAGCAAGACTTGGCGAAAGACATTTAGATACAGTTCTTTTTGAGCGTGGCGGCGTTTACAGGGGCGGTATTGACCTTACATCACGCACTCGCTACGGTGCATACGGCACAGGTCCTAAGCCTTGCTTTTACGGTAGTGACCGCAACTATGCCGACCCTGACATTTGGGAAAAGTATAGCGAAAATATCTGGCGTTCAAAATTAACCGAAGGTATGCGTAACATAGGTAACGCATATTTTGATTACGGAAAGATAATCGGTAATAAATCGATAATGGGTATTGATACCTTAAAAGAAAATTTTTGGTTCTGGCATGACATGGATAACGATTATGTTTATTTATATTGCGACCTTGGTAACCCCGGTGATTGCTTTGAGGATATCGAGCTTCCAAACTACGGCAACCATATTCACGGCGATTTGGTTGATACACACAAGGTATTGGTTGAAAACTTCTGTGTTAAGTTTTATGCAGCACACGGTATTTGCTTTAGAACCGGTGCGGGCGAGGTAACAATACGCGGTTGCGAAATAGGTTTCATTGGCGGCGGTATGCAAGAAACTTATGCTGATACTCCTGTAAGACTTGGTAACGGTGTGGAATTTGTTAATTCGTATTCAAACTGCATTGTTGAAGATTGTTGGGTTTATCAATGCCACGATGCGGGCATTTCTCATCAAAACTGTGGCTTCTGCTATAACGTTGAAGATGATATGATTTTCAGAAATAATTTAGTTGAATATTGCAACTATAACATTGAAATGTTTAGCCGCGGTCAGAAAAAGTCGATGCTTAACAATATTATTTACGAGGGCAATTTCCTGCGTTTTGCAGGCTTTGGCTGGGGTTCGCTAAACCGCATTAATTCTGATAATTTCTTTGCTTCTAATATAAACGGATGGAGCAGGTATTTACCCCATAACGGAAACTTCTTTATCAGAAATAATATTTTTGATATGTCTTTCCGTCAGCATTTAACGTATATGTGTCCGAATACGGAATACGGCCCTATAATTATCGGTAATACATACGTAACCAGAAAAGGTAATGAATCTTGCATGAATTATCAACGTATTGATCCTGAAAAGAACGATATGGAGTATAAGGGTCTTGGTGTTAGCAACTTAGAAGAATTTATAGAATCAGTTAAAACAGTAGATTTGGCTCCCAAGGATATTATCTTTGTGGATGATGTTTACGAAAACGAATTAACGGATAAATTAAGGGAAGGCGGAAGAGTACCCTGCCTTACCTGTGATTATAAATATAGGTAATAAGCGATTATAGGAGGAAAAATTTTTATGAGAAAGCTTATATCATTAATTATGGTGCTTTGCTTGGTTCTTGGTCTTTCTGCTTGTAAAGAGGGAAAGAAGCCTGCAACAAAGGTACCTAACAAAGCAGTAGCAAATCAAGTTGGTTTGTTAGAAGGCGATTTTGAAAAACCGGATACAAGAAATACAGCTAATTTCTTTAATATTATGTCTGGTCAATCTCTTTCAACACAATATGACGATGAAGCCGAGGCTTTAAGACTTAAGGTTGTTAATTCTGAAAGTGTTGTAAAGGCAAAGGGTGAAACTCGTTACATTTCTTACAGAGGAAGTGACGAAAATGATGGTTTAACTCCCGAAACACCTTGGAAAACTTACGAACAACTTTTAGGACTTAATGTTGATACTGTTCTTTTTGAGCGTGGCGGTGTATACAGGGGTACATTGGACCTTATGACTGACACATCTTACGGCGCTTACGGTGAGGGCCCTAAGCCCGCTTTCTATACCGGTCCGCAGAATTTTGCTGACCCAGACCTTTGGAAAAATGCTAATCCAACGGGAGATTTCCCCGATGCTACAAATATTTGGGCAGTTCGTGTTGGTAATATTTCCGATATAGGAAATGTTATCTTTAACCATGGGGAAGCTGTCGCATTAAAGACTATAAATACATATAAGAATTTAACTTCTGATTATCAGTTTTATCATAATAGAGATAATGGTGTGCTCTATGTTTACTGTTCAAAAGGTAACCCCGGTGAATTGTTTGACAGTATCGAGATTGCGGCTGGTCCCGGTTTGGTTTGCCCATTTGATGATTCTAAAAATATTGTAGTTGATAATCTTTGCGTTAAATATACCGGTGAGCATGGTATTTCATTTGCAACCGGTGTTGATAATGTTAAGATTACTAACTGTGAAATCGGTTGGATAGGCGGTAGTATTACTTCTTACGGTAGACTTGGTAATGGTATTGAGTTTATTAACGCTTATTCAAATTGTACTGTTGATAATTGTTGGATTTATCAGTGCTATGACGCAGGTTATACATTCCAAAACTGCGCAAATGAGGGTATCAATCCTAATAATACAGAGCACAACATGGTGCTTACAAACACTCTAATTGAGTATTGCAATTATAATATCGAAATTTTTGGACCTGCCGACGGCCTTATAACTGACTCAAGGTTTGAAAATAATATCCTTCGTTTCGGGGGCTTCGGTTGGGGTAGTATTAACCGTATCGGTTCTACAGATGCCGCTGCCGCAAATATATGTATGTATAAAGGCAATAGCACTAAACCATTAAATGCTAAAAACTTTGTTATAACAAATAACATTATTGATACAGCACTTCGTCAACTTGTGTCTTGTCCGTATCTTAATACAGATACAACACCTACAATTACAGGTAATATATATAATCAACAACCCGGTGAAAAGGCTGTTGCAGGAATGGTTGCTAATCCAAACGCCACCAATATTCCGTTTTACATTAACTATGGCTGTGCGACCCAAGCAGAGTTAGAAGCTTCGGTTAAAAAGTTAGACACAGCACCTAAGGCAGTTACTTTGCAAACAAAGTAAGCCTTACCTAAATTTGTTTAAAGCAGTTTTACTGTTTTAAAATTTTCCCTTTTTTCTGAGTGAGGTGAAGGCGGTGCCTTCCGTATTCATCACACGCCCCGTGATTTATTAATTTTTACATATATAAGGCTTTTAGCCTTAAGAAAAGGAGTTTTATTATGTTTAAAGGTAAACGACTTTTAAGCCTTTTAATCGCAATTTGCGTGCTTGTTTCTGCAATAGTACCTGTTGCTATGATTACAGCCGATACACCGCAAAAGACTATGGTTAAATTAGAACTTAATGCCGATAAGAGAATGAGACTTAATAATATTACAATCGAAAAAGGTGTAAATTATATCCTTTCTTTTGATTATAATTTATCAGGCCTTGAAAGTGGTTGCGAATATAAGGTTTACGATTTTACAACCGAAAACGATTTTGAACCTGTATATCTCGAAAATGGTGTAGGCCATGTTGAGGTGACTTACGCTATGAATTCTACCTCAAATGCAAATCGAACAAGAATTACCTTTATTACAGATTGTCCTAATACTAAACTTTATATTGGTAATTTCTCTATTGTGAAAGAGGGAACAGAAGTAAATCTCGCAGAAAACGCAACTTGGGATACAAGTGTTTGCACAATTTTACCTTTTGACGAGGAAGTTTTACCCGAGGATGATGATGACGCACCACCCGTTTCCGACGAAATTATGACAAAATTTCAGATGTCTAACGACGCTACTACATATAAGTCACTTTTCCTTAATAGAACTGCTACTTATAAAATTTCCTTTACATATGCCCTTTGGGGATTAGAGGAAGGAACATATTTCGACTTTTATGATTTATCACCTCGTTCTACATTGCCACGCACAAACCTTCAAAACGGTATACATCAGGTAGATCTTGAATTTAAGATAAAAGATGTCAATAATCCTGACATTTCCGTTGGTATCGGATTTGGTTCTAACTGTGGAGCTGCTACACTTTATGTTAAAGATTTAAAGGTTTGCATGGTTGGCTCTGATGTTAATATGTTTGACGGTAAAAATTGGAGCAACACAACCCGCGCGGTTGAAATGCCTTATGACGAACTTTGCTTTGAATATCCGCCTGAAAAGATGTACGAAGTAAAATTCCCTGAGGAAACCGAAACTAATCTTTACAAACTTTTTAACACTTCAAATTTAACAGTTGGTTCTGAATATACTTTTGAAGTTAGCTATTTCTTATCCGATAGCTCTGCTAAATATAAAATCATTGATTTTGATGATAATGTGCGTTCATTTACATCTCAAAAGCTTTATTCAGGCAAATACAAGATTAAGTTTAATTTCACCTATGAAAATGGTGATGTTGTAGCACCAGCTCTTTATTCAAACAATATAGGTGAGGATGCCAAACTTTATATCTGGAATTATAAGCTCTACAAGAAGGGCACAGAGACAAACATTGCGGAAAATGTCACATGGAATGATGCTTCTTTAATTTCTGAGCTTGATTACAACGAGAAATTATTTGTTCCGGTTGTTCCTAAGATGTATCAGATTAAGCTTCCCCAAAATTCTACTACAAGTGTTTATAAGCAGTTAGCTGACTTATCTGTTGGGGAAAATTATAATGTCTCCTTTAAGTATTTCTTGTCAAGCAGTGCCGGCACATATAAGTTTATTGATGCAATAGGTGAGAACTCCTTTGCTGCTCAATCTCTTAAAGAGGGTAACAATAAGGCTAATTTCAGTTTCACATATCAAAGTGGTGACGTTGTAGCTCCCGGTGTATGGTCTAATAATCCCGGCAAAAACGTAAGACTTTATATTTGGGATTTAGAGGTTGTAAAGAGCGCTACTGT
The DNA here is from genome assembly GCA_045634455.1 of Acutalibacteraceae bacterium. Lineage (GTDB taxonomy): Bacteria > Bacillota > Clostridia > Oscillospirales > Acutalibacteraceae > UBA737. The sequence goes on from JAZRAI010000014.1 coordinate 33,523, forward strand.
TAAAAATATTGCAAGAAAAATCGCTTGGAATAATACCGAATATGCTCTTGAAATGGATTATGATGAGAGCTTATTTACATCAGGCGCTGAAAAAATGTATCAGATTAAACTTGAACAAGGAAAAACAAACTCTGTATATCAGGTATTTGATAGCTCTATCATAAGCGGTACTGAGTATGAATTTTCAATGGATTACTTCGTTTCTAACGATTATTCTGTACTAAGACTTCAAGATATTACTGCGGTTAATCCTGAATTTGGTTATCGTGACTTGGAAGCTGGTATGCATACCCTTAAATTCAGGTTTAAAGCGGGTGCTTCAAAAGTAGCTCCCGGTATATGGACTAACAATTTCTCACCTATAACCAAGGTTTATGTTTGGAATATTAGACTTGTTAAGGTTGGAACAACCGTAAATATGGCAGCTAACAAGAATTGGTACAATGCTGACAAGGCTATTGAAATGGCTTATGACGAAAGTTTGTTTGTTGAGGGCCTTGGTGATATGTATCAGGTTGATTTCTCTAAATCAGCGGAAACAACACCTTCTCTTTATAAGGAAATAACAGGCTTGACTCCCGATACTCAGTATCAAGCTACTCTTAATTATTATCTTTCAACTAAAGATTGCAACTATGTTTTCAAAGATATTTCAGGATTAAATGATGACTTTGCTGCAACAAAGCTTGAACAAGGTGAACATTCAATTACCGTTACATTTACCGCAGGTAAAGACGGTAAGGCATCACCCGGTATTTGGTCTGATAATATTGGCAAGAAGGTTAGACTTTTCATTTGGGATTTGACGGTTACCGAAAAGGGTAAGGGCACAGATTTTGCTAAAGATGTCGCCTTTAATGATGATACTCTTGTGACAAAAATGGAATATGATGCTTCAGAGTTTAACGATGGAAGCATTGTAATGTATCAGATTAAACTCACTCCCGGCACTACAAACTCTGTTTATAAGGTATTTGAAGGCGGTATGAAGCAAGGCGAGAGATATGTTTTCTCATTTGATTATTATATTGCTGATTACAGCGGTTCTTACAGAGTACAGGATATTTCACAATCTTCTGAATTCGGCTATCACGATTTGGCAGCAGGTTTAGGTAGCTTTAGCACAGAATTTGTAATGGGCAAAAAGGTAGCTCCCGGTTTATGGTCCAACTCGGTTGGTAAGTATGATGTAATGTTCATATGGAATGTTAAGTTATATAAAGTTGGTTCTACCAAGAATTTGTCAGACAATGTTAAGTGGAATAATTTAGCAAAGGCTGTTGAAATGAAGTATGACGAGTCTTTGTTTAAGACTCACCCCGATGTTGTTACTTACGGACCTCAGGCTTTACGTTTAGAACATTACTATTATGATGCAAAGAATCAGTTAAGTTATGCTGATAAGGAATTCTTACAGCGTATGGGTACTTCTAATAATGGTGTTGAAGTAAAAGCAAGCACTACCTACGAATTCTCGTTTGATTATTATAGTTCTGCTGATTATTATGTAGGCAAGGGCGGTGCTATTGTTAAGACATTGTTCACAGGCGCTGAAAAACCCAATTTGCATATGCAATTTAACGAAACGGCAGCAGATAAGCAAGCAAGCAAATTCCAACAGGGTAGAAACTCAATGAAGTTATCTTTTACTACAAATTCTGAACAAACCGACTTTATGGTAGGTTTCTATCAAGGACAAATGGGTACTACATTTATTTGGAATGTAAAGCTTGTTGAAAAAGGAACTACTAAGAATTTGCTTAAAAATGCAGATTTCAGTATGAACGATGCAGGTTGGTATTGTGCTAAAGACCCCGATGACCCTTCAAAGCCAATAGGTATGTTTACCTTTGAACCTATCAATCAAGAAATGGTTAAATTACCCATAGGTGGTATTTTACCTGATATGGAAGCATTGTTCTATGAACAGGATTTATGGGGTGATGGTGGCCTTATCGGCGGATGGGACACTCCCGTTTACGACAATAACGAGGTTGTAACTGAAACTGCTCCCGTAGTTGAGGAGGAAGTCGAGGAAGAAGGTATTAACGTTCTCTTAATCGTTCTTATTGCAGCAGGTGCATTGGTAGTTGTTGCAGGTGTAGTTACTTCTGTTATTATCATCCGCAAAAAGAAAAAAGCTTAATATCTCTTTTAGCGGAGGATAGGAGTACCTATCCTCCGCATTTTTAAAAATTAAAGGGTTAAAATCATTGCTTTTCCAACCTTTTTAATATATAATTAAGGCATATTAAGGTAAAGGAGAAATTTTATGAATTTCATCAAAGCATCACCCGTTTGGGCCAAAAATCTTCAAGAAAAATTCCATATTAACATCGGTCTTACTGCAAAAATCAATTATCAAAATAAACCTACTTTTATTAAACTTGCGACATCAGGTTTTTATAAACTTTATGTAAATGGCGAGTTTGTTAATTACGGTCCTATTCGTGCCGCACACGGTTATTTCAGAATGGATGAAATAGATATCACAAAATACCTTACCGAACCTCAAAATTTTGTAGCTATCGAAGCAGTAAGCTATTGTATGCAATCTTTTTATAGTCTTAAACAGTCTGCTTTTATTCAGGCGGAAATTTCAACTTCAGACGATAATATTTTAGCATATACCGATGAAAGAAATGATGATTTTACTTGTTATTTTCTCTCCTCTCGTATTAGAAAAATGCAGGTTTACAGTTATCAAAGAACAATTGTTGAGGGTTACAGATTAAATCCTAATTCTTATGATTGGCGTATGGGCAAAGCATCACCCGATGCTGAGGTTTTTGAGCTTCAATGGACAGGCAATAAAAAAATTATTGACCGTGAATTAAAACTTCACTCCTTTAATTCCTTTGCTCCTCAAATGTGTCTTACAAGAGGAAATGTTACTATTGATGAAACAGTAGAGCCTGTAAAAGAACTGTATTTTAGTTATCGTGACGATGACGATAAAACTAGAGCTTTTGCGGTTTCAGAAATAGAATTTGACCTTTGTCATGAAATTCTTAAACAAAAACTTCATAATTTCAAGAAAATAAATTCTTCTTATACTAATGAAACTATACTTTCTGCGGGTGAGTTTGAACTTTTAGCATTCCCTTATGAAAATACAGGCTTTATCTCCTTTGATGTTGAGTGTGACGAGGATACGGAGCTTTACTTTACTTATGATGAGGTTTTGGATAAAAACGGTCTTGTTGACCCATTCAGATTTATATGTCTTAATGCTTTGTATACAGAATTCAAAGCAGGTAAATATCATTTTATGGCTATGGAGCCTATGGGCTTTAAATACATAAATATTGTTTGTAAAAAAGGTGGAGCAAAGATTACCAATTTTGCACTCAAAGAATATGTTAATCCTTATGATAAAATTGCTTCCCTTAATAGTGATGATGAAAAAGAACAACTGATTTTTGATGCTGCTTGGCATACTTTACAGCAAAATGCGGCAGAAATCTTTACCGATTGTCCTACTCGTGAACGTGCAGGATGGCTTTGTGACAGCTATTTCATTGGTCGTGCCGCACAGTTCTTTACGGGTGATATGACAATGGAAAAGCAGTTTTTAGAAAACTTTATTATGCATCCCGAGGATGAGCATTTGCCATTCGGTATGCTTCCGCAATGCTATCCTTCCGATTCTTTTGCAGGCAGCTATATTGTCAATTGGACAATGTGGTATATTGCAGAGCTTCATGATTATATCAAGCGTGGCGGAGACAAAAAGATTTTAAGTGATGCTAAAGAGCTTGTTTATAATCTTTTGGCTTGTCTAAAACGATTAGAGGATAAAGACGGACTTTTAGTAAAGCTTCCCGGTTGGGCTTTTGTTGAATGGTCAAAGGCAAACGATTTGGTTCAGGATATCAACTTCCCTAATAATATGGTTTATTCTTACGCTTTAAGACTTGTTGGTAAGCTATATGACGACAAAGAGGCTTATGATAAGGGCGAGGCTTTGAGAAAACTTATAATAGAGCGCTCCTTTAACGGAGAATTCTTTGTTGATAACGAGGTTTATGATGAAAACGGAGTGCCTGTATCCTCAGGAGAGACAACTGAAACCTGTCAATATCATGCATTTTTCTTTGATATTGTAACCCCCGAAAGCCATCCCGATTTGTGGAAAAAGCTTTCTACAGAGTTTGGCCCTGAAAGAGAGAAAAACGGACTTTATCCGAATGTTCACCCCTCCAATGCGTTTACGGGTAATTTTATGCGCTTAGATATTTTGCTTCGCTATGGCGAGTTTGATCGGTGCAGAAGAGAAGTGGTTGGTTATTTCTATGAAATGGCAAAACTTACAGGAACGCTTTGGGAAAATATGACCGATTGTGCAAGCTGTAATCATGGCTTTGCAGCATATGCGGCGGAATTACTTTACAACTCGATTAATAAAATAACTCCAAATTATTTCAAGTAAATATTATGCAGGTGATATAATGAAGGCAAATTATAGTAGGTTCGATGAAATTGCTATCAACAATATTAAACCTGAAGGTTGGCTTAAAAACCTTTTAAAACTTCAGGCGGAAGGGCTTACAGGTCATTTAGAGGTAGCAGGTTATCCATTTAATACGGTAAATTGGTACGAGCCTAATGCTGAGAAGGAAAAAGAGGGCGTACCGCGTTGGTGGCCGTATGAGCAAAATGGTTATTGGGTCGACGCTATGGAGCGTTGCGGTCTTATTTCCGAGAATAAGGAACTAATTAAAAAGGCCGAAAAATCGCTTGATTATATTATTGATAATCCTGATACTGACGGATATTTAGGTCCTGAATTTATGAAAGGCTCAGACCTTGTAAACGGTCGATGGTCACATACGGTTTTATTTAGAGCATTAATGGCTAAATATTCTGCTACAAAGGATAAGAAAATTTTGGAGCGTCTAACTGCACATTATCTTGACTCTCCTTTTGATTACAGCGTTGACCGCGATATTACAAATATCGAAATAATGCTTTGGCTTTATTTTGAAACAAATAATGAAAAACTTTTAGAGTTGGCTGAAACTGCTTATCAAAAATTTAATGCCGGCGGTGTTGAAAAGGCTTCAAAAAATTGCGATAAGCCGAACGCGGCACTTATGAAAACTTCTAAAAAACCTTTTATTCACGGCGTTACATATAACGAAACCTATAAGCTGGGTGCTATTCTCTATATGGCAACCGGTAAAAAGGAATATTTAAAAATAACTGAAAAGGCTTATGAAAAAATCGACAGATATTTTATGCTTGTTGACGGTTTACATTGCTCAGAAGAAGAAACCCATGATAATAATTATATGCGCACCCATGAAGCTTGCGACATAAGCGATTATACTTGGGGACTTGGCTATTTGCTTATGGCAACGGGCGATGCAAAATGGGCTGACAGAATTGAACGTTGTGTCTTTAATGCAGGTATTGGTCAGACTACCGAGGATTTTCGTGCTGCACAGTATTTTTCTTGTCCTAATCAGGTGGTTCTTGGTCAATATTCTAATCACGCAATTTACCATAGGGGTATTTTACCTGCTATGTGTTACAGACCAAAGCCGATGACTGAATGTTGTCCGGCTAATGTAAGCAGATTTTTCCCTAATTATTGCGCTCGTATGTTTATGCAGAAAGGCAATGATATTTTTGCCTTGCTTTACGGTGCAAGTAAGGCAAAAATTGGTGATGTAAATATTACAGAGACTACCGAGTATCCTTTTGATGATACGATTAAATTTACTTTTAATATGAAGGAACAACGTAAATTTACCTTTAATTTCCGTATTCCTGCTTGGTGTGAAAATCCTGTGGCTATTTTTAATGGTGATAAGCAGAATATTGAAATTAATAAAGGCTTTGCAAGTATTACCGCCGACTTTAAGGATGGCGATGAGATAATTTTAACTTTGCCTAGTGAAATTAAGGTGCTGAGTTACCACGGTGACGGAAACTTTGTTGAAAAAGGACCGCTTGTTTATTCTTACGGTATGTATGGCAAGCGAGAGATAGCAGAGAATGATGTCAACCAAAATAAGGATTTCCCTTCATATAACATCTATCCTGATAAGGATTGGAATTATGCTATCTGCACCGATGAAAAATCACTTAATGAATATGAGTTTGTTAAGCGCGAAACAAAGGGCTATGTCTGGGATATTCATAATGTACCTTATGTTATTAAAGCTCCTGCCGTTAAGGTTAACGGATGGAAACTTGAAAAACGTCAAAAGATAACCATTGTTAATGCACTTTTGCAAAAATCTAAACGTAAAGGTAAATTTTTATTTACACCTAAGCACCCGACCAAGGCATTTATAGAAAAGAATGGTCTTGGAGATAAGGAATACATAGAATTGGTGCCTTTGGCATCTGCCAAACTTAGACTTACAATTTTTCCTAAAATTTAATGAGGAGTATATAATATGGCAAACATTACTGTCAATTTAGAAAAAATTGTTGGTACAATTAAACCTATGCACGGTGTTGGTCAACCTCCTTTTTCGGGTACTAATTTTACAATGATGAAGTATTTAAAGGACGCAGGTGTTCCTTATTCAAGACTTCACGATGTTGGCGGTTATCTTTCTCAAAACCGTTTTGTTGATATCCCTAATATTTTCAGAGATTTTTCTGCAGATGCTGAAGACCCCGCTTCTTATGATTTTACATTTACAGATATGTTAATTACTGCGATTGTAGAAAATGGAGTAGAGCCTTATTTCAGATTAGGTGTTTCTATTGAAAACGATGCGCTTATAAAATCTTATAGACTTGATCCCCCGACTGATAATCAAAAATGGGCAAAAATTTGCGAAAAGATTATCCGTCACAATACTGAGGGTTGGGCTGACGGTTTCCACTATAATATTACTTATTGGGAAATT
>JAZRAI010000015.1:0-16551 GCA_045634455.1 Acutalibacteraceae bacterium
TCATAAAACCAATTTCAACATAAGCTCTCCTATTTGAGTTGACTATAGGTTTAAAGTTCGTTAAAAAATCTTTTAAAACCTCATCGCTAATATTATAAATCGTGGATGAAATAGTTTGAGCTTTATATACATTGCCATTGATACATATATTATAAGGAGTAGCAACAAAAACATCTAACTGTGGAAATATTTTCCCATACTCTCGTTCCATCGCTTTTAAAGAAACAATCCATTGCTTACCGAATTTGCATACATCAACACCCTCAACCAATTTGCCGTAGGTAATTGCTTTTCGTAGTGTGCTTTCGTTTAAAGCCCAAAGATCAGTTGCATCACTGAATGCCATAAGTCCGTCAAATGGAGTTTCTACCTCTATCCCGTTTTCCCATAGTTCATCACAGGAAAGGTCTAAATCATCATTCCATACAATACCGTGTCCGCCTACATCGACAGTAACATCTGAAAACAAACGGTTTTCTTTTAGTTCTGCAAAAAGCGGTATTTGCTCAAATAACGGCTTCGTATCGTATATTTTAGTGCAACCTTCTGCAAACTGAACACTTAAACGATATTCAGTCAACGGATAAACATTTTTGATTTTGTGAAACATAATAGCCTCCTTACTCAAGCGGAGGAAGGTGCTTGAAATCTTGAGTTTCCCAAATAAAAAGTAATTCATCTTTGTTAAGAGTAATCCACTCTTTAACAAGTTCAAGTGCTTTTGAAGGCAAAGCGCCTTCTAACACCTTTCCGTCAGCAATTGTTATTGCCGCCATATCATCACCGTAAATTGCGTGAATATGGGGCGGGTTGTGTTCCTTTTGCAAAAAGTACATACGGATAACTATTCCGTAAAATCTTGATAATACAGGCATTTTACCCCCTCCTTTCAATAGCATTATATCACGGTATCGTGATATTGTCAATAAATTCTCACTTTTATTATTTTGAAAATTTGATTATATTCTTTTTCATTTTCTCTAATAGTTTTATAAAATCATCATCGTTTTTTAGCCAATCATAAGATTTTCTGCGCTGTAAAGTCCATAAAAACCCCTCAGTGGCACTCATCTCTCCGCCGAAAGTTACTTTTGTTTTATTGAAAAATTCTCCTTTAAGCAAAGGGGATTTATAATAGTAAGTTTCACCTTCAATAAGCTTATCAAGATCCAAATAAGTATCAAATGCCAAAGTCAGATATTTTAAGGCCCGTTCCTTATCATTGAGCTTAGAATAAGCATTTGCCAAATCAGAATATGCATCAGCTTTGTACATTATTAGAAAACCTTCGCATCCTACTAAATCTAAAATGTCCAATGCAATTTGGCAAACAGGGATTGCATCTTCTGGATTAGCAAAGCAGTAGTGATGCTTTGCTATACTAGAAATATCAATAAACAATGATTCAAAATCTCTACCAATACATTTCTTCTTATAGTTTGCTCTTTCTTTTGGGGGAGCAATCATCGACATCATTTCAACTTTTGAATATGGATTCTCAGGAAATTCATAACAAAGTTTTTCGGCAACATCATTTTTGCCGCAAAACGAGTATGCAAATACCATATTGGTTTTTGTTTTATATCTAATTTCGTCAATAGAGCAATCAAAAAGTATCAAATTGCATTTTTCTATTATTTCATTTAACCATTTTTCTTGGTCAACTTCAGGACTTAAAGTAAGGCATTTTGATTCTATCCACTCTGCCAATAGTGTGTGATTATTTGGATATAATTTTAATTTTTCTTCAAGAAGAATAATTGAATTAAGGCGTTTTCCTACATGGTTTAGTTCGTCTACCTTAATCAAAGTGTTTTCTATATCTTCATTTGTTTTATCATTTTTAATACCGAGCAAATAATCGGCCGATACTCCGAAGAAATTTGATATAGCCGGAATTAGTGAGAGATCAGGTAGAGCGGTTCCGTTTTCCCACTTGCTGACCGCTTGGTAAGATATGTTAAGATAGGCTGCCAGCTTTTCTTGAGTTATTTCTTGTTGTTTTCTCAGCAATTTAATTTTTTCACCAATTTTTAGTGTCATAATTTTTCAACTCCCTTGTAAAAACATTATAACATTTATTATCCTTATTTAGTATAACATATCAGTTTACTACAACTCAACTGCAAGTTGAGTTCAAAAAAGCCGTCTGTAAAATTCAGACAGCTTTTTTAGTTTTATTTATGATGCTTCTTTCATTTTATTACTCTCTGCCACACTTTGTGCTGTTTCCAACATATTTTCCGCAAATATTGCATACCCACGAGTTGGATCATCCACTAAAACATGGGTTACAGCACCTACTAATTTACCATTTTGGATAATTGGGCTACCCGACATTCCCTGCACTATTCCACCTGTAAGGCTTAAAAGTTTTTTATCGGTGACGGTAATAATCATATTCTGTGTTTTTGAATGAAGCTCGGAGTTACGAACTCTTATTAAACAGTCATAATATTTGGGGCTTCCCTCAACTGAGCACAAAATTTGAGCCTTGCCGTTTTTTATCTCGTTTTTAAGTGCTACCTCGCACATATTTGAGGTACTGATTTTTGAGCTTGCCTTACAGTAAACACCACACTCACAGTTATAAACTATATTTCCGAATGTTCTGCCCCCTAACTGTCCGTTAAGCTTTCCCGGAGAGCCTGTTGTTCCCTTATCGATAGATACTATATCCGCTTCTACTATTTCACCCGAATTAATCTCTAAAATAGTCCCCGTATCGCTATCCGAAATACCGTGACCAAGTCCCGAAACGATATCTAACAAAGGACTGTAAAAGGTAAGTGTTCCAACCCCTGCGGAGCTATCCTTAATCCATATTCCTATTTTATAACTACTTGTTTCCTCAGAATAAACCGCACGACAGTTTATATGGATTTTTGTGTTATTACGCATTATAACAAACCTTAAAAGTTCACCCTTTGAGTCGGCTACAATTTCGCTTAAATCTTCATTTGTAGAAACCTTTATTCCGTTTACCGACTGTATATAATCACCTATCTTTATGCCCGCCTTTGAAGCAGGATTTTCTATGCCGTTTGAGGTCTTTACATCGGTTATATCAATTACCAACACGCCCTCGGTATAAATTTTCATACCAAAAGTAGTCCCTAACACCGCCACTTGCATTTCATCTACCACCTCAACCGAAGCCGAAGTAAAAGGTATTATACCGAAAAGCCGTAAATTTATATCGTATTTCTTGCCGATATCGTAAAACTGCGTGGTTTCAGCAAGCGCCGCACCGTTATATTCTGCCGTTACGGGGATATTGGTATTAAAGCTTATACTGTCACCTTTTTTGATTTTTATATCGGTATCAAGATTTAACCTTAAATAAATAATTTCGCTGAATAGAATAATACTTAATATAAGGAGTATTGAAAAAATAAACTTAACAAAAAAATGTGCAATTCTCATATCATCACCTGATAATAGAATGCACATTTTTGAAAAATTTAATATTTACAATTTTAGCGTTTTTTAAAACCTAAAGCTTCCTCTTTTGGAAATTTTAACAAACGGTGTCGGGTCACAGCGAACAAGCACCGTCTCGTTACCGATTACATCAATATCCTGCCAAGGAATTACAATATCATCTTCCCTGCCCAAAATACCGAAAAGGCGAGGTCTGCCAAAAATCACAAGCGATTCGATTTTTCCGTCGGCGGTGTTAATATCGACATCCGAAACAAAGCCTAAAACCGCACCGTTTTTAACACAAACCACCTGTTTGTTTCTGAAATCTGCTATTCTGCAAGTCATATACATCACCTTTTAATGTATATGCAAAATATTTAATATTAATCCTCAAAGGTTTCTTCGTCTTCCTCGTCAGAAGTTTCTTCCTCCACCTCAAGACCTAAATCGCGACGCTTTTCAATATCCTCATCAGGATGCTGTGCGTAATAAGGGTCGATAATGCACTTTTTAATGCAAGGGAATGTACAAAACTGAATAAGCAACGCTCTGAACGCGGGATATGTGCAAATAAATATCATAATTTCAATACTTAAAGCAATGGTCCAATAAGTGCCCATAAGGAAAAGTATACCTATATAAAATCCGATAACAAGAATTTGGCAAAGCAAACAGAATAAATTCATTTTTAAATTAACAATAACAAATTTAAAGCTGTTTACAAAAATTTGTTTTACGGAAAAATTAAAGGTTATCATAAGGGTCCACATATAGTAATTCATAACCGTAATAATAAAAAGCATAAATATTGTTGCCGCTACTGCTACGGTAGAAAAACCGCCCTTTATGAAATTCAAGAAAAACCACAAATCGAAAATGAGTAAAACGTGAACAATAACATTTATAATGCCCACTATAAGACCTTGCTTCCAATTTTTCTTAATAGTATCAAAAAAGTCGCTAAGACCGAAAGAATGCTTATCCCTTGCAATATTTCTTGCAATATTTGTAATGCCCACTTCAGCAATACCGTTAGTTATTAGCGGAATAGAGATTAGGCTATAAACCATATTGCAGGTAACAAGCTTCCAAAAATTTCTGAAAAAATATTCAAAGAAAAGAAAAATTCCTCTTTTTTTAGGAGCATCCTTAGATACACCGGGACCCTCTTTTTCATAATTAAATAGTCCAAATAAACCTGCCATTTTTTATCACTTTTCCTTTTTGTTTTTATAAAATATCTTTTCTTCGAGAGATATATCCTTATAACCGATGTTATATGCAATATGGGAAATTATCGGCATAATAAGACCTATAAGAAGAAGCCCTAAAATTGAAAGAACAGAACATTCTGCTATTGTTTCCCCTTTAAGCATAAGCATTATGAAGGTATAAAACGGTGCATTCAAAAATCCAACAAGACCTGATGGCACGCTAACAGCGGGAATAAATTTAAGCACCAACATAACAAGACACATAATAAAATACGGAACGCCTGTCATAAGACCGATTTTAAGACCTCGCATCTTATCCTCAGCACTTCTGCCGAATTTTACAGCATTATTATCCTTTATCCCTAAATTCCACAAAGGCGAATAGGTAAAGGAAATTAAAATTAAAAATCCGAAAATCTGACTAATTGTATAAAAGAAAGTCATACCGTTTTTGCTGATTTTCCTGGTTTCCGAAGTTTTTATTGTGTAACCCATTTCCTCATACTCGGCTTTTTTAGTGTCCTCACCGCTTGAATTTTTATATGTATACAAATATTCCTGTTGGCTTGCGCCTTCTTTTACACCGTAAGCCACATAGCCCGTTTCTGTTGAAAAGAACACAAGCGACAAAACATCCATAGAAAGCACAACAAAAAAGCAAACAACGGTTGCTATAATCTGTTTAAGATAAAGCTTTCCCGAAAAAATAATATTTTCTTTCATTTTCTCACCCTTTTAAATACAATATATCTATTATATTCCAAAAAAAATAAAAAAGCAAGAAATATTAACCGTTTCTCGCTTTTTTAACAATATATTTACAATATAATAAAAAGGAGCGCAGAGACAATAACTGCCACCAAAAGTAAAGACAATGAAAGAATTATTCTTTTCTTTCGTTTGTACCGCTTTCGAAGTGATGCCTTTGCGGTCATTTTTTGAAAGCCGAATGAAAAATCTCCCGCCGCTTTTCTTAACTGCTTGGCACTTAAATTGCTATATTCGGGAGTTACGTAAAAAACAATTTTTTCAAAAAGTTGACTTCCCGTGTTATTAACCTCAATCACAGTTTTATTTACACCTTTTACCATAAAGCCCTACCCTTTTTTCATTTTTTCACTATTAGTTTGAACGAAAAAAGGAAAAATTATACACATATTTAAGCAACTTGAAGTTTACATAAAAATGTGGATAACTCGGTGGAAAAGTTGGATAAATGCCTTATTTTAAGGAAAAAATTATCCACTTATCCACAAAAAATGTAGAATTTTGTCGGTTTTATGTAAATTAAAAGTATCTGCCGTTTAAAAATGCAACTGTCTTTTCCACTGAATCAAGGCAGTCCTTATTCTGCTCCTGCTTGGTTGAACGGTAATCGTAAAGCTTGCAGTATTCAGAGATATTATCATACAAATTTTTGGAGTAATTTCTTGTAATGTCCGTAAGGCTTTTTGCGAATTCGCTGCCGTAATGCTTCATGTTCTTTTTGTCGATACCCAATATCAAACGCTCATAATGTGGCAAACAAAAGCATTCCTGCTTATCAAACATATCCCTGAAATCGCGTTCGTTTTCATAGCAACGATAAATAGTATCTATCATACGGGAAAGGCCGTATTCTATTTTATTGCAAACAAAGCAGGTGTCGGAAATTTTAGCCGCCTTTTGCCCTCTTTTTTGACCTGTTGCAAAAATATTTTTTGTGAAAACATTTTTGTTTATTTCATCAATATGTGTTTGTAGCATTAAAGCTAATTGAAGCCTTCCGCGACGTGACAGCATTTTATTATAATGATGCTCGCAAAAGCCAACCTTATTTGTTTCTATTCTGACATCAGGCTCCATCATGGCATCGCCTAAAATATAGTCAATAATTCTTTCTTCGATAGTGTCGCGCATACGGCATATCGGGCAGCCGTCAACATTTTCAAAAACCTCACTGACAGGTATTGTGCAAATATCGTCTCTCATCTTGACTCTCCTAAAAATTGATTATTTACATTTTAGCACAAAAAATGTATAATTAAAAGGGTGAATTTAATGTTTAATGTTATATTTGAAGAAAATTCTGTTAAAGTAGAAAACGTTACCTGCTTTTCTCTTTCACAGACTCTTGACTGCGGTCAGGCATTCCGTTGGAGAGAAATTGCTGAAAACGTGTGGCAAGGTGTTGCCTTTGGTCACCTTTTAACCCTTGAAAAAAGCGGAAATACCCTTATTTTTCATAACACTACAAAATCACAATTTTTAAATATTTGGCAAAGTTATTTTGACCTTGACCGTGATTATGATAAAATCATAACCGAAATCAGCGGTAACGAAATCTTAAAAACCGCATCAAGCTTTGGTGAAGGTATCAGAATTTTAAATCAGGAGCCGTGGGAAACACTTTGTTCCTTCATAATTTCACAAAATAATAACATAAAACGAATTAAAGGAATAATTGAACGGCTTTGTTCCACTTTCGGCGAAGATATGGGCGGATATTATTCATTCCCCACAGCCGAAAAGATAGCAACCCTGACACTCGATGATTTAAGTGTTTTGCGAGCAGGGTTTAGAGCAAAATATATTTTAGATGCCGCACAAAAGGTTGCGAGCAAAGAAATAAACCTGACGAACCTTAAAAATTATCCATACGAAAAGGCTCAGGCAGAGCTTATGAAAATTAAAGGAGTGGGACCAAAGGTAGCAGACTGTGCATTGCTTTTTTCTCACGGACAAATTTCCGCTTTCCCGAAAGATGTATGGATAAAGCGTGCTATGAAGGTATTGTTTGACGGCGAACTGCCGAAAGAAGCCATACCTTATGCCGGAATTGTGCAACAGTATATTTTCTACTATGCCAGAGAAACAAAACTGCAAATAGATTAGCAACTATTTGTTTTAATTACTATAACCGCCAAGTTTCTGACAAACTTGATAAAAATTAAATAAGAAAATAAAAATAGACTGTCTTAAATCCTTAAAGGTAAGACAGTCTGTTTTTTATTCTTTTACTGTTACGAAATTTTTATTTTCTACGTGAATTATTTTATCGCACACACTAAGACTTGTATGTCTGTGAGTTACAAACAGAATAGTTTTATCACTAAGATTTTTAATGTTTTCTAAAAGCTTTGTTTCGGTTGCTTCATCTAAGGCCGAAGTTGCTTCATCAAACAAAAGTATCGGCGCATCCGTAAGTAATGCTCTTGCTATTGAAATACGCTGAATCTGTCCCTCAGAAAGACCGCCACCTCGTTCGGTAAGAATTGTATCAAACCCATCAGGTAAATCGCTTATAAAATCATATATACAAGCAGTTTTTGCAACCTTTTCGATTTCAGATTCAGGTATTGTTTCATTGCAAAGCGTAATATTTTCTTTGATAGTTCCCGACAAAATCATATTACCCTGCGGAACATAGGTAAAAAGCCCGCGAATAGAGGTATCAAGCGGAATGTCACCATTAATTGAAATATTGCCGCTTTGTATATCGTATAATCCTAAAATAAGCTTTAATACTGTACTTTTACCGCTTCCCGATTCACCCGTAATGGCAGTGATTTTACCTTTTTTAGCGGTGAATGAACAGTTTTTGAGTATACTTTCTTCCTTATAAGCGAAATCCACACCCGAAAACTCAATGGTATTAAACTTGGATTTTACATCGCAGAGCCGCTTTCTGTCCGCAGGCAAATCATATTCACCTGATTCAAGCTCAATAAGTCTCTCTGCGGAGGCTATCATAGTGTAATATTTCGGCATAATTCCCGAAACATTCTGAAGCGGAGCTCTAAGCTGATTAAACAGTTGCAAAAACGCGGTTAATGTACCGTATGTAATAACACCGCCTGAAATTGAGCCTGCTCCCCAAATCAAAATACAATAATATCCTAAGGTAAAAAATGCATAAAGGCTTAAATGAGTTATAACCGATATTCCCGTACGCTTCATTTTAGTTACATATGTATCGTGCATATAAACATTTAATTTTTTCTTAAATGAACCCTCTCCCGAGAAAACCTTTAAAACAACTAAATTTTCAAAGCACTCCTGTAAAAACGAACGGGTTTTTCCCTCGGTTTCCTGAGCTCGCCTATGTAATTGCTTAAAATGTTTATTGATAACCCTGCCGATAGCGGGAACGGTTAATCCGCAAACTAAAATTATTACGGCAATTCTTTTATCAAGAAGTATTATAGCTGCCGTACCGCCCACTATTTTTGTGAACATTGAAACAATGCTTGGAATAATACCTACTATTGCGAATGATACTACCTCTACATCGGAAGAAAGACGGTTGAGCAAATCGCCCGAATGATATTCCGAAACCGAAGAATATTTACGCTGACTTAATTTTGTGAAAAACATATTTCTGAAATGAATTCTTAATTTTTCACTTGTATAAGCATCAAAAATTTGAGTTAGTGCAGAAAAGATAATTTGAATTATAACAAGTACAAAAAGCCATATCCCCGCATTTAAAATACTGCCTGTTTCACTTTTTGTTGCAATATCCAAAACCCGCTTTGAAGCAAGTGCTAAGTAAATTGCACTAAGCGCATTAATTACCATTATAACCGAAAGCACAATTACAAGCGGAAAATATTTTTTACTGTTTTTAAAAACCCATTTGGTTACAGCAAGATTACTGCTTTTATTTTTTTTAACCGACTTAGACATTTCAGTATTTTTGAAATCTCCTTCTCAAAATTTTAACTCATTGTAAAATATTATATAACAAAATTTTTTATATTGCAAGTACAATACATTTTGTAGTATAATAAATTTAACAAAATTTTGAAATTAATTTTAGGAGTTTATTATGGATACCTTTTTTGAACAATTAGTAGCAATCAAAAAAAGCGGAAAAGATATTGCATTATTTATCTTAATCTGGTTTATCGCAATCATCCTTTCCTTGGCACTTTTAATTTTCCGCATACCATTTTTAAGCCTTTTTTCACCAATACTTGTCTGCGGTATACTTTTTTGCGCTTACAGACTTTCGGCATTACTAAACATTGAATATGAGTACATCGTTACAAACGGAATTTTAGATGTGGATAAAATTATTAACAAAAGTTCACGCAAGCGTTATCTTTCCTTTGACCTTGCAAAGGTTTCGCGCATTGAAAAGTATAATCCCATGCTTCTTGCAAATGTAGATAAAAAAAGTGTTACTCTTGCCTGCACTCCCAATGCAGAAAACACTTATTTGATTGTAGCAGATAAGGAATCAGGCGGTGCAAATTATCTTATTATTACACCTGATGAAAAAATGCAGTCTGCCATTGCTAAATTCGTGCCAAAATTCATATCTAACAGCGCTTTCAAATAAAGACGAGGGGTCTTTAAAATGTACATTTTAAATGCCGATTTAATAAGAAAATCAGAGCAAAAAACGGTTAGCGATACGGGGATCTCCTTTAAAAAGCTTATGGAAAAGGCGGGTAGGTCTGCCGCCGAAAAAATATGTGAATGTTACGAGATAAACCTTAAAAAAATTGCTGTTGTTTGCGGATGCGGCAACAACGGCGGAGATGGTTTTGTAATAGCTCGCGCGCTTTACGATAAAGGTGCAGATGTTAAAGTATTTTTACCGTTAGGCAAACCAAAAACCGAAAGTGCCTGCCATTATTTTGAAAAGCTTTCCCCCATTCCCGTATCAAGTGAATTTGACGGAGAGTTTGATATAATAATTGACGCCGTTTTCGGCATAGGTCTTGACCGCGCGCCGAATGAACATTTGACAGCACTTTTCGAAAAAATAAACAATTCCGGTGCAAAGGTAGTTTCTATTGATATACCAAGCGGTATCAATTCCGATACAGGACTTGTTTACACTAAATGCGTAAAAGCCGATTTAACCCTTACTTTTATAGCGCCAAAGCCCTGCTTTTATCTACCCGAAGGCTCAGATTTTTGCGGAGAAATAACTGTGCTTGATATAGGTGTAAATCCCGTTTCTTACACATATAAAGCGATAGAAAAACCGTCTTTTCAAAAAAGACTTCACAACTCTCATAAAGGTACTTACGGCACAGCTTTGCTTATCTGTGGCTCATACGGTATGGCAGGGGCTGCAATGCTCTCGGCAAAGGCAGCGCTTAGAAGCGGTGCCGGCATTGTTAAATGTGTGCTACCCGAAAGTATTTACTTTCCGTTCACATCCTTTTTGCCTGAGGCTGTTTGTGTTCCGTTAAAGGACGAAAACGGTCAGTTGCCTTACGACCTTGACGTTGATAAATTGTCAGAAAAAACCAACGCATTGCTTTTCGGTTGCGGTGTAGGAGTAAGTGACAACTGTTTTTCTGCTTTGAAAAATGTTATTACCAAAGCAAAAATTCCTTGCGTTATAGATGCTGACGGTATAAATCTGCTGTCATCCTGCATAGAATTGTTAAAGGAAAGCAAAGCTCCTATAATAATTACGCCACACCCTGCGGAAATGGCAAGGCTTTGTAAAAAAAGCGTTTCCGAAATCGAAAAAGACCGAATTTCAGTTGCTTTGGAATTTGCTAAGGATTACGGTGTAACCGTGGTCCTAAAAGGCGCTGACACAATAATTGCAACTTCGGAAGGTGAAATCAGTATTTGTACTATCGGAAATCCGGGTATGGCAACGGCAGGCAGCGGCGACGTGCTTGCAGGTATTATTGTTTCCCTTTTAGCGCAAGGTTTTGCTCCACAAGAAGCAGCAAAATCGGGTGTTTACCTCCACGCAAGTGCAGGTGATAAGGCGGCAAAAAAGCGTTCACAGCACGCTCTTATTGCAACAGATATTATAGAGGAGCTTTAATCTTATTTCCAAAGAGGAAATTTTTCTTGAAAAAGCTTTTTATACCGGTTTTTTGTATTATTATTCTATTATGCTCATGTGAAAAAATCCCCTCGGTGACGGCGGTCACAAAGGGGATTAAATTTAACGCTTTATTAGATTACGAAGGCGCAAAAAATAATTATTCTGTTATTATCAAAAACAACGGTAAAATGATTGTAACAAGTATTGATAACGGAATTACATACACCTATATGGGCGGTATTATGGAAGTCGGTTTAAAAGGAATTTCAAAGGAATATGAAATTTCCGCTTTAAACGAAAACACCATAACCGATTTTTTCTATGCAATATTTAGTGAAAGCGAAAAGCTAAGCCAAGATATAACAAAAAAAGACGGTAGACTTTGTATTCAAGGCAAAACAGATAAATATTTATTCGCACTTTATCTTTCAGGAAACGGACTTCCGCTTGAAATTGAAGAAAAGAATTTTAATATTACCGCCACTCTTTCAAAAATGACGGTCATATAGCCGTATTATCCTCGTAAACAATTAAAAGAGTTCCCTCTTTTACCGATATTTCGGCACTTTTTCCTACAAATTCATTGCTTACACCAAGCGGAAAATCATAAGAAATTACAGCATCCTCTGTTTCATACAAAAGACCTTTAATACTTACTCCGTTGCATACAGTAGTCAGTGAAAATACAGAAATTTTACCCTCTGCCCGAGAATCGAGGCAGAGTTTTTTATTTCTTATGGTAACAGCGCGAAAGCCCTCGCCATAAAGCTCTGCTTCACCACCGCGTGCGGTAATAAAAGCAAGCGTTTGAATATTAGCCAAAAAATGGTCAATTCTGCCACCTGCACAGCCATAAAGCACAAACCTTTCAAAGCCCTCGGAAAAACCGCGCTTAACCGCCAAAAGTGTGTCTGTATCATCCTTTTTTACAGGATGTATTTCAACAGATTCCCCCTCAGGCTTAAAACCCAAGGAATCAAAATCGCCAATTACAATATCAGGTATAACATTAAGCTTTTCTACCGTTTTAAGACCTGCATCAGCGGCAATTACGATATCCCCTTCCGCCTTGTAAAAAGCTTTTGGGAATCCCTTTGCCGCACCGAATATATGACAAGTTTTCATCTTTTTTTCCTTTTTATTACAAATTTTATAATACACTTGAATTAACAAAAATATTCTTGTATAATTATTTTATTAATAACTTTACGTGTTGTCAAGTGCTAAGGAGAATTTTAATGTCAAGGAAAAATATTATTTTGGCGTTGGTTTCTTTTTTTATTTTAACCACCGTTATCATAGCAACATTAATTTTTAACGCAAAGGATAAACCATCTGCCGAAAAGCCAAAAACAAAAACACCTATAAAGGCTACCGTTGAAACCGTTCCCGAAGAAGAAACTCCTCCGCCTGTGGAAGAGCCACCAAAGGAAGAGGTTTATACCCTTTCCGTTTCATGCCCCGTAAAAAATACTGTTTACACCAACGAAAAGGATGTTACCCTTGCAGGAAGCTGTAAACCGAATACCCCTATTACCATAAACGGAATTGAGGTTATGTGTGATGATAGCGGTGCTTTCAGCTATCCTTATGAACTAAAAGTCGGAAAAAACACCTTTGAATTCTGTTATGAGGACCAAAAACTTGTATACACTGTAAACTACCGTTATGTAATAATTGAAAGCTATTACCCCGAAAATGCACAAACTTTTTCAAGCGGAGCCACCTTGTTTGTTTCGGCAAATGCCCGCAAAGGCAGTACTGTAACCGCCACACTAAACGGAACAACAATTAATCTGACACTCAGCGAAGGTGCCGATTCCCCCGAGGGAAACTTTGTTACCTACAAAGGCAGTTTTTCACTCCCTAGCGGAAATACAAGCAACATAAATCTCGGGAAAGTAAAATTTACCGCTTCTTATAACGGTAACAGTGAAAGCTTTTCTTCGGGTAATATAACCTGCAAAAAGTATACTATTCCCGTTGAATATGACCCAAATCAGAAACCACTTTCCGACCGATATTTGAACGTGGGTACAGGAAAAATTGCCGAGATAGTTGACTATGAAGCCGAAACCTTTAATCCCTATTCAACAGATGACTGGTCAAGACCTACTAACAACTATTTGCCTAAGGGTACTGTTGACTATGCAGCAGAGGGCCACGTTTATAGCTCAGACAGTGCCGGCAAAAAGGAATATGTTGTTCTGCGTTGCGGAAAACAGATATATTTAAACCGCCAAAACACTCCGAATAAGGATACTATTACAGTTACAAAGGAATATGCGGGCACTCTTCCTGACCATAACGAAATAGAATTTAAAACATTTGATAACGGTACAAGCCATACAACCCTTACAGTAGGTTCTCTTTGGAAAGCACCTTTTTACTTTGATTTGTTGGATCAAAAATATGTAAATCCCTCTACACAAAACTATCTTGTAAGCAATGTGACCTACAACTATGTGGATATTACATTTTGCTATGCAAGTGTTTATAACGGTGATGTTGAAATTCCTGCGGATAATCCCATATTCAAGGATGCAAAAATCTTTGAAAACAAAGGCACAGACGGAAATGTTGTAGACGTAACACTCAGGCTTTATCTTAAAAAGCAGGGTGCTTTCTACGGTTGGGATTCCGAATACGACGAAAACGGAAATTTAGTATTCTCTTTCCTAAACCCAAGAAAAGTAACCGCTACCACAGAAAATATCTACGGTGCTGACCTTACAGGAGCTGTAATACTGATAGATGTTGGTCACGGTGGACAGGATGCCGGTGCTTTGGGATTTGACGGTAAAAACCACAACGAGGCTATACAAAATCTTATTTTAGCAAAGAAAATAAAGCGGGAGCTTGAAAGCATCGGTGCTACCGTTTATATGACAAGAGAAAGCAATGTTGACTCCACAAACGACGATAAAATCAAGATGCTCAAGGAATTAAAACCCGATTATTGCATTTGTATTCATCATAATGCTTTCAGAACAGAATCCTCTCATGGCTTTGGTGCTTACTACTCGCATCCGTTTGCACATAAAGCTACCGAATTTGTGTATAACCATACCGAAAATCTCGGAAGTATGTATAAAAAATATTTTATGAAATGGCATTATTACTATATGGCAAGAAGCTCGTACTGTCCCGTTGTGCTTACCGAAAACGGATTCATTTCAAACAGATACGATTACAGCAATATTATTGATGATGCTGCAAATGATAAGAAAGCAGAAGCTATTGTAAAAGGCATTGCAGAATATTTCCTTTATATTAATAAATAACTTGAATTAATTACTGCAATATAGTATAATTTTGATTGAAAGGGTGAATTGTATGAACTTTACTCCGATAGACAATAAAGGTCTTGTAGATGGCTTTTGCATTATAAAATCGGTTGATAAAAAATCTACCTCCAAGGGCGATTTTTATCTTGATATGTTTCTTTCCGATTCTACGGGTGAGATAAATGCAAAGCTTTGGCGTTATGATAGCGAGCTTTTTGGCGAATATGCCGCTAACGATTTTGTTAAAATCAGAGGTGTTATAGCCCCTTACAACGGTGTTGACCAGCTTAAGGTTGAAAGAATCCGAAAAGTTAACGACAGCGATAACGTAAATATTTCCGATTATGTGAAAACTGCCCGCTATTCGGGTGAAGATATGTATAACGAACTTTACCGCATTGCCGAAAACTTTAAGGATGAGGAACTTAAAACCATAGTAACCGCCATATTAAAGGACAACAGAATGTGCCTTTTGTATTGGCCTGCTGCTTTTAAACTTCACCACGCAATAAGAGGCGGTCTTTTGTTCCATACCCTATCAATAGTAAGGCTTGCGCAAAATGTTACTAAAATCTATCCCTTTGTAGATGAAGAACTCCTGATTTCGGGTGCTATTCTTCACGACATCGCAAAGCTTTCCGAATTCTCAGTATCAGAATCGGGAATTGCAACAGGATACAGTGCTGAGGGTAACCTTTTAGGACATCTTGCTATGGGTGCTATGGTGATTGAGCGCTTTGCCGAAAAGCTTGGCATTTCCCAAAAAACCGCCATGTTGCTTGAACATATGGTACTCTCTCACCACGGTGAGCCTGAGTTTGGCGCGGCGGTAAGACCAATGTTTATTGAGGCTGAGCTTTTGAGTGAGCTTGACCTTATGGATTCAAGAATTTACGAAATGTGCGAAGCATTAGGAGAAACTGCTTCGGATGATTTTTCACCAAAGCTTTGGGCAATGGATAACCGCAAGCTGTTTAACCACTCAAGAAAATCTTTAAATACAGAAACAGAATTATTTTAATTTTTTAAAAAAGAGGTAAATTTTTATGAAAATCACAAAAGATATGATAATTGGCGATGTTTTAGATATCGATTCCGGCTGTGCAGAATTCTTTTTCGCTATTGGTATGCACTGCCTTGGTTGCCCCGCTTCAAGAGGTGAAACCATTGAGCAAGCTTGTGCCGTTCACAATACCGACTGTGACGAGCTCGTTGCAAAGCTCAACAAATACTTCGAAAACAAATAATGTCTGCTTTAAGTAAAAGACTATCTGTTATTGCCTCCCTTGTACCCTCGGGTGCAAGGGTTTGCGATATTGGTACAGACCACGCATATTTAGGAATTGAGCTTATAAAAAGCGGAAAAGCAACTTCTGTAATAGCTTGCGACATAAACGAAAAACCGCTTTTAAAAGCTAAATCCAATATTGAAAAATCAGGTGTTACGGGCATTGAACTTCGCCTTAGGGACGGACTTTCCGGTCTTAAACCTAACGAAGCCGACTGCATAGTTATTGCAGGTATCGGAGGCGAGGTTATATCAGGGATTTTTGAAAGAACAAACATTTTTTCACAAGAATACTCCCCTGCTATTATTTTGCAACCCACAACCTCTCCCGAAATCTTGCGTAAATTTTTATGTGAAAACGGCTTTTTAATAAAAACAGAAATTCCTATACTTGATAATGGCAAGCTATATACTGCTATGCTTGTCTTTTTTACAGGACAAAACAAAACTTATGACGAATATTATTACTATATAGGCTCGCTCAACCCAAAAGATGATACCGCAAGGCTTTACATCGAAAAGCAGTACAACCGTTGAAGTCGGAGG
>JAZRAI010000016.1:0-19678 GCA_045634455.1 Acutalibacteraceae bacterium
GGATGAATATCAAATGTTAAAGGAACGTCTTAATGAGAGGCTTAGAGTTATTGACGAAAAAATTGCCGGACTTACAAAATCGGCAGAGCAATTCAAAAACGGTATCAACGAAGATAACGACTTTGTAGCGCATTTTAAGAAATACGGCAATATTGAGGCTTTAACAAGACCGATAGTAACCGAACTTATAGAAGAGATTTTCGTACACGAGGGCGGAGATATCGAGATTGTATTCAAGTTTTATGATGCTTATATGCAAGTTGTTGAGTATATTGAACTTAACAAGCATCTTATTGAACCCGAAAAGCCTACGAAAAAGAAAAAAACGGCATAAGATTTGTGTCGACAAGTTATATTTTAATCTAAAAAACAGAATCAACCATGCAAGTTTATGATTGCATGGTTGATTCTCTATTAATTAGCAATTTCCTATAATTGGAATTTTAATTGTGTATTTACAGGAGGGATATTTTGAGCAACCTAAAAACTCACCAAATTTTCCTTCTCTAAATTTTAGGTTTGCACTACAATTTGGACAGGTGAACTCTAATTTTATAGATTCTGGATCTGTGCATATTTTTATATTATCTAATGACGAGTATCCAAAGAATGCAATTAGTTTGTCTGTTTCACCATCCATAATACGACAGAAATAATCGTTTATAAATATTCTATATGTTTTTGTATCGTCAATATTAATAAGTTCTAGATACTCAGAAATAGTGATACCCAAAATTACAGAGTGATGTCTTCCGGTTGCATAGTATTTATTTTCAAATGTAGCCTTTAGTTCTGAACCAATGATATATTTTTCATTATATCCGTTATATACGGGTTTCTTTTCTGTCATAATATTTCCTTTCCGTTATTGCTATTTAGATCAATTAGCTTTCTATTCCTAATATGCGTTTTACAGCTATCCTCAACTCAGGCTGCCTGCGCAATTCCGTTATAATTCTTACTTCGTCTCTGCCGAGGGGATTTTTACGTAAATCTTCGCAAAGCTTCCAATATTTTTGATTTTCGATTTCCTCTTTTTCAGTGACTTGTTTAAGGTTTTGAGTATTACACAAACCGTTAAATACAAGTATAGGTGTTCCGAATTCATCAGCATCTATATAGCGCCACAAAGCTCTTCGAACAGATGAATCTGAGAGATCTAATCCGTTTTCTGTTACAATTCCGTCATTGAACAAATAATTAAAAGGTAAATCCAGTTTCTCGGCATATCTTCTCACAGTTTCTGCTTTTGGGGTAATGTGTTCTTTTTCAAAACGACAAATATTTTGTTTATGTGTACCAAGTATTTCGGCAAGTAACTCTTGAGTCAACCCGTTTTCTTCACGATATCTTTTTAGTTTTTGTCCGAAAGTCATTAATAGTACCTCGCTTCTTTATTCTTAAATATATCATATCACACTCGGTAATCATAAGTCAATACATATATTATACAAAGTAATAAAAAATGTTTACTTACGCAAGTATGGTCTACCTTTCACATCTACCTATCCATAGCAGCACCCATAAATAAAGTCTCGGAAAGCACATAAACAAAGGAGAAAATAAATTTCAAAAAATTTATGGTGTTCTCTTGACATTTTCCCCTGCTGCGGCGGATACCATAACTCGTTTTTTTGAGGATACACAAAGTAATCCTTGCGATTATGATGCGATTTTTACAGGCGATTTGGGCGTTGTTGGCAGCAACTGTTTATATGCTCTATTATGGGATAAGGGTATTGACCTGAAACCTTACCATAAGGATTGTGGTACGCTGGTTTTTGATTGTAATGCTCAGGATGTTCATTCGGGCGGTTCGGGTTGTGGTTGCTCAGCCTCGGTATTAGCTTCATATATAATGCACAGATTTGAAGAAGGCACTTTTAAAAACATTCTGTTTATGTCGACAGGAGCGCTACTTTCTCCAACCTCATCTTTTCAAGGTGAAAGCATTCCCTCAATTGCGCATTTAATAAATATAAAATCTGATATGCACAAAGTATTATAAAATCGGTAACCCTCTCGGCTGAAAGGTAGCAGAGAGGGTTACTTTTTGCATAATTAATCGGTTAATTTTTATGAACTGAAAAGCTACTCTTTTACAGAATTAGCATTTTTTCAAGGTCATTTATAAGACTTGTGCTTTGCATTTTAACTTCAAACTCATTAGTAAGGGAATTTGTTTTAATGTGGAGTACAAGAGTGGTAATGCCTGATTTTTGGCGAAGCGGAGTGGTTTTATGCTCAACCGCAATAAGATTTTTTCGCATAAATACAGTGATAATCCTTGTAAAACCGCCGCTATATGCGGTGATTTTATCACCCGATACAGCTATACCGTTATTTTTAAAAGCAAAATAAGAATTTACTGCATATACAAAGAATATTATAGCGGCAAGCACGAAAATAATACTTAATACAATACTCGATACAAAAGTGGGTGCTTCAAAAATTTTCAGGTTTAAAAATACTGTTAAGCCGATTATAGCGGTAACAATAGCGAGTATCAGTGAAAACCATGAAATAAACGGAAAATATTTTACTGAATTGGTTTGCTTTTTATCGGGCACATAATCGGGCAAAATCTTTTCTAAAATCTTATCTGTTTCGGAATATTTACAGAAAGGAACTAAAATACCAAGTTGTGCATGGTCATTTCCGCTTTCGGAAACATAACCGATAACCTCTAATTTTATTGAGGCAAAGCCTAACATTCTTTGTATAAGGCCTTGGGAAATTTTAACCGCCTTTATTCTATCGTAGCTAAAAGTATTAGTGTGGCGCTCCAACAAACCAAAAGAAATTTCGATATCGTTATCTTTTTTACTGATTTTGAAATTATGATAGCCTATAAAAGAATAAACAATATTTACGACAAATGAAAATATGGAAAAAACAAGCATAGCTCCCAACAGAATGATTAAGCCGTACATTAAAAACCTGCCAATATTTGAGAACAACTGAAGCTTTAAAGCGTAATTTCCAAAAGCTAAAATAAGACCTAAAAAAATGAGAAGCAGGGTAATAAAAAATACGGCAGATACCATATTAATTACGCTGTAAAGAACTTTCCTTTTTGAAGTGAAACTATAAAGTGTATCTTTTTCTGATAACAAGACGGTTTCTTCGGTGGGAATATTTAAATTACCTAATTTAAGTGTATGAAGCTTTTCAAGTAAATAATCAACAGTAGCTTGCTTTTCTATAATTTTTATTTCTGCGGTTTGCGATGTGTTTGTAGAGCCACTGTCAATGGTAAGCACTGCAATTTTGAAAAGTTTATGTATGATGTTTTGCTTTTTATTTATTGCGTGAATTTTACTGTAATCAAGTACCGATTTTTTTCTAAAAAGGACACCTTGTCGGCAGAGTATTTCTTTTTCCTTGAGGATATATCCTGAACTTTTATAGAAAATTATGCGGTAAATAATAAAAAGCATATAAACAACAAAAAGAGCAATTATGAAATAGGGTAAAGCTGTCAAGGTGAATTCGGTAGGCACATTCTCGCCAAAAAGCATATTATCGGCAAAAAGCATTATTAAAACTACCGAAGTAAAGAAATCTGACAGCAGGTGATAATAAATATATCCAATGTCAAATTTCTTCATTTTTTTGTGCCTCTATTCTTTTGTTTAAATATTTTTCCAGCTCATCAATCATAGCATCGGCTTCGGTTGTAGTAAGGGTAGATAGGTCGAAGTTGGAGCCGGCTGTTGAAATGGTAACATCACTGAGCTTTAACATCATCATTATGGGACCTTCTGTTCTGTGCAGGTCCTGAATTTGGCAAACGGGAATTACAACTCTTTCTCTAAAAATAACACCGTGCTTTACAACAATGGTTTTATCGTCATACCCGTAAGAAAAAAGCTTATAGCGTAAAGAGGGGAATATAAGGGTGAGCAGTAAAAGCAGTATTGCGGGTATACCTATGCTTAAAAGAACCGCAAAAGTCACCTTTTGGGAAGCATTAGACAACATTAAAATGATAGCTGCCGAAACGCATACGGCAATAATAAAAAGGGAAATTAAAATTGCTTTTATATACCAAAGTGTAAGTACCCTACGGTTAAGTGTCTTCATTTTCATAGTTTTTCCTCCTGAAGGCATATACATTGTTATAGTTTTAAATAAATGGTTTTTAATAGTTATCAGTATATCATATTCATTTTTTATTGTCAATTTTTGCAGGCTATACTTTTATTGACAAAAAAATCGTACTGTGTTAAAATTTAAATATAAAAAGGAGGTAATTTATTATGATTTTTTTGATTATTGCGGTTATTTTACTTATCATTATTATTCCTAATGTACGTATTGTACCTCAGGCGTATGAGTATGTAATTGAGTTCCTTGGTAAATACAAGTGCACCTGGTCGGCAGGTCTTCATGTAAAGGTGCCGATTTTAGAAAAGATAGCCAAAAGGGTTACCTTAAAGGAGCAGGTGCTTGATTCACCTCCTCAGCCGGTTATCACTAAGGATAACGTTACAATGCAGATAGACACTGTTATTTATTATGCTATTTACGATGCAAAGCTTTATGCTTACGGTGCGGTTAATCCGATTTCTGCTCTTTCTAATTTAGCGGCTACCACGCTTAGAAATATTGTAGGTGAGCTTGAACTTGACGGTACACTTACTTCACGTGATACCATTAATGCTAAAATGACTGAGATTTTGGACGAAGCTACCGATAAATGGGGTATTAAGGTAAACAGGGTTGAGTTAAAGAATATTATTCCGCCCGCCGAAATTCAATACGCAATGGAAAAGCAGATGAAGGCAGAGCGTGACCGCCGAGAAACTCTCTTACAAGCAGAGGGACATAAGGCGGCTGCAATTACCCGTGCAGAGGGTGATAAGCAGGCTATGATACTTGCTGCCGAGGGTGAAAGGGATGCCCGCATTGCCCGTGCAGAGGGTGAGGCAAAGGCTATATTCCTTTCTAAAAAGGCAGAAGCAGACGGTCTTAGGGAACTGCGCAATGCAGGTGCAGATGCTTCTGTGTTAGAGCTTAAAAAATACGAGGCCTTAATTGCAATGGCAAATGGCAAAGCTTCTAAAATTATTGTTCCTACTGACGCGGTAGAAGCAACAAAGAAAAATGTTATATTTTCAGAAACGGCGGGTATAGGGGATGTAACTCCTGAAGCTCCCGAGGAGCCTGAGCTTCCAAAGGAAGACCCTTGCTGTGATTAATTATAAGGTATAAAGAAAATCCGTAACGAATAAGTTTCGTTACGGATTATTTTAATTCTTACTGAAATCCTCTAAAATTAAGCCCTCGTTTCGTTCAAGCGCCCAATTAATGTTCCATTCGCTTGTGAAAATGAGCAGGTTGTTGCCCTTAAAGTCCTGTACCCACTTGGTGTCGGAGGTGAGGTTAAGCTTTTTAACATCTATATTTTCATTTTTAATCCAACGTACAAATTGGTATGGCAGGTCATTTCTTATAATGTCAACATTATATTCGTTTTTAAGGCGGTGCTCCAAAACTTCAAATTGAAGCACACCTACAACACCAACGATTACACGTTCCATACCCGAATTTGGTTCGTGGAAAATCTGTATTGCACCCTCTTGAGCTATCTGCTCAACACCTTTTACAAACTGCTTACGTTTTAAGCTGTCCTTTTGCTCGATAAGGGTAAAATGCTCGGGTGCAAAGGTGGGGATACCCTCAAACTTTACCTTGTGTGAAGCTGAGCAAACGGTATCGCCAATAGAGTAAATACCGGGGTCGAAAACACCGATAATATCGCCGGCATAGGCTTCGTTTACAATTTGTCTTTCCTCTGCCATCATTTGCTGCGGCTGAGAAAGTCGGACAGATTTTCCGCCCTGAACGTGGAAGTAATCGGCACCGCGCTCAAACTTGCCTGAGCATATACGGAAAAAGGTTATTCTGTCGCGGTGGTTTTTATTCATATTAGCCTGAATTTTAAATGCAAATGCAGAGAAATCCTCACTAAAAGGAGAAACCTCTTCTTCACCTGACATACGCGGAAGCGGATGAGTAGTCATCTGCAAAAAGCTTTCGAGGAACGGCTCAATACCAAAATTGGTAAGTGCCGAACCAAAGAAAACAGGGGAAAGCTTACCGTTGCGAACCTTTTCTAAATCGAACTCAAAGCTTGCACCGTCAAGCAATTCAATCTGGTCAACAAGCTCAGCTCTCTGATAAGGACCTATAAGCTCGTCTAATTTCTCGGTATCGGTAATATCACAGGCAATGCCCTTGATTTTATCCTGACCTCTGTGGAATTCGTTAAAGGTTATAATTTCACGTTTTTCGCGGTCAAATACACCTTTAAAATCAACACCGCAGCCAATGGGCCAGTTTATGGGGTAAGTGCCAATTCCGAATTCTTTTTCTAATTGGTCCAAAAGCTCAAACGGGTCGCGCGCTTCTCGGTCAAGCTTGTTTATAAATGTAAAAATCGGGATATTTCTTCTTGCTACAACATTGAAAAGCTTTCGTGTTTGTGCCTCTATACCCTTTGCGGCATCTATTACCATAACAACGCTGTCTGCTGCCATAAGTGTGCGGTAGGTATCCTCGGAGAAGTCCTGGTGACCCGGGGTATCAAGAATATTTATGCAATAGCCCTCATACTCAAACTGCATAACAGAGGAGGTAATAGAAATACCTCTTTGCTTTTCAAGGTCCATCCAGTCACTTACTGCGTGCTTTGCGGTAGCCTTACCCTTTACCGAGCCTGCGGTCTGTATAGCACCACCGTACAAAAGGAACTTTTCGGTAAGCGTGGTTTTACCTGCATCAGGGTGAGAGATAATCGCAAAGGTGCGTCGTCTTTCAATTTCTTTTCTTAAATCTGCCACAGCAATTCTCCTTAAAAGTAATTAACCAAATAATGATATCACATATTATTCCATTTTTCAAGAATTTTAGGCAAAACCTCAATTTTTATTAAAAAGTAATTGACAAAGACTTGAAAAAGGAGTATAATATTTAAAAATTTTCAAAGGAAAGGAAAAACGTATATGACTATTGCGATACTTAACAATCGATTTTATTGCTGCCATCATTGCGGATTTTCTGCCTTTGCAAAAACCTGTTAATTTGATGGCTTGTTTGCCATTCAATTAAAGGCAATAATCAAAGATTGAAACGTCCGCTTTGTTTGACCAAGGTCAAATCCAATGCGGACTTTTTATTTTGTGTATTTTTTTCTCACAGAAAGAGGTAATTATTATGGCTATGAATTTCCATCACAAGCTTCCCATACCAAAGGATATTAAGGAGCAGTATCCCGTTAGTGAGGAAATGATGAAAATTAAAAATGAAAGAGACGAGGAAATCAGAAAGGTTTTCCGCGGTGAATCAGATAAATTTTTACTTATTATTGGTCCTTGTTCTGCCGATCATAAGGAATCGGTTATGGATTATCTTTCAAGACTTCATAGGGTAGAGCAACAGGTAAAGGATAAAATACTCATTATTCCTCGAATTTATACCAATAAGCCGAGAACTACGGGAGATGGATATAAAGGTATGCTTCATCAACCTGACCCTAACGCAAAGCCCGATATGTTAAACGGTATTGTAGCAATTCGTGATTTGCATATGTCTGCGCTCAGGGAGTTTGGTTTTAGCTCGGCTGATGAAATGCTTTATCCCGATAATTACAGATATCTTTCCGACCTGCTTTCCTATGTTGCAATAGGCGCTCGCTCGGTTGAAAATCAGCAACACAGGCTTACTGCTTCGGGACTTGATATCCCCGTTGGTATGAAAAATCCCACAGGCGGTGAAATGTCGGTTATGATGAATGCTATTACTGCGGCGCAACATAGACATACCTTTATTTACCGCGGTTGGGAGGTTGAAAGCGAGGGTAATCCTTACGCACATGCAATTCTCAGAGGCTATAAGGATGCCTCGTGCAATTCGGTATCTAATTATCATTATGAGGATTTGAGAAAGCTTCTTGAAAATTATGAAAAATTTGAACTTTCAAACCCTGCAGTTATTGTTGATGCGAACCACGAAAATTCAGGTAAGCAGTATTTAGAGCAGATTAGAATTGTAAAGGATGTGCTCCACAGCCGACGTCAGAATGATGATATTAAGAAAATGGTTAAGGGAGTTATGGTTGAAAGCTATTTGGCAGACGGCGCCCAAAAGGTAGACGGCGCAGTTTACGGTCAGTCAATTACCGACCCGTGTCTCGGCTGGGATAAAACCGAAAAATTGATTTTAGATATTGCACAAGAGTTAAACTGAAAGGAAAATGTGATATGATTTCACTTGAAGAGGCTCGAAAAATTATAAATGAAACCGATGCTCAAATGGCAAACCTTTTTGTTAAACGTATGAATGCTTCGAAAGAAGTAGCACTATATAAGAAACAACACGGTCTTCAAATATTAGATGCAAAGCGCGAAGAAGAGGTTATTGCTAAAAATTCAAAACTTATTGAGGATAAGGAAATACGCGAGTATTATGTAAACTTCTTAAAAAGCAATATGGCACTTTCAAGAGAATATCAGGAACGATTGATGAACGGAATGAAGGTGGCTTTTAGCGGAACAGAAGGTGCTTTTGCACATATAGCGGCACAAAAAGCCTTTGCTTTTGCGGAAAGCACGCCATTTTCCGATTTTTGTGAGGCTTATAAAGCGGTTGAAAACGGTGAATGTGATACTGCGGTTCTGCCTATTGAAAACAGCTTTAATGGTGAAGTAGGACAGGTAACTGACCTTATATTCTTGGGTTCACTTTATATAAATAACATTTTTGAACTTGAAGTTACGCAGGATTTACTCTGTGTGCCGGGAGCTACGCTTAGTGATATCAAAGAGGTAATAAGCCATCCTCAGGCACTGGGTCAATGCGCTGAATATATTAAATCAAAGGGATTTTCTGTAAGAGAATATACAAATACAGCCCTCGCAGCTCAAAAAGTGGCAGAACTCGGTGATAAATCATTAGCGGCTATTGCAAGTACCGAGGCGGCAAAGATATTCGGTCTTGAAGTTCTTGAAAGAAATATTAATTCGAGTAAAAGCAATACCACTCGCTTTTGTGTGCTTTCACGTGCCGAAAATATACCGAAGCCCACGGAAAAGGATATTCACACAGTAATACTTTTTGCGATTAAGAATGAGGCGGGCTCGCTTGCAAAGGCTATTGAGGTAATCGGCCGTCACGGATTTAATATGATATCGCTGAGAAGCAGACCTATGCATAAGGAATCGTGGCAGTATTATTTCTATGTAGAGGTAGAAGGAAATGTACATACCGAAGCCGGAAAGCGTATGATGGCAGAGCTCAATAACTACTGTGACCGCCTTAAATCGGCAGGCACCTTTAAAAAGGAGCAAAAACTATGAACACACTTAAAATAGAGCTTCCTGACAAAAGCTACAATATTTATGTAGGAAGCGGATTGCTTTCTCAGGTGGACGAATATTTTAATTTAAACCGAAAGGTATTTATTTTGACTGATTCGGGTGTACCACTTGAATATGCTGAAAAGGTTAAAGACTGCTCGAAAGAAGCAGTAATATATACCATACCGCAAGGTGAGGATTCAAAAAGCCTTTTAGTTATGGAAACGGTTTTAAAGGCAATGCTTAGTTTTGATATGTCGCGAAAGGACGTTTTGGTAGCAGTAGGCGGCGGAGTTGTAGGTGACCTCGGCGGTTTCTTAGCAGCTACTTATATGCGCGGTATTGATTTTTACAATGTACCCACAACTCTGCTTTCGCAGGTGGATTCTTCAATAGGTGGAAAAACTGCCGTAAACCTTGGCGGAATTAAAAATATTGTTGGAGCATTTCATCAACCGAAAGCGGTTTTAATAGATACCGATACACTTAAAACTCTACCAAAAAGGCAAATAGCGGCAGGCTCGGCGGAAGCGGTAAAAATGGCACTTACCTCCGATAAGGAACTGTTTGAACTGATAGAAAACTGCGGAATAACCGAAAATAATTTAGAGGAGATTATTGTTCGAGCTCTCAAAATCAAGAAATTCGTTGTGGAAAAGGATGAAAAAGAAAACGGACTTCGAAAAATTCTCAATTTTGGACATACCTTGGGCCATGGGATAGAGGCAGAAAAATTAGGAGAGCTTTATCACGGTGAATGTGTGGCACTTGGAATGCTTTATATGTGTGCACCAGAGGTTCAGATAAGATTAACGTCGGTTTTAAAGAAATTGGGATTACCTGTCGATTATCAATATGATATAGATAAGGCTTTGGAGTTTGTAATTCACGATAAAAAATGCCAAAACGGATTTGTAGAAGCAATTTTTGTTCCTTGTATTGGGGAATATGAAATAAAAAGCTTATCTGTTGAGGAATTTAAAAGGATTGTAAAAGAAAGGACGGGGGAAATATGAAAAATACGTTTGGAATGTCGGTTTCTATAACACTTTTCGGCGAAAGTCACGGAGAGTGCATCGGTGCTGTTTTAGACGGCTTGGCTCCCGGAATTTATATTGATACTGATTACATTGAGAAAAAACTCACAGAGCGCAGACCAAAGGGAGAAATTTCGACTGCGAGAGTGGAAAAAGATAATTACCGTATTGTAAGCGGAGTTTTTGGTGGTTATACTACGGGCACACCGCTTACCATAATTATTGAAAACGAAAATACAAAAAGTCATAATTATGAAAAGCAAAGCGTGATACCAAGACCCTCTCATGCAGATTTTTCTGCCTATGCTAAATACCACGGATTTGAGGATTACCGAGGCGGCGGACATTTTTCGGGCAGAATTACGGCGGCTTTGGTGGCTGTGGGTGCAATTCTTTCAAGCGCATTAGAAAATAAGGGAATTTACATCGGCACTCATATTAAGGAACTTCATGGTGTATCGGACAGGGGCTTTAATGATTACGAAGCAGATATTAAGGCTTTAAGTAATAAAGCTTTCCCGACACTTTGTGACGATGCATCAGAACAGATGAAAAATGAAATCACAAAGGCAAAAGCTAATGGCGATAGTGTAGGCGGAATTCTTGAAAGTGCTATTATCGGTATTCCCGCAGGTGTCGGCGAGCCTTGGTTTGATAGTATGGAAAGTGTTATTTCGCATATACTTTTTTCTGTCGGCGGAATAAAAGGTATAGAATTTGGCTCGGGCTTTGGCTTTGCTGATATGTACGGCAGCGAAGCAAACGATGCTTTTGTTATGAAGGATGGCGTAGTGACAACCAAAACTAACCATAACGGCGGTATTAACGGCGGTATTACAAATGGTATGCCTATAACACTCCGCTCGGCGGTAAAGCCTACACCGTCAATATTTAAAGAGCAGGATACCGTAAATCTTAAAACGGGAGAAAACGAAAAGCTTGTTATAGAGGGCAGACACGACCCTGCAATTATTCACAGAGTAAAAACTGTGGTTGATGCTGTTCTTTCAATAGCGGTTGCAGATATGCTTACAGTACGCTTTGGTACTGACTACTTAAAAACTGATAAATAAAGGAAAATACTAATGAAATACGGTTGCATCGGAGAACATATGAAGCATAGCTTCTCCAAAGAAATTCATAATGCTTTGGCAGATTATCAATATGAAATAAAGGAAATTCCAAGGGGAGAAATAGATTCGTTTTTTAAGAATAGGGAATTTTCTGCCATAAATGTGACTATTCCTTATAAGGAAACGGTAATTCCGCATTTATACTTTATTGATGAGCACGCCAAAAAAATCGGTGTTATAAATACGGTTGTAAACAAAGACGGCAAGCTTTATGGCTACAATACCGATTTTTACGGAATGTTAAAGCTTGTAGAATATGCAAAGATTGATTTAAAAGGCAAAAAGGTTGCTATTCTCGGGGCAGGAGGAACCTCTAAAACCGCAAAAGCGGTTGCCGAATTTTTGGGAGCTAACGAAATTTTAACCATTTCGATTAGTGAAAAGCCGGGCTGCATTTCTTATGAGCAACTTTATTTAGAGCATGCCGACACCAAAATAATTATTAATACATCTCCTTGCGGTATGTATCCGAAAGTATATGATATTCCTCTTGATATAAGCAAATTTAAAAAGCTTTCGGGTGTTGTGGATGCGGTATATAATCCGCTTAAAACACAACTTGTTTTAGCGGCAGAAAAGGAAAATATAAAGGCAATAGGCGGTCTTTATATGCTTGTAGCCCAAGCGGTGCGGGCGTCTGAAATATTCTTGGATACTGAGTATGATAAAGCGGTTATCGATACGGTTTTCAAAAAAATTAAAGGGCAAAAAGAAAATATTGTGCTTATAGGTATGCCTTCGTCAGGCAAGAGTACGGTAGGAGCTCTTTTGGCAAAAAAATTGAATAGAGAGTTTATAGATACCGATACATTGATAGCACAAAAGGTAGGAAACTCTGTCTCAAACTTTATTGATGAAAACGGCATAGAAAATTTCAGACAACTTGAAAGCGAAACGGTTAAAGAAATATCTTGTAAGAATGCACTTGTTATTGCAACGGGAGGCGGAGTTCCGCTTTGTGAGAGTAATGTACAGGCGTTAAAGCTTAATTCTAAGGTTTATTACATTGACCGACCGTTAAGCGAACTGACACCTACAAAAGACAGACCCTTATCCCGTACAAAGGATGCAGTAGAAAAGCTTTATAACGAAAGACACGGTATTTATGAAAAATCCGCAGATGTTATTATTAATGCAGACTGTGATGCGAATGGGGTTGCGGACAAAATAGAGGAGGATTTTACCAAATGAAAACAATATATGTTATCAATGGGCCAAATCTTAATATGTTAGGAATAAGAGAACCTTTGAAATACGGTACCGAAAGCTATGAAAGTTTGATAAAAAGGCTTAATGCACACGCAACTCAAAAGGGTTATGCCTTGGTTGCTTATCAATCAAATCACGAGGGCGATTTGGTTGATAAAATTCAGGAGGCATACTTTAAAAAAGCAGACGGAATTGTAATTAATCCGGGTGCCTTTACCCATACAAGCATTGCTTTGCTTGATGCATTAAAGGCGGTAAATATTCCTGCTGTTGAGGTACATATTTCCGATGTTTCAAAGCGAGAGGATTTCAGACAGATAAGCTATGTGCGTGAAGCTACCCAAAAAACCATTATGGGAAAAGGACTTGACGGATATTTTGAGGCAATTGATTTCCTTTTGGGAGAGTAGAATTTAAATGAAACTGAGAATAGAAAAAGGAATTGCAAAGGGTGAAATAACAGCTCCGCCCTCTAAAAGTATGGCGCACCGACTGCTTATCTGCGCAGGGCTTAGCGAAGGCAAGAGCATAATTAAAGGCATTTCCGATTGTGAAGATGTGCTTGCTACGTTAGATTGCCTTAATGCGTTAGGCATTAACAATGAGATAAACGGAAATGATATAACGGTTTACGGCAAAAATATCAGGGAATTAAAACCGCAGGGTGTTCTCAAATGTCGGGAAAGCGGAAGCACACTTCGTTTTATGTTGCCGGTGGCTATGCTATTATCGAATGAAACTGTTTTTCACGGTGCAGAGAGTCTTATGAGCAGACCAATGACTGTTTTTGAGGAACTCTTTCCTGAAAATTACAGAAAAGACGGTCAGCATATTTATGTAAAAGGCGGTTTAAAAGGCGGGGAATATACAGTCAAAGGTAATATAAGCAGTCAGTTTATTTCGGGACTGTTGTTTGCTTTGCCTTTGACTGATAAAGACAGTACAATTAAAATTATTCCGCCGATAGAGAGCAGGTCATATATAAATTTAACTCTTAATGCATTAAAGCAATTCGGCGTAAACGCTTGTTGGAGTGACGAAAATACCTTATCGGTAGCGGGAAATCAAGCCTATAAAAGCGCTGACGTTATGGTTGAGGGTGACTATTCGGGAGCAGCTTTTATAGATGCTTTTAATCTTTTTGGTGCAGATGTGACTGTTGCGGGACTAAATAGTGAGAGTGCCCAAGGCGACAGGATTTATAAAGAGTATTTCAAACTTTTAAATTGCGATAATGCTACAATTGATATTGAGGATTGCCCTGATTTAGCACCGATTTTGTTTTCGGTTGCAGCAGCAAAAAAAGGCGGCGTGTTTAAAGGTACAAAGCGTCTTAAAATCAAGGAAAGCGACCGAGCCTCTGTAATGGCACAGGAGCTTCGGAAATTTGGAGCTTGCATTGAAATATTTGAAAATTCAGTAACTGTTAAACCTATTAGTTTTCACGCACCGACAGAACCTCTTTGCGGGCATAACGACCACAGAGTTGTAATGTCTCTTGCGGTTTTGCTTACCTTAATAGGCGGAGAAATAGACGGTGCAGAGGCAGTTGCAAAAAGCTATCCTCACTTCTTTGAAGATTTGAGCGCACTTGGG
Organism: Acutalibacteraceae bacterium; assembly: GCA_045634455.1. Classification (GTDB taxonomy): domain Bacteria; phylum Bacillota; class Clostridia; order Oscillospirales; family Acutalibacteraceae; genus UBA737. Next base: position 14,338 of record JAZRAI010000016.1, read on the forward strand.
ATAAAGGTAGAGGAAATAATATGTTAATTCACAGAGCAAAAACAGAGGACTTAGAGGGAATAAATAAGCTTCTTTGTCAGGTGCTTGAGGTTCACCACAACGGCAGACCCGATATTTTTAAAGGTGGCTGTAAAAAATATACCGATAAAGAACTTCTTGGAATTATAGCAGACGACCAAAGGCCTATTTTTGTAGCTAAGGAAAACGGACAAGTTTTGGGTTATGCCTTTTGTGTGTTAGAACAGAAAACAAATAACAACATTTTGACCGATATAAAATCGCTTTATATAGACGATTTGTGTGTTGATGAGCAGGCAAGAGGTAAACATATCGGTACAAGCCTTTATGAATACGTTTGCGATTTTGCAAAGCAAATGGGTTGCTACAACATAACCCTTAACGTTTGGGCATTTAACGAAAACGCAATGAAATTTTACGAAAAATGCGGTATGCAGGAGCGCAATATCTATATGGAGAAAATTTTATGATACTAAAAAACGCAGAGAAGGTAGAAACTTCTCTGCGTTTTAAATTAATTTTTGCTTATAACCTTTTTCTGCCAGGATTTTTTGCCACACTTCGGGCATCTTAAATGCCTTGTTCTGCCCATATGCGGTGAAAACCAAATTGATTTCAATTCGGGCACATATTTATGATTACAGTGCTTGCATTTATAATATCCGGCAACCTGCTCAATTTTAACGGCAAATGCAATTCCAATAAAAGAAGGAATAAATCCCGATAAAACAATCAAAACTTTTTTCCATTCCTCTATTTGCAAATATGCACCGACAATTATCGGCACCATTAAAATTATAACCGACAAACAACCGATTACCACTTCTAATTTTAACAAGTTTCTGTCGGATTCCTCTTTTTGTTTCAGCGTTTCAATAAGTTTATTTTCTAATTCTTTGTTGTAATTATCCATAGCAACTACCTCTCCCGATAATAAGTCGTTTACGGTGATATTCAGTATATCACACAAGTCGAGCATAATTGATGAATCAGGTATTGATTTACCGCGTTCCCATTTTGATATAGCTCTGTCTGTAATGTTCAGTTTTTCTGCTAATTGCATCTGAGTTAAATTTACATTCTTTCTTCGCTCGGCTATAAAGTTTCCGATTTTTTCTTGGTTCATCTGCGTTCTCCTTTCTAAACACATTATAGGAGTAAAGTTTTATAAAATAAACATACTGTTGGTTGATATCAGAAATTTTTTATCGTTTTTTCGTCTATTTTTATAATTTCGGGGTTTTCTTTACTTTCGGTGCAATAGGAAATTACAAAATCGCCTACCTCGATGGTTTTGGTGTTCGCTATGGAAACTTTATTAATGTAGCTTAAATTTAATCCTTTAAATTTAATTGCGCTTTCAAGTTTTGTCCAAAGTTTTAAAAGTTTGAGGTCGTCGGTTTCATCTGTTTTTAAAAACCGCTTTGCCACAGTTTTGTTAAATTCTTTGATTTTTTCGATGTCGACACCTATTTCGCAGTCTGAAACAGCAAGTGCCAAGCCGTTTTTTGAATGTGAAAGATTAAAGAAAAGCTTTTGTTTATTTGTTATGTACGGCTTGCCGTTAGCGTTTTTTTCTATGATAATGTCCTGACCGTAAAATTGCCTTAATAAGCTATATCCAAGGCTTGATAATTTTGTTTTGCTATACATGTATTTACTGTCCTCAAAAAAATAAAGCTTAAGCACTTAATCACCTCATTCTTTAAGTATTATATACTAACATTAAAATAAATAAAAGAAAAATTTATAAAAAAGTGTTGACAAAAGGTACTGTTTGGTGGGATAATGTGATAGGTACTATATTTATAATTGTGCCAATTATGTTTATTGGTGATGCTAATGCGTGTGATTACGGGTATTGCTAAGGGTAAGCGCCTTATAGCTCCCGAGGGGTACGATGTAAGACCTACCTCCGATAAGGTTAAGGAAGGGCTTTTTAGTGCTCTGCAATTTGATATAGAGGGCAGAAGAATTTTAGATTTGTTTGCAGGCTCCGGTCAGCTTGGAATTGAGGCTTTAAGCCGTGGTGCTGAAAGTGCAGTTTTTGTTGATAATTCGGCGACCTCTGTTAAAATAATCGAAAAGAATATCGCATCTTGCGGATTTGGCGAATGTGCAAGGGTAATAAAATCTGATTACTCATCCTTTTGCGCAATGTCAAGGGATACCTTTGATATTGTTTTTTTGGATCCGCCTTATTACGAGGAACTTTTGCTTTCTGCTATGAAAGCGGTTTTACCTTTAATGAGTGAATACGGACTTATTGTTTGTGAGCATCCGCCAAAGGTTTTGCTGCCGAATGAAATAGGTGGTTTTAATTTGCTTAAAACCTATTCTTACGGAAAAATTAATGTTTCGGTTTACAGAAAGGGGGAGCAGTAATGAAGCATACAGTTACGGCTATATGCCCCGGCTCCTTTGACCCTGTAACTTACGGACATTTAGATATTGTCACAAGAGCTTCAAAGATGTTTGAAAGGCTAATTGTGGTTGTGGCAAGCAACAGCTCTAAAAAAAGCTCATTTACCCCTGAGGAAAGGGTTGAAATGATAAAAAAATGCACTGCGGATTTACCAAATGTTGAGGTTGTGCATTATGAGGGCCTTTTGGCTGATTATGCTGCCGAAATCGGTGCTACTGCAATAGTTAAGGGACTTCGTGCTATGTCCGACTTTGAGTATGAGTTTCAAATGGCGCTTACAAATAAAAAGTTAAATCCGAATGTTGAAACCCTGTTTTTAACAACAGCGGCAGAGAATATGTATCTGAGTTCAAGCATGGTTAAGCAAATAGCCAAAATGGGCGGAGATATAGAAAGCTTTGTACCCGATGTTATCAGGCAGGATATTATAGACAGAATTAAAAAATAAAACGCCTATTATTAGGTTTTTGGAGGAAAGAAAAATGACACTTGACCAATTATTAGAGGAATTCGACGAGGTCCTTGACAGTGGTATTAAAATCCCCGGCAAAAAAACAGTTATTGATATTGAGAAGTTAAGGGCAGTAGTTGATGATATCCGCCTTAACATTCCTGCTGAAATCAAGCAGGCTAAGGGTATTGTTGAAGACAGAGCAGATATTATCACAAATGCTAAGCGCGAGGCTGACGGAATTATCCGCAATGCTGAGGATAAGGCAAAGGCTATGGTAGCTCAGGAAGAAATTGTAAAATTAGCTCAGGCTAAGGCTGCTGAAATCATTGCAACTGCTCAGACCAAGAGCCGTGAGATGAGAAAGGCTGCACAGGATTTTGTTGATGATATTATGCGCAGAGCAGATGAGGGTCTTACCGCTAATCTTGGTGAGGTTCGCAAGACAAGAGCTGCTTTAAAGCAACAGATTCCCACTTCTAAGGATTAATTTTTAAAATAATAAAAACACCTTGCCAAAAAGGTGAGGTGTTTTTGCGTTTTTAATTGACTAGGCTTGAAAGGAGCAAATGAAGTGTATAATAACATTTCACCAAACCTTAATTTTGTTGAGGAAGAAAAGAAAATTGAAAAATTTTGGTCTGATGCCAAGATTTTCGAAAAGAGTATAGAGGAACGCCGTGACGGTACACCTTATGTTTTTTATGATGGTCCGCCTACTGCTAACGGTAAACCCCATATAGGACACGTGCTTACCCGTGTTATCAAGGATATGATTCCCCGTTACCGCACTATGAAAGGCTGTATGGTGCCCCGAAAAGCTGGTTGGGATACTCACGGATTACCTGTTGAGCTTGAGGTTGAAAAGCTTTTAGGTCTTGACGGCAAGGAGCAAATTGAGGAATACGGTTTGGAGCCTTTTATTGCTCATTGTAAAGAAAGTGTTTGGAAATACAAGGGTATGTGGGAGGATTTCTCCAAAACAGTTGGCTTCTGGGCTGATATGGAAAACCCCTACGTTACTTATGATAATAATTTTATTGAGTCCGAGTGGTGGGCTTTAAAGCAGATTTTTGATAAGGGCCTTTTGTATAAGGGTTTTAAAATCGTGCCTTATTGTCCTCGTTGCGGAACACCGCTTTCATCACACGAGGTGGCTCAGGGTTATAAGAATGTTAAGGAACGCAGTGCGGTTGTTCGCTTTAAGGTAGTAGGTGAGGATGCTTATTTCTTGGCTTGGACCACCACTCCGTGGACACTGCCTTCAAACGTGGCACTTTGCGTAAACCCTGATGAAAGCTACTGCAAGGTAGCTGCGGCTGATGGTTACACCTATTATATGGCAGAGGCTTTGCTTGATAAGGTGCTTGGAAAATTGGCAACAGAGGAAGCTCCCGCTTATGAAATTACAGAAAAATTTGTAGGTAAAGAGCTTGAAAATAAGGAATATGAGCCTTTGTTTGATTTTGTAAATCCCGTTTGTGAAAAGCAGAATAAAAAGGCACATTTCATCACCTGTGACAGCTACGTTACTATGAGCGACGGTACCGGTATCGTTCATATTGCTCCCGCTTTTGGTGAGGACGACGCAAAGGTAGGCAGACGCTATGATTTACCCTTTGTTCAGTTTGTAAACGGTAAGGGTGAATTGACTGAGGAAACTCCTTATGCAGGTCTTTTCGTAAAGGATGCCGACCCCAAGGTTTTGGTTGATTTAGAGGCTAAGGGACTTCTTTTTGATGCTCCTAAGTTTGAACATGAATATCCCCATTGTTGGAGATGTGACACTCCTCTTATATATTACGCAAGGGAATCTTGGTTTATCAAGATGACCGACGTTAAGGATGACCTTATCAAGAATAACAATACAATTAATTGGATACCTGAAAGCATTGGTAAAGGTCGCTTTGGCGATTGGCTTAAAAATGTTCAGGACTGGGGTATTTCCCGTAACAGATATTGGGGAACTCCTTTAAATATCTGGACCTGTGAATGCGGTCATATGCACTCTATCGGCAGTATTGAGGAATTAAAGCAATTATCCGACAACTGCCCTGATGAGATAGAGCTTCACCGTCCTTTCATAGATGCGGTTACTATCAAGTGTCCTCATTGCGGTAAGGAAATGCACAGAGTTCCCGAGGTTATTGACTGTTGGTTCGATAGCGGTTCTATGCCTTTTGCACAGCATCACTATCCTTTTGAAAATAAGGACTTGTTTGAGTCGCAGTTCCCGGCAGACTTCATTTCTGAGGCAGTTGACCAAACAAGAGGTTGGTTCTATTCGTTGCTTGCGATTTCAACCCTTATTTTTGATAAAGCTCCCTTTAAGAATGTTATCGTTTTAGGTCACGTTCAGGATGAAAACGGTCAGAAAATGAGTAAGTCAAAGGGTAACGCAGTTGACCCATTTGATGCTCTCGAAAGCTACGGCGCAGACGCTATCC
>JAZRAI010000017.1:0-11612 GCA_045634455.1 Acutalibacteraceae bacterium
GAAGTCCATTTTGCCGATTTCATCGGGATAAGCCTGAACTAAAATCGGAACATTTAAGTCCTTAATAGCTTCAAGAATTCCATTTTCGTCGCCAAAGTTTGGCAGACAGATTACAAGACCGTCAAACTCGCCACGATGCTCGTTCAAAAATTCGTTAAAAGCCATACCGTCAGCGGTAGTTTCAACTGCACCGTATTTGGTGAGTTCAACAGGGGAAAGCAATGCTTTTGCGCCTGCTTTTTCAATGGCTTCGGTAATTTCTGCTCGGGCAGACTCGATAACAGAGCTTGGGAAAAATCCGCGGTTTGCAACTAATACTGCAAGTGTCATAATAATAGCCTCCTATATAAATTTATTTGGTTACTGTATCGATACAGTAATTATATAATAAAACGCGCCGAATGTCAATACTTGATAAATTTTTCCTTTAGTGGTACAATAGATTTGATTGAGAGGTTTTGTGATGAACAAAAGAGTAACTTTAAAGGATATATCCGAAAAAACAGGCTTTGCAAAAATAACAGTTTCCAAGGCACTTCGCGACCATAAGGATATATCAGAGGAAACACGCGCTTTTATACAAAAGACTGCAAGTGATATGGGTTATATTAAAAATGCAAGTGCTTATAGTTTGCGTTCCGGCAGAACAAATACAATAGCTCTGATTATTGCAGACCTTGCAAATCCCTTTTTTGCAATAATTACAAAGCAGGTTGAAAAGTATGCCGAAAAGTTAGGCTATGTAATAACTGTTATGAACACTGATGAGGATATAAAAAAAGAAATAGCGGCGATAAATACTGCGATTTCTATGAATGTTGACGGAATTTTGCTTTTTTCCTCTCAAAAAAGCAGAGAACCGTTAGAAATCATCAAAAATTCAGAGGTGCCCTGCGTACTTATGGCGCGTGAGTTTGAGAATTCACCATTCCCATCGGTTATTTTTGACGATTTTAACGCAGGTTATATTGCAACAGAGCATCTTATTAAATCGGGATTTAAGAATATTTTAATGTTAAGCGCTAACGATTATAACTATTCATCTATTGAAAGATATAAAGGATATGTGGCAGCTCATAAGGATTATAAAATTAAAATAAACGAAAAGCTTCATATTTATATTGGCAGTTTAAGCGGAAAATGTAACGAGGTTTTTGAAAAAATTTCTGCCGATAGCTTTGATGCGGTGCTTGCCTATAATGATATATTGGCACTTGAGGTTATACAAACCTTAAAAGATAAAGATGTTTTTGTGCCAAAGGATGTAGAGGTAGTGGGGTTTGATGATATAGGTGCAGTAATACCTTATCTTTTCCCATTAACAACGGTTACAATGCCTACTGATTTGTTGGCAAAACTATCTGTTAACAAGCTTTATGAAATAATCACCGAAAAAAATGATGAAAAAACAACTGAAAAGCTTGCGGTAAAACTAAATATTAGAGAAAGTACAAAGAATAAATAAAAAGAAACAACTGAGCAGTCAGTTGTTTCTTTTTTTGAATTTTCTCATAAATGTACATTTTTGGCAAAAAGGGTGAACAATTTTTCCGCTTTTAAAACTGTCTTTTATCAAAAAGGAAAGTGGACTGTTTAATATATCAGAAAAATCACTTTCAAAAATATTTCCAAGCGAGACGGCACCGTCTGAATCAAGACAGCAGGGCGTTACTGTTCCGTCAACCAAAATTGCTGCTTGTGAGGAAAGTCCGTGACAAAAGCCTTCGCTTATGGGCTCTGCATTGCTCTCTGCCGGCCAAGTGAAAACCTTATCATACTCTAAAAAAATGTTTTTTTGAAGTCTAAAACCTTTTGGTCTTTCTTGCCAAGGCTCTGTAAAACTTGATTTCAAAAAGCTTTCAATATACGCATTTTGAGTGTTTTTGCCAAGACCTTCGGCGCTATCACCGTTCCAAAGCCTGAAAACTGTGTAAATGCCGTTTTCTGCGGCCGCCTTTGAAAATTCAACCGCGCTTTTAAGGTAATTTTCGAAATCGGTTATTCCGTTTCCTTCGGGGGAGTGTAGTGAAATAGAAACCTTATGAACTGCATTGCTATTGAGCAAAATATTGCCGTTTTCTTGGAGCAAGGTGCCGTTTGTGGTAATGCAGACTTTTAGAGAATGTTTTTTTGCAGTTTCAAGTATTTCAGATAAATCGTTATGCAATAGCGGTTCGCCCATTACATGCAGATATATGTATTTTGTGTAACCCTTGATTTTCTTGCAAACGATTTCAAATTCAGCTTTTGTCATTTGTTTGGGCTTCCGTTTTGTTCCCACACAAAAAGAGCAGGAAAGGTTGCAGATATTTCCTATTTCAATATAAATTCTTTCAAGCATATTATTTTTTAAGCTCCCAAAAAGCAACCGCTGAGGCTGCCGCAACATTAAGAGAATCAACATTATGATACATAGGTATTTTTACAGTGTAATCACAATTTTTTATAGTTTCTGTTTTTAGCCCCGTACCCTCTGTGCCTAATATTATTGCAAGCTTTTTTTTACTTTTTAGTGTGCGGTCGTTTATATTTACACTATTATCGCTAAGTGCCATTGCTACTGTTTTAAAACCGAGACTTTTTAGAGTATCGATACCAAAAGTCGAAAAATCTCCTGTCGTGTTGCCGATATATGTCCATGGAATTTGGAAAACAGTACCCATACTAACCCTTACGCTTCGGCGCAGTAACGGGTCTGCACATCCCTTCGCAATTAAAACTGCATCAATTCCGAGCGCTGCGGCACTTCTTATAATTGCGCCAACATTTGTTGAATCTGTAATACCTTCAAGCACGGCAATGCGGTTTGCACTTTTGCATACTTCTTCAACATTCTGTGGTTTAGGTCTTTTAAATGTAGCTAACAATCCTCGTGTTAAACGGTATCCCGTCATTTGAGATAATAACTCCTCGTTTGCAGTAAAAACGGGCGTGTCGGGATATTTTTCGATGTACTCTTTGCCAGCGTTATTTATATGCGAGTCAGTCATAAGAAAGGAAAGGGGAGTAAGCCCTGACTTTAATGCCAAATCTATAACCTTGTTGCTTTCGGCAATAAATATACTGTTATCGGGGTTTTGGCGGCTTAAAAGTTGATTTTCCGTAAGTCTTACATAAGGGTCTAAACGGCAGTCGTTAAGGTCCGAGATTTTAATTATTTGCGACATACTTAATTCCTTTCTTGTTTTTTTCCATTGTAACATAATAAAACAAACTTTTCAAGAAACTCAAACTTTACAAACAAGGTTTTTTTCGGTATAATGAATAAGCAATATTGAAAGGGGATTTTATAATGAAATTTATAGAAAAGTTTTCGGTTTGGGTGCAAAACCAAGGGTTAGACCTTATAGGGGTTTTGTTAAAGGCATTGATAATTGCGGTTATCGGTATTCTTATAATAAAAACTATCGGTAATATAATTAACCGTGCTCTTAATAAATCCAAGCTTGAAAAAGCCGCACACAGTCTTATAAAAACCTTATCAAAAACTGTAATGTATATTTTGTTAGCTTTAATCATAGCTTCATCAATAGGTATTGATGTTACAGGTATCGTAGCTCTCGCAAGTGTTCTAACCTTGGCACTGTCACTGGCGCTTCAAGATATGCTTAGTAATGTAATTGGCGGATTTACTCTTATTTACACACACCCTTTTGCTTCGGGTGATTATGTTGAGATTGCGGCACAGTCGGGTACAGTTAAGGAAGTAGGCATTGCCTATACTAAACTTATAACACCTGATAATAAGGTTATTTCTATTCCAAACAAGGCTGTTGTTGCGGCAGAAATTGTGAATTACACAGTGGCAGGAACAAGAAGACTTGATATTACAGTTACTGCCTCTTATGATGCTGAACCCGAGGATGTTATTAAAACGCTTCTTAAAGCTGTTGAGGGCGAACCGATTATTACTGAAAATGCTCCGTTTGCAGCACTTACAAATTATGGAGAAAGTTCTATTGAATATGTGCTTCGTGTATGGACTAAAAATGAGGATTATTGGAATGTTAATTTCTCACTTCTTTCAAAGCTTAAGCCAATGTTCAAGGAAGCAGGTATCGAAATGACTTATCCTCACCTTAACGTGCATATAGAAAAATAAAATTAGAGACCGCATTTGTGGCACCTTTCGTAAGGAAGGTGCCACAGCTATATTCGTGCTTTGCACGAGCGATATATCCTCGATGCGATATGCGTAAAAACGCGCGATATACGGCTTCACCGTGCGAATAGACACGAATATAATATCGCATAAACCGAGGGTTTATATATCGCTTTTGCCTTTGGGCATAAATATCGCTGTGAGACTTTTCTCACAATATCGCTAAATATGTTTATTTGGAGATAGGTATTATTTTAAAATGTTATTTTAAAAACGGAGAAGCTTCTTTGTGAAGTATCTCCGTTTTTATCTTTTTATATTAATTAGAATTCTTTATCGAAAGCTTCTTTTGTATCCTTGAATTTAAATTCAACAAAAGTTGTTTTGCTTTCATCGGGATTTAAGAAGGTAAGTCCACCATTTTGTCTTATTACGTTTCTGCCACCAAGTAGTGAGTTAGAGGGCTCTAAACCTAAAACGTAATCTTTATTTCCCATCATTTTCCATTCGGTAAAGTGGGGAAGAGTATCCTTTGAGTAAGAAATAACAAGACCTTTTTCAATGTCGGGATTATAGATGCCAACGTTTGCAAAATCGCCTTTTTTCTCAACCTCAATAGCGTAGCAACGCTCAATAAAATTGGGTTGCGGTTTTTCCATGTTAAATGCAGTGCTTATATATTTTTCGGATTCATCACTATAAGATGAAATTTTGCTGTGCGGAATGTTAACAATACTGTTTTCTGAAAGTAGGGGATAACCCATATTGCAGTGATACATTATCATATACGGAGAGGGAACGTCTGCCTCGTTAGTAACTGTATCCTTTACAGAAAATGTGTTTTCTGAATATGAGAAGAAATATTTTCTTGTAAGGATGAGTTTTCTGCCGAAAATCACACAGTCGGACACTTTTAAAATAATCTCCAAACCTTGCTCTGTTTCAGTTTTGGAAATAAACTCGGCAGGGGTGTTTGAAATAGAGCCGTGTTGGGGTAATTCCTCACCCTCATCAACACAAGGTGTGCCTAAATTTGCAAGTCCGCAGGTGGTGAAAAATCCCGCGGTAAAGGATTTTAAAAATCCCAAACCGTCTTTATCATAGTATTGTGGAGCCACATATCCGCAGGGAGAAAAAAATCCCATATTATCTCCCTTATATGTAAGTCTCGAAATATCGCCTGCGCGATCAAGTGAAACCCACGCTTCAAGACCTTTACCGTTTCTTACGTATAAAAAGTGCATACCGTCACCTTTTGCACCCTGTAAGATATAGCTTTCAGCACCGCGTGTCTGATAAGGATTGCCAACATAATTTTTCATAAAAATCACAACCTTGTACTTTTTTTGGTTAGTATATCACACATAAAAACTTTTTTCAAGGGACAAAAAGTTATAAAAATAAGTAAATTGTATGTAAAAATATTAATTTTTTTTTAATCACTATTGATTTTTGCGATTTTATAAGATATAATGTATAAGGAAAAAATTGAGCCTGTTTCAAGGTTCGTATAAACCGTATTTATTTAAAGGAGATTTGAAATGACTACCAACAAGACAGTAATCAAATGGTTAGACGAAATGAAAGAACTCCTCACCCCTGATAATGTTGTTTGGGTTGACGGCAGTGACGAACAGCGTGAGGAATTACGCAAGTTAGCAGTTGAACTCGGCGAGCTTACCGAGCTTAATCAGGAAAAGCTTCCCGGTTGCTATTTGCACCGCACAAATCCTAACGACGTTGCACGTGTAGAGGATAGAACTTTCATCTGCTCAAAGACAAAGGAAAATGCAGGCCCCACAAATAACTGGTGCGACCCTGCTGAAATGTATGAAAAGCTTTATAAGATAGCTCGCGGTAGCTACAAAGGCAGAACAATGTATGTTATCCCTTATTCAATGGGTCCTATCGGTTCTCCTATTGCTAAGGTTGGTATCGAGGTAACCGATTCTGTATACGTTGTTCTTAATATGCTTATTATGACTCGCGTTAGCCCCAAGGTGCTTGAAGTTTTAGGCGATAGTAATGACTGGGTTCGTGGCTTACATTCTCGTTGTGATGTTGACCCCGAAAACCGTTACATCTGCCATTTCCCCGAGGATAACACAATTATTTCTGTTAACTCAGGTTACGGCGGTAACGTACTTCTCGGTAAAAAGTGCTTTGCTCTTCGTATAGCTTCTTATCAGGGCTGGAAGGAAGGCTGGATGGCTGAGCATATGCTTATCTTAGGTCTTGAGAATCCTAAGGGTGAGGTTAAGTATGTAGCTGCTGCATTCCCCTCTGCTTGCGGTAAGACCAACCTTGCAATGCTTATTCCCCCTGAGTATTTACGTAAGAAGGGTTACAAGATTTGGACTGTTGGTGACGATATTTCTTGGATGAAGATAGGCGAGGATGGCAGACTTTATGCTATCAACCCCGAAAACGGCTTCTTCGGTGTTGCTCCCGGTACTAACGAGCATTCTAACTTCAATGCTCTTGAAAGCACAAAGAAGAATACAATTTTCACAAACGTAGCTCTCGACCTTAACGATAATACTGTTTGGTGGGAAGGCCTTAATAAGAATCTTCCCGAGAATGCACTTGATTGGAAGGGTAATCCTTGGGATCCTGCTAAGTTTAACAAAGCAGATAAAACCACTTGTGCTGCTCACCCCAACTCACGCTTTACTGCTCCTGCGGAGAATTGCCCCTGCATTTCTGATGAGTTTAATAAGGGTGCAGGCGTTCCGATTTCTGCAATTATCTTCGGTGGCAGTCGTGCTAAGTGCGCTCCGCTTGTATATCAATCAAAGGATTGGGTTAACGGTGTATTCGTAGGTTCTGCTATGGCTTCCGAAACCACAGCCGCAGCTGCCGGTGCAGTAGGTGTCGTTCGCCGTGATCCTATGGCTATGCTTCCTTTCTGTGGTTACCATATGGGTGACTACTTCAAGCATTGGCTCAATATGGGCGAAAAGCTTGGTGATAAGGCTCCTAAGATATTCAATGTAAACTGGTTCCGTACCGATGATGAAGGCAACTTCATCTGGCCCGGTTTCGGCGACAATATGAGAGTTCTCAACTGGATTATCGACCGTTGCGAAGGTAACGCTGATGCTACCGAAACTGCTATCGGTTATGTTCCCAAGCCTGAGGATATCGACCTTACCGACCTTGATATGGATATTGAAGTATTAAAGTCTATCCTTAAGGTTGACAAGGATGTTTGGACTAAGGAAGCTGCTGAAATTGAAGAGCATTACAAGAAGTTTGGTGACAGATTGCCTAATGAACTTCGCGAGCAGTTGAATAACCTTAAAGAAAATCTTGCTAAAATGTAATTAAGTTTAAAAAACTCCTGTTTTTACAGGAGTTTTTTGATTTATCGCTTGCTTTTCAAAATTTTGTATGCTATAATACAAAAAAAACCTTATAGGAGTGGGTAAAAATGAAAATTTTAATGATTGGTGCACATCCTGATGATTGCGAAATCGAGTGCTCCGGACTTGCGATGAAGTATGTAAAGGACGGTCACGAGGTTCAGATGCTTTCAATGTGTAACGGTTGCGGCGGTCACCACGAAATGAAACCGCAGGATATTGCTGACAGACGTTACAAAGAAATTCTTGCTGCCGCAGAATATATGGGCGTAAGTTATGATGTATGGCATGATGTACCCGACTGCGAGCTTTATGCTTCACTTGAAAACAGAGCAAAACTTGTAAGATATATAAGAAAAGTAAAGCCTGATATTATTTTCTGCTGTCGCCCAAATGATTATCACGCTGACCACAGAAATGCATCACTCTTGCTTCAGGATGCTTCATATTTGCTTATTGTTCCAAATTACTGTCCTGATGCACCTGCACTTAAAAAAATGCCTATAATTATGTATTATGCTGACTTCTTTAATAATCCTCCCTTTAAGCCTGAGGTGGCTATTGATGTTGGCGATATGATTGAAAGAAAAATTGATGTACTTAATTTCCACGTATCTCAGATGTATGAGTGGTTGCCTTTCACTTATGGTGCTATTGACCAGGTGCCTCCTGCAGATAAGCCCGAGGAAAGAAGAAAGTGGCTTGCGGGTGAGGAAGTTTCTCCCGATACACCTGATGAGGAAATTTTAAACAGCAAATCAATATCAAGGAAAGTACGTTCTGCAAAGTTTGCCTCAAGATTCCGCGATGCTCTTATCGAAAGATACGGCAAAGAAAAAGGTGAAAAGGTGGTTTACGCCGAAGTGTTTGAAGTGTGTGAATACGGCTCACCTTTAACTGAAGAAGATAAAAAAGTATTTTTCCCATATTAAAATAACAGGCTCCTGCCGATTGGCAGGAGCTTTAAATTTATCGGTCAGCTTTATTCTCGCTTTTGTTTTCGTTCTTATTCTGATCCTTTTTATTCTGGTCTTTTTTGTTCATATCATTTTGCTTTTTGTTCTTATTATCCACATAAAACACCACACTTTCAAAAGTATTTTTTCTGATATTTATAAAATTATTCTTTTTTGGCAAAATTAACAGAATATTAAGATTTGAATGCTTGACAATAATAGGGTAGAGTAATATAATAGTTAGCAGGCTAACATTTATTGAAAAGAGGTGTATTATGGACAGACAGAATGACATAGGATTTGCTGTAAGAACATTATCTAATTTAATAAAACGCGATGTTGAAAAATCTAAGGCGGAGCTCGGTATTGAGGGTGCTAACGGAGTTAACGGTTGGGCTATAACCTACCTTTACGATAATAAAGATAAAGAAATTTTTCAAAAGGATTTTGAAAGTAAGTTTTCTATACGTCCGTCAACCGCAAGTAAGATATTAAAAACAATGGAGCAAAAAGGCTTCATTATAAGACAAAGTGTAGAAAACGATGCTCGGCTTAAAAAAATTACCTTAACAAAGAAAGCGGTTGAGCTTCACGAAAAGGTGATTTCCTCTATTGAGGATAGAGAATTGCGACTAAGAGAGGGGATTTCACCTTCTGAGATAGAGGCATTTTTTAAAATTGTAAACAAATTCAAAGCAAATATGGAGAAAGACTATGATTAAAACCTTGGCAAAAAGTATAAGGGAATATAAGCTTCCGTCAATACTTACACTCATTTTTATAATGGGTGAGGTAATTATTGAGGCGGTAATACCCTTTATGATTTCAAATCTTGTAAACACAATTAAATACGGTGCCGAAATCAGTGAAGTGTTAAAGACAGGCGGAATGTTAGTGCTTATGGCACTTTTATCGCTTGCTTGCGGTGGTATTGCGGCAATTACCTGTGCAAAGGCTTCAACAGGTTTTGCGAAAAACCTTAGAAGTGATATGTTTGCAAAAATTCAAAGCTATTCCTTTGCAAATATAGATAAGTTTTCAAGCACATCGCTTGTAACCCGTCTTACTACTGATATTAATAATGTGCAAATGTCTTATATGATGATTATAAGAACAGCTATCAGAAGTCCTATGCTCTTTTTATTTTCAATTATAATGGCTTATAAAATGGGCGGAAAATTAGCTACCACATTTGTAGTTGTAGTGCCGGTACTAATTTTTGGACTTTTAATGGTAGCCCGTAAGGCGATGCCCGCATTCCGCAGGGTATTTAAAAAGTACGATAAACTTAATGAATCAATAGAAGAAAACGTAAGAGGTATGCGTGTCGTAAAAGGCTTTTCGCGTGAGGAATACGAAAAGCAAAAATTCGAAAAGGCAAGTGATGATATTTGTAATGACTTCACAAAAGCAGAGCGCATAGTGGTTCTAAACACACCAATTATGCAGTTTTGTATGTATTTCAATATGATTTTTATTTTGCTTGTGGGTTCTATGCTTGTTATTAAAAGTGGCGGTACTTCAATAGATGTAGGTCAAATTTCGGCAATGCTTACTTACGGTATGCAGATACTTATGTCCCTTATGATGCTTTCTATGATTTACGTTATGATTACAATGTCGCTTGAATCTATGAAGCGTATCTCCGAAGTGTTAAATGAAGAATCAACCCTTAAAAACCCTGAAAACCCTATGACTGAGGTTAAAAACGGTAGCATAAGCTTTAATGATGTTTCTTTTAAATACTCTGAAAAAGCTTCAAAAAATGCGCTTGAAGATATAAGTATTCAGATTGAATCAGGTATGACAGTAGGTATTATCGGTGGTACGGGTTCAAGTAAATCATCTCTTGTGCAATTAATTCCAAGACTTTATGATGTAAGCAAGGGTGAAGTTTTGGTTGGCGGAGTAGATGTAAGAAATTATGATATTGAAGCCCTGCGCAATTCAGTAGCAATGGTGCTTCAAAAGAATCAGCTATTTGCGGGAACTATAAAGGAAAACTTGCGTTGGGGTAACGAAAATGCTACCGATGAGGAAATTGAGCATGTATGCCGTCTTTCTCAGGCAAGCGAGTTTATTGAAACCTTCCCATTAAAGTATGATACATTTATAGAACAGGGCGGTGCTAACGTTTCAGGCGGACAAAAGCAGAGACTTTGTATTGCGCGTGCACTTCTTAAAAAGCCTAAAATTTTAATACTCGACGACTCTACAAGCGCGGTTGATACAAGAACTGATGCGCTGATAAGAAAGGGCTTCCGTGAATTTATTCCCGAAACTACAAAAATTATTATAGCTCAAAGAATAGCTTCTGTTGAGGATGCCGATATGATAATAGTTCTTGAAAACGGCAGGATAGCTGATAAGGGAACACACAACGAGTTGCTTTCAAGATGTGAAATTTATAAAGAGGTTTATGAGCAACAAGTAAACGGAGGTGACTGTGATGAAGCAAAATAACCCACCAAAGGGTGTTCCGATGGCAGGCAGAAAAATGAGCTTTTCCTCACTTAAAAGAGTGTTAAAACTTTTGTATTCATTTTATCCTGCTTTGTTACCTCTGACAATTTTTTGTATATTATTTGCTTCTGTTACAGCCGCAGCCCCCGCAGTTTTTCAGCAACAGGTTTTAGCGGTTATTGAAAAGTGGTTCCTCTCACGCGATTGGAACAGCGCAAAGGCGGAAATTATACCTAAAATTATAGCCTTGGCTTCGCTTTATGTTATATCCTTGACTGCGGTATTTACACATACGCAGTTAATGGCTTTCATTACACAGGGCTTTTTGGGAAAGATGAGAAAAATACTTTTCTCTAAAATGCAGAATTTACCTATAAGCTATTTTGATAGCCATAAGCATGGCGATATTATGAGTCATTATACCAATGATATTGATACATTAAGACAGTTGGTTTCGCAGGCAATACCGTCGGTTTTGCAGGCAGGAATTATTGTGTTATGTGTTTTTTCAATTATGCTTTGGTACAGTGTATGGATGACGGTTGTGGTTTTAGCCGGTGTGTTTGCTCTTTTAATGATTACCAAAAAATTTGGCGGAGGCAGTGCTAAATTCTTTATTCGTCAGCAAAAATCCATAGGTAAAGCAGAGGGCTTTATTCAGGAAATGATGACCGGACAAAAGGTTGTAAAAGTTTTCTGTCACGAGGAAAAAGCAAAAGAAGCTTT
>JAZRAI010000018.1:0-36141 GCA_045634455.1 Acutalibacteraceae bacterium
CTTCATACTCTTCCGAAACAATTTTAGAACTGTTAATACCTACAAGTTCACCCTTGGCATTTACAAGAGCACCACCCGAGTTACCGGGATTTATAGCCGCATCGGTCTGGATAAGTTCTATTCCTGAATCGGCAGAAACAACACGGTCAAGACCGCTTACAATTCCGTATGTTACGCTATCCATAAATTCAAGTCCGCCCGGGTTGCCGATAGTTATAACATACTGACCTACTTTAAGATTATCAGAATTTGCTATTTCAATAGGAGTAAGATTTGTAGCCTCAATCTTTATAACTGCAAGGTCGGCAGAAATATTATAGCCTACAACCGTTGCATCATACGGCTCGGTTGAGGGATTTTTTAAAAATACCTCTATTTTAGAATTGCTTGGATAGGTTACTGCATCCGAAATAACATGATAATTTGTGATAATGTAGCCGTCTTTGGAGTAAATAACACCACTGCCTTCGCCTGACGATTCCTGCGAATTGCCCCAAAAGCCGGAGCCTATCACAGTTGTTCTTATACCTATAACAGATGGAGAGGCTTTTTGGTTTACAGCCTCCACTACCGAGTCGGCAGTTTCATCAATGGTAATATTCAGGTTGCTTTGACCTGAATTATTTTCCCCGTTTTCTGTTTGCGGGGGAGAAAAATCCTCTGTATCAAAAAAATCTGTTGTATATAAAACACCGAAAACGCCTGAAACACTTATAATTGCTGCCAAAACCGCAGACAATATAACAGCTCCTATGCCGAACCTTTTCTTTTCTTTTAAGGGAGGAGTTTCGGGAGGAATAGGAGTGTAACTATACGAACTGTAGGGTTCGTCGTTTTGGTTTTCGATGTTATTATTGTTAAAATTGTCCATTCTAAGGCTCCTTTATATTATGGTATTAATAGTATAGCTCAAATTTATTTCGGCATATTCAAGTAAAAGTAAACAATTATTTAACAAAATTATTTTACACTTTTTACGTTTAAAATTCAATATTTTTTTCAAAAACTATTGAAAAACTACACTTTTTGAGTTATAATATAATGTATTTTAAAGATACCGAGATTTTAATTTAGAGAGGACTTTTTCTTTATGAGTGAAAACAATCGTCGCGTAGGTACTGTATCAAGGGGTATTCGTTGCCCTATAATTCGTCAGGGCGATAACCTTGCAGAAATTGTTACAGACAGCGTTATAGAGGCTGCCGAAATTGAGGGATTTTCCCTTAGAGACCGCGATGTTATTTCTCTTACAGAATCTATAGTTGCTCGTGCTCAGGGCAATTACGCTTCGGTAGAGGCAATAGCACAGGATGTTAAAACTAAACTTTTAGGCGAAACTATCGGTGTAATTTTCCCGATACTTTCCCGTAACCGATTTGCTATTTGCTTAAAGGGTATTGCAAAGGGAGCTAAAAAAATAGTTTTAATGTTAAGCTATCCGTCTGATGAGGTTGGCAATTCACTCGCTACTTATGACCTTATCGATAAAGCAGGTATAAATCCTTACTCAGATGTTTTGTCGCTTGAAAGATACCGTGAGGTATTCGGCGTACAGAAGCTTGAGTTTACCGGTGTGGATTATGTTGCTTACTATGAGGAGCTTATAAAGGCTCAGGGCTGTGATGTTGAAATCATTTTTGCAAACAGACCTCAGGCTATTTTGGATTATGCAGATTGCGTTTTAACTTGCGATATCCATACCCGCGAGCGCACAAAGCGTCTTTTGAAAGAAGCAGGCGCAAAGGTTGTTTGCGGTCTTGACGATATCTTGAATGCTCCCGTAAACGGAAGCGGATATAATGAAAATTACGGTCTTTTGGGTTCTAATAAGTCTACCGAGGATACCATTAAACTTTTCCCGAGAGATGCAAAGCCTTTGGTTCTTGATATTCAAAGCAGAGTTCTTGAAAAAACCGGCAAGCATGTTGAAGTTATGGTTTACGGCGACGGTGCTTTCAAAGACCCCAAAGGTAAAATTTGGGAGCTTGCAGACCCGGTTGTTTCTCCTGCATTCACAGATGGACTTATCGGTACACCCAATGAGTTAAAGCTTAAATATTTGGCTGATAACGATTTTGCTAATCTTTCAGGTGAGGAGCTTAAAAAAGCTATCTCCGAGAGTATCAAAGCAAAGGACGGTTCAAGCCTTGTGGGTAATATGGCAGCCCAGGGAACTACTCCCCGTCAGCTTACCGACCTTATCGGTTCTCTTTGTGACCTCACAAGCGGTTCCGGTGATAAGGGTACACCCGTAGTTTTGGTTCAAGGATATTTCGATAACTACACCAACTAAGCTTATTTTACAGGAGGATAAAAATTATGGAATTAAGTGTACGCCCCGAAAATATGGCTCGCATTACCACCAAAGAATTAGCAGATGCTTTTATTGAAGAGCAAATTGCAGAGGTTCGTGCTCAGGTAGGCGACAAAAAGGTACTTTTGGCTCTTTCAGGCGGTGTTGATAGCTCTGTTGTAGCAGCGCTTTTGATAAAAGCTATCGGTAAGCAGTTGGTTTGTGTTCATGTTAATCATGGCCTTATGCGTAAGGATGAGTCTGAAAATGTTATAAAGCTTTTCAAGGACGAGCTTGACGCTAACCTTATTTATGTAGATGCTACTGACCGTTTCTTAAATCTTTTAGAGGGTGTAAGTGACCCCGAGAAAAAGAGAAAGATTATCGGTGCAGAATTTATAAATGTTTTTGCCGACGAAGCAAGAAAATTAGAGGGCGTGTCCTTCTTGGCACAGGGCACAATTTATCCTGATATTTTGGAAAGCATTAAGCAGGCAGAGGGCAAAAAGGCAGTTAAGTCTCACCACAATGTTGGCGGACTTCCCGAGGATTTGAAATTCGAGTTGGTTGAGCCTATTAAGCTTCTTTTCAAGGATGAGGTAAGAGTAGTAGGCGAAGCGTTGGGACTTCCTCATGCAATGGTTTATAGACAACCGTTCCCCGGCCCCGGACTTGGTGTTCGTTGTTTGGGCGCTATCACTCGCGACCGTCTCCACGCTTTAAGAGAGGCAGACGCTATTTTACGTGAGGAATTTGATAAAAACGGCCTTGCAGAAAAGGTTTGGCAGTATTTTATTGCTGTTCCCGATATTAAAAGTGTTGGTGTTAAGGATGAAAGCCGTTATGAGGGTTGGCCTGCAATCATTCGCGCAGTAAACACAAAGGACGCAATGACTGCAACTATCGAAGAAATTCCTTACGAAATACTTCACCATATAACCTATCGCATCACCCACGAGGTAGAGGGTATAAACAGAGTTCTTTTGGACTTAACACCCAAGCCCATCGGCACAATAGAGTGGGAATGATTTTCGCTATGCGAAAATCAACTATGATTGCCTGACGGCAAGTTATGAGTTTAAAACGGCTTCGCCGTGTTATGAGTTGCCTTGAGGCAACGTTGTCTTTGGAGGCAATCATATCATAACATTCGGCGGAGCCGAATTTATAACTCTAAACTGATAACTAAACAGGAGAAAATTATGGCAGATAGTGTTTTGAGAAATAAATCTAAAGCTTTTGCAAAAGATATAGTTTACCTTTGCAGACAATTAAGAAACAATAAAATCGAAGGCGTTCTGATTAATCAATTGTTAAAATGTGGAACATCAGTAGGTGCGAATATTCACGAAGCACAGTATGCCCAAGGAACGAAAGATTTTATTTCTAAATTTGAAATAGCACTTAAAGAATGTAATGAAAGTGAATATTGGCTTGAATTGTTATTTGAAACAAAATCTATAACAAAAGATGAATTTGAAAAGTTTCAAGGCAATTGCATTGAATTACGCAGGATGTTGGTTTCTTCAGTTACAACTTTAAAGAATAAATAGCGTTCTTATAAAGAGTAGCTATTAAATAATGGAAGTTTTCGCATAGCGAAAATTAACTATCATTGCCTGGCGGCAAGTTATGAGTTTAAAACGGTTCAGATTAATTCTGAACCGTTTTTCTTTTAAAAAATGATTGAATTTAAATGAAATTTTATGTATACTAATGTTAAAGAATACGGGGAATACTATAAAAAACATAATCACATTATAAGGAGTGGGAATAATACCAATATAATACAGCTTATTCTTGTAGCAGATAGTAGTTTTACTGTCTGCTACTTTTTTATTGCCTTTATGTTGTTTCGCTTCAATCTTTTTTCAATGTAGATATGTATAATGATGTATCATAGGATATAATCCCGAGAAAGGAAACAAATTTATGTACATTATTAAAAACGCATTAAGATGTATCGGCAGAGCAAAAGGGCGCAATGTTCTGATAGGAATTATAGCACTTGTGATAGCTGTTTCTGCTTGTCTTGGTTTGTCTATCAGGCAAGCCGCAGAAAGTGCAAAGGAGAGCACTCTTGAGGGGCTTACTATCACCGCTACAATATCTTATGACAGAAGCTCTATGATGAACGATATCAAGGGCGGAGGAAACCCGGGGGAAAACTTTGACCAAGGTCAGTTTAGAGATATGATGGGTAAGGCTTCTTCGCTGACGCTTGAGGAATATGAAAAATATGCAAAGGCTGAGTCTGTGCAGGATTTTTATTATACAATTACGGCATCATTTAACGGCAACGACGAATTGTTGCCCGTAACGGACGAAACAGAGGAAGAGGAAAGTAACTCTGACAGAGAATTTAACGGATTTTTTAACGGTTTTGGCGGCGGCAAAGGAATGTTTGCCTCGGCAGACTTTTCAATTATCGGGTACAGCAGCGACAGTTCGATGACCGCGTTTATCGACGGCACCGCCTCTGTTTTAGAAGGCGGCACTATCTTTGAAGAGGGCACAACCGAAAAAGAATGTGTTATTTCTGAAGAACTTGCTATTTTTAATGATTTGGCGGTTGGCGATACAATTGTTATTATTAATCCGTCGGTTGAAACCGAGACTTACGAACTTAAAATAGTAGGTCTTTATAAGAGCTCATCGAATAATGATTTTTCAATGGCGGCATTTGGCAACAACCAAGACCCTGCAAACCAAATTTATATGAGTGCTACTGCATTGCAAACTATTCTTGATGCATCGGACGAGGCTTCTACTACTGTTACCGACGAAAACACCGGCAGAGAAACAGACAGCGCGGTTACGGGTTCTGTTTCGGCCACCTATGTGTTTGCTAACACCGAAAAATATTACGCTTTCGAGGAAGAGGTTCGCACACTCGGTCTTGACGAGGCTTACACCGTATCATCTGATAATCTTACCGCTTTCGAGAACAGTTTAACTCCGCTTAATACTTTAAGTCAGGCGGCAGGTGGATTTCTTATTGTTATTTTCATTATAGGTGCAATTATCTTAATTGTGCTAAACATCTTTAATGTGCGCGAACGCAAG
Organism: Acutalibacteraceae bacterium; assembly: GCA_045634455.1. Taxonomy (GTDB): domain Bacteria; phylum Bacillota; class Clostridia; order Oscillospirales; family Acutalibacteraceae; genus UBA737. The sequence continues at coordinate 5,360 of JAZRAI010000018.1, forward strand.
TATGAAGTTGGCGTACTTACTGCAATGGGTATGAAAAAATGGAAGGTTGCTATGCAGTTTGTATGCGAAATTTTAGTAGTTACAATGATAGCAGTAATAATCGGTGCCGGTATCGGTGCGGTAAGCTCTATACCTGTTACAAATGCGCTTTTGGCGGACCAGGTTGAAAGCCAAACCGAGCAGCAAACCGAAATGGACGAAAATTTTGGACGCCCCGGTAATTTTGGCGGCGGTATGCAAATGGGTCCCGGCGGAGGATTTCCTGCCGATTTCCCGAGCGATGTGCCCGATCGCGCAAATCCCTTTGAAAATATGGCGGACAAAGCAGAAAACTATATCAGCGAAGTAAATTCCGCAATGAATTTGACCGTTGTATTTGAAATGCTTGGTGTAGGGCTACTTTTGACACTTGTTGCAAGCCTTGCTTCTGTGTTGTTTATTATGAGATACGACCCGTTAAAGATACTCGCAAACAGAGATTAAGAAAGGAGAAAGTTATGTCTATTTTATCACTTAAAAACATCTGCTTTTCGTATGACAGAACACCCGTATTACAGAACATTTCATACGAATTTGAAAAAGGCAAAATGTATTGCATTGTGGGCAAATCGGGTGCGGGCAAAACCACACTTTTATCTCTCCTTTCCGGTCTTGCAACACCTACAAAAGGCGAAATTTTTTACGACGATAAAAACGTTGCTAAAATTGATAAATACACATTTCGCTCAAAATATATCGGCGTGGTATTTCAAAGTTTTAATCTAATTACAAAATATACCGCACTCGAAAATGTTATTTTATCAATGGATGTGGCAGGTTTTAAAGCCAAAAACAAAAAGGATAGGGCTATTGAACTTTTGCAAAGCGTTGGTCTTGATAAGGACGAGGCTAACCGCCGTGTGCTTAAATTATCGGGCGGTCAGCAACAGCGTGTTGCCATTGCTCGCGCACTTTCTTACGACCCGGATATCATTCTTGCCGACGAACCGACAGGCAACCTTGATGCCGAAACACAAAATGAAATTATGCAGATTTTCCGCGAACTTGCAAACCAAGGCAAATGTGTTATTTTAGTTAGCCATTCGCCCGAAGTAGCAAAAATGTGTGACGAACGATACGAGCTTGTAAAACTCGGCCGCGGCAAAAAATAATATTTTGGGAGAGGTACAAAAGCTACCTCTCCTTTTGAATAAAATGTAAGGAGGAGAAAGAAAGTGACAGAAAACGAAAAGATTTCGAACAAGAAATATCAATGTTGGATTAACGAAAAAGAAAAAATACTTTCTTTCGGTTCTCAAGAGGGATATAAACTTTTAGAGTTTGATTCACATCAAGAATTTCAAGACTATTATTACCGAAAAACCTATTGGGGTTACAGAGTAAAATAATCTAAAAGTGATAATAAATTGATGATTTTTTAATTTTTTATGGTATAATGGTTGTAAGCGGAGGTGTGCTATGAGGATTTTGCTTGTCGAAGACGAGAAAAGAATGGCGCAAGCATTATGCGAAATTTTGCGTCTTGAAAAATATGAAGTAGACCATTACGCAAACGGTCTTGACGGATTAGCCGCAATCGAGAGTAACATTTACGATATTGTTATTCTTGATGTTATGCTACCTTTAATAGACGGTTATGAGATAGCAAAAAAAGCGCGTTCCAAGGGAATAGTTACACCCATTTTGATGCTTACCGCCAAAGCCGAACTTGACGATAAGGTAACGGGTCTTGACAGCGGCGCAGACGATTACTTAACAAAACCTTTTATGACAAAGGAACTTTTGGCGCGGCTTAGGGCACTTGGCAGAAGAACGCTTGGCAGCGCCGACGGGTTGCTTTCTTTTGCGGATATCACGCTTGATACAAACACTTTTATGCTGTCTTGTACAACAAACTCTCAAAGTGTGCGCCTTGGTGAAAAGGAATATCGAATTCTTGAATATTTAATTGCAAACGGCGGTCAAATTCTTACAAGAGAACAACTCGCGGTAAAAATTTGGGGCTTTGAAAGTGAAGCCGAATATAACAATGTGGAAGTATATATGTCCTTTACCCGCAAAAAACTTGCTTTTGTGGAAGCAAAAACCGAAATAAAAGCGGTGCGCGGTGTAGGGTATGAATTGAGGTGCGACGATGTTTAAAAAATCAAGAAGAAAAATCGTTGCAACCATAATGTCCATACTTGTGCTTTTGTGGGTGGGTACGCTTGGCGTTATTTACGCATCAAGTTATTTTGAAATGGCAAAACAAAATGAGCAGATGCTTAAAGTTCATTCCCAAATGTATATGTTGTCTAAAACCACAGAGGAAATGCGACCTCCAAACAGACCTTTCCCCGGCGGTGCGCCGGATTTTGACAACGGCTTTTCGCAAACGCCAATGTTTCAGTTATCTACATTTTATACAGTTGCGGTTTCTTATAACGGCGATGTTCTCGAAATAAATAACGAACCGCCAACAGTACACAGCGATGATGATTTGGTAGAACTTGCAGAACAAATTATAAAAGACGGCAAAAGTATCGGCACTAAAAATAATCTTATTTTTTATCTGTCGGACAAAGACGGATATACACTTGTTACCTTTAAAGATAATACGGTTATAAACGAAAGCGCAATGACATTGTTCCGCTACACGCTTATTTTCGGCGGTGTGGCACTTGTGTTGTTTTTCTTTTTGTCGGTTTTTTTGGCAAGAAAAATTGTAAATCCGCTGGAAGAAAGCTATCACAAGCAAAAGCAATTTATTTCTGATGCGGGCCATGAATTAAAAACTCCGGTATCTGTTGTAAGCGCAAATTCTGAAATGCTTTCGCGTGAAATCGGTGACAACAAGTGGTTGCAAAACATTCAATACGAAAACGAGCGGATGGGAATGTTGGTAGCACAGCTTCTTGACCTTGCCAGAACTGAGAATGTAATCGTGCAGACAGAACATATTAATTTGAGCAGGTTAGTCGCAGGTGAAGCACTTCCGTTCGAAAGCGTTGCCTTTGAAAAGGGGCTTTCGCTAAATACGAATATTACGGCAAATATTGGTGTGGTAGGCAACAACTCACAGTTAAAACAGATAGTTTCAATATTACTTGATAATGCTATTCGTCATAGTAAAGAGCAAGGCGAAGTGTATTTGTCGCTCACGAAAGAGCATAATTTTGCAAAGCTTTCTGTAATTAACAAAGGCGTCGAAATACCCGAAGCGCACCGCGAAAAGATTTTTGAACGGTTTTATCGGGTAGATACTGCTCGCAACAGCGAGGATAATCACTATGGATTAGGTCTTGCGATAGCCAAAGCAATTGCAACCTCGCATAAAGGCAATATTTCTGTGCATTGCTTTGACGGATTTGTGGAATTCAGAGTGCAAATACCGGTTTGTGATAAACCTTTTTTATAAAAACATTGATTTTAAATCGATTTTTATATATACTAATATTGTAAAACAAAAAATATAAAAGGTAAGGTTTAAATGGCAGTAAGACTTAACGAAAACAAAGAAATTGTAGAGCAAATAAAAAAAGGTCTTAAAGAAAAGGACGGTTACTGTCCTTGCAGACTTGAGAAGCTTCCCGAGTATAAGTGTATTTGTGAGGAATTTAAGGCGCAGATAGCAGACCCTGATTTTGAAGGTTATTGCCACTGTATGCTTTACTATAAATCAAAGGATTGAGAGGTATTTTGAGATGCTAAAAAAATTAAATTTTGAAAATTTTGATAATGAAATACAAAATGGTACAGTGCTTGTTGATTTTTATGCGGATTGGTGCGGACCTTGTAAAATGATAGCTCCCTTTGTAGAGGAAATCGCAAACGAGAGAACTGACATCACAGTTGGTAAGGTAAATGTTGACGAAAGCGGTGCTATTGCGGTAAAATACGGGATAGCAAGTATTCCAACTCTTATTGTTTTTAAAGACGGAAAAGAATACGCAAGGCTTATCGGTTACAGACCGAAAGAGGATATACTTGCAATTCTGTGACCTGTCATACATCTGCATATATGGATATTGAGTTTTAATGTTTAACATAAAAAGAGACTGTAAACAGTCTCTTTTTTAACTTTATTTCGGCAAAAATTCTTGTGGGATATATTTGTTTACGGTATTATTTAAATTTTCAAGTGAAAATCCGCCGCCTACAAGCGTTGTGGTGCCCTCTCGTTTTTCAATTCTTATAATTGCGTGATTTTTTGCTTGTTCCTCGGTATAATCCGAAAGATAATATACTTTAAATTCGCGGGAAGCAGTATCATCGTCAGCTACATATTTTGCACTCCAAACAAAGTGTGCAACAGTGGGAACAAACTGCGGAGTATCAATATGAACGTCCCCTGTTTTGCCGTCCTTTACAATATTAAGTTTTAATATGCCGGCAAGTGCGCTTCCGCCTTTTCTTATGCCTGAAATCATAGTGCCAAGCGAATAAACCGCCAAGGTTTTGTGACCGCTTTGAGAGGTCAGCCACTCAACCGGCTGTATGCAATGGGGATGCATACCGAGTAGTACATCTACACCAAGCTCACACAAATATGATGCGTATTCCTTTTGCATGGAGTTCACGTTATACGAATATTCATTACCCCAATGGCAGGAGGCTATTATAAAATCTGCTTTTTCCTTAGCTATGGCTACCTGTTTTTCAATAAGCGCTTTTTCAAAATAGGGGATAACAATTTCACTGTCTTTAGATGCTCCAATACCGTTTGTACTGTAAGTATAGGACAAAAAGGCAATTTTAATTCCCTTGCGCTCGATAATCATAATATCCTCGGTGGCGTCAGCGTTTGGATAATAGCCTAAAACGTTTACACCTTTAGAGGAAAATAATTCATTAGAGTATTCAATGCCCGAAACACCGCAATCAAGCATATGGTTGTGGGCAATGTTTACAATATCAAATCCGAGATTCGCGAGAGTATCTGCCATAGCAGAAGGAGTGTTAAATCGGGGATACCCTTGTATTGCTCGGCTGCTTCCGCCAATCATAGATTCCTGATTAATGTAAGAAATATCGGCATTTTTTATATCGTCTGCGATAAGTTCATAAAAATGCGAGAAATCGTAAGGTGCGTTTTGTAAATCGGAATAATTGGGCGTAGTGCCGTTTTTCTCGGCGGCAGCGCGTATTCCGTCATAATAAAGTGACGGGTGCAAAAGATTGTCGGGGCAGGCATAAAAGCTTACCGACTGATTTTCATTTTCCTGCGGTTTTTCGGTCTCGTTTGTAGTAGTATTTGGTTTTGTTTCGGGCTTTGAACTTTTAGGCTTGCTTTGACAAGCCGATAAAAACAAAGCCAAAACTAAAACTGTAATTAAAAATCTTTTCATATTCTATAATTCCTAATCATTTAAAAATCTTTAAAAAAAGGCTCTAAGGTTTTGTAAAAGCGGTAAAATCCTAAATCGTTGGGGTGACAACCGTCTACTGTGCAGGCAAAGTGGTTGTCTTCGCCGAAAATGGAATCTCCGTTAATGAAGTAAACATTTTTATCACCAAGATTTATAGCTTTTTTGAAGCTTTCAAACACTATTTCGCGGCGGATAGTATTTTCTTTTTGAATATCGGGGTTTGCATTAAAGAAATCGGGTTTTGAAATCATAATATACGGTATATCAGGGTGTGCCTTTCTTATGGTTTCGTAAAGCGGGAAATTCGTCCGCTTTTAGCCACACAATGTCACTTTCGTCGATGCTATCGGTTAATTTGAAGTTCTTATCAAGTGACGATATATTCATAACAACGCCTCCTGAAGACTTTTGATTAAATTATACTTTAACAAGAAAAAATGTCAATATTTATATTGAAAAAACACAAAATAAAGTATAAAATTAAGTGAATAATAAAAAGAGTACATTTTTAAAGAGGTTAAAATGATTATTGATTTTCATGCGCATGCATTTCCCCAAAAAATAGCAGAAAAAGCAATGGAAAAGCTGTCCTTTTTGTCGGGCGGTCTAAAACCTTATACCGACGGCACACTCAAAGGACTTAAAAACCGAATGAAAGAGGATAACGTAGATTTATCGGTTGTGTTAAGCATTGCAACAAACGAGGCACAGCAACAAAGTGTTAATAATTTTGCAAAGGAAATAGATGAAACAGAAGGGTTTATAGGCTTTGGCTCGGTTTTTCCGACGGGTGAGAGTGCAATAGAGGAGCTTGAACGAATAAAAGAAATGGGACTAAAAGGTGTTAAGCTTCATCCCGATTATCAGGGCTTTTTTGTAGATGATGAGAAAATGAAACCTATCTATAAAAAAATATCTAAATTGGGCCTTATTACCGTTTTTCACGCAGGTGTGGACTTTGGCTTTGCTCCGCCATATTGCGCAACTCCCGAAAGACTTGAAAAAGCACTTTCGTGGTTTGAAAGCCCCGTTATAGCGGCTCATTTCGGAGGACTTTCTTGTTATGAAGGGGTTTTACAAAGGCTTTGCGGAAAAGAAAACCTTTATATTGATACTTCTTTCAGCTATTCTATGCTTCCGCGTTACTATGCCCTTAAAATTATAGAAAAGCAGGGTGCAAATAAGGTCCTTTTTGGTACGGATACTCCTTGGCATACCGCCGAAATGGAACTGCGTCTTATAGAAAACTTAGGGCTTTCTGATAAAGAATTAGAGCAAATAAAGTATAAAAATGCCTGTCAATTATTAAATTTAAAAAAATTTTAAAAAAATGCTTGACAAATAGGATACGGTGTGGTAATATATCAAAGTCGCCTGTAGGTGACACGCAGTTGGTGTTGATTGCGGTGAGGGTCCACCCGTTCCCATACCGAACACGGAAGTTAAGCTCACTTGCGCTGAAGATACTTGGCGGGAAGCTGCCCGGGAAAATAAGTAGATGCCAACACTCAAGACACATAGCCTATAGGTTATGTGTCTTTTTTGTTAATTGAATTTTTAAGTTTGGACAGAGGGTGAAAAAATGAGCGAAAGAACCATTGCAGCGATAGCTACTCCTTACGGGGAGGGAGCGCTTGGGGTTATCAGAATATCGGGAGAAAGCGCAATAGAAATAGCCGATAAAATATTTTTTCCGTTTTCGGGCAAAAGCCTATCTTCGCTTGACGGATATCAGGCGTTATACGGTGCGGTTAAGGACGGCGACACTACCCTTGATGACGGTGTTGCGTTAGTATTTAAAGCACCTCACAGCTTTACGGGGGAAAATACGGTTGAAATTTCTTTGCATGGCGGCTCGCTCATTTTAAAATCTGTATTAAGACTTATTCTTAAAAATGGAGCTTTTTTAGCCGAAGCGGGCGAATTTACCAAGCGCGCTTTTTTAAACGGAAAGCTTGACCTTACAAAAGCCGAAAGCATAATGGGACTTATATCGGCAAAATCCAATGCCGAGCTTAGGCTTTCGCGGTCTGCTCACGCAGGTAAGATTTCCAAAAAAATTGAAGGCATTGAGGCCGATTTGGTTTCGCTTGATGCTTCAATATCAGCATTTTCTGACTATCCCGATGAGGACATCGAGGGATTGAGCGTTGAAAATTTTGAGAAATTGCTCAATAACGCAAGAATTGTTTTAGAAAAGATGCTAAACGATTTTGATAAGGGTAAAATTTTGCGCGAGGGTATTGATACCGCCATTGTCGGAAAGCCGAATGTGGGCAAATCCACCCTTATGAATATGCTAAGCGGTACTGAACGTTCAATAGTGACCGAGGTTGCAGGTACTACCCGCGATGTGGTGGAGGATACTGTTGTAATAGGGGATATCACTTTGGCACTTGCTGATACTGCGGGCATACATTCTACGGATGATACGGTAGAGAGTATAGGTGTTGAGCGCGCACGCGCACGCATTGATTCTGCGCAGCTGATTTTGGCAGTATTTGACAGTACAAAGGATTTGGATAGCGATGATTTTAAACTTTTAAGCGAGCTTGACCGACAAAATACTATTATAATTATTAATAAAACAGATGTTGGCAACTGTTTAAGAGAAGAGATGTTTGAAGGCTTTAAGGTAATAGGGCTTTCGGCAAAAAACAAAACAGGTCTTAATTTGCTTGAAAAGGCAATTTGTGAAATTACGGGCACCGCAAACCTATCGAACGATAGCGTAATTTTAATAAACGAGCGTCAGCGCGACTGTGCACAAAGAGCACTTTTTGCAGTAGATGAAGCACTGAATGCCATAGGATTAGGTCTTACTGTTGATGCGGTTGGCGTTTGTGTGGATGATGCCATAGCGGCACTTTTTGAGATAACGGGCAAACGTGTCACAAATGAGGTAACCGACGAAATATTCAAAAAATTCTGTGTAGGAAAATAAAAAATGTTCCGTAAATTTTACGGAACATTCTTTTTTTATTTAAATGTAATTTCGCAGCCAAGTTCCTTTTGCACCTTTGTCAGGCTTTCTTTAAGGATGGCTTCGGTTCTTTTGTAGGAATCGATTGCATCCTTTCCGAGGCCGTATTTATCCTTTGAAAGCTCGTCCTTTATCAGCGGATAAACAGTATAACTGTAACCGTTTTCACCGTCGTATCTGTCAACCCAAGTGGGGATAACATCAACGCTTTCGAGCGTTACCTCTTTGCCCTTTTTGCAAAGTGTGTAATAGAACAACATTCCGTCCTCGGTGTGGCCTTGATTACCGAGTTCCTCAACCCTTTGGTTAGATACTGCATTACCGAGAGAATAGGCACAAACGGTAGTGTTTTGTCCGTCCTCGGAATAAATAATATCAATCGGCTGAATAACGTGCGGATGTGAGCCTATAATTATATCGACGCCCAAATTAGAAAGCTTTTGCGCAATGGTTTTTTGAACGGTATTGGCGCTTGTCTGATATTCGGAGCCCCAATGCATATAAAATACTATAAATTCGGCACCATTTTCTTTCATTTTTGCAATGTTTTCTTCGGCACTCTGATAAAATTTTTGAAGATTTGAACTGCTGAAAGAATTTATATTAGATATGCTTGAAGCATCCCCGCCGTTAACACCGTAGGTATAGCTTGTCATTCCGATTTTTATACCGCCTACATTTTGAACTTTGTAGAGTTTATCGTTTTCGTTTTCACGTGTGCCGACAAAAGCAATACCCTTTTCCTTTAACACTTTTGCTGTACGGATAAGACCTTTAAGTCCCGTGTCATACATGTGATTGTTGGCGGTTGTAAGAAAGTTAAAGCCCGCATTTTTAATTGCATCAACGATACTGTCGGGAGTGTTGAAGGAAGGATAACCTCTGTAAGCACCGCCTTCGGTTCCGCCAAGGCTTACCTCTAAATTACCGACTGATAAATCAGCTTTCTTTAAAAGCGGAGAAATTTCTTTGAAAAACAGGCTGAAATCATATTTTTTATCGGTTTTATCGTAAGCGCCGTCAAGCTGTTTCTGATGCACCATAATATCGCCTGTTGAAAGTACGGTAACATAAGTTTCGTCTTTTTCGGCATTTTGAGAATTGGCCGAGCCTTGGGGATTTTTGCCCTTGGCAGGTTTTTTATCGGGGGATAAAACCGAAACGGTTAAAAATGCAACAAGTCCCACCAAAATACAAAGCACAAAGGCGGTAAGACCTACAAAAATGCGCCTTTTTATAATTGCTTGTTGGCGTTTTGTTCGTTTTTTCATAAAGTTTCCCCCAAAACAGAAAGTTAAGATAAATATATAATACTCGAAAATTGGCGAAATTGCAATATTTTATGCAAAAGGAAGTTATCAAAACCCAAAATCAGGCTTTTTTGCTTGACGAAACCACAAAATATGGTGTATAATAGTATGAATAATTTTAATTTGAGGGAGTATACATCTATGGCAAAGAAAACTGCCGAATACGGTAATGACAGTATACAAAAGCTTGAAGGCCCTGATAGGGTAAGAAAACGCCCCGGTGTTATTTTCGGTTCGGACGGGCTTGATGGCTGTGAGCATTCTGTATTTGAAATTATTTCAAACTCAATAGATGAAGCACGCGAGGGCTTTGGCAATAAAATTATAGTTACAAAATACACAGACGGCTCAATCGAAGTGCAGGATTTCGGTCGAGGCGCACCGGTTGATTTCAACAATAAGGAGCAGTGCTATAACTGGGAGCTTCTTTATTGCGAAATGTATGCAGGTGGTAAATACAACACAAACGACGGCGGAAACTATGAATATTCGGTAGGTCTTAACGGACTTGGTCTTTGCTCTACTCAATATTCCTCAGAGTATATGGATGTTGAAATTAAACGTGACGGCTTTAAATATAATCTCCATTTTGAAAAAGGTTATAACATAGGCGGTCTCAAAAAAGAGCCTTACTCAGGTAAGGATACCGGTACTAAAACACGTTGGAAGCCCGACCTTAATGTATTTACCGATATTGATATTCCTGTTGAATACTTTATAGATACCTTAAAGCGTCAGGCTATTGTAAACGACGGACTGTTGTTCCAATTCCGCGAACAGCAGGGAGCAAGATTTATTTCACAGGATATTGTTTACAATAATGGTATTGTGGATTATGTAAACCAAATTGTCGGCGAGGAAAAGCTTTCTTCCGTTCAGTTCTGGCAGACCGAGAGAAAAGGTAAAGACCGCGAGGATAAGCCCGAATACAAGGTTAAGATTAATGCCGCAATGGCATTCAGTAACAGACATACTTTAAAAGAGTATTATCATAACTCGAGCTGGCTTGAACACGGAGGTGTTCCCGAAAAGGCGGCAAGAAGTGCACTTGTTTCTCAGATAGATACTTATATAAAGCAGGCTAACAAATACAAAAGTAATGAAAGCAAAATTACTTTTTCCGATGTTGAGGAATGCTTGGTATTGGTGATTTCATCTTTTTCTACAATGACATCTTACGAAAACCAAACTAAAAAGGCCATCACCAACAAGTTTATATATGAGGCTATGGTGGACTTTTTAAGGCATCAGCTTGAAGTTTATTTTATTGAAAATAAGGCGGAAGCGGATAAAATTGCCGACCAGGTGCTTGTAAACAAGCGTAGCCGTGAGCGTAGTGAGAGAGAACGCATTAACATAAAGAAAGCACTGCAAACCTCTAACAGTATGCTTGACAGAGTTGAAAAATTTGTTGACTGCCGTTCTAAGGACGTAACACAAAGAGAAATCTTTATAGTTGAGGGTGACTCGGCTTTGGGTTCCTGTAAGCTTGCACGTAATGCAGAGTTTCAGGCTATAATGCCTGTTCGCGGTAAAATACTTAACTGCCTTAAAGCGGATTACGAAAAGGTATTTAAAAGCGATATTATCACAAATCTTATAAAGGTTCTCGGTTGCGGGGTTGAGGTTAAATCAAAGGCTAACAAGGGACTTACAACCTTTAATCTTGATGATTTGCGTTGGAGCAAGGTAATTATATGTACCGATGCTGATGTTGACGGCTTCCATATAAGAACCCTTATTCTTACTATGATTTACAGACTTATGCCCACCCTTATAAACGAGGGCAAAATATTTATCGCCGAAACACCGCTTTATGAAATTGGCACAAAGGAAATGACCTATTTCGCTTATGACGAAAAGGAAAAGGCAGAAATTCTCGAAAAAATCGGCGATGCAAAATATACAATTCAGCGTTCAAAGGGACTCGGTGAAAACCAACCCGATATGATGAACCTTACCACTATGAATCCCGAAACCAGACGCCTTATCAAGGTTATGCCTCAGGATGCCGAAAGAACATCAGAGATGTTCGATTTGCTCCTTGGCGACGATTTGCAGGGCAGAAAGGATTTTATAGCTGAAAACGGATATATCTATCTTGATGATGCGGATATAAGCTAACAACTAATTTTATTTTATAAGGAGAAAACTATGGCTCCGAGAAAGAAAACAGAAACACCTAAAAAGAATAAAACACCGGATATTAAGGCATATATTGCGGGAGCGGGCCTTACAGTAGAGCAACCCATAACCGAAACGCTTGAAACAAATTTTATGCCCTATGCAATGAGTGTTATAGTATCCCGTGCAATACCCGAAATAGACGGTTTCAAGCCTTCCCACAGAAAATTGTTATACACCATGTATACAATGGGGCTTTTGAATGGCTCGACCATTAAATCGGCAAATATTGTGGGTAGAACAATGCAACTTAATCCTCACGGCGATGCTGCAATTTACGAAACAATGGTGCGCTTGTCCGAGGGTTATGAAGCGCTTTTGCATCCTTATGTAGCATCAAAGGGCTCGTTTGGTAAAGCTTATTCAAGGGATATGGCTTATGCCGCTTCCCGTTATACCGAAGCAAAGCTTTCTGCTATTTCGGCAGAGCTTTTCGCCGATATAGATAAAGACACGGTAGATTTTGTTGATAACTATGATGCAACAATGAAAGAACCGGTGCTTTTTCCGGTTACTTTTCCGTCGGTTCTTGTTAATGCAAATACAGGTATTGCGGCAGGTATGGCAAGCTCAATTTGCCCTTTTAATTTAAAAGAGGTTTGCGAAACTGCCATTGCGTATATAAAGGATAACGATATTAATGTTGCCGATACTCTTTTAGCCCCCGATTTCCCCATAGGCGGTAAACTTTTGTACGACCGCAATGCTATGGAAAAAATTTACGAAACGGGCAGAGGAAGCTTTAAGGTAAGAGGCGTTTACACTTACGATAAATCTCAAAACTGTATTGATATCACAGAAATTCCGCCGACTACCACTTCTGAGGCTATAATAGAAAAGGTAATTGAACTTGCGCGCCTTAAAAAGATTACCGAAATTAACGATATTCGTGATGAAACCGACTTAGGCGGCTTAAAAATTACAATTGATTTAAAACGTGGCACAGACCCTGATAAGCTTATGAAAAAGCTTATCAAAATGACACCTTTTGAGGATAGCTTCTCCTGTAATTTTAATATTCTGATAGCCGGCTCTCCGCAGGTGCTCGGGGTTAAGGAAATTATTTCAGAGTGGGTGGCTTTCCGTGAGGAATGTGTGCGCCGCAGAGTTTATTTCCGTCTTTCCAAGGCTAAGGACAGACTGCATCTTTTAAAGGGCCTTGAAAAAATACTGCTTGATATTGATAAGGCTATAAAAATCGTGCGCGAAACCGAGGAAGAAGCGCAGGTAGTTCCAAATCTTATGATAGGCTTTGGAATAGATGAAATTCAGGCGGAATATGTAGCAGAAATAAAGCTTCGTCACTTGAACCGCGAGTATATCCTTAAAAGAACAAAGGATATCGAATCATTAATTGCCGAAATCGAAGACCTTGAAGGCACATTGAAATCTAAAAACAAAGTGCTTAAAATTATTATCAAGGAGCTTGAAGAGGTTATAAAGAAGTACGGCAAGGAAAGAAGCACCGAGATTATTTCCTTTGAGGCAGAGGAGCAGGCGGACGAAGCAGTTGAGCTTGACAACTCTCCCGTAACATTATTCTTTACAAAGGACGGTTACTTCAAAAAGATAACACCACAGACGCTTCGTATGAGCGGCGAGCAAAAGCTTAAAGAGGGTGACGAAATTACACAGATAATTGAGTCTACCAACGCACGCGAGCTTTTGTTCTTTACAAATAAAGAGCAGGTTTACAAGTCGAAAACTTCCGAGTTCTCTGACGGTAAGGCAAGTGTTATGGGTGATTACATCCCCTCAAAACTTGATTTCGAGGAAGCGGAAAACGCGATTTATATGGTTGAAACTGCCGATTATAAAGGATATATGGTTTTTGTTTTTGATAATGGCAGAGTGGCAAAGGTACCGCTTAATTCTTACGAAACCAAAACAAACCGCAAAAAGCTTATAAAGGCATATTGCGGAAAGTTCACTTTGCATACTGTTTTCCATATTTCAGAGGATACCGAGCTTTTGCTTAAATCCACAAACGGCAGAATGCTGATACTGAATACTGCATCTGTGCCTGCAAAGGCAACAAAGGATAACGGCGGTATCGCAGTTATGACACAGAAAAAGGGTCAGCGCATTTTGGAGGCTTCGCTTTATACAAAGGGCGAGCTTGAATCTGACCACCGATTCAGAACAAGAAATTTGCCGGCAGCCGGAACTAAACCTCAGGTGGGTACTGCAGAACAGGCACAAATGGAAATTTAATGCTTTATATAATGTATTATAAATTAAATTTCTTGACTTATATTATATATAATGTATAATTGAAAAAGACTGCCCTCGAGAAACAGGCATTATATTGTATGTTTAAAACTACTCTATACGCCAAAATTCTCGAAGACAGCTATTTAAAGTCGGTTCGCAAACGCTTTTTTGACCCGACAGTAGTATGATGTGATAAAATTTTTAAATTATTAAAAGAATTATTTTCCAAAAAGGGGAAGTGACAATATGGCAAAGGAACTCGCTAAACAATACGATCCCAAAGATGTTGAGGATAGAATTTATAAGCAATGGCTTGCCGGCAAATATTTTCACGCAAAATGTGAAAAGGATAAGGATACTTATACAATAGTTATTCCGCCACCGAACATTACAGGTCAGCTTCATATGGGACACGCACTTGACAATACACTTCAGGATATATTAATCCGCTTTAAGCGTATGCAGGGCTTTGATACACTTTGGCTACCCGGCACAGACCACGCATCTATTGCGACTGAGGCTAAAATTGTTGAAAAAATGCGTGAAGAGGGCGTCACAAAGGCAGATATCGGTCGCGACGGCTTCTTGGAGCGCGCCTGGGCTTGGAAAGAGCAATACGGCGGCAGAATTATAGAACAGCTTAAAAAGCTTGGCTCTTCTTGCGATTGGGACAGAGAGCGTTTTACACTTGATGAGGGATGCAACAAGGCTGTAAATGAGGTTTTTGTGCGCCTTTATGAAAAAGGACTAATATACAGAGGCGAGCGCATTATAAATTGGTGTCCGCACTGCAAGACATCTATATCAGATGCCGAGGTTGAGTATGAGGAGCAGGCAGGCCATTTCTGGCACTTGCGCTATCCTTTCTCAGACGGAAGCGGTTATTTAGAGCTTGCAACAACCCGTCCTGAGACCTTGCTTGGCGATACTGCGGTTGCGGTAAACCCCAATGACGAAAGATATAAGGATATGGTTGGCAAAACTCTCGTGTTGCCTCTTGTTCACCGCGAGATACCTGTTGTTGCTGATGACTATGTAGAAATGGATTTCGGTACAGGCGTTGTTAAAATTACTCCTGCTCATGACCCGAACGACTTCGAGGTAGGACTTCGCCATAATCTTCCTGTTATAAATGTTTTAACCGACGATGCTCATATTGTTGAGGATTATCCCAAGTACGCCGGTATGGACAGATACGAGGCACGCAAGGCAATCGTTGCCGATTTAGAGGCTGAGGGTGCCTTGGTTAAGATTGAGGATTACACACATAATGTAGGTACTTGTTACCGTTGCGGCTCTACTGTAGAGCCTAGAGTTTCAAAGCAATGGTTTGTAAAGATGAAGCCGTTGGCAACTCCCGCTATTGATGCGGTTAAAAATGGCGAGACTAAGTTTATACCTCAAAGATTTGAAAAGGTTTATTTCCATTGGCTTGAAAATATCAGGGATTGGTGCATTTCGCGTCAGCTTTGGTGGGGACACAGAATTCCCGCTTGGTACTGTGAGGAGTGCGGTGAAATAACCGTAGCTAAAACTACACCCGATAAATGCTGTAAGTGTGGTTCGACAAAACTTACACAAGACCCCGACACACTTGATACTTGGTTCTCATCAGCATTGTGGCCGTTCTCTACACTTGGTTGGCCCGACGAGACAGAGGACTTAAAGCACTACTATCCTACAAATACACTTGTTACAGGCTACGATATAATTCCTTTCTGGGTAATGCGTATGATGTTCTCAGGCATTGAGCAAACAGGACAGGTACCGTTCGATACCGTTCTCATTCACGGATTAGTCCGCGACTCGCAGGGCAGAAAGATGTCAAAATCTTTAGGTAACGGTGTTGACCCGTTAGAGGTAATTGCCGAGTATGGCGCAGATGCACTTAGATTTTCTTTGGCAACAGGTAACAGCCCCGGAAATGATATGCGTTATATCCCCGAGCGTGTTGAAGCAAGCCGTAACTTTGCTAATAAGCTTTGGAATGCCGCACGATTTATTCTTATGAATTTAAACAGTGACGAGGTATTGCCTTTAAATGTCGATGATTTAGCACTTGAGGATAAGTGGATTTTATCCAAGTATAATAAACTCATAGCAGAAGTTACCGAAAATCTCGATAAGTTTGAGTTAGGTCTTGCTGTTCAAAAGCTTTATGACTTTATCTGGGATGTTTTCTGCGATTGGTATATCGAAATTTGCAAATCACGCTTAAACGGCGAGGATGAAAAGGCAAAGGATACCGCAAGAAGTGTGCTTGTATATGTGTTCACAAATACATTGGCACTGCTCCATCCGTTTATGCCCTTTATCACAGAGGAAATCTGGCAGTCTATGCCTCATAAGGGCGAGGCGCTTATGATTACTGAGTGGCCTAAGGCTTCAAATTCTCTTTCTTTCGAAAAGGAAGAGGCAGATTTCGAAAAGATTATGGATGTAATCCGCGCTATCCGTAACCGTAGGGCAGAAATGAATGTTCCCCCGTCGAGAAAAGCAAACGTTTGCATTGTGTCAAACGATAATGCTGTTTTCTTGGAGGGTAAGGCTTATATTTGTCGCTTAGGCTATGCTACCGACGTTGAAACCGCTGATAGTTACGAGGCAGAAGGTGCGGTAAGAATTATTACCGATTCCGCAACAGTTTATATGCCTATGAGTGAGCTTGTTGATTTCTCAGCCGAGCTTGACAGACTTGCCAAAGAACTTAAAAAGGCAGAGGTTGATAAGGAATTCTTTGAAAAGAAACTAAATAACCAAGGCTTCTTGGCAAAAGCTCCCGCCAATTTGGTTGAACAGCAGAAAGCAAGCCTTCAGAAGGTGCTCGAAAAAATCAAAATGATTGAGGATAGCATCACCGAAATTAAAAATAAAATGTAATATATAATATGTACGGGATGGTGAGGTCACCGTCCCGTATTTTCATTTAAAATAATTTCGGACAAGAATTCAATATATAGTGCATATATTTAAATATAAACACAATAAAAAAATATTTTTAGCTATTTTAACAAAAAACCATATGTTTTTTTTACATATATGCTATCACAAAAAACAAAAAAATGCTTGCAAAATGAAATTTGTAATGCTATAATACAATTAAGTATAAGGCACAATTGTCTCAGGGGTGGGAGTAACGGTGTCTTATTCGGCGCGGCGGTCGCCGCAAAAAATAATGGCTTTATGCCGGATAGGAGAAATAATCCAAATGAAAATTTCTAAGAAAATTTTTGCTTGCGTATTGACTGTTTGCATGCTTTTAACAATGTTTGCAGGCGTTCTTTCCGCAAATGCTGCCGTTACTGGCACAGCAACAATTGGTACTCTTGTTGATCCTGTTACTGCTGGTACAGCGTCAGTTAATGTTCCTGTAACTCTTAATGTTGTTGATGCTGCTATCGGTGGTGCAGATCTTTACATCGCATTCCCTGAAAACGTTACTGTTTCTGCAACTGTTGTTACTACTGGTTACTCACTTGAGTACTTGGTAGATGGCGAGATGAAAACTGAAGACAACGCTGACCTTACTGATGACGGTGTTGTTCATTTTATTCTTTTAGCTTCTGACGATGCATTCGCAGGCGCTTCTGAAGTTGCAATTACTCTTACTATTGGTACTGCTGCATTAGCTGCTGGCAAGTACGATATCACTTTTGCTGACGGCACATTAATCGGTACTACCAGCGAAATTGAAGTTGATGTTCCTGTTGAGAACATTACAGACGGTGGATTTACCGTAGTTGAGGCTTGCAAACACGCTGAAACAAAAGACGTAGTTACCAAGGAAGCTACTTGTGGCGCAGCTGGTACAAAGAACGTTGTTTGTGCAGCTTGTGATGCAGTTATCTCTGAAGGCGTTGAAATCCCCGCAACAGGCAATCATACATATGAAGAAGGCGTTTGCGGCGTTTGTGGCGCTGAAGACCCCAACTACGTACCTCCTGTTGATTGCGACGGCAATCATATTTATACTTCCGTTAAGGAGAATGTAACTGATACTACATTTGATGCCGTTACATATTGCGCATCTTGTCATTTTGAAATTGCTCGTTATACAATAGCAATTCCTGCAGGTGCTGTATTAGACGAAAATATTGTTCCTTCTGGTCATACCACTTCTGTTGGTGAAACTGTTGGTATTGGTTTCAGAGCAAAGCTTTCTTCATTACCTGCAGCTGATAATTACAAAATTTATGTAGTTAGACATAACAATGCTGGTTCTTATATGTTTGGTACAACAAGTGAAACACTTGTTCAGGCAGGTAAGAATGCATCAAACGATTTCGTGGCATTCAAGACATATTATGGAATTGAACTTTATTCTTTCACGGTTCCGGTTACTTATATGTTCCTTGCTTGCGACGCAGAAGGCAATGTAATAGCTTATTCTAATCCTTTCACAACCACAGTTGAGGAAATTTGCGAAGCTTATCACGACCTATCTTCTACCGGTGCTGCTGCTAAGACATTACATGCCGACTTAATTAATCTTGCTGCCGCAACTCAGGAATACTTTGCTGGTAGAAACCCAAGTAGTGATTATGCTACAAAGTTGGTTTTGCCAAGTTTTGACTCTGCATATGCTTCTACTGAAATATCTGGTGCTCTTGCAGATTTCGATAGTGCTTCAGGTATTGAATTGACTGTTACTACTGCTATCGGACAGAATCCGTATTTCAATATTCGTTTCGACGGTAATATAGCAAATAAAAATAATTATTCGATGAAGATATCTTTCTATAACAAGATTAAAAAAGACACAATTGTAACAGAAATTGATGGCAGCACATTTAAGGGCAATGCCACTATGATTAATGGTACATTTGAAGATTTACCGTTGTATGCAGGTGATGCTGATGTTACTATTGAGTTGTATGAAAAGGGCAATGATACCCCGATTGGTGTTAGACATTATTCTTTAGATGCACATATTAGTAACTATTTGGCTACAAATGCTGGAAGCACTAATGCAACTACTATTGCACTAATGAAGATTTGGGATGCAGCGGCTAAATACGGTCAAGCTCATCGTGCATTAAGAAATATCACTTACGTTCCGGCTTAAAACAATTTAATGATTTGTTTTAAATTATGCATTAGGAGGTGTGAAAGAGATGGCTTTTTTAGAGGTTGTTAAGTTCAATGCTAACGATATCGTTACTACTTCTGGCGAATGCACATACGAAGATTGCCCTTCTTTAGAATGGGATGATCAAGCTACAGAAGGCTAATTAGCGAGGGAATTAAGGGGGGTTCGTATTCTTTGGAATTTGAACCCCTCTATTTCTTTTAATAAAATTTTATTTTGATAGGACTATACGAATGAAAATTATTAGACAAGCAAACAGCATGCGAATTAATTGCTTAGGAAAGCAAAAAATTGAAGAAAATAAAGAATATAGACCACTTATATATACCACAAAAGAAGATGTAGAAGAAGGTTTATTAATTTACAATAATTTAACTGATGAATTGGTTTTATTATCGCATGATGAAAAAATAGCAATCAAAAAAAAAGATTATACTAACCCGACTTTTAGAGTGTTAGTTGAAAATTGGTATTTTTGTACTAAAGATTATAATGATTCGGAAATTTGTAAGCAACTAGATGCTTTCATGACTTTGCTGACCGAAAAAGTGCAGGGTACAGCAATTACCAATTATACTATTTTTCCAACGACCGATTGCAATGCACGTTGTTTCTATTGTTATGAAAAAAACATCAAAAAATATCATATGACTGAAGAAACCGCAGTTGATGTTGCAAAATTTATAATAAAAAAAAGTCAGGGCAAAAGAGTCAGACTTCATTGGTTTGGCGGAGAACCGCTTTATAATAGTAAAGTTATTGATATTATTACAACCATACTTCGTGAAAATTCGGTTGAATTTATATCCTCTATGATATCAAACGGATATTTATTTGACAAAAACCTTATCGAAAAAGCGGTATCGCTTTGGAATTTAAAACGAGTACAAATAACTCTTGATGGCACCGAGGAAAAGTATAATGCTATAAAAAATTATATTTATCCGAATGTAAATGCGTTTCAAAGAGTTATATCAAATATAGAAATGCTTTTAAAGGCAGATGTTCTTGTTCCGATTCGAATGAATATGGATAATCACAATTATGAGAATTTATTTGAGTTAGTGGATTTTATGTTGGAAAAATTTAGCGGATATAAAAATTTTTCTATGTATTCCCAAATGTTGTTCGATGAATCTACCGAAAAACATATGAATCGAAAAGATGCTGAACGTAATGTAGTGTTTATAAATAATCAAATACTTAATTCTCGCATAAAAGAAAATAAACTCCAAGAAAACAAAACATTAAAGGGATATTTGAGAAATCATCAATGTATGGCAGATAAACCATCAGCAACCACAATTACTCCTGATGGCGATTTGGGTAAATGTGAACATTTTTCTGATAAATATTTCTGGGGTAATATATATAGCGATAGTATAAATGAAGAAAACATACTTAGATTTAAAAAGAGAGTTTCTCCTTCAGAAAAATGTCTTATTTGTCCAGTAATGCCAGCTTGTTTGCATCATCTGGATATTTGCCCAGATATGCCTCAATGTAATGATACGTTGCAACAGTCACATTTTGATTTGCTTAAAACCCGCATTTTGAACACTTATAAAGAATGGAAAAGCATTAAAGGTTAAAGAGGGTGAATAGATGATACTAAGACTGTCCGATTTTGAGTTTCAAATAGAGAACATCTATCCACATGCAGTAATAAAAACTCGGTTATACATTGCTGAACCCAAAAAAATCGATTATAGTTTTAAGATTACTAAAGAACATATTGAATATGAGCAATTAGTTGTAGACGAAGTGTTCCCGCCGCCTGTTTTAGAACTTTCTGCAATTTATCGAGAGATTTCCGAATGGTTGCCTAACAGAGATGCTTTCGTATTGCATAGTGCAACCTTTGATGTTGACGGGGTTGGAGTTGCGTTTGCGGCTCGTTCGGGAACCGGCAAAAGTACACATATGTTCCTTTGGCAAAAGCTGTTAGGCGACAAAATGACCGTTGTAAATGGGGACAAGCCGATAGTTCGATTTTTTGAGGATGAGCCGGAATGCCCTTACGCCTACGGCACACCTTGGAACGGAAAAGAAAAGCTGGGCTGTAATATGCGAACACCGCTTAAACACATTTGCTTTATTGAAAGGGCAAAGGAAAATTCGGTTGAAAAGGTTGACCCCAAGGATGCTATCAACAGAATTTTAAATCAGGTTTATATGCCTAAAAACCCTATGGCACTCGCTAAAACTATAGAGCTTATAAACCGTTTAATTAATTGTTGCAATTTCTGGAAAATTAATTGCAATATGGAGCCTGAGGCAGCTGAGGTGGCATATAATGCAATTTTCGGCAAAAATCAATAATTACATAATTAATCGCACATAATTGACACAATATGTCAATTATGTGCGATTTTTAGCATATATTTTGTGTTTTTAGCGATAACAACAAAAATTATGGAATTTGTGATTATAAAATGACATTATTTGGCAAAACAGACATTGCTCATTAGACACTATACGATAGACAAACGGAAATTTGGTTTATAATACGTGTTCGGTCAATACCTCATATAACTGCTCGGCGGTTTGTCCATTAATTTCATTACGCAAAGCTTTAAAATCTATATCGTCTTGATCTCGCAAAGTATCGTTGACTTTTCGATAAATCGCTGATTTTGAAAACCAATATATATTTTCATCAAGTGCATTTTCATATAAAAATTCGTGAGTTTTTCCGCTTGAACGTGCGGCACAAATCAATATATCGGGTGCATATCCGTCTTTTTCGAGTTCCTTCAAAAGTCTTTCAAAATCATTCTCTAAATCGATTTTGCGATCGCCGCGTGTAGTAATAGCTACGATTTTTTCATTAACTTTAAAGGCGGCTATTCGCTCTACAATGTTTGGCAAAATAAATATCTTGTCAACATTCGGCTTTTTTGCAAGAATATCAATCAATTCATTAATCGATGCGGTTTTGCCGGTATCGTATCGACCGTATAATGCTAAGATTTTTAATGTTTCTTTCATATTAACACTCCTTAGGTATTGATATATTAATTATATTGTTTTTTTGTTTGAAGTCAAGCCAATATAGAAACGGGTGTATGTAGATGTTAGAGGATAGGCTGCAGAGAAGCGGGAGGGGAAACCCCTCACCTACTTGACAAGGTAGATTAAATATTATATAATCAAATTAAATAATAGGATTTTAGGAGATATACATATGAAACTTAAGTACGAATTTATAACAAACGAAATTGCGGACAAAATCGTTGCAGTAGCAGTAGGAGAGGACCTTGAAAACTTTAACGGATTTGTTAAAATGAACGACATCGGCGCATATATTTTCAATATGCTTAAAAATGATGTTACCGAAGAGACTATTGTTGCTGCTATGGTCAAGGATTATCCTGACGAAAACGAAGCAGAAATAAAAGAGACTGTAAGCGGATTTATTGCAGGTCTTAAAGAGAGTGATTTGTTGATTTAATATGAGTGATTTTGCACGCATTAGCGACGGTGCTTTAAAAAACGCAGAGCTTGTCAAGGGAAAAATGGCGAGCGACGGTGTTTTTATGGATTTGACCAGGGGCCCCAGTATGGAACCTATGCTCAGTCAGCACAGAGACGTGGTGGTTATAGAGCCTGTAACGAGAGAACTTAAAAAATACGATGTTCCGCTTTATGTGGTAAGAGGGAAGGACGATTTGGTTCTGCACCGTATTTTAGAGGTTCGCGAAAACGACTATGTAATCCGCGGTGATAATACCTACAGCTTTGAATATATCCCGAAAGAGCACGTTATCGGTGTATTAAAGGAGTTTTACCGCAAAGGAAGGTATATCAACTGTACAACAAATAAAAAATATCATTTTTATGTGCGCTTTACGGTTTTCACATACCCTTTAAGGCGTTTTTGGAAGTGTAAAATCAAACCAATTCTCAGAAAGATTAAAAGAAAAATTGTGAAATAACAGGGGACGATTCGACATCGTCCCTTTAAATTTCAATAAAAAGTGTTTTTTCAAATTGACAAGTAAGAGAATATGGTTTATTATGGTTATAGAAAAGTTAAAAGCTTTAGAAAAGGAGAAAAATTATGGGAATTATTAATGAAAATTTTATGTTTACTAACGAAATCGGCAAGAAACTGTTTTTCGACTTTGCAAAGGATTTGCCTATTATAGATTACCACTGCCATTTGGTGCCTCAAATGATAGCTGAGGATTATAAATTCAAGGATACCTACGATTTGTTCTTGGGCGGAGACCATTATAAATGGCGTCAGATGAGGAGCTTCGGTATTGATGAGGAATTCATCACAGGTGACGGTGACTGTTATGAAAAATGGTTGGGCTTTGCACGCACAATGCCGTACCTTATCGGCAACCCGCTTTATCATTGGACTGCCCTTGAATTAAAGATTTATTTTGGTATAGATGAGCCTCTCACCGAGAAAAGCGCTAAAAGGATTTGGGATATCTGTAACGAAAAATTAGCTATGGCTGATTTTTCTGCCAAAAAGCTTATCGAAAAATCCAATGTTGAGGTTATCTGCACAACAGACGACCCTGCCGACGATTTAAGATATCATAAACAACTTCGTGAGGAAGGCTTTGCAACAAAGGTGCTTCCCACATTCCGTCCTGATAAGGCGGTTAATATTGATAAACCGTGGTTTGATGGTTACTTAAAGGATAACAATATTAATTCTTATGCAGAGCTTGTAGCTTGGCTTAAAGAAAGAATTGCGTTTTTCCACGAAAACGGATGCCGTCTTTCTGACCACGCACTTGATTATGTTCCCTTTGAGCTTGGCGATGCAGAGGCGGTTTTCAATAAAAAGCAAAACGGCGAAGCTCTCACAGAAAAGGAAATTGATGTTTTCAAAACTGCCGTTATAACTGCCTGCGCTAAGGAATATGTAAAGTATGATTGGGCAATGCAACTTCATATCGGCGCTATGCGTAATAATAATAAGAAAATGCTTGAAAAGTTAGGTCCCGATACGGGCTTTGACAGTATTAACGACCTTTGCATAGCAGAAAAGCTTTCAGGCTTTATGAGTAATCTTGAGGACGAGAACTCCTTACCGAAAACCATTCTTTATACACTTAACCCCAAGGATAACTATGTTTTGGGAACAATGCTCGGCAATTTCCAGAGAGGCCCTGTGGCTTCCAAAATTCAGTTTGGCTCAGGCTGGTGGTTCAACGATAATAAGGACGGTATGATAACACAGATGACTGCCCTTGCAAACCTTGGTATTTTGGGCAAATTTGTTGGTATGCTTACCGATTCCCGTAGCTTTGTTTCGTATCCGCGCCACGAATATTTCAGAAGAATTTTCTGCAATATGATAGGTGAATGGGTAACAAACGGAGAATATCCTGAGGACTATGAAAGTCTTGAAAAAATTGTTAAAGGCGTGTGCTATCAAAACGCGAAGGATTACTTCAACTTCTAAATGTTGAATAATAATTAGAAGTGAAATAAATCAAAAACATTATACAAAGTGTCGGTTGCCTTTTTGTGGATGTTTTATATGCGCAATTAACTGTTAAAAGCGTGAAAAATAGACGGTTAAAAGGTGCATCAGAGTACTTATTAAATAAAAATAGTAAAAACAACTAAAATTTATGCAAATTATTTATATAATGTTACCTATTCAATTATCAAGTTGTTTAAAATGATTAAAAAATGCGATAAAAATTTATATTTTTGGTTGACTTTTTATTATTTTGGTGATAGAATTATAATACCTTAAAATATATAAAGGAGATTATGACAAATGAAAAGATTATTTGCTTTAGGTTTAGCTGTGGCAATGCTTTTGGTTTCTGCTACCGGTTGCGGTAAGAAAGCAGAAAAGAAAAAACCTGCAGTTACAACTAACACAAAAATTCAAGCCGGCGACACCAACCTTACTTGGGCTGAGGTTAAGGCTAAAATGCCTAAAGATTTAGGTAAGAAAATCGTTTTCTATAACTGGAATGAGCCCAACTCAATACCCGGTGCAGAAAAAGCAATAGAAAACTTTACCGCTGAAACCGGTATCGAGATTGAGTGGAAAACTGCTGCTTATCGTGATTATTCAACCGAACTTGCAGCTATGATTACCACTAACAACTCACCTGATATTGTAAGACTTCGTTGTCAGGACCCCGCTGTAATGCCTTATCTTACTCCTATTACTGATTACGGTTATGACTTTACAGACCAGGCTTGGGACCACGATGCAATGTATCACTATCAGTTCAATAACGAGCCCTATGCTGCTGTTTTAAAGAACACTCCTTACTTCCAGCCTTCTGTTATGTACTATAACAGAGATTTAATTGGCAGATTCAATATGGAAGACCCCTACAAGCTCTGGAAAGCAGGTCAGTGGACCTATGATAAGCTTGCTACAATGTGCGTTAAGTTCTCTAAGAACGCAGGTAGCCAGTACACCGCTATCACAACACTCAGTGCAGGCTATTCTAACGTTATGGGCGCTAACTTTGTTAAATACAACCCCGAAAAGAACAAGTTTGAAAGCGGTATGGGTTCTAAGGACCTTCTTTCTTCTTGGCAGTGGGTTGCACAACTTAGTGCAAAGGGCGTTATCACTGTAAAGGAGATCGATTACGATGGTTTCGATAACGGCCGAATCC
The DNA here is from genome assembly GCA_045634455.1 of Acutalibacteraceae bacterium. Lineage (GTDB taxonomy): Bacteria > Bacillota > Clostridia > Oscillospirales > Acutalibacteraceae > UBA737. Next base: position 31,108 of record JAZRAI010000018.1, read on the forward strand.
TTTTCTACACAGATTCACTTATCGCTGCTCGTACAACCCACTTCTATGCTAAGCCCGTAAAGGCTCAGGACAACTTGGGTGTTCTTCCGCTACCCACCATTACAGGTCGCGACTATTTGGTACACCTTTCTGAAAACGAAGCATATGCTATTCCTAAGGGCGCTAAAAATCCTAAGGCAGTTCCTTACTTCTTGAGATATTGGCTCTCTTCTGAGAACTACGATATGACCAAGTTCTATTGCGATGCTCAGGCAAAAGAGGTTGCTGATTACTTAAAGACTCAGAAATACACAATGGATGCAGAAGCATGGATTAGTGCTGAAGTACACGGCGCAACTGCTATCGCAATTCGTAAAGAACTTCGCGATGCAGACCCTGCACAGGTTAAGAATATTATTGACACTTACAAGCCTATAATTGATACTTTCGTTGAAATGTCAAACGAAAAAATCGCTGAAATGAACTAATTCTTGGTTTATTAATTTTGTTACTTTCCGTTTAATTACATATTAATAAGTTTTATAAGTTAGTCGAAACAGAATAAAACTGTTTCGACTGACTGTAATCTTTAAGGTTGCGTTAAGGGGACTTATAGTTTAATTTTTGAAGACTTTCGGCACCACCCAAGGAAAATTTTTCCTGTTCGGAAATTTTCAATAATTCACTTTTTGAACCTTATACGGCGTAATCTTAATATTGGTTAAACGGCGAATAAATTAAAAAAAGAATTTCTAAAGGAGGATAATTCTAAAATGAAAAAGTTTTTTTCTAAAGCTTTAAGCTTAGTTTTAACTTTAGCGCTTTTAGCTACTGTTTTCAGTTTCGTTGGTGTTACAGCTTCTGCTGCAAAAAACATTTCTGAATTAGTAGAAAACAATTCTAAAAAAGTTTATTTTATTGACTTTACCAATGCTTCCGGCGGTCAGAAAGGTGAAGTTATAGCTTACATACCTGCTAACTATTTGCCTGAAGGCACCTGTAAGGATGCTGAAATTGAAATTTCCTACAGCTATTATTTAAAGTCCGAACATTATGCTGCTACCCGAAACGAAATTTATGCAAGAAACTGGCCTTTGGGTAACAACAAAGATGCGGCAGACGTTCCTGATGATAAGACAGGTTTTTCATTCCTTGAAGAAGGTATGGGCTCTTTCTATGCTACCTATACTTGCCCTACCGACGAATTCTGCTATGGTGTTTCTAAAGAGAAGAGTACTACTCCTACAAATGCAGACCTTTATATTTGGGACTTAAAAGTTTACATCGATGGTGAACTTGTTGATACTAACCCTATAAAGGATCATCAAAACAAAAGTGCCAATGTTGATGTAAGTATTGTTTCTTATGAAGAAATGTTCAATGCTCAAAAAGCTTGGAAATGTACTTTCAACAACGTTGCAAATAGTAAAAGTGGCTTCGCTCTTAACTCCGCATTTAACTGTGGTAGCGCGTCTATAAAAATTGAATTTGATTATTACTATGATTCAACCTCCAGTTACATTTATTTCAAAAATGCTACCGGTGAAAATTTTGATACCGTTAAACATGACGGTTCAGTAGTTGATGCTAACCTTCAGCTTGGTACACACCACTTAGTGGCTGAGTCGGCAGGTTTTGCTTCTGGAAAAATTATACCAATATTCCAAAACGGTAATACCACTCTTAACGGCACACTTTACATTTGGAATATAAATTTATATGCAAATGGCGTTAAGCGCAATGATAAGATTACACCTTTAAATAGCTATACTACTGCTAATAATGCTACTAACGGCTATATCGTTGAAGAAGGCACCTATGGCGAACTTATGGCTACTCGCAAGGCTTATCGTCTTGATTATTCAAAAGTAGCAGCAGCAGGCAAAACAGCTGGTTGGTGTTTCTCAGGTTACGCTTTTGGTAGTAATGAACTTGTGGTTTCTTTCAACTACAAGGTAGTTGGTGCAGTTGTTGCTGAAGCTATTGATCCTAATGATATTTCCGGTGGTAAGACTATCTATGCTACCGGCGGTGACAGCAAGGACGAAAGATTCCTTATAGCTGACGGAAACGAGCATTATTATGAATACGTTGGCACCGATCTTGAAAATGATAAACTTTTCTTCCGTTTGAGTTTAGCAAACCCAACACTAAATACTAATGTAACAGTTTATGTATGGAATCTTATTGTAAGACAAACTTCTGAATACCATAACAGACAAAATTTAATGACCAATACTTTCAACGGCGAAGCAAACTATATGCCCCTTGATAATGTTGAGTGTACCTATGCTGATGTTGTTGCAGAAACCCCTGTTATGCTTTTAGACTTTGCTGATGCTGAAGCAGAACTTGGTGAGAAAAACGAGGTTCTGAATGCTAAGTATACGCTTCAGCGAACAGCTAAAAAAATGGAACCTGGTGACAATGATGCAGACATCTCCATTTACTTCGATTACTACCTTGCAAATGCAGCTGCTGATGAAATCCGCGTTTATAATGTAGCAGGCGGAAATATGGATGATGATAAGACCGGAACAGATTTTTTACAGCCCGGTAGAAATACATTTTCTATTACAGGCAGAAAACTTTCTGACTTCGGTGTGGATTCCGAAAGTCTTATCGGTAACCTTCTTACAGCTGTTGCTTTGGCTAATCCTAATGTTGATTCCAATGCTAAACTTTATATCTGGAATCTTCAACTTGAAATGACCTATGATACTGACTCTGAAAAATTCGGCGCATATAATGCCGGCATTGACGGCACACCTGATAAGGTAGGCCCCGAGGCTACTATGGTAGAATATACCGATGTTGAGAATAAATTTGACGCTAACAACGATGGCGCTACTAACGTTCTTGACCTTATCCGCGCTAAGAGAGTTTCTCTTAACCCCTACTTAACTTATGATAAGGAAAACCTTGGCTACGCAGATCTTAAGGCTATTGATTTGGTTGAAATTAAGCTTGCTATTTTGGCTAAATAATTAAGTCTTAGTCGGTTTAGCACAAAGAAAATGTTATAATATAACATAATAAAACAGCCCCCTGAAAAGGGGGGCTGTTTTGCGTTTTAAACGCAAAACAAGACAATAATAAAAGAATAAAGAATAAATAACAAATAAAATTGATATGCTGTAGGGCAGGGGCTTGCTCCTGCCGTTGGTTTTTCATAATAAATAAATCGCACAAATAAACGGGACGATGCCCACATCGTCCCGTTTATTTTAATTCAAAACCAATATAAATTTATCTTTGTACTCTGCCTGAGGCGTCGCCACCGGCAAGCTTTTCAACCTCTGCCACAGAAACGCGGTTATAGTCACCCTCAACCGAATGTTTGAGTGCCGATGCTGCAACCGCAAACTCAATAGCTTCTTTAGAGGATTTGCCCGAAAGCAGTGCATAGATAAGACCGCCGCCAAATGAGTCGCCACCGCCAACGCGGTCAACAATGTGCAGATGATAGGACTTTGAGAAATGGTAATCCTCACCGTCGTAGAGCATACCTGCCCAATCATTATCATTTGCGGAAATGGAAGTTCTGAGTGTGATAGCAACCTTTTCGAATTGGAATTTATCAGCCAACTGCTTTGCTACTGACTTATAGCCCTCGTGGTTTAATTTACCGCCGTAAATATCGGTTCCCTCTGCCTCAATTCCAAAAACGTCCTTTGCGTCTTCCTCGTTAGAGATGCAAACGTCAACATACTGGCATAATTCGGTCATAGCTTTGTTTGCTTCTGCTCTTGTCCAAAGCTTGCCTCTGTAATTAAGGTCGCAAGAAATTTTAACGCCCTTTTCCTTAGCTTTTTTACAAGCTAATTTACAAATCTCAACCAAGTTTTCACCAAGGGCGGGGGTAATGCCTGTGAAATGGAACCAATCTGCACCTTCGAAAATTGCATCCCAATCAAAATCGTTTAAGTCTGCTTGCTGAATAGCGGAATATTTGCGGTCGTAGATACACACAGAGCCTCTCTGTGAAGCGCCTTTTTCAAGGTAGTAGATACCAACTCTTTCACCGCCACGAACTATTTTAGAGGTATCAACACCAAAATAGCGAAGGCTATCAACAGCCGCCTGACCGATAGCATGCTTCGGCAACTTTGTAACATAAGTACTTTCAAGACCATAATTTGCAAGGGAAACTGCAACATTGGCTTCACCGCCGCCAAAGGTTGCCTGCATCTGGTCATTCTGAAAAAAACGGTAATAACCGTTTGGGGCAAGTCTTAACATTAACTCGCCAAAAGTAACTACTTTAGACATATTATTTTTCCTCCATTTTATCGAGTGCTTCCTTTACAAAGAAGCTGCCACCGATTGCAGCAACCTTATCAAATGCTAAAAATTCATCTATGTTGCCTCTGTCCACACCGCCGGTAGGAATAAACTTAACCTGCGGGAACGGACCTGAAAGTGCCTTTAAAGCCTTTAAACCGCCATAAATATTTGCAGGGAAGAACTTAACTGTTGTAATGCCTAATTCAAGTGCCTGCATAATTTCCGTAGGGGTAACACAACCCGGATAATAAGGAATATTATTTTCCTTGCAAATTTCTGCAACTGAAACAGAAAGTCCGGGTGACACAATGAACTGTGCACCTGCCTCAAGAGCAGTTTTACATTGCTCGGCATTTATAACAGTACCTGCACCAACGTTCATTGTAGGGTAATTTTCTCTTGCGTATTTAATTGCCTCTGCAGCACAAGCTGTACGGAAGGTAATCTCTGCACAGTTAATATTTGAATTCTGAAGAGCAGTTAAAATTTTATCTGTTTCAGACATCTCTTTAATAACAACAACCGGAATATATTTTTCCATAATAAATCACACTCCTGAATAAGATGAGAAGCCACCGTCTATAGGTAACACCACGCCTGTAATAAAGCCTGCTGCTTCGTTATTTACAAGGAATAAAAGGCCGCCCTCTAATTCCTCTGTCTCGCCGAAGCGTCCCATTGGTGTAGCTGCTAAAATTTTGCCTGTTCTTGCCGTTGGAGTACCGTCGTCATTAAACAAAAGCTTTGCATTTTGGTTTGTTGAGAAAA